>NZ_JBIWDW010000013.1:0-1082 GCF_044762205.1 Arthrobacter sp. NPDC097144 | reverse complement strand
TGTAACTCTTACGGTGGTTGTGAACGGCGTGGCAAAAGTTAAATAGGCGAGGGTCTCCGGTTCGATATGGGTTACCACACTCATCCGACCTACGGAGACCCTCGTGACCCACGCTAGCGCACCCCTGACCGAAACCGGACGACTGCGCCTGGCAAAAATTGTTGTCGAGTCCGGGTGGCCTCTGCGCCGGGCCGCTGAACGCTTCAACTGCTCACCGGCAACAGCAAAGAAATGGGCCGACAGATACCGCTCCCGAGGAGTATCCGGGATGCGCGATCTTTCCTCGCGGCCCTTGTCCTGTCCGCATCAAACACCGGCCCGGACCGAACGGCGGATCATCGCGCTGCGCTTCACCCGCCGCTGGGGCCCGCACCGCATCGCCCACCACCTGCACCTGGCCCGGTCCACCGTGGAGAAAGTCCTGCGCCGCTACCGCATGCCACGACTCTCACACCTGGACCAGGCCACCGGACTGCCGGTCCGCCGGCCCAAACCCGTCCGCTACGAACACAAGCATCCCGGGGACCTGGTGCACGTGGACATCAAGAAACTCGGCCGTATCCCCGACGGCGGCGGACACCGGATGATCGGCCGGTCAGCGGGGAACCGGAACAAAACCCGTACCGAAGCCAACCGCAGGCCCGGCTACGCCTACCTGCATCACGCCGTGGATGACCACTCCCGGCTGGCCTACTCCGAGATCCTCATCGACGAGAAAAAGGAGACCGCCGCCGGTTTCTGGCTCCGGGCCCGGGAGTTCTTCGAAGCCCACGGGATCACCGTGCTGCGGGTGCTCACCGACAACGGTTCCTGCTACCGCTCCCACGCCTTCGCGCAGGCTCTGGGGCCGGGCATCAAACACAAATTCACTAGGCCCTACCGGCCGCAAACCAACGGAAAAGTCGAGCGGTTCAACCGCACCCTGGCCACCGAATGGGCGTACGCGAAACCCTACAAAAGCGAAGAAGCCAGGATCGCTGATTACGATGCCTGGCTTCATCACTACAATCATCATCGACCCCATACCGGGATCGAGGGCCTCTCACCTATCGAACGCGTTCACAACGTCCGTGAGAGTTACA
>NZ_JBIWDW010000012.1:0-3009 GCF_044762205.1 Arthrobacter sp. NPDC097144 | reverse complement strand
GAGGGTGTGGGAGAGTAGGTCACCGCCGGACAATATTTGAGGGAAGAGCCTGTGCCAGTGTTGGTACAGGCTCTTCCTGTTTAACCGGCCCCGCCAGTGTTGGTACAGGCTCTTCCTGTTTAACCGGCCCCGCCTGTTAATTGGTCCCGCATGTTTGCGGGGCCCTTCCTGCTTAACACGCTGATTCCAGGCTCCAGCGGGACGCCGGCTGCAGGAGAACCGTACTGTGCCCAGCGGGTTTTGTGTGATTGGGCACTTTGTCGGTGCGGATGCGGGGCTTCAGCGGCTGGAATGGTCCCCTGATCCGTGCGACTGACAGGCGTACCGCTGCTTCCGCCAGGGATCACCCCCGGTCGGAACGGCATCAAGAGAGCCCATAATGACACCACGCGCTGCCCTAACCGCATGCGTCACGGCTTTATCACTGGTATCAGTGCGTAATTCCTGCATCTCCCTTTTCACGGGATTCCCAGGCCGGTAGCCTCACTGCTCACAGAGCCCGGATTTTACCTGCCCGGGATTCGGCTCTGCGGATGTCCACCGTGCCCAGCTAGGAAAGCGGAACCCATGAACCTGCGCCACGAAGCCGCCCGAACGTCGGCCGGCTCACGAACAACGAAAAGACGTCGGGCCGGTGCCGGCCTCGGAATATTTGGTGTCCTGTGCCTCCTTCTGCAACTGGCCTCACCGGCGCAGGCTGTATTTTCGGGGGAGTCCCCCGGAAACGAGGTTCCTTTGGACCTTGTGGAAATTACGATGACAGGAACCGGCCCCGGCACCGCTGTGACGGGCGGCCTGCCGCCGGTTGGAGGAACCTTCGACCCGACTGCAGGGTATCCGGCTGATGTTCCTGCCGGTTATGAGACAGCCAATGAGTCCTTTGCCGGCATCATCACCACGGTGGATGCGGAGGGAAATACCCAGCAGATGTACTGCATCGATATCCGCACGCAGACCTACACCGGTCTTGGGTACGAGAACGGCTCCTGGGATGAATCGAACGTACCCAACGTGGGTTACGTAAACCGCGTGCTCAACACGTACTATCCTGACGTGCCTGGAGCGCCTCCCGCACCGTCAGATGCAATTCGGGCAGCCGCTGTACAGGCCGCAGTCTGGTTTTTCAGTGACGGCTACGTTCTTGCCGCCAATGACGGTGTTAGGCAGTACACAGCCGCCATCGTTGCTGACGTGCTGGCCGCAGGCCCGCTTACAGAACCCCCGGCGCCGGACGTTAGCGTCGATCCGCCGCTTGCCGCGGGCCCTGTCGACGGAGTTACCGGGCCTTTCACTGTCTCCTCCGCAGATGCAGCCACACTCACGGTAGAGGTGCCGGAAGGGTACACGCTGTACACGGATGCTGCAGGCACCGTTCCGCTCGTTGGCACGAGGGTAGCTTCGGGTACGCAGCTCTGGGTTCGAAATGACAACCAGACCACGGATCCGGTGGTACTGACAGCCACCGCCGTAGTGCCCGTACAGACAGGAAATGTCTATCTTTATGCAGGGAATAACCCCAGCGTTACGAACGCCCAGAAGCTGATCCTGGCTACCGAATCCCAGATCGCATCCAATGCCCAGGCGACGGCAGAGTTCTATGAAACCGGCATCCTCACCGTGAATAAGACGTTTGCGGGAGGTGCGGTGGGGCAACAGGGCACCATCCTCCTGAATGTTGACTGCGGACCAGGCCTCGTTTTCCAAGCCACTATCGAGGCTGGCCGTACGGAGGACCAAGCATCCACCTTCACCGGCATTCCACTGGGGACTACCTGTGTTGTCACAGAACCGGAGACTGGATCAACGACTGCCGTAGAAGTTGTGTCTTCCGCTCCGCAGGAAGCCGTGATTGAGGCAAGTTCGGCCGTCACGATTACCAACACTGTGGAGTACCGGCCTGGTGCACTCAACGTCACCAAGACGATCGACGGGAATGCCGCAGGCCTGCAGCAGGAGATTGTCATCGCTGTTGTCTGTGGGACCGTCCTGGACACTACGGTTGTTATCCCTGCAGGCAGTGCAGCCGGACCGTACGGGCAAACCTTCCCGGACATTCCTGCGGGTACGGAGTGCACGGTAACCGAAACGTCTACGGGTGCAACGTCGGAGGTTACGGTCGACGCGGGTGACCCCGTGACAGTAGCCATTGAGCCGGGCACCACGGTAAGCGCCTCCCTGGCTAACACGGTGCAGTACGCCAACGGGTCGCTGCAGGTTACTAAAATCGTCGCGGGCAACGGGGCTGGCCAGCAGTCCGCCTCCGTTTTGAACGTGGTTTGCGGCGACGAGCTCGAGGAAGTGGTGCGGATCCCGGCCGGCACTGCGGCGGGTGAGTATGTACAGGTCTTCGAGGGCATCCCCGCCGGCACTGAGTGCACCATCACGGAACCAACAACCGGTGAAAACGGCAACGTCACTGTTGAGACGGTGCTGCCCTACGGCGTCGTTATCGTTTCGGGTGAAACCGTAGCGTCGACAGTGACCAATACTTACGCGGTATTGGGTAAGGACACGCTCGCCAAAACCGGGGCAAACATCGGTACACAGGTATATCTGGCCGCAGCAGGAGCGCTGCTGATCGGCACCCTGCTGATTGCGGGAGCAGCACGACGCAGGAAGGGATAGTGCAGCCGCCGACGCTGTGAACTCAGCAGCCGGCGACCGGTCAACGGACAGCCTGCTCCCTCAGTGGAGTTGAGCAGGCCGTCCGGACCACAACATCCTGCTGTGGGCGGCTTCCCGATGGGAGACCGCCCACAGTTGCGTGCACACCCGAAAAGAGGCCGGGCCGAAGATGAAACCAGCAAATGAATTGGCCGCAATGGACACTGAAGATGCACCGCTGTTGAGGTGTTTGCCGCAATGTACAGGGGGACCCCGATCACAGGAGCAAGCCGATTTGCGCGGGCCCCGTACCCCGTGTAGAGTCTTCTAAGTCGCCGCGGCCGGGAGTTGCAAAACATCCTGAGCATGGCGGCCAAACCCCACCAAAAACATCCTGGTGATCCT
>NZ_JBIWDW010000011.1:4014-5371 GCF_044762205.1 Arthrobacter sp. NPDC097144 | reverse complement strand
CGACCACCCACACATAATCCCCGGTTAAGGAGACCAGTATGGTGGTCGTGTTCCACGGGTAACAAACCCCTCGGGTTTGTTGTCCGGGAACCACATAGTGGACGCAAGCAGCATGATCTAACACAATCCTTCTTTGGCGGGAACGTTTGAAGTCGTTTCCTGCCCAGAGTGTGTTGTGGTGTAAGTTATCGGCCTATTAGTACCGGTCAGCTTCACGGGTCTTTAGTCCCCGCTTCCACATCCGGCCTATCAACCCAGTGGTCTGGCTGGGGGCCTCTCACACACAAGGTGTATGGAAATCTCATCTCGAAGCGGGCTTCCCGCTTAGATGCTTTCAGCGGTTATCCCATCCGAACGTAGCTAATCAGCGGTGCACTTGGCAGTACAACTGACACACCAGAGGTTCGTCCGTCCCGGTCCTCTCGTACTAAGGACAGCCCTTCTCAAATTTCCTGCGCGCGCAGCGGATAGGGACCGAACTGTCTCACGACGTTCTAAACCCAGCTCGCGTACCGCTTTAATGGGCGAACAGCCCAACCCTTGGGACCTACTCCAGCCCCAGGATGCGACGAGCCGACATCGAGGTGCCAAACCATGCCGTCGATATGGACTCTTGGGCAAGATCAGCCTGTTATCCCCGAGGTACCTTTTATCCGTTGAGCGACGGCCATTCCACAATGTACCGCCGGATCACTAGTCCCGACTTTCGTCCCTGCTCGAGATGTCTCTCTCACAGTCAAGCTCCCTTGTGCACTTACACTCGCCACCTGATTGCCAACCAGGCTGAGGGAACCTTTGGGCGCCTCCGTTACTCTTTAGGAGGCAACCGCCCCAGTTAAACTACCCATCAGGCACTGTCCCTGACCCGGATTACGGGCCGAAGTTAGATATCCAGTATGACCAGAGTGGTATTTCAACGATGACTCCACCCGAACTGGCGTCCGGGTCTCACAGTCTCCCACCTATCCTACACAAGCCACACCGAATATCAATACCAAACTATAGTAAAGGTCTCGGGGTCTTTCCGTCCTGCTGCGCGTAACGAGCATCTTTACTCGTACTGCAATTTCGCCGAGTTTATGGTTGAGACAGCGGGGAAGTCGTTACTCCATTCGTGCAGGTCGGAACTTACCCGACAAGGAATTTCGCTACCTTAGGATGGTTATAGTTACCACCGCCGTTTACTGGGGCTTAAATTCCCAGCTTCGCCCGTAAGGGCTAACCGGTCCTCTTAACCTTCCAGCACCGGGCAGGAGTCAGTCCGTATACATCGTCTTGCGACTTCGCACGGACCTGTGTTTTTAGTAAACAGTCGCTTCCCCCTGGTCTCTGCGGCCCCGATCCCCTCCGGACAGCA
>NZ_JBIWDW010000011.1:1786-3918 GCF_044762205.1 Arthrobacter sp. NPDC097144 | reverse complement strand
GTAGTGTCCATCAAGGTTGGGGCCCCCCTTCTCCCGAAGTTACGGGGGCATTTTGCCGAGTTCCTTAACCATAATTCTCTCGATCGCCTTAGTATTCTCTACCTGATCACCTGTGTCGGTTTGGGGTACGGGCGGCTAAAACCTCGCGCCGATGCTTTTCTAGGCAGCATAGGATCACCGGATTCCCACCAAAGTGGGTCCCGTCAGATCTCAGGATCGTCATCAAAGACACAGCAACGGATTTACCTATCGCTGACCCTACATCCTTAGACCAGGACAACCATCGCCCGGCCCGGCTACCTTCCTGCGTCACACCTGTTAATACGCTTACCTCCCGGGATCAGGTCCCGCGCTCCACCAAAAACCGTGTCGCCACAAGGGCTAACAGTCAGGTATTGGGCGGTTAGTATCCCCCGATCAGTATTGGCGGTTTTTCGCCGGTACGGGAATATCAACCCGTTGTCCATCGACTACGCCTGTCGGCCTCGCCTTAGGTCCCGACTTACCCAGGGCAGATTAGCTTGACCCTGGAACCCTTGATCATTCGGCGGACGGGTTTCTCACCCGTCTTTCGCTACTCATGCCTGCATTCTCACTCGTGTAGGCTCCACCGCTGGTTTACACCGCGACTTCACTGCCCACACGACGCTCCCCTACCCATCCAAACGCTTGAACGAAAATGGATAAACCATCCGCTTGGCTAATATTTGAATGCCACAACTTCGGCGGTGTACTTGAGCCCCGCTACATTGTCGGCGCGGAATCACTTGACCAGTGAGCTATTACGCACTCTTTCAAGGATGGCTGCTTCTAAGCCAACCTCCTGGTTGTCTGAGCAACTCCACATCCTTTCCCACTTAGCACACGCTTAGGGGCCTTAGTTGGTGGTCTGGGCTGTTTCCCTCTCGACTATGAAGCTTATCCCCCACAGTCTCACTGCTGCGCTCTCACTTACCGGCATTCGGAGTTTGGCTGACGTCAGTAACCTTGTAGGGCCCATTAGCCATCCAGTAGCTCTACCTCCGGTAAGAAACACGCAACGCTGCACCTAAATGCATTTCGGGGAGAACCAGCTATCACGGAGTTTGATTGGCCTTTCACCCCTACCCACAGCTCATCCCCTCCATTTTCAACTGAAGTGGGTTCGGTCCTCCACGACGTCTTACCGTCGCTTCAACCTGGCCATGGGTAGATCACTCCGCTTCGGGTCTAGATCACGCCACTGCATCGCCCTGTTCAGACTCGCTTTCGCTACGGCTTCCCCACACGGGTTAACCTCGCGACGTAACACTAACTCGCAGGCTCATTCTTCAAAAGGCACGCTGTCACAAGCACAACACCACAAGGATGCTGCCCTGCTCCAACGGATTGTAGGCACACGGTTTCAGGTACTGTTTCACTCCCCTCCCGGGGTACTTTTCACCTTTCCCTCACGGTACTTGTCCGCTATCGGTCATCAGGGAGTATTTAGGCTTACCAGGTGGTCCTGGCAGATTCGCACGGGATTTCTCGGGCCCCGTGCTACTTGGGATCCTCTCCAAGCGGCAGCATACATTCCGGTTACGGGGCTAACACCCTCTACGGCCGGGCTTTCAAACCCGTTCACCTATGCACCTGCACTCACTTCACCAATCCGGCAGAACTGGTACGGAAAGTCCCGCAACCCCAGTGATGCAACGCCCGCCGGCTATCACACACCACTGGTTTAGCCTCTTCCGCGTTCGCTCGCCACTACTAACGGAATCACTGTTGTTTTCTCTTCCTGTGGGTACTGAGATGTTTCACTTCCCCACGTTCCCTCCACGCACCCTATGTGTTCAGATGCGGGTCACCCGGTCACTCGCGCGCCGGGCGGGGTTTCCCCATTCGGACATCCTGGGATCAACGCTCGGTTATCAACTCCCCCAGGCTTATCGCAGATTCCTACGTCCTTCTTCGGCTCCTGATGCCAAGGCATCCACCGTGTGCCCTTAAAAACTTGACCACAAAAGATCAATAAATATTATCGCTATCGAGAAAACCATGGAAACCGGTAAAACCGGTCACCAGGTTTATCTGAAATTGCACTTAATAATTTTAAGATGCTCGCGTCCACTATGTAGTTCTCAAACAACAACCCCGTCACACCCCTC
>NZ_JBIWDW010000011.1:0-1689 GCF_044762205.1 Arthrobacter sp. NPDC097144 | reverse complement strand
CACCGCGTATTTACCGCGGAACGCTTCAGACCTGCGCAGGAACAACCAGAAACAACACGGTACCCGTGTCCTTCCAACCATGTTCTTGGTTCGAATTCTTCGGTCCTGTTGCCTCAGGACCCAACAGTGTGCCAAACGGTAAAACCCGGTACATGGATACCCGGCAGCAGTTCCAACCCTGAACCCGCGTTCTCTCCCCAAAAAGGAAAAACCACGGCACGGCGTACTGTGCTGCCCGGACCACCCCGGGAACCTGCCTATTGATATTCCACCCTTGAGCACCCACCGAAGAACTAACGTCTCCGATATGGGCATCTCCTGCAAAGCACACATCCAACACTGTGGAAGGACATGGACACTTTGAGGTGCTCCTTAGAAAGGAGGTGATCCAGCCGCACCTTCCGGTACGGCTACCTTGTTACGACTTAGTCCCAATCGCCGGTCCCACCTTCGACGGCTCCCTCCCCAAGGGGTTAGGCCACCGGCTTCGGGTGTTACCAACTTTCGTGACTTGACGGGCGGTGTGTACAAGGCCCGGGAACGTATTCACCGCAGCGTTGCTGATCTGCGATTACTAGCGACTCCAACTTCATGAGGTCGAGTTGCAGACCTCAATCCGAACTGAGACCGGCTTTTTGGGATTAGCTCCACCTCACAGTATCGCAACCCTTTGTACCGGCCATTGTAGCATGCGTGAAGCCCAAGACATAAGGGGCATGATGATTTGACGTCGTCCCCACCTTCCTCCGAGTTGACCCCGGCAGTCTCCTATGAGTCCCCGCCATAACGCGCTGGCAACATAGAACGAGGGTTGCGCTCGTTGCGGGACTTAACCCAACATCTCACGACACGAGCTGACGACAACCATGCACCACCTGTAAACCGGCCACAAGTGGGGGACCTGTTTCCAGGCCTTTCCGGTTCATGTCAAGCCTTGGTAAGGTTCTTCGCGTTGCATCGAATTAATCCGCATGCTCCGCCGCTTGTGCGGGCCCCCGTCAATTCCTTTGAGTTTTAGCCTTGCGGCCGTACTCCCCAGGCGGGGCACTTAATGCGTTAGCTACGGCGCGGAAAACGTGGAATGTCCCCCACACCTAGTGCCCAACGTTTACGGCATGGACTACCAGGGTATCTAATCCTGTTCGCTCCCCATGCTTTCGCTCCTCAGCGTCAGTTACAGCCCAGAGACCTGCCTTCGCCATCGGTGTTCCTCCTGATATCTGCGCATTTCACCGCTACACCAGGAATTCCAGTCTCCCCTACTGCACTCTAGTCTGCCCGTACCCACTGCAGACCCGGGGTTGAGCCCCGGGCTTTCACAGCAGACGCGACAAACCGCCTACGAGCTCTTTACGCCCAATAATTCCGGATAACGCTTGCGCCCTACGTATTACCGCGGCTGCTGGCACGTAGTTAGCCGGCGCTTCTTCTGCAGGTACCGTCACTTTCGCTTCTTCCCTGCTGAAAGAGGTTTACAACCCGAAGGCCTTCGTCCCTCACGCGGCGTCGCTGCATCAGGCTTTCGCCCATTGTGCAATATTCCCCACTGCTGCCTCCCGTAGGAGTCTGGGCCGTGTCTCAGTCCCAGTGTGGCCGGTCACCCTCTCAGGCCGGCTACCCGTCGTCGCCTTGGTGGGCCGTTACCCCAACCAACAAGCTGATAGGCCGCGAGTCCATCCAAAACCGCAT
>NZ_JBIWDW010000010.1:0-52156 GCF_044762205.1 Arthrobacter sp. NPDC097144 | reverse complement strand
AAGAACTCACTGAGTCAGGAACTCACAGAGTCCGAGACTCTGGGAGCCGGGGATCAACAGATATGGCGCCGAATCACGGGCAGACTCCGAACTCCCCCCAGGGGTGCATTGGTGCACCCAGATGTACGGCGAATGTCACGTCACCACCGCGTCCGGGTCGGCGCTGACAGCGTGTGATGGGGTTGAGTCCTGACCTGGGGAGGGTGAATTGCGGACCATTCGATGCGGTAGGTCGGAATGGCCCGTCCAGATGAATGCCCCATGCCGGTTCGGCCGATAAGTACAGACTCAAAGAACTCACTGAGTCAGGAACTCACAGAGTCCGAGACTCTGGGAGCCGGGGATCAACAGATATGGCGCCGAATCACGGGCAGACTCCGAACTCCCCCCAGGGGTGCATTGGTACACCCAGATGTACGGCGAATGTCACGTCACCACCGCGTCCGGGTCGGCGCTGACAGCGTGTGATGGGGTTGAGTCCTGACCTGGGGAGGGTGAATTGCGGACCATTCGATGCGGTAGGTCGGAATGGCCCGTTCAGATGAATGCCCCATGCCGGTTCGGCCGATAAGTACAGACTCAAAGAACTCACTGAGTCAGGAACTCACAGAGTCCGAGACTCTGGGAGCCGGGGATCAACAGATATGGCGCCGAATCACGGGCAGACTCCGAACTCAGACTCTGTAAGTTTGGGACTCTGTGAGTCAGGGGTCGCCGCCAGCTATTCTGAAAACGTTGCTTCAGAGTCGCGGAGTGCCAGAGTCTATCGGTCAAGATCGCCGTTTGATTCCCACCCTCAGGGGTGCATTGGTGCACCCAGATTTACGGCGAATGTCACGTCACCACCGCGTCCGGGTCGGCGCTGACAGCGTGTGATGGGGTTGAGTCCTGACCTGGGGAGGGTGAATTGCGGACCATTCGATGCGGTAGGTCGGAATGGCCCGTTCAGATGAATGCCCCATGCCGGTTCGGCCGATAGGTACAGACTCAAGAACTCACTGAGTCTGTGATTCCGTGGCCAGCGGACACGCCAGACCAGGCCAACCCCGTGCTCACGATGGGGATGCCCGAGGCTAAGACGAATATGGCTGGCAGACTCCGAAGCCAGACTCCGTGAGTATGGGACTCAGTGAGTGACAGAGTGGACGGCTGTGTGTAGCTGGCGTCCGGAGTAAGGCATACCACTTCGAAGACGCCAGGCCACTGCCAGTCAGCTGCAAACTGCCCGCTCCGCCATAATCAACAGCGGAGCTCAGGATACGGCGTCCGCGGGGAACCCTAGGGCCAGGTTCGAGGGCGGGCAGAGCTGCTGCTGCCACCTGTTCCGCTTCCGCGGCCAGCTCGGCGGGTTCTGTTCCGCGTGACGTTTGGCAACGGCGGTTGCATATGATCGCAGTCCGCGAATTCGGCATGCTCCTACGCTCGCCCTGTCCCTCACTCTAGAGATTGTTCTGGTTTCCGCCCGGGGGCTCCAACCAGGAATCGGGCGTCCGCTGCGCGGCCGGCTCTTTGGCCCGGGGCGCGCCGTCGCAGAGCTCCGGACCCCCCGGGCCTGATGTGTCTACGACGTTTTTTTGCCGTAGCCTCCCCACCGAAGCCACCCCGGCGGACGTTCCGCAAATCTGGCACTGCTCGCTGGTACCTCCGGCGCCATGGTATTCCCCCCATTGGTTACGTGCGGTGTCCCGGACGTCTATCCGCAGAATACCTAGTTTCAGGTCCCGCCGACTACGTGGTTTTTCTGGACGATGAACCGGGCCACCTTCGGGAACTATGTGTCCGCGAAACGGTGCCACCCCTAGGCTTTCACTGCCTCGGCGGGGGCGTGGAGGGGAAACCACTGGAGGCCCGAGGCAAGTCTCGTATTGCACACCCCAATGCTGAGGAGAACACCGTGAAGAAATCATCACCTGCACTCGCCGCCCTCGCCGCAGCCGCAGTTCTGGGGCTCGCGGCCTCACCTGCGTCCGCCGGAGGCCGGCAACACCCACCGGCACCGCCGCCCGCTCCCGTTGCCGGAGAAATAACCACCGTCGCCGGCGGGCTGGCCGGCCCCCTGAGCTTCGCCGTTGGCCGGGGTGGCACCATCGACATAGCTCAATCGTTCGTCGGGATCGTGAGCCGTGTCAGCAACGGCGGCGCAACAACTGAGCTCCTTGCTGCGGCACCACAGGAAACGCCGGGTCAGTATGGCACCTCCTCCATCTCCCGCGCACGCGGCACCACCTACTTCTCGGTGAGTACCGGGCAGGGCTCGCGGGATTCGGCAACAAACATCGGGCTGCTGCAGTCGGTTGACCGCAACGGCAACGTGCGGACCGTCGCCGATATTGCCGGCTATGAATATGCTGCAAACCCGGACGGCATCAATACCTACGGGTTTGAAGAAGCACTGCCCGCCGACTGTGCCGCCCAGCTGCCGCCAGGCGTTGCACCAGCGCCTTACACCGGCCTGAAGGAGTCCAGCCCGGTTGCCTCCCTGCCCGGCCGGAACGGAATAGTCGTGGCTGACGCCGGGATGAATGCCCTGGTGCTGGCCGGTTACGACGGCAGTGTCTCCACGGTTGCCGTGCTGCCGCCGATCACGTTCACCCTCCCTGCCACCTTCCCTCCCGGCTTCGGGTACCCGGAGTGCATAGCGGGCCTCACCTACCGGGCGGAACCCGTCCCGACCGACGTCGAACGCGGCCCCGACGGTGCCCTGTATGTGACCTCGCTGCCGGCGTTTTTTGATGCCGGGGCTCCCGGATCGGTCTTCCGAATCAATCCGGTTACGGGCGTGCCGGAGCTGGTGGCCTTAGGCTCCATCAGGGCAACCGAACTGGCGGTGAACGACAACGGGGACATCTTCGTGGCAGAACTGGACGAAAACCGGATTTCCGTGGTGCCCGCCGGATCTGACACCCCCGAACTGTTCCTGGAAGTCAACCAGCCGTATGCCCTGGAACTGCGCGGAGACGGCCTGTACGCGTCCGTGGATGTACTGGTCGAAGGCCCTCCGCAGGAGCAGGCCAGCGGCAGAATCATCCGGGTTGAACTGGATGACACCTGCCGCGGCCAACACCATCACCACGGCGGCGGACATCACGGGCACGCTGACAGCGGTGTCTTCAGCGACGGGTCGGAGGACTAGCTATGCCGGTAGAGGAAAGTTCTTTCCTCTACCGGCCTGCCCGTGTCGATGCGCAACACTTTGTTGTCGCGAATCCACACCACGTCCAGAGGGATGAGGACGTTGCTCATCCAGAACTCTGTTTGTTTGGGTTCCCCCAGATCAAAAACCATTCCTTGTCCGCCGAGCAGATAAACCCGGCCGCTGAGGCCCTTCTGCTGCCTTTCTGCGCTGTGACCGGCCCACGCTGCACCGTTGCGGCTCTATTGCTCCTGTTTTCCGCTGGCGCTCCAACCAGGAATCGGGCGTCCGCTACGCGGCCGGCTCTTTGGCCCGGGGTGCACCGTCGCAGAGCTCCGGACCCCCCCCGGACCTGATGTGTCTACGACGTTTTTTGCTGCTGTCCTTCGGATCATACGTGCCGGCTCCGGCCTGTCTAGCCCCTCCTTCGTCGGGGCCTGCAGCCCGCAAATTTTCATCCGGCGCTCCTTCGTCGCTGATTCCCTCCGGAAATTTTCCGACCCTTGCCCTGCGGGTAGACAGGCCTGCGTCGGGCACAGCTCGCAAGCTTCGCCAGCAGGCAAAAAACAACGGGGGAGGGGCCAACTGCTGGACCACCACAGGCCGCGAACCCCGCCCGCAACCACAGGAGCACAAGACCATGACTGTTCTGGAACAGATAGACCCGGCCCAGCTGACCATCGACGCGAATGTCCGCGCCGATGTCCAGCTCGACAAGGCTTTTCTTGCCTCAATCAAGGAGCATGGAGTTATTCAGCCTGTCGTCGCCCACCGCACCGAGGACGGCACCGTGCACGTGCTCTACGGCCAGCGCCGCACCCTCGCCGCCGTGGAGAACAAACTGACCGAAATGCCCGTCTACATCGTGGACAGCCTCACCGAAGCCGACCGGCTGGCCAAGCAGGTAGTGGAGAACGACCACAGGCAGGCACTGACTGAGGTGGACCGGGCCGATGCCTTCCACCAGCTCTCACTGCTGGGAGTCTCCGCTACCCAGATCGCCCGCAAAACCGGAGCCAGGAAAACCGTGGTGGACGCGGCCCTGAAAGTCCGCTCCAATGACACGGCCACCGCCGCCCTTGCAGGCGGGATGACGCTGGAAATGGCGGCAGTCATCGAGGAATTCAGCGACGATGCCGCCGCCGTGGAACAGCTCGAACACACCGCAGCGAAGGACCCGCAGTGGTTCAACCACGCCGCCCAGCGGATCAGGGATGACCGCAAACGTGCCGCCGAATTCGCCAGCATGAGCGCCGAACTTGAAGCGCAGAATCTGACCGTCGTCACGGAAAACGTCCTGTACTACGACTACAAGGGACCGATGGCCCCGATTGGTGACCTGCGTACCGCTGACGGGGAACCGCTCACCATTGCAGACGCCAACGCCGCCTACATCGTGCACAAGTACAACGGGGAGATGAACGTGGTTTTCCTGCACACCGATTGGAAAGCCGCGGGATTCATCAAGCCCGGAGCGCCACGGACCGGTGCCATGACAGAGGAAGAGAAAGCCGAACGGCGGACCGTGATCGAGAACAACCGGGCATGGGACGCCGCTCAAAGCGTGCGGGTCGAGTTCATCAAGACCCTGCTTCAGTCCAAGAAGACACCCAAGGATGCTCTGCGGTTCATCTCCGATTCCATGGGAGGGCACTCCTACAGCGTCGCGGACGGCCTGGCCAAGCACCACGGGTTCGCCGCTGAACTGCTCGGAGGAAGCGACAACTACGGCGAGCTGGCACGCATCACGGCAAAGCCCTCCACCCGGCCCGAAACGAACATGCTGGCCATGGTCCTGTCCGGATTCGAGAAAGGCCTTTCCCGCCAGTCATGGCGCAACCCCTCACCCACAGCCAAGCACTACCTGACCCGGCTCGAAACGTGGGGATATACCCTCAGCGACGTCGAGCGGATCATTACCGACCACGGCCAGGAGATCGAGGAAACAGCGCCCGGCCACCGCCTGGCTGAGGTACAGGCCGAGGAAGAGGGAATGATCGCAGAAGAAGCTACCACCGAATAAACAGGACGGGGGAGCGGGGCCGGAACCCAGAGCCGAGGATTCCGGCCCCGGCCCCGGGTTCCCGGAAATCCCTGAGTGCGCGTGCGGCGGCCTCCGCCGCACGCTCCCCCGGCCGCCGCCATGACACGCTCCGCGTTCACTCCACCCAGCACCGACCAAGCCCGGCACGGGCCGGCCTTCGCCCGGGCCAGCGTACCCAGGGCCGCCAGGCACCATAGATTTACTTCATTGGGTGCGGAGGACAATAAGCGAAGCGGGAGCCGTATGGTACGGCTCCCGCTTTCATCTTTTTTGGCGGGCCCAATCCAGCAGGCCCGATAGTTGCATAAGTCCAAGCCCAGAATGAATCCGGTCTGGCTCTTTCCCGCGCTAGTTTTCGTTCTGGCGGGGGGATCTGTTGGGCGATTCCCGCTTAACCAGCAGCTGGATCACTAGTCCGGTCAGCATAAGGAATAGACCGAACGGGCCCCAGAAATCGGATATGGCGACCATCGTAACAGTGCAGACGACCGCCCCGGCGAAGAGTAGCGCGGTGCTCACAGCCATCTGACCCTTGGTTATTCGGACGACCCTGATTATCTCTTTGTTCCGCGTAGCTCTCCGCCCATTCATGATCATGCCCAGCAGCGATAGAGCCCCTAGGAATATTGGGCCCCTGCCTCCGAAGGGAAGTGCACTAGGCGCCAACGCGATGCCAAGAGCCGCGAACGCGAGTACCCCGGCGCTCACGTCGCACTGACGCACTGTAGGCCTGCGATTCAGCAGCCTTTCACCAGTAACTTTGCTCACCACCAATCAAACCCGCAGTCAGTGGACATCGATACAGGCCCATAAACGAAAGCAGCGAAGGTCAGGACCGTTTGTGTCGAAGGACCCGCGTATATGGTCAGGGGGCCCATTGCCCAGCTCAGCGTTTGTAAGCGGCACAGGAAGGAGTCGTTTGAATCATCAACCGATGGTACAGACACGCCTCCGCCCAAACACCCTGGCGAGTTCATGGGAGCGCACCCTGTCATCAGTCCGAGGGGATCTGCGTTGTTGATGGGGTCGTTGGCGGCATAAGCGTAGCGGTTGGCGTTGGCGGGGTCTAGCGGTGCGTCGAGGGTGTCCATTTGCGTCCAGCGGCCAATACCCGGGCTGTACCAGCGCTGCCCGTACTTGACCCACCCGGTAGCCCGGTCCTGCAACCCGACCTTGAACGTGTATGGATTCTGCGGGACGCCTGCTCCTCCTGAGTTTTCGGTGAGGGTGGGCTGGCCGTAAGGGTCGTAGGTGTAGGCGAAGGCCACATATTCCCCGCTGGTGAGCAGGGCAGCCGGGTTACCGGTCCCGTCATACACATACAGGGACTGCATTCCGGTGTTGGTGCGCAGCATCAACGGTTCCCCGGTGACCGGGTCGTGCTCAATATAGGCGGTGAGATTGTCCTTCTTCAGCTGCTCGATGATCGGCATTCCCAAGGCATCGGTGCGCCCGTAGGTGAGCTGATAGGTGCCCTGAGGTGTGGTCTGGGACAGCAGCTCATTCTGGGCTGCACCGGCGTACTTATAGGTGTAGGTCTTCCCGCCGAGGGTGGCGGTGGTCATCTGCTGGGCGCCGTTGTAGGTGTAGGCGCCGGACGGATCGGCGGTGAGGTTGCCCGTGCCGTCGAAGGTGTAGCCGGCGGTGGTGATCTGGTTTGCGGCGTTCACGGCCAGAGTCTGGGTTCCGGAGGGTCCGCCGGAGGTGAGTCGGTTGCCGCGGGCATCGTAGGTGTAGGTGTAGGTCGCCGGTGAGGGACCCCCGGTCACGACGGCTTTCGTGAGCCGGCCTGCCTTGTCGTAGGTGTAAGCCGATACGGCGCCGGAGAGGTTGTCCTTGATCCACTGGACCTTAGACCTGTCCGAGGCGGCATTTGCTGTGCAATTCGGTGCGGCAGTGCCGGCTGTGTAGCAGTAGGACAGGTCCATCACCGGAGTGTTGTCGGTACTGTTTGGTCCGGTTTGCGCGGTGACGCGGACGACCTTGCCGGACGTGTCATATTCAGTGCTTGAATGAGCGGCCCATACCGTGTGGTCTTTGTTGGACTGCATCCAGGAATCGGTTCGCCGTCCCTTGTCGTCAACGCCGAAGGCCAGAGTCTTCAGCACACCATTGAGCGTGTATTTCAGGGCCGTGGGAACACCGGCATCGTCGAATTCATAACCGGTGGTACCGCGGCTGTCAGTCTTGGAGACCAGGTTGGACGCTTTGTCGTAGCCGTAGCTGATGGTTCCGCCACCCGCTGTGTTGGTGCGGGAGGTCAGCCGCCCGAGCTGGTCATACCCGTAGGTGGTGGTCCCTGATCCGTCCACCCGCGCGGTGGTGCGTCCGTCGGCGTCGTAGGTGTAGGAAACAGCGGCGGTACCGTCTGAGAAGGCCTGGGTGAGGACCCGCCCGGCGGTGTCATAAGTGTAGGTAGTGGTGTTCCCGCGGCCGTCCGTGGTGGTTTTGGTGCGGCCCCACTCGTCGTAGGTGAAGTCCTTGGCGGCAAGGGAGGAACCTGTAACGGGGGTCGTTCGGGTCAGCTGCTTGTCCGTGTTGTAGGTGTACTTGGTGGTATTGGTGCCATTACCCGGTGCCTGCGCGGTGGCTACGGTGCCGTCAGCGTTGTAGGTCAGAGCAGCGGTTGCGGCCAAGGCATCGGAGGAGGAAAGCATGTTCCCGGAACCGTTGAAGGTGTACGTGCTTTTGTTGCCCGCATCATCCGTACCGGAGGTAGCCAGGTATTTGGTGTTGGCGGCCGTGTTGGCATACTCAGCCTGGCCGGTCGCCCCGGTGGAGGACTGCGAGGCGGTCATCGACTGTCCCGTGTTGGCGCCGTAGGTGTTCGACGTTGTTCCCGCGGTGGTACCGGTGCCTTGGGTCGCGGTGAGCGTATCGAAGTCAGCGGTGTACGTCTTGGCCTGGGTACGGCCGGCGGCGTCCACGACGGTAGTCACCCGCCCGGTGCCGTCCAGAGTGTAGGTGGTGCGGGGGACTGTGTTCACCGCAGCAGCCTGGTCCGTGTTCGGTCCGGCAAGCAGGACCTGCGTGGCCGACACATAGGACAGCCGCGTCGCGGAGTTGCCGGGGGAACCAGCGGCGTCAGCCACCTTCTCAATCTTGGTGACGCGTGCCTGGTTGTCATAGCTGAACCTGACGGTCGAGCCGGCAGCTGAGGTAATGCGAATGAGCAGGGATCCGCTGTACTCGAAGCGGGTGGATTTTCCGTTCACGTCCTTGTAGCTGACCATGTTGTTGCTGTACTGGTCCTTGGTGAAAGAGGCAGCGCGGGTGCTGGTGCCCGCGGTCTGGCTGATCTTCTCCACCAGGCCTGTCTCGGCACCGTAACTGACCGTGGCGGTGCGGGCCGCCTCACTCGCCCTGGTGCCCACGATCTTCGTTGGCTTATTCCCGGTATAAGTGAGGGCGGTCTTATTGCCGTTGCGGTCCGCAATGGACACGGCTTTGCCGTCCGCGTCGAAGGTCTGCACCTCGGCGGTGGTACGGGATGTCAGCGTGTAGCCGGTGCTGGTTTTGACCAGGTCGGCCTTCACCCCGGCCGGAGGGACGAAAGCAGTGGTGGATCCGGTGACCGGAGTGAAGAGGGCGGAGTATCCGTCTCCGGAGGTGAACAGAACGCCCTTGGAAGTGGTGGACAAGGTTCCGGCGGCAGCAAGGGCCATGCTCCAGCGGGGGGCTGTGTACGAGGAGGCCGCATCAGTGGAACGCGAGTTATAGACCATGCCCAGGCTGGCATCTGAGTTGACGCCCGGCAGGCTGAGAGCGCCAATGGACACGGAGAGGTTGCCGGTCCCAACATCGACCGAGGCACTAACGGAGTCGCTGACCGGGACAGGGAGTCTGGTCGCACCGGGGCGGGACCCCAGAAGGCCAACGGTGTTCTGAGCACCTGCTGAGGCCCCGGGAACTGCTAGGGGAACGGTGGCCTGGACTGGGGTGGCTAACCCCAGCACCAGGGCTGCTGCCGTGGCGGCGGCAGCGAGAGAGCCGGCTTTTTGGGCACGGCGGGATGGCATTAGCAGCATGAAAACCCCCGGAGAATACGAGACTATGCGGGAGTCTGATTGCTCCAGCTGCTCGAACCCTAGGTCTCGCCCAGAGACGGTGTCACCGGACCCGCATACCCGTCTTTGAAACGGAACCACCTGGTTGACAAACCCACCAAAACTGCAGGCAGCCACAACACAACAGGGGCTAGCCGATATGGCGGGGTCTTCGGAATGAGAGCCGAATGCTGACCTTCTAGAACAGGACCACCAGTCAGGGGTCCGAGCCAACCGAAAGGGCAGTCACTCAGGCATCCAACGATCTAGAGCGGCCCTGCGCTGCGCTCCGGACTGAAAGCCTCTTTTTGCCTTGTGCGTGGCTGGGTATCTCCGTCATACAAGGCCATCGATCGTAGCCGTCCGGGGGCCCGTCCAGTCAATCCACGCGCCCAAACGCCGGCACGCGGTCGCTGGCGCTCCCTATTTCGCGCCGTCGTCCGGCCACTCTTCGGGATTGACAGTCCACCCTCGACCGGCTGAATCGGTGGGGGCCTCGCATGGCGGGGCAGAAAGGAGGTGTGGCTAATGAGCATCGACCAGGCGCTGCAGATCACTACCGCGGTAGTGAATCTGGCAACCGCAGTCGTGGCTCTACTCACCGCACGACGCGTGCTCTTAACGAGCAAACGCTCCCGAGGGGCAACTCGGAAGCGTAAGCGACGTGCAAGGAGGTAGTCACACAACCCCCGGTGGTCGTGACCGCAAAGGTTGCGGCCACCGGGCTCCTTTCTCACTCTAATCAGCTCACTACCGAAAGGAAACAGTCATGGTCCTGGTCAATCTGCTGCTCTCGCTCCTGGCACTGGGCGCCGTCACGACAGCCTGGACAGCCATCCGAAAGCACCACAGCTAAGCCGTCAGGACCGGGTGGTGCGCACTAACAGGCTCACCGCCCGGTCCGGCTGTCCGGCTCACCCACTCGGACATTGCAGTGGCGGCCGGCCCGCGATGCCGTGGCGCGGTTTTACGGCCCTGGTTTCCGCCGGGGGGGCTCCAACCAGGAATCGGGCGTCCGCTGCGCGGCCGGCTCTTTGGCCCGGGGGCGCCGTCGCAGAGCTCCGGACCCCCCGGGCCTGATGTGTCTACGACGTTTTTTGCTGCTGTCCTTCGGATCATACGTGCCCGCTCCGGCCTGTCTAGCCCCTCGTTCCTCGGGGCCTGCGGCCCAGGAATTTTTCGGCGGAATGAGCCGGGAATACACCGTCAGAAGGCGCTCATTCCGCCGAAAATTCCCTGTTCCTTGCCCTGCGGGTAGACAGGCCTGCGTCGGGCACAGCTCGCAAGCTTCGCCAGCAGGCAAAAAACAACGGGGGAGGGGCAACCAACTGCCGGCATCACCACAGGCCCCGAACCCCACCCGCAACCACAGGAGCAAAAACCATGAGCAAGCACATCACCGCCACGACCGCCGCCGATATTCTGGCGTTCTTCCCGCACTCACTGGGTTTTGACCCCCGCGAATCGTTCGGCTTTATCACCCTGAACGGCACCCGCACCGGGGCATCCCTTCGGATGGATATCCCCGACGAGTCGGTTAGCCCGTCCGATTTCGCCCAGATGATCGCTCACCACCTGCTGTCGGACACCAACGCAGACGGGACCCTGTTCCTCGTTTACACCAACGAACCGGCCGCAGACCCCTTCGACTTCGACGCCAAACCCTACAAGGACTACGCCCAAGCAATTGAGATCGAGCTTGAAAGCGCAGGCATCCCCATCCGTGACGGCTGGCTCATCACTGACCACGGATGGACAACCTACTTTTGCGAGGATGCAGACTGCTGCACCATGAACCCGCTCAGCGACATTGAAGACAGCGTCCTGAGTGCACACATGGTCTTCGCTGGATCCGCCAAGTGCACCGAACTGGCGGAGAACCCGGCATTTATCGGACGCGAGGACACAGGCCGGAGAATCCACGAGGCAGCGGCCCGGCTTGAAGTCCGCAACCCGGTGGATTTCACCGAACCGGCCATGTGCGAGGCCCGCTCCGCTTGGTACGAGGCTGTAGGCACCCAGCCGGACGAAGAAGCAACAATCCAGCTGGTTTCCTACCTGCAGGTTAAAGCGCTTCGGGACCGCATCATGGCCGACATGATCAATCCCGCCGAGGACGAAGGCATCTACCGGGCTGTTTTCATGGGACAGCATCCCGAACGCCCGGACTGGTCACGGGTGGACGCGTGCGAGGTCCTGCTGGTCCAGCTGCTGGCCTGCACGCCCACCGCGGACCGCGCCCCGCTCTTTAGCGCTCTTGGCTGGCTGGCTTGGTACAAGGGACAAGGGTCCTTGGCCGCGGACTATCTGGCTAAGGCCATGGAATCCGAACCGGGTTACAGGCTTGCGGAACTGCTGGACGAAATGCTTCGAACAGGCCTGCTGGCCAAAACGTCCACCAACCCCAACACCGCCTACAAGAGAGGAACCCACAGCTAGGAGACAGAAGAGGGGCCGGAATCCCATGAACGGGGTTCCGACCCTATTTCTATGCAGGCCGGTCCGCCCAGGTGCGCGGGCGGCGTCCTCCGCCGCACGCTCCCCCGGCCGCCGCCATGACACGCTGCGCGTCCACACCACCCAGCCCAGGAACAACCCCACGGATCCCGGTACAGTGGGCCGCACCAAAACCACTACCTCCAGGACTACAGTCAATGCGCACACCGGACTTCATTCATGCCAACGGCCTGAGCATCCCAAAGGCACCGGCAACGCGGCGCCCCTCTGACACCGCCGCCGAGGCCGGCATCGCCCACATCCTGGACGTCCAGAGGAATGCAGCTCCAGGTCCAACGGATCTGTCATGGATACCGGAGGGCGACAGCCGGCTCTTGGAAGGCTGACATTACGGAAGACGGAAGGACCGCCCAGCCGGGCGATCCTTAAAATGCGACGTTCTCCGCTATTGGTCCCTCTTAGGTGGGCTCTCCCCATGCTTCACGTATCTGGTCTCCGATGATTTTGTTCTGATCAGGATCGACCAGAGGCATGGTGGTTGATCCTGAACCTTGCCCTGTGCCGATGTTGCCGAGCCTGCGAGAAATTCGCCCCACGTCGGTCTTGGGGATACCTGTGCGGTCGGCAATGGCTCGCACGCTGAGCCCCTCAACAAGCAAGGCATAAACAGCCTGTTCCTTGACCTGGGCGAGTACCTGGTCGGCTAATTCTGACCGCTGCCGAGCTGAAGCTACTGCAGCAGCGGCCCTCTCACCACGACCGACCCCGAAGAAAGACTGAAAAGGCCCGCGTTCAATACGGTCTTTCCTGGAGAGAGACTTATCCCAGTTGTCTACGTAAAGGTAATCCTCATGTTGTCCCATGCTGGGACAGTAACAGGTGTCCCAGCATGGGACAAGGGTTCTCTGCCACTGTTCTGCCGGATGCCCAGATGAGCCTTTCTGGCGTAGACACATTACGGCCCTGGTTTCCGCCTGGGGGCTCCAACCAGGAATCGGGCGTCCGCTGCGCGGCCGGCTCTTTGGCCCGGGGCGTGCCGTCGCAGAGCTCCGGACCCCCCGGGCCTGATGTGTCTACGACGTTTTTTGCTGCTGTCCTTCGGATCATACGTGCCCGCTCCGGCCTGTCTAGCCCCTCGTTCCTCGGGGCCTGCGGCCCAGGAATTTTTCGGCGGAATGAGCCGGGAATACACCGTCAGAAGGCGCTCATTCCGCCGAAAATTTCCTGAACCTTGCCCAAGGGTAGACAGGCCTGCGTCGGGCACAGCTCGCAAGCTTCGCCAGCAGGCAAAAACAACGGGGGAGGGGCCAACTGCCGGCATCACCACAGGCCCCGAACCCCACCCGCAACCACAGGAGCAAAAACCATGAACCACCAATTCACCACGCAGGACACCTGCGAGACCGTGCAGGCCCCGCAGCTGCCCGCCGACGACCGCACCGGCGACGGCTACGACTGGATGGACACCCTCACGGGAACTCCGTGGGCTGTCCTGCCCAACTGGGGCAGTGAAGGATGGGACGCCGGAGCATGGCCCTACATCATCTTCGCGGCCGCCAAGCACACCGATGCAGAAGGGCCCCTGTACGGGTACGGCCTCTACATCGAAGGCGACACCCACACCCACTGGTTCCGCACCCAGAGCGCCTACCACGACGCGATCACGGCGGCAGTGTTCGACTTCTGGAAGCTCGGCCACTCATCCGGGCCGGAGGACCTGCCCGGCACCGCCGCCGAACTGCCCAGCCGCTACCGCAAGCCCTACCTTGGCTGGATTCCCGGACGGGAAACCGCAGATTAACTGATCGGCCGGGCCGCGCACCTTCCCCAGATGCGCGGCCCGGCCCTCGCAGAGCTCGGGCCGGGCGCCGGGTCCGCTGCTTCCTGGACCCAGCCCCGCCCGTCAACCGACACTGCCGACGGGATCAAGCAGAAACGACAGGGGAGGGGCCGGCTGCCGGTCCCGCTGCCTGCCGACCCGGCTCCCAGGGGAATCGAACCTCCCAGCACAGCAAGCTCGGAGAAAAGGCATTCTTTGGACGAATCCGGGAACGGCGCGGAAGGGCTTCGTTCTAAGCCGGCGGTTTCCGCTTGAAAGGCTGAGCGACGCCATCAAAATCGGCCTTTGACGAGTACAGAATAAGGCCGGAAAACCCCTAGAATAAGCGGCAAAACCCTTGTTTATTCATCTGAATAAAAGGATAATAGAAGTAGCAGCAAAGCCAAGGAATCTTTATCCAGCCGGACCACGAAACCTGAGGAATGAGTGCCATGACCATCACCGTCTACACCAAACCCGGTTGCGGACCCTGCAAGCTCACCGTCCGTAAGTTTGAATCTGCCGGCCTCAATCCTCAGATCGTGGACATCACCACCAATTCGGAAGCCCTGGACTACATCAGCGACGAACTCGGATACGCCCAGGCACCGGTCGTCGTGTACGAAAAAGACGGATCCGAAGACCACTGGTCAGGGCTGCAGCCCGACAAGATCAACAAAGTCATCGAGCTGGAAAAAACGCACTAACCCATAAAAAGCAGCACCACCCTATCCAAAGGAAGCTGATCACCATGGCAGGCGAAACCACCATCACCGTTATCGGAAACCTCACCACCGACCCCGAACTGCGCTTCACCCCCAACGGCGCAGCAGTCGCAAACTTCACCATTGCCTCCACCCCCAGCACCTTTGACCGGAAGACCAACGACTGGAAAGACGGCGACACCCTGTACCTGCGCGGCAGCGTCTGGCGGGAAGCGGCTGAAAACGCGGCCGAATCCCTCACCAAGGGAACCCGTGTCGTCGCCCACGGCGTGCTGAAGCCCCGCAGCTACGAAACCAAAGAAGGGGAGAAGCGCACCGTCATCGAATTCGAGGTCGAGGAAATCGGTGCATCGCTGCGCTACGCAACCGTCAAAATCACCCGATCCGGCAAGCAGGCACCCGCAGCGGCCGCCGCCAACCATCCCGCCAACCAACCGGCCGGCGAACCCGCACAGACCCCGGACAACTCCTGGGAAAGCTGGGCAAACTCCTAACATGGCCGAAAGACTCATCGAACTCGACGTCAGTGGAGAGCACGACCTCTACGTGCTCTCCACTGCACTCGAATACATCAGGGAAGAATTCCTGGCCCGCAGCGAGGATCCCACCGAAGCCACCGGAGCACCTTTCCTGCAGTGGGCAGCTGCAGCCGAGAACCTAAGAATCCAGGTACAGGAACATTGAATCTGTATGCGCATTCACTGACGTCCAAACAGCCGGCGAAGACAGCAGGAGAACAAGGCCGATGAGTAAGAAAAAACCGGCACAATTCACCCCCTACTTCACCACCGAGGACGCCGAACAGATCCGGGCAGCGTTCCTGGCCGCAGGTGCGGCCGAAGGTTACGGGTCTGTGTCAGACTTGATCGAAGCAGCAGCCCTGCGCGAGGTGCGCAGGCTGCAGCGCAAATACAATCAGGGCAGAAAATGGGAACCGGTACAGGCCGGCGCCCTGCGCCCGGGCAGACGGACACTCGAAGAAGAGAAGCACCGCGCCCCATAGATTTCCTTCGTTGGTTGCGGAGGGCAGTAAGGGAAGCGGGAACCATGTGGTGTGGTTCCCGCTTCCACCCTTTAACGCCCAGCCACGAGCCCGGACCAAAGCAACACGCGCCACCGTGGCGGAATCCTCTGTTTCTTGCTTAGCTGCGTCCATGACCGGATCGACAGACCTGGAACCCTCAGAGACGGAGCCCTGGACTCCCCAGCACTGGTCCCGCCAAGAGTGGTTTTACATGTGGACCAAAGGGCTCGACCCATGGCGGATCGCCGTTCTCTGCAGAGTGCCGTACCGCAAGGTCTACGAACACATCCGAAACAGAATCGCCTATCACCCCGAGCTGTTCGGTCAGCGGCTCATGGTCCACGACCAGCCGACCCTTCCACCGGGCGGATTCAAGAAACTGAAACCCAGCTGGGAGGAACGGGCCGCCCAACTGGCCGACTTCCGCCAGGCGCACGGCAGGTTCCCCCGCGGGTACATCGAGGGCGAGCAGCAGCTGTACACGTTCATGCAGTACCAGCGGCAGCAATACCGGGCCGGCAAACTCCCCGAACCGCGGAAGTCTTTCCTGGACGAGCATTTGCCCGGCTGGTTAACGCCACCAAAGAAAGAACGTGAAGAAGCGCTGTGGGAGCAGCGGGCACAGGAGCTGGAGAAATTTATCGCTGAAAACGGCCGGTATCCGCGGTATAAAACTGCGGTTGAACCGCTGGAGAAGGTCCTGGCTGTCTGGATGCAGCGGCAGCGAGATTGCCTGCGGAGAGGAACATTGCGACAGGGCAGGAGAACACGGCTGGAACAACAGAATCCAAACTGGCACCGGTCCAGCTGCTGAACGCCGCTGCGCAGGGTTGGGCCAGCCCCTAACGTGCCTGCGGTGATTACATAATGTCGGCATGTGCAATTATCAGATCATGGGAACAGTGCAATATCTCGCATATAGAGAGCATCAGCGCCAACGTGTACAGACAAACGACACGATGATGGGCCTCTTAGCGGGCTCAAAACTCGCATCTCAAACTCTGATGCTCACCGAAGGCTCGAAACTCCTCATGAGCGAGATATTTCCCGGCGTCGAGCACATCCGCCGGTTCAACCTGACAACAGAGAAGGCGAGGGAAGTCCTTGAGGACGCTGAAGAACTACTGGGCGTTCTGGCCGTTCCGCAGGTGATGGCACTGCAAGAGCATCTCTTGGTGGGAATGCTTGAGATCCTCCAGGGGAATGTCCCCGGAGTGGGAAACCTCGTGTCCGGAGCGAAGGCCGCGAACGTCCATGAAAAATTTGAGTCTGCGACCGGGAGTAGTTTCACTCCAGAGACGCTGAGCCTATTTCATTTGATTCGGACGGCAAGGAATACCCATATTCATAGTGGCGGCAAAGCAAACAAAGCGCTTGTGGATGCAGCTAGTACGGCTGAGCCGCCCACCCGCGAAGTTTGGACCTTGGTCACGAAGACGGCATTTCCAACCTACGGCTTGGGCGATAAAGTAGCCCTTAACCTCCCTGAGCTGATTGGAATCTTAGCCATCACCAAACGTTTGGCGGAAGAAGCTAATTCCATACTCCAACAGACTCTTCCGAGGAGCACGTGGGCAGACATCGCCGTTGCCGATTGGCTTGAGACACGGGGTCTTGGCAACAAGGACCAGCAAAACAAGCAACTGTACGGGCAGACAAGAATGTACTACGGACCTCTGAAACTCACAGTCCAAGATCTAGAGGCAGCTAAGGCGAGAGCCGGTATACCTTAAAACGACGGAGGAGTTGGATCCTTAGACCCAACTCCTCCGTCAACAACAGCCGGTTGCTTTACCCGTTAAGCTACAACCTCCATAGGAGACCGCCGGGACTCGAACCCGGAACAACCCGGTTCTGTGAAGTGCTCAGTCGCGAACCAACGTGGCCCAAAGCCATGCACTCCTATGAACATCTATGACTATACACTACCCAACAGACCTGCGCTTTGGGCGGTTTTTCGGTGACCAGCCCCGGACTGATATCCCCGTTGTCGCCGACAGAGAAGGGTAGGTCCGGTCCCATTGGCAGATCATGGCCAGCGACCGTAAACGATGGAATTGGAGACACCGGGGACTGAGATGGGACACGCCAGGAGAACCTGTCTCGTTATCCGTGTCCGATTGCCAAGGGGAAGCTCGGAAGGCGTCCCGGTCAGGATCGGCCTATCAGACGTCGTTCACACCCCTTATCGAAGCGAAACACTGCTGCCGTCGACCACTAACGCTTGACCATCGCGCAGACCCCAGTAGGGCTCGTCCGCCCGGGAGTAAGCAGCAGCCACCCGTGTTAAGGCCTCGCGCTCGGGATGTTCCGGAGAATCGAGGTGGGGGACGAAGGGCCGATCCAGGATGCCGAGACCGTCAAATTGAACGGCTCCGTACGTGGACAGGGCATCCTCGGTTGAGTCGCACTCTTCGAGGCCCAACAGGCTCGGGGCGAGGACGCAGCCTCCGGCGCTGAAGCCGGCATAGACCAGGGCGTCTGCCTCGAGGCGATCCGTAATGAGATTGTCGGCCCCCGATTGCGCTAGAGCCGCCCGGAGCGTGAAGACGTTGCCGCCCCGGACCCAAAGGAAGTCCGGTTGGCCAATCTTGGCTGCCAGACTCACAGAGTCGTGCCCCCGAAGATCGAGCTCACGCGCTGCCAGCCCGACGTCCGCGAGATTCTTAATCTGGCGTTCAGTCTCTAGCCGCCGCGTCCCAAGATCGGCCCCGTCGAAGGCGTTCATGATGACCCACCCACGCCCTCTTCCACCGACCAGTCCTGTAAACACTTCAGGATGGTCGCCGAGCTGGTAGGACGACAGATAAAGACGCATCCAGGCATTATCCCGACTTTCGCGCGTGGAGGTCGGTCAGACTCGCGTGTTCGGTAAGGGATCGTCCACGACACATCTATCCGACGTGCAAGATTCGCTCCATGGGCTTACCAGCTTCTGTCCAGGTCACCCTGATGACGGGATCATTGGAACTCATAGTCAATATGAGCGGAATTCTCCTGGACTGGCCGGCATGGATGATGGTCGGTGAACTCGGGCCACCCAAGAAGATGCCTTCGGCCGCGGGCTCAATCACCACGTTCTCTGCGTCTGAACCACCCCTATTCATAAGGTCGATCCATCGCTTGGTTTCGTGCTTAAGGCGACCTTTCGAGTCCGTTTTAGGCAAACGTTCTTCGCCCGGTTGCGCTAGGAAGTCGACGCCGGGTGCCTGCTTCGTGCTTTCCTCGGCCGTTAGTTCAAGCCGTTGAAGGTCGTGTTCGATCGCTTGCCACACGTGTGCAGTGAGCTCCTGGGGACTGTTGAAAGTGCCGTAGAGTCCTCGCGTTTCAACTTCCCTTTGGAAGTCGCGAAGCGCCTGCAGCTGTTCTGGATCTACATCATTTGCGTGGGGTGCTGTTGAAAAATAGAGGTGGACGGGCTTGCCCGCAGCTTCGGCCTCAGAAATTTCCTCGGCTGATCCGGAAACTGCCGACGGCGTGGCTTGCCCCATACGGCTACCGAAGAGCGCGATTACGATATCAGCCTTGGAAACCAGTTGCTTATTGATAAGTGCCTGCGGGTGGTCGCCCAGCATCGGTACCGCACCCGTTTCCCACCGACTGGCAATCAAAGCGACTTTACGGTTCGCGGTATTCGCTTCGTTCCAGCGGGCCAGTGCCGTGTACACGGCCTCACGCGCCTCCGAAACATCCGACGGTGAAGCAATCATTACTTGGAGTGCAGTGACGATGGTAGGCATGCCATGACTTTAGTGGATACGTCCGACAGTTTTGGACATACAGATAGTCCAGTTCCGTAAGCCGGTCCTTCAGCGGGACGCGCGTCCACCGCTTCCCCTACGCGGACATAGCTATGTCGATGTTGCGCCGCAGATTTGCGTATGCCTCGCCAGCAAGGATGCGCGGTGAGGTGGCCCGAACGCTACAGCTGGGTGCATGCAACTACACGTCAGCGCTGATGCCTGGGCGGGCACGAATACGAGAGGTGCCCGCTGGAGAAAGGTCCTGCTGGGAACCCAAGCCGCCGGCCTCTTGGACGGGAACTCAGCTGCTGTACCCAGCAGCTACTTTTTGTGCGGAGTCGCTGGCGGTTGCAGATCAATCAGTCCAAGCCAATGCTCAGGAACTCCAACCCTATGGAGACGCCAATCAGCACGAAAAGCAGGGTTAGACGCTTTCCCTCAATAAAGTGGTGCTGACCCAGTCCAAATCGGTGCATGGACTGATAGAGGATGAAGAATATGCCGGCCAGACAGGCTATCGCTCCAACAAGAGCAATATCCGAAGGCCCGGTATGCCCTGCGGCGAGAACCGCGATAAGACCAAACAGCATCAGCCCCCAGCACACAAAGATGAGGACTTTCATGGCCTTCGCATAGCGTAAGCGTGCGGGGTTAGGAGGATTGCTTGTCGTGCCCATGGGCTAAGCGTATGACGGGTATCTCGTTGAAGTCACCGACACGAGCTGAGCAGTAGCGCGTGCACGAATACGATCGTATTCGTGCACGCGACAGTATGGATCTAAGTATCGGAGTAGCGCAGAAGAGCGGTGTTTGTGACTCAACTTAAGGGGGGACTTTCTGCGCGCTGAGATGAACGGAAGGCGGAACGAATCATGTGTGAACGAATAGTGCACGCAGGGTGAGTTTCGTGCACCCTCCCGACCAAGGACAATCGCTGGACGAATGGTCGGCGGCCGAGCCCACTAGCCCCCGGGAGCATAGCCGAATGCCGGTGACAGACTAGAATGAGTGGTTGGCCTCGCTGGGGGAGCGAAATTCCAGGTCCGACGTTTATTCCCTCAAATACTTAGGTGATCAATATGGCACAGCGTGTACAGGTACAGCTTCTTGATGACATCACCGGCGAAGAAGCCGCAGAGACCATCACCTTCGGTCTGGATGGTGTCATGTACGAAATAGACCTCACAGCACAGAACGCCCGTCAGCTGCGCGACGAGTTGGGTTTCTATGTGGAAAAGGGACGAAAAGTCCGCGGACGGTCAGCCGCTCAGCGGCGGCCCAAGACCTCCGCACGGGACGAAACGCATCGGATCCGTGAATGGGCTGAAAAGAACGGTTACGGTCCCAGCAGTCGCGGACGAATCAGCAAGAACATCATGGAGGCGTACCAGGCGGCCAACGCGTAAACAGGCAGGGCTTGGTAAACGGGTGGGCGCGACTTCTTCAGTCCGGAATGATGTGCGGGCCCGGCTGCTGCCGGGGCATAAATAGCAGACAGCCAGGCCCGCACAGCGGGCTGCGAGCAGTTCCAGCTGTTCCACAACCCGCTGCGAAGTGCACACCTCTGGGAGAGGGCGACAATCACTTCGCATTTCAGAGCGTATCCCTGATATTGCCGGTGAACATGGTTCGCCGGCAACACGCCGTCATTCGTCTCTCTTACCTTGCATCAGGCCGGGCGTTTAGCGGGAGGAGAGCCCCAGCAAGGACAGGGCAGCACGGAGTTCGGGGGTGTCGGAATTGAGATCTGCGAGTTCAATGCCGGTAATGTGTGCGCTGGTCTGCCCGTCGGTGTCGCGCTCATAGACGGCCCAGAGCAGCAGATCATCACCGTGCCGGGACCGGAACTGGATTCCGTCGCAGAAATCGGCGCCGTCAGCGTTTTTCCGGGTCCACAGGAACTGGGAAACCTCCTGGGTGAGCAGCCGGTTTTCCGCGTTCTTCAGCGCAGCGGCGTCGAAGTCCTTCAGGTTGTAGGCCAAAGCTTTGCCTTTAAACAGCGGATGAAGGGCTGCGACTGTTTCTGCGGCGGTGATATCAACGAAGCGGCCCGTCAGACGAGCTGTGCCGGCAACCCGGTTCACCAGCCACTGGTCAATGTCCAGTTCCCCGGGACGCGCGCTGGGGAACTGTTCGGCATCAGCGTCATCTTCAACGATGTCATCGATCTCGGCCACCAGGTAAGGATCGGGCCGGTGCGGTGCCAGAAGCTCCACCAGACACGCCAGGAGCGAGTCCGCGGCGTACACCGTACGGTAGAGGCCATGGTCAAGGGGGTCCCAGCGGCCGTTGAACCGTCCGTCCGGGCCGGCCCACCGCCAGTCCGACCATTCCCAGGGCTGGGGAAGGAAGCCCACACGCCAGACACGCTGATCCAGGTCTGAGAACTTCATCCCAGGCGGGCGAACGCGCGGGCCGCAGCCAGAACTTCAGGGCCGCTTTGATCCGGGTTGGTTTCCCGGATCAGACGCGCGGGGGAGCGGTCCTCCAACTGAGGGTTCATGCCCTGAAACCAGGTCTGGGCGATCCGGGGGCCGTTGGACTCCAGGATGATGCCGGCCACGTGGTACGCCAGCCGTAGCCGGGCCTCGGTTTCGGAAGGCATCCTGCGGGTGCCTTCAGCCCACTGGCGGACCGCCCGGGTTTCTCCGACTCCTGCCAGGTAGGCAACAAGTTTGGCGCCGAGCATGTCGCGGAGCTCAGCGACCAGGGGGGCAACCTCGAGGTTGATGGAGTCGCGGTAGGCGCGGATGCCCGGAGATGCTGTCTGGCTCATAGCCTGATCATCTCCCGGATCCCACGCGATCGCAAGCTGATACCAAGGCTGATCCCACCCTGAATCCCATACCGAAACGCTTGGGTGACACTGCCTAGCTGTGCCGGAGTGAAACCAAAGACCTAGCTGTGTCGGAGTGAAAACCAAAGACGCGGAGTGCTGGTGACCCCGTAGTCAGCGGGTTTTGCCTTGGGTGGCCTAGGGTATCCAAGAGCTCGGCGCCCTTGGATACCCTAGGCTCTTATACGCCCTAGCCTGCTGCGCGGTAGAGGAAGGCTGCCATCGCGTCCCGGTTGATCGACTGCAGCGGGCGGTAGGTACGGGTGCCGTTGCGTTCGGTCCAGCCGGTAGAAATGCCCTGATCTGCCATCCAAGCCATTTCTTGTAGAACTGCTGCCCGGTGGACACATCTGCGAACGGTGATTATTTGGAGATGCTTCAGATAGCGGCGGCGCGAGCTGCTGGATCGCTTCTTCTCAACGGGGACTGCGGCGGCCCGCGGCCCTTTCCGTCATTTCAGCTGCTCCTGTGGGACGAAGCTCCGCAGGTGATGGGTGCCGCCGGAGATGCTGCTAAATTCCACCTGGCGCCGGTGAAGAACCGCGCAAAGGTTGAGGCAGCCATTGAACGTGCGATGGGCATCACTCCGGATGAATTCTACGAGGGATACGAACGCGACCTGCTCCAGACAATGGACCTTTCCCATGACTCTCCCTCCTGCGGATCGCCGGCCGGCGCGGTGTGCCGTACCAATGCCAATTCGCTGACTCTGCCGCATAATCCGTCCAAAAACCACGCCAAGAGGCCACGCAGCACGGAACAGTGACAAGGAGCTGATGTTTGGCGGATCAGGACCTAAGGTCCCTGAACTCCCTGGGCGGTCTACATGGCGGTCGGATCGGTTAAATACTCCGAATCAGGAGGTCTTGAACGGCCTTGGTGAGGTCCTCAAGCACAGCATCGCCGGTGCTGACAGCGAGAGACTTACCGAAGTCGATCTGAGTATCAACGCTTTCCTCGCTTATGGAGTCAGTCCTCACGGTAACTGACTGAACGTAATACGTGTCTTCCAGGGAGCTGGCTATCTCTGAGATGTCTTGTCTGATGTCGTCTGATTCTTCAGCGTTCACTGTGATTGAACGACGAAGCCCTTTAAGTTCTACTCGGACGAGTCTGTACGGCATGAGGGCAGGCTCGAGATGGTCCCAAGTCGTTGAAGTTGCGGATTGCCGTCCGTGCAACTTATTTCCTTGATAGGCAACATGGATGCGTGACCCAACTTCAGGCATAGCGCGTCCGAGAACACGGCCAAAGAATGACCAGCTGCCCTCCGTGACCTGATCACTGTGTTCGTAGTCATCAGGGATATGTAAACCGGCATAGGCTCTCGTTGCAGCCCAATTATTCTTGTTTGCTTCTACGAGGGCGGTAAGGTCATATCCACTTAGCTCAGAGTAGAGCTTTTCGAGGTCACGAAGTGTGAACATTGATCCAAGTTTTTTCCAGAACTGCGGGTCGGGCAGAACTTCCGATTTTAGAACCCATGGAAGAAGCGTCCGGAGTTCACCTTCGTCTAAAGAACCGTTGAATAATTCGTTCTCTTCCATGTCTTCGGTCCAAATAGGGCTTGAAGCCATCCCTAGAAGTTGAGCGGCTCGCCCAATTCGGTGTGCAGCGTCGGAACGGAAATGTTTTGTCACTGCAGCTTCAATGGTCGCCGCATCTGTGGATCCGTCCCGTGTCCCAGCACCGAGCAGCACCTTAGCATCTGATGAATCGACCCATCCCTTGGCGCCCTTTATAAATTGGGATCTAACTAGCTCAGCAACCGGTGATTCGCGATCGTCTGTGTCATCCAGGACGTCGAAGGTCGACGCTGATGTGACGAGAGCGTCGGGGCGTGACTCCATCTGTACGTTGAGCTGCTGCTTGTAGGTGCTCTGCAGCGGCTCATCGTCCAGAGTCAGCACCGCAGGGGCTTCTTCAGGTATGAACTCTGTGTCGCGAGCTGCTACTACGTTCATCAAATTGTCACGAAGGAATATGGATCGCTGGTTCTTCTCGCGTCGCCAAGTGACAACGAAGTCTGGAATAGCGCTATGGCCGAAATACTTGGTGTCTTCAACAACAGCATCGGGGTCAATGAGTGAGATCTCAGTATGGACCACACTCTTGACCCTCTTGACGTAGTCTTCAGGATCTCGTGTGTCTCTCGCTGCTGCGAGGGCAGCCCTAAAATCGTTCATGACTGATCCTGCTTCCTTTTCAGTACTTTCCAGACCTTCAGTACTTCCTTCGGAGTGAGCATTATCTGTTCTTGTTTCTCACTCAAGACCAAGAGCCAAATTCTCTGGGAGAGGGATTCTGCCAGACTGGAGTCAAATGGATCATCTCCGGCATACCGACTATGTTTCCCAACGGCTGCTTCGATGTTCGACGCTGTGGTGAGCTGTGACCAGTTGCTCTGCCCGAACGGGTGCGTTGTCGCCCAAATAAAGTTTCTGTTTTTTTCCCGCATGCCATTTGTCCGATCCCAAACGGAGCTACCGTAGGCGATCGCTAGGAACTCCTCGAACTCGGCAGCCTGGCCCCCCACGTATTTGTACCGCTTACACTCCACCACGACGGGGGGCATGCCGTCGGTTAGGAACATCCCAGCCAAATCGTATTCCTTGACGCCGTCCATGTGTTTGATCTCGCAGAGAGCTCCGGATCCGTAGGCATTCCATGGAAGGTCTAGGTATGTGGTGGCTTCAAGCCATCGCTTAAAGAGGAACACTCCATCGCGACCCAGTTCATGGTTTTCTTCTGCGGGCATGATCTAGATCATACGGTCGGCTAGGACCGGCATGCCTCATTGACAGGCGACCCACAGTCTTAGCCGCACGCAAAGTTCGGCTTTGTCGCTGCGGGCCGGCCGCTATGAGCCAATGGCTCTATCGCTCGGTAACCCGGTGGCGAGGGGGGCTGGACGGTCCGAGCCATCGACATTGGCTGTGATGCCGGTTCCTATATCCGCTCCCCTTTGCGGCAGGGCGCCCAACGTAGGAACCAGCGGTACGTTGCCGCCAGCTTATAAATCTCCCATGTCACCAACCTAACGTGGTGACAGCACGCCCCATCCTTCATTTGAGAAGGATAGGAAGAGTATTGCCTCACTGAAGCGCGTCTTGTAACCCATGAGTTGGAAGACATGGGACTGAGACAGTAATGCAGCCGCAGAGATTCAGTGTGGCGGATGTCTTGTCACCGTGTGTCGCAAGTACCTGCTAGCTTTTCTGACATGAAGACTGCTTGCGAGACACTTACGGGACTTACATGGGAAAACTGATCGGTTATGCCCGGGTCTCCACCAAAGCTCAGGATGCGGACCGCCAGATCGGGGACCTGCTCGCCGCGGGTGTCCGCCGGGACGACCTGTATACCGACCATGGAGTCAGTGGTGCACGGGCGTCAAGGCCTGCATTTAATCGGGCACTGGATGCACTGCATGGGGGTGACACCCTAGTCATCACGACTCTGGATCGTCTGGGCCGGTCGACCGTTAACATGCTGGGACTCTCCGAGGAACTGCGGGGGAGGGGCATCAACCTGCTGGTGCTGAATCTGGGCGGCGGGAATGTGGACACGGGTACGCCGATGGGCTCCATGGTCTTTACCGTGATGGCTGCTTTGGCGCAGATGGAGCTGGAGATCAAACGTGAACGAATTAACGACAGTGTCTCCAAACGTCGTGCAGCGGGAAAGGATCTCGGTGGGCGGCGCCGGCAGTTCAGCGACTCCCAGATCCGCAACGCCCGCCGTCTCATCGAGGCTGGGGAACCGGCCACCCACGTGGCCAGGGATCTGGGCATGTCCCGGGCCACCCTGTACCGGAGAATGGCGGAACTCGACGCCAGCGAGTGGATGGCAAAGCTCTGAAGCGTCGGCCCGGCTTATCCCGACAAAACTTCGAGATCAGCGGCGCCGGTCGCTGTTGTGCGGGGAGAGGGTGTTTACTCCTGAAAGCATCGGCCTCTTGAAAAGCGCGCTCTCGGGTCTTGGCCGGAGGGGGCCAGTTGTGTGAATCGCCAGATGGCTGGGTTGTAGTAACGCGCGCCGAACTTTGTGTAGCCGGTAGCCGCATCCTTGTGTCCGGAGACGTACTGGTAGGGGTTGTTGCCGGCTTGAGCTCCTGCCTTGGGTGGTGTTGCCCCAGGCGTCGTAACTGTAGGTTGCTGCCTTTGCCTGGTTGGGCTCGTAGAGGAAAGTTCACCTCGCGACACACCTAGGGGTACCTCGGCCGTGCTCCTTCAAATTTGGGCTAAGTGAAGCAGAACGGAATACTCCGAAAATGTTGAAGCATTGTCGATGGCCAGAAGGGACTGGTGTGTGTATATTGAGATTACGCATCGGTAATCGATAAGGAGCTGATTGTGAAATCTGATTCACTTACTACATCTACGGTCAACGTCAGAAGCCGACCTGTAACGCTGTTGATCTTAGTCGCATTTATATCTGCAGTAGGAGTGTTCCTCTGGAACTCATGGTTCATAATTGGTGGTAAATACCTCTATAATTCGCCGGATCTTTCACCGTTGGTTCCGCTAAGCCGGATTCCGCAGATAACGTCAATTGATCCGACCCCTGGAGAAGTCCCTGTGGTTTTGGACCTACCCCTCAGTCTACGGCTTCTATCTCTTGTGCCAGATTTCGTCTTGATCGTAGTATTCGCCATAGTGATTTTTTATACAGGGCGCATTCTTCGCGGCATTGTATCTGGAGAAGTATTCAGTAAATCGAGTGTCGAAGCTTGGGTGAGAATTGGGGTCAGCTTAATTTTGGGGGCGGTTCTATTTTTTCTTTTCGATGCCTTGGCGATCGTAACTTTCGCGAACACGATAATGGGTGAAGCGCCAGTTCGGGTTTTGAATCTAGAGGCTCCGCGTGTTGATCTCCGGCTGCTGTGCGTAGGAGCAGTATGCCTAACAATTTCACACGCTTTTCGTCAGGGAAAGAGGAACAGCGAGGAACTCGATGGCCTTGTCTAGCCTTCAAGAAGGGAAAGAATCCAGAGTTCGTTGTCATCTTGACGAAGTTCTAGATCTCCACGGCATGACTCTTACGGAGCTCTCCCGTATCACCGGCATCACACTAGCAAATCTGTCGATTCTAAAAACGAACAAGGCGCGAGCGGTCAGATTCACTACGCTCACAGCAGTTTGCGACGCAATCAGTGTCACACCTGGAGAGCTTTTCTCGATTCTGCCCAAATGAACCTCGTGCATTCCGAAAATCACAGTAAGGTAACGAAATCTGCAGGATGCCCTCGTAGGTCTGGACGCTGATGCACGATCCACTCAGATTTTCATAGTCGTGCTATAGCACGATATTGGGTTCTTTGGCCGTCACTCGCGGCCCAAAAATTGGGGGAATATATCATGAGACGAAAAAATAGGTTGCTTGTTGCTCTGGGAGCCTTGGCACTATTGCTGCCGGCAGCGGCACCAGCGAATGCAGTCACATCTACGCCCACACCAGCTCCTATCACGGAAGAGACCAAGGATCAGTTGGGTGAATACATGGATAAGTATGGAGTCGCAGACTCCGTGCAGATTCAGCTTTGGAAAAAAATAGAAGATGGAGTTCTGTGGGACTCATTCGGGGGAGCAGAGCCCGTGTCTTCAAGGGAAATTGAAACTGATAAATCTATTAGCACAGTATCGACATTTGAAGATGGTTCGATCCGTGTCGCAGAGGTTATGACTGGTACTCCTGGGATTAATGCGCGTGGAATCACGATGTGCAGTACATCTTCGTTCCCCGGAGGAGCGCAGTACAATAACTGCAATGCCACTGACGGCAATGGGTGGGCCACTGCAGGATTCACTACGACCTTCATTCGTTCTGCAAATTACGGCAAAATAGTGGATGTGTGGGCCCCTACGGTCCAGTGCATGAAGCCGTTCTCCTGTTCGTACGCTTGGCACGGGATTGTCCGATCGACTGGCACAGATGCCGTGCCAGCGTTGGCCCAGATGAACTACGGACTAACTTGGGGCGGCACGGTTACAAATAATGTGCAGCTCAAGATTTCAGGGGCTTCAGCAACGATTTACAATAGCGTTAACAACTAAGACCTGTATTAGAGGAGGTACGGCCAGTGATGGTCGTACCTCCTCTTCGTCTGCGGGTTCGCCAGGCAAGGACAACGATTCAACGATTGCGTGGTTGTGATTTTCTTCCCCTCTGAGGGTAGTACGGTGAGGATGCTCGCCGCCGGCATCGCCGGCCCGGCCTCTTGCATATCAAGTTATTCTTCACCGCTGCGGGTTGCCTGTGTGGTTGGGTTTTGTGCCGTCCCCTCAGCGCGGGGGTGGCGGGGACTCCGGATCCATAAGCTGTTGTCCCTAGATGCCGTGGGGCTGATCAGCGTACTTTGCCTCGATTGTTTTTGGGAGGTGGCGTTCGGGATAGCGATGGTTGCCACTAATGGCCGCCGTGATCGGCGGGCAGCGTTCTTCTGTACGAAGTAGCTGCGTCTGTCTCTGGATGTCATGGGGTTGGGCGTCAGATTGTGGCGTGAAGGGACAATCGGGTTTTTCCTGTGGGCGGGCACGGACGGATGCGTAGACAGTGGCCCGCTGCCGTTATCGTTTCGGCGGAGGGGGCCTTTATGGTTTTCGTCAAGCCGCTGAGGGCAGGTTCTTTGGTGCCGGGTCCTCGTAAAGGGTTCCGTCGCGGAGCATGGCGAAGAGAACGTCGGAACGACGCCGAGCCAGAGCAATGATCGCTTGGCTGTGCCGTTTACCTTCCGCGCGTTTGCGGTCGTAATACGCTCTGGACGGTGGATGATGCAGGGCGGCGAAGGCCGAGAGGAACAAGGCTCGCTTGAGTTTCTTGTTGCCCCGCCGGCTCGGATGTTCACCCCAGATCGAAGTTCCCGAGCGACGGGTGACCGGGGCGATCCCGGCGTATGAGGTCAGATGGGCGGCGGAGGCAAAGTGTTTGCCGGTGACTTCGGTGAGGATTCGCGCGCAGGTCCAGACGCCGATGCCGGGCATCGAGGTCAGGACCTCGTAAAGAGGGTGGGCCTCCACCAGGGCTTCGACCTGGGCCGCGATCTCATCGCGTTGCCGGCTCAACGCCAGGAGCTGCTCAGCCAGTTTCGGCAACACGATCCCGGCAGCGCCGGTGCCTACCACCACGACGGTTTGCTGGCTCAGGGCGGTGAAGATGGCGTCGGTGAGCCGCTCAGCGGCCCGCGGCGCATGCTTCTTCAATCGTGCTTTCACATGTCCGCGGCCGGCGGTCTTCAACGCCTGCGGTGTGGGATAACGGGTGAGGAGGTCCGCCACCGCCGGGTGGTCCAGGTGCGGGCCCAGAGCCCGTTCCAGGGCGGGATGGATTTGGGTGAGGAGCCCGCGGATCCGGTTCGACGTTGCGGTGATCTGACCGGTGAGGTCATCATCGAACCCGCAGAGCACCCCCAGCTCGGCCAGGGTTTCATCGTCCAGTTCCACGGAGCGCAGGGTATGCGGCATGGAACGGGCGGCTTCGGCGATGATGGCCGCGTCCCGGGCATCGGTTTTCGCCTGGCCCGGGTGCAGGTCCGCGATCCTGCGCATCGCCAAACCGGGCAGGTAGCCCACCGTTGCTCCTGCTGCGCGGGCCACCGCGACGGGCAGCGCTCCGATGGTCGCGGGCTGGTCCACGACGACCAGTACCTTCCCGTGAGAAGAGAGCGCGCTGATGATGTCGCGGATTTTGGTTTCGTCCTGAGGCAGGGCTTTGTCGTAGAGCTTCTTCCCTGCCCGGTTCAGAGCCACGGCGTGGTGGCCGGTCTTGCCGACGTCCAGGCCAAGGAAAACGTCGATGCCCTCTTGCTCCAAGATCATGATTACCCCCGGTAGCTCGTGCTGAGACTGACGTGTTGGCTGGTCAGGGCGGCAGGAAGTCGCATCCACGTTACGAATGGCTTCGTTGGTCGTGCCTCTATTAGCGATCCACCGGCCGCCAAGTCGGTTCCGGTGGCAACACCCCCCCCGGATCATGGATGACTGGGGGCAAAAACCATGCCGGAACCGACCGGCCAACACACCCATATCCTGCATCAGAAACGGACTACGAAAAAGGTAACGGGGATGCTAGGCGCACCCAGATGTATTCTGCGGGGTATCTGCAGCTGTGAGGCGATCCGTTACGCCTCGGAGTCGGTACATGTCGCGGCGGCGTTTCTGTTCGAAAGTAGAGCCTCCCTAGGCAGGGGGGCAGGGGGACGCTCAACCTCACAAGCTGTGGGGAGACTCGGAAGCTGCAGACCCATGATGCTCTCTAGCCGGTCGCCCAGTAATTCCGTAATAAATGCTTGTGTGTCTTCTCCTGGCTCAGGGGTGCCAGGCGGAAGGAAGGCCCCGGGTTGGGCCCCCAACCACCCCTACCCCTCGTACCTCGTCGTCGACCAACACGAGTCCGTGGCACAGAGCATGCTTCAAGTAGAGGGACTGCAGTTCCTCTAGCCGCGCCTCGTAATGATCCGCCGGGATGGACCACCCGGTCCAGGGGTAGGAATCGAATGCGAGAGCAAGTGTGCGGGATGCTTGGGGAAGATCCCCTGCAGTCGCAGGACGAACAGTATGGTTCATACCACCGACCATATCCCTGATGATTTATGTTCGCTTTACGATCGTTAACCGGCTACCAGGATGGCCGGTGTCTACTGGTAACCGTTCGGTGCTGCGAGGCCTCTTTGCATGGTTTTTGGTGGGGTTATGCGGCGGTGCCGGGGATTTAGCGTTGGTGCGACATACCTCGCCGGCCGATGACCCGCATGAGGGACAGTCATGGGACAAATCCATTGTCACCAGCAGATCGCGCTCATACCCCTCGTAGAACTCGTCCGGCAGGATAACGATTGCCCGTTGAATAGCCGCCTCAACCTTTCTGCGGTTCTTTGCCAGGGCCCGATGGAATTTAGCAGCATCTCTGATGTCACCCATTACCTGTGGTGCTTCTTCCCACAGGAGTACCTGAAACGAGGGGAAGGGACGCGGACCGCCCAGGTCGCCGTTGAGAAGAACCGATCCAGCGGCCCGTGCCTCCGCTATCTGAAGCATTTCAAGATAATGCAGTTCCAACTCGCTCGCCGCTGTTGCCAGAACTGTTTTTCTAAGCCCTATCGGACCACTTTGGGCAAGGGCTTCCTGAATGTTGACACCGCTGCCGTAGTAGCCGTTGACATGTTCTGGATCTAGGCGGGTGCTCTGGCCGATATACGACCAGCCGTCGTGATCGTTGTCAGTCCGGAAGATATATCCGATCGCTCCCGGTTCAATAACAGCCTGGTCATTCATCGTTTCCCCATCCCCACAGTGTCAGAAGACATCAGTGTACGGAAGGCATGCCGTATCAGGAGACACTGGATGATCCTCCATCCGACTCTGGAAACGTGCTCATCCGTTGGGGATCATCCCTCGCTGGTCTTAGGGACCTCCGTGGGCGGTATCGCTGTGTCTTGGTTGGCATGCTTTCGAGCTGCCGATCTGCGACGGGTGGCCGCAGAGCTTTCGAGTCCGAGCTTCTTGAGTTCGTCAGGGCTCCAGCCGTCTTTGGTGGCGCGGATGTAAGCGCGTTTGTCCTCCTTTTCTGCTTCGGCAAGTTGGGTTTTGAGGTCAGCGACCCGCTGCCGTGCCCTGACGAGGTTCGTCACGGATTCGATGCGTGAATCCAGCAGGGCGCGTGCCTGTTCCTGTGTCTTTTCGATGCTGATGTTGGCCATGCGGTCAGCCTAGCTTTCGCGGCCGATTTGGGGACGAGTACAACACGGATCAGCCGCTGGTCTGGAGGGGAAGCCGTGTAGGTGTTCGTTGGCCGGGTCGTGGAACCAGGTGTCCAAGTCGTCTGTGCCGTAACGGACAACGCGGGGTGAGATCCGGTAGAAGTCCGGTCCCTGTCCCTTCTTCCGCCAGCGGCCCAGGTCAGCTGTGCTGACGCCGTATTGCTGTTCGACCTTTTTGGGGGAGATAAGAGCCATGGTGAGTCCTCCTGTTTTTGATCCCTGCCACCGTTCCTTTCGGCACAGCCGTTGACACTTGGCCGCGAAGTGAATTGGCAGGTTGGAGTCGGCGGAGCGTGGAATACCGGAGCGAGCGAAGCGAGTGAGGATATGCCGCGAAAGCCGCCGGCGGAGACTTGCCAAGAGAAGGGCGGACAGTACACTCACAGGCCGAAACGGAACGGCGCAGCCGGTCTTTCAAATGCAGGCGCGAAGCGGCGGGTTGTTTTCAAGATCGGAACTACTCGAGAAGCATGGGGGCAAGCGATTCGGAGCCCCGGCGGAGCAAGCTGGGAACTTAGGTGCCCTAAGTTGAAACTACCCTCGACTTGTCGTGTCGGGTGCTGCACACTGTGCAGTGTGGTCCCCGGATTCCCGGGTTCGCTGCGCTGGCTTTGAAAGGCGGTAGGACACATGAGCGAAGACACCGGTATAGCCGGATGGAAGTCGCGCCGCCGCCGCGCCAACGTTGAGGGCGGCAGAGTGCATCGCCACATCGTGAAAGTCTCACCCGAGGAAGAAGCTCGGCTGGTGCAGCTCGCGGAGAAGCACCGTGTAACGGTTGCCAGGCTACTGGTGGAGGCGGCACTGAGTGAGGCGGGGGAGACCCCCTCCGAGCGACGGAACCAGTTCATGGAACTGTCCAATCTTGCCCGTCTTGTCGGAACTGTGGCGAACAACGTCAACCAGGTTGCACGGCACGCCAACAGCAAGGGAGAGATCCCGGCTGATGCGGCGGCATCCATTACCCATGCCAAGAACATTATTCACCGGGTGGACCGTTTACTTGCCGTTATGGCGGGACGGTAGAACCATGATTCCGAACATCGTCCAGGGTGACCGGATGAGCGGACTCATGGTGTATCTTGCCGGCCCGGGGCGGGCAAACGAGCATGAAGATCCGCACCTCGTAGCGGGGGACGCAGCGCTGATGGCGTGGCACGACGACAGCGAGCTTAACCGTGATTCAGCCCTGGACATTGCCAACAGCCTTGACCGTGCCAGGCAGTTCTACGGAACGGAGGTTCCCGGCGGCCACGTCTTCCATTGCTCACTCAGTTTGAGTGCGGAAGAGGGCAAGCTTACAGACCAGCAGTGGGGCGATATAGCCAACGACTATGTGACCGCGATGGGGTTCACCGGTGACGGGGGCAAAGCACCGGCACAGTGGGCTGCAGTGCGGCACGGCGTTAGTAAGAACGGCAACGATCACATCCACATTGTTGCCTCGATGGTTAGAGACGATGGAACGAAATGGAACGACTGGAAGTCCAAGTACAAGTCCCAGCAGGTCTCGCGTGAGCTGGAGAAGAAGTACGGACTGAACGAGATTGGTTCCGTTCGTGCCGAGCGCGGCGTCAAGCCCGCTGAGCTGGAGAAAGCACGACGACAAGGGAATCCGGAACCGGAACGGCACACCGTAGCCAGAACAGTCCGTGTCTGCGCTACGGCATCCGTCACCGAAGCGGAGTTTGTACGTCGGGCACGTCAGGAAGGGCTGCTGGTTCGCCCTCGTTTCGCAGCGGGGCGTTCGGATGTAGTGACCGGATACTCCGTTGCCAAACGCCCTCCCAAGGGGGAACGGGCCATCTGGTACGGAGGCAATTCGATGGGCAGAGACCTGAGTTTGCCCAAGCTACGCGAGGGTTGGGATAGCACACCGCAGAACGCAACTGAAGCAGTTAGCGAGTGGACGGCAGCAGCACGGAACAAGCGTGTTGTCGCCCCGGGCAGAGAGACCACAACTCCCAGTGCTGAGCTGTGGGAGAAGCACGCGAATGAAGTTGGAGAGCTGCGTCAGAAATTGGCTTCAACTCTGTACAACGATCACCAGGCCTGGGCCCTTGCAGCCCGGGAAACGTCGGCAGCGTTTGGTGCGTGGTCTAAACGAATTGAAACCACACCGGGACCGTTGGCCGCCGCATCGCGGGAGCTGGCAAAGTCCGCCCAGCTGCGCCGGTACCCGCCGGCCACGCCAAAAGCCGGGAAGGTTTCAGCCCGGGGAGCGACCATGATCATTTTGGCTGCTACTTCCAAGAGTGACCGGGCAGCTTATGCCCTGATGTTCCGCCAGCTCGCAGCCACGGCCAAAGCTATCCACGATATGCACAAAGCCACGGGAGACCTGAACCGGGTAAGAGGCTTGTCGGCGTCGGTAATCGCTGCCACTAAGGCCGTCGAAGCCAGCGCATCAGCACACACGGTGAAGCGTGAACCGATGACCCTGGAGAAGCTCCGGGCACAGAATCCGGGCCTGGATGAGGAAACACTGAGAGCACGTCTGGTTGCCGGCCGCTCCCGTGAAGGCTCTGCTGTGCCGACAAAGCTCACACGGGGCGAGGGACCAACTGTTCATAGCGGACAGGTGCATGGATCAGAGCAACAGACCCAGCGAGGGCTAGAGCGATAGGGGATAGGTCATGAGCGAACTGAGTGGAGTGGACTATGTAGCCGGCGGGGAAAGGGCCGCCTTTGATGAGGGAGTGCACCGAGGAGAGGATTACCTGGCCATCGTCAGATGGGCCAATTATGAGCAGAAGTCTGCCGTCTATGTCACTGCGCCCTTCAGAACGGAGGCTCTGATTGAGGAAGTGATGAAAGAGGGTAAAGGCTATATCCAAGAAATTTATGACCTTCACCTTGATCGCGACTCCCAGCTAAACTCCCCGTTCCGACAAATGAACACTGAAGTCGGATTGGCTAGCAGCGGGACGTACTATACGCAGCGACAGCTACAAGAGTTGGAAATTCCCCCGAGGCCTAGGGAATTCTCTGCCCGTCCAAACGATCCCGTAGAGATACTCTCCGCCAGCTTCCAGCGCATCGACGCGAAAGCACTGGCCGATTCTATGAGTGCCGCTGCAACATACTTGGAATCAGCGCAGCGCACTCTGGAAACCATCCGCGCACAGCATCCGGCCTTCGCGCATGGGTACCCCGAGCACTTCCCCCTGCAAAGTAACCGGGATCCCTGGATACCCGGTTCCGGCAGAGTGGCCGTCGATCCTATGGCCTTTGAGAATCTGCGCACAGAGCATCCGGGCCTAGACGACGAAACCCTGAGAGCACGGTTGATTGTTGGACAAAGCCGTGAAGGGTTGCCGGAGTCCACACCGCCGACACGAGGTTCGTCACCGACCATTTACCCAGCACCGGAGGATGGACCAGCACAAGAGACCCAACGAGGAATTGAGAGGTAAGGGGATAACTCATGAGTGAATCGGATGGAATTGAAGATGCCGTTGGAGGCGGGTTTCGTGCCGGCCTCATGGCAGCAGCCAGGATTGGAGAACAGCTGGCAAGGATGCGCGAACAGCAACAGCGCCATATCCAGCAGGCAGAAGAATTAAGGGCCAGAGAGCTGCAGGACCGGTTCGATGCCTCCCAGGCAGCAGCCCGCGCCCAGCTGGACCCGACAAGCCGGAATGATTGGTGGGACAAGGCAACACCAGAAATGATTGAACGTGCCCACGAAACAGCAGAAGCGTGGAAAGGATATGACCCGGTTGCAGCCGAGCACGCGGAAACGATCAAGGCTCAGATACAGGACCGCTATGGAATAGACGTTCACAACCCGGGAGCCACAGAGCAGGGCATTTCATCAGCTCTCGCCCAAGCCCAAACGGCACGCCATGAGGCCGACAACGAACGGTCCAAAGCAGCCGCTGCGCGGAATGACGAAGTGTTGGCCGGCGCCGCGGTGGCCGGCGCCAACCGGGAGGACCGCACACGCCACAGCTCTCCATCAGAGCCAGCCTACGACTCTCCGGAACGAAGGGAACAGCTCGCAAGGAGCCTCGACGGCCATCCCGACAGGGAAGCCGTGAATGCCCGCCTGGCGGCAGACCAGCACCAGGGAACACCCCCGAGCGCGGCTGTGAGCTCCAAGCCGACGGTAGGAAAGACATCCCTGATGAAGAAACCACCGGCAGTGAGCAGACCCTTTGAAAGAGGTTTGAAACGCTGAACCGTGTCCTCCCGGTGCAACGAAGTGAGGCCCCGCCGTCGGCGGGGCCTCACTTCGTTGCACCGATGACCTTAGGGATACAACGATTCCTCAGGTTCAACATGGGGCAGCGAAGGCAGTTCCGGACGCGCAGCGTGACCGTTATATGTGCACTTCTTAAAAGCCCCGTTAGGAGCCATCAGCATTCTCATATGGGGGTCAGCGTGGTGGATCCACCAGATACTCATTCCTAAGGCACCCTCGCTGCGCAGGTACTCCCAGGCACGCCACAGCGAGTCCACACGGGAGAGCGCTTCAACATGTTTGTACCACTGGGGGCACCACACGAACTCAGAACCTCCGTTGACCTCCCGGACATAAGAGGGACCGAGCACATTGACGAAGAAATCCAGAGGATTTGAATAGAGAGGTTCCCTCACCGGCCGGATCGCTTCCGCCGGCTCTCCCGGGGCCTCATTGGAAGGTGGAACTCTTTCTTCCGGACCGGACTCATCGCCGAAGCTATGATCAAATTCTTTGGTGAAGTCACTCATGACGGTCTACCTCCGCTCAACGCTCAAAGGCTGATCGAGAGGTCCGCGCTCGACCTGGCCATGAGACACCAACGAATCGTTGACCTTCTGTGCATGGGGACCTTTCATCCAAGGAACGGTTTCGACCATTGTGGCGGGTGCTCCCGAAGCCAGCAGGATCGCCCGGAAACGCGGCAGTGAGGTCAGGTCGGAGACGGAAAGAATGTCGTCCTTGTTTTCTTGCCGTGAGCTGGACCGGCCGGATTTCCCAGAGCTGCGGGAAACGTTGATGTAGCTGTATTGGCCGATCAATCGGGCCAGTTCATCGAGGTACTGAACTTCAGATACACCGCCGCCATAGATTTTGGCGTTCGCCGCTGACCAAAGTTTGCGCATCCCTTCCACGCCCCAGACCTCAACGCCCTGGGACCACGACTGCAAAATGGTCATGAGGATAATTCCACGCGAACCGTAGTGGCTGTACTGATCGGGAAGGCTCTTCCATCGGCAGACGTTCGCCGCCTCGTCCAGGACCCCAAGGAGAGGACGTTTTAGTCTCCCTCCGGGCTGAGAGTTTGCATACTGTTCGGCGGCTTCCACTACAGCAACCGTGAGGGCTGTGACCAAAGGCCCGGCGGTCCCTTCCCCCTCGCGGGAAAGGCTGTACAGGGTGCCACGACCACGAACAAACATGTCGGGCTCAAACTCAGGTCGGCGAGACCCTGGACCTGGGGTGACCCATTTGCCGACGTTGCGGTCGGTGAGAGAGGACACCATTTCCAGCGCAGTGCCGAACACTCCGGCTTTCTGCTTTTCCGGCTCCCGCAATCGGGCTACAACGGTGTCGGACAGCATTTCATAGTCGTGCTCTCTTAGAATATGAGCCGGGCGGTCATCAGCTGGCTTGGTGAGCCATGTGTAGACCTGTGTAATGGGCTTTTGATCTAGCGCGGCAGCCAGCAGATACGCCTTGAGCAGGTTCCGTCCGGCGGTGTCGAAGTAGGCATCTGTTCTGGCACCTGGATCCCGAGAGCCAACGGAGAAATGCGTGGCCAACTTTGCGGCGGTCGCTTCATCCGTCACATAGCTCAGCGGATTCCACCACCAGGTGGGTTCTTCCTCGGCTACGCCCTGAGGATCGAAGACCCACACTTCTCCCACCTCGCTGCGGACCGAACGTGTTACATCCACAATGTCGCGTTTGTTGGAGGTGGCTATGACCGCACCCGGTGCTTCCAAGATCGCAGGCACAGCGTAGGAGGTGGTTTTCATCGTTCGGGGACCGGCAATCAGAATCAGCATGTCTTCCCAGGACGCCCACAGGGGCCGTTTTCCATTCACAGTCCGTCCAAGCGGAAGACCTACTGAATCCACAACGCCCAGCCGCTCAGCAGTAGCTTTCGCGCCCTTGGTGGACAGATGGTCAAGGTCCCGGCCCCGGCCCATGTGGACTGCGGCCTTGTCAACCCGAGTACGTTTCTTTCCGGCACGGATTATCAGCACCTCGACAAGCACCGCCAGCACAAGCAGGATGGACCCGAAGCCAGCGGCAATAACTGTTGCCTGTACCGGCCAGGGAATCTCCTGCTTGAGAAGTCCTGCCACCAGTTCTATCGGATGAGTCGGAGGCGCAGATACCCCGGCCAACGACGAACCCCAGTGCGCGGATATCCATACCCCGCCCAGCAGCGCGGCAGCCAAGCCCATGACCGAGAACAAAAGGATGCCCTCGGTATAACTCCCCGATGAGGCCCGTTTACGATTCGGTGCGCTCATGCCGGATCTCCTGTCAGCGTCGGAACCGCTGCGGTTTCCGCCAGGAGAGGTGCGTCCGCAGGCATATCGTGCCAGCGCTTGTTCGTGTCATTGAGCGCTGCCTCAACGCGAGTTAGTCCAATTTGCACAGGAATGCCGGGCCGTCCTCCGACCTTAATAAGGAACTTCCCTCGCCCGGGTGGCTCCATATCCAGGCCGCGTGAGTCCCATGCGGGAGGGGATTGCCAATCAATGAGCTTTCTCTGTTCCTGCCGCGACAGAGGAACAGCTTGGGCCAGCAACTTCATCTCGGAGGCAGGGAGACCACCGCAGATGACCATGCCGGAGCGTTCCACGAAACCGCGCGCTTTCATCCGATCCTCTTCGGCCGGCAAAGCCAGCAGATCACTCATCGTGTGGGAAATCATTACCTGGCCGACACCGACTGAGCGGTTCAACCGTGTTAGAGCGTCCACCCGGTCAACCATGCCTTTGCCTGCCCGAAGAGCCCTCCAGAGTTCGTCCAACACTACAAAGTAGTGGCGGCGTGGCTCCAAACTAGCATCGGCCAGGGCATTCGCTACGTTGACCGTGCCGAACCCGTAGGACCAGCAGGCCAACAACACTGCAGCCTGGAGATCGGTTTCTGTCTCATCAATGCTGGAAACGTCAAAGACAACGGCGCGGTCCCGTTGCATCGGGTTGGTGGTGTGCCGGGAGAAAATTTCGCCGAGTTTTCCGCCGCCGGTCAGCCCGAGCAGGGTTGCTTCCAATGCTCTTGTCTCAGCCTGATACAGGGCCCAGTCTCCACGGTTCAGGGCTACTTGCTGTAGTTCGTCAGGGCCGGATTGAATCACTTTCAACAGATCCCCAAGTACCGGGATACCTTCGAAATGTTCATCGAGCCAGCGCAGGCCCCTGTCTACAATTGTTTGTTCCTGGTCGGTTGGTGGCTGATTCCTGCTGATCGTAATGAGCGCTATCACCATATTGAGGCGGCGTCCGTGGGCATCGGCACGCACCCGCGTTGCAGCGTCCTCATGCCCTTTGGCCTCGAGCAGTTGAGCGACTTCAATGGCCTGTCCAGGATCCAGAATGTTCAAATATCCGCGTCCTCGGCCGAGGGCGATGACTTGGCCCTTGGCAGCTCTTACCAAGTCAACGTGTTCACCTTTCAGATCTCCAAGGACCAGCGGGTTAGTGCCCTGTCCTGCCAGGCCGAGCATCATGCGGCGGACCAGAGTGGACTTTCCCAGCCCCGGCTTACCGAGGATGAATGCCGATGGGTTCGAAATGAGCCGTGCACGCTGAAACCAACTGATGGGATCACAGCAAACTGTTGCTTGAGTTTCCTCATGCCGACCAATCGGCACACCGATCATGGGCGAGGATGTACCGGAGGAGAACGGCCAGAGCCCGCACACCTGCACTGTCGTCCCTCTGTACTCACGCACGGAAGGAATCAAGGCTACGGCTCCGCCACCACGGCCACGCCATCCACGGGCTCCGGGAACCTTTTCCCGGATAACAGGCTCGTTCTTTTGCTTGTTTCTTTCCGGTTCAGTCGGTTCCGCATGGTGCCGCTTGGACAGCACTTTCATACGAGCCATTTAGAGTGCCTCCCGAACTTCTGAGGGCAAGAGGGCGTGTTTGGGAAGGACCAATCCAATCGGCAGCGAAGCAGCAAAAGCGGTGTCTTGTGCTCCGTAGGCCCGGCGTAGCAATAGTCTGGCGGCACCGGAGGTGAGCTCAATCGCGGCGACCGCCTCGGGTAAGCGCTCCAGACCGTTGACTGTCGCGGTGACGATTAGTCCGAAGTTAACCAGACCCGCTCCCCGAGCTTCCTCTTCGGCGGTTTGGACTGCCGCACGGGCATCGACCAGGGCTCGAGCCGATGGGCGGTTGCCTGACGTGATACGGACGTTCGAATTATTTTGATCTCGCTCTACAACTTGAGCGGCCCGCGCCGCATCCATAGGCCGGTACAGCATCGTTACGCGCTTACGATCCACATCAGCGTGGGGAGCGAGAAGGTTGGAAAGCACATTAGCGTGCACTGAGCCCCGAGGTGCACCGCTCATTGTCCAGGAAACAGACCAGGCGCCTTCATGGCGGTAGTTATCCCAGTTGGTTTGAGCAGCTGACGGGCCGACTTCTCCCCACGTCAGTTCCACGGGGTGTCCGGCTGCATGGGCTTCATCAATCACCAGTGCCGCGGGCGGATCATATGCCACACGGACAACCTCGCACAGCTCCTGAGCGCTCATAGGACGGGCGACTCCGGCGCCGGTAGTCTGCAACCGCTGGGACAAGTGAGTTAGCCGTGAGGCTATATCCTTGGCTACTTCTTCCGGCTCACGCTTCCGGGAACCTGCGCGCATCGTGGCGTTGAAAGTAAGGGTGATCCATGCCCGAACTGTTGCGGAGCCTTCTGGGTACGTGTGGATGACCTCACGCAGCATTTCTTTGGCAACATCAGGGGCATCATCGTCAATATTCATTTCGACTTCGTTGCGGAGCCGATAGCCAGAGTCCGGGGCCGTTTCCACCGTTACTGAAGCGGCCTCTATTCCTGGCTCGTTACCCAGCGCGGAGATCCAGCCGCCCCAATTCGATACCCAGTCGTCAACCTGCTCTGGATCAACTAGTGAGGCACCGTCGGGTTCGGTAGAGAACATGACAGTGAAATGGCCGGTGGTTGGCATGTGGAGCATGGCGAATGGCCGCTTATAGGAATCCTGAAACTCATACAACCGGGACTTGGACGAGATTCCCGGTAATTGATACATACCCCATGCAGTGACGCCAAGAGGGCCTGAACGGTAGAGATTTGTTCCCTTACGGCGGGAACGGCTGAAGGCAGCTCGTACACCTAATCGATCAATAACTGTTTGACCGTGTTTGTCTTTGATGGTGAGCAAAACAACCCCGATGCCGAAAGCGCCCATTACCCCAAGGCCGACGAAGAGGTTCCAGATGGCAAAGGAGAGGATTCCGAACACCAGGCCAACAAGGATCAGTCCTGTCCCGATAGCCCCAAAATTCCCTAGTCCTGCTGAGCGGGGAACCCTCCAGTTTCCATAGGTAGGTTCCCTGTAATCACTAATTGTTGCTGCCACTAGGACCATCCCCTGCCGCTTCGTCTGAAACCTGCTTAACTGCTTCTTGTCCCTTTGCTGCAACGGAAACAGCTGCGCCCGCTGCGGCTCCAACAGGGCCGGCCACAGCTCCGGCCTTGGCGCCTGCGGTCGCGCCGGAAGCTGCACCACCACCGGCAGCAACACGACCGGAGGAAGAGCCGCTGGACACGGAACCGCTGCCAACTACTGCACCAGTTCCCTTGCTGCCTCCTGTTGAGCGGGCAGCCGCTGCTACTCCTCCACTGCTACTAGTGGGGGAACTGCCTGAAGGAGAAGATTTGCTGCTGCTTCCTTCACCCGAGCTGCTGGACGGAGTAGGCGACATGCTGCCCCTGCCCCTCCCCGCGGAACCGAGTGACCTGGCGCCGGACGGCATGGCAGCTGCAGCTGCGGCGCCCATAGCCGCTGCGCCTCCCCCGCCGCCACCGCTTGCCACAGCTCCCACCATGGGGGTCACAAACCGCAGCAGGGCGGGCAAGGCCAAGAGGGCAACAACCATTAGGGCCAGTCCCGTAATTGAGTTCAGAAGGGCGGATGATGCCAGCCCACCGCCGTCTATGAGGCGGAAAGCCGCCGCATAGACGATCGCGGCAGCAGGTTTATAGAGGATGAAAGCGAGAGTCCAGCCGATAGCCTTCTGAAACCACTGCTTACCCATCTCGGTGTTGGTGAACGCCGCCGTGGTTGGCAAAATCCCTGCCAAGATAACCAACATCCCGCTTCGGATAACCATGAGCACAATCTGAACTATCGACGTGACTATTCCGAGCAGGCCCATGATGATGACCATGAAAACTGCAGTATCCGCCTGTCCGGTGATGATCATGTTCTGGATTGCGCTGGCAAACCCTTTGCCATTGGTGGATTCATTAATAATCCAAGTAGAGAAACCGTCCGCAGCGGTGATGAGGAAAGCGATTACGGCCAACCCCATCCCTGAAACTAGGGTCAGTGTCAGGAGGGAACGGACCAGATGCTTGATGGGATCTCCACGCTGTTCCCAAGCCATACGGGCGCCACCGATGATCACTGCAAGAACGGCCAGGGCTGCTGTCCAGTACCAAAGCCCACTTTGCAGGAAAGAGACTGTAGGGCTCGGGTTAACGCCATCGGACGTGAGGTTGCTAGTTGGCAACTTAACCCAGAAGGTAGCGAGGCTCACAACAATCTGTCCTAACGCCTCGGAGATGACACGGGCCAGACTCTCGATTCCATCTGCTAAAACGTTGCCAGCCCAGTTACCGACCCAGCACTTTTCACCCAGTAGTCCGCAGTCTTTCCCCCCTTCCACCTCAAACCCCGGACCAGGGAATGTAGGCACTCAGATCAATAAGTTGCTGAGAGCCTGTCACTCCACCTTGAGTAACGTTGAGTTTCCAATCCCCGTTTTCCCAGATCAGAGGAACGGGCACGGAACCAACCGCACCACTATCAAGTTCGATTCCAAGATCCACCGTCGCTGAAGAACCGGTGTAGTTCTGGATTTTGAAGCCCCCTATCTGAGCTGATACCGGCTCCGGTGTGCTGTTTTTCAGATCAACCAGCTGCTGGTCCCTGGCAGCGCTGTCCCCGGCGAGTTCTTCAAGAACCACCTGCTGGTTGCCGGCAGTTACCAACCCAAAAATATTTGCTGCGGCATACAGAGCTCCTACCGGGGAATTAGCGAAGCAGGACCGTACTCCGTCACTGTTGACGACGCCCGGCCCTGCAGTTTTAGGTGCGGTTGGCACCGCTGTTTTTCCTATAAGTTCCCAGTCGCTCTGCGGAGCAGCACCGAGCGCAGTATCCATGCTCCCTGGGAGACCGCAGATACTATCCCCTAACCCATCCCCTGTGGGGGTCGCCGACGCCGAAACTGTTGCCTTACCGGTTGGCCCCGCTTCCCCTATCCCCTGGTTATTGTTTCCGTTTGGCAGGAACGCAATCACGATTACTGCCGCCATCAGAACGAGGACCAGAGACGCGGAGAGAATGAAGCCGGGGCGGGTAAATGGACTCCTTTTGGAGCCTTCTGGAGCTACATCACTCACGGTGTTCTCCTGACTGTTAGACGAAAGCGGTAACGAGTCCGGATGCACCAGCGACCACGACGCAGCCGGCGAGGGTCCAACCCAACTTCGCCAGTCCTTCACCACCTTCCCCGCGCCGTACCTGAATCATCATGGTGATACCGGCGATGATGACGCCAAGTACGCCCAGTGCGAGGGCAATCCAGGCGGCCCACTGCAAAATCTTGAGCAGTCCCTCCGATCCGGGAGGCGCCACACCGCCTCCGGGATTGGGAACCTCTGTGAGGACGCTTAGACCAAGAATCTGAAGGTTAAGAGCTGCGGTGTGAAGCATGATGGCGCCTTTCATTTAGATGCGGCACTGTTACCGGTTGTCAGGTAGCAGTGACCTTATATCTGTGATGAACTTCCTGATTTCTCGCGGCAGGTGTTCTGCTTGCACGTTGCCTGTCCTCCACGTTTCCACCCATGGCAACCGCCACAGGCGGGGCGCACCCCCGCCAACGATGGTTTCCAGATCGCGGAGTAGCTTGGGGAGTTTTCCCGGAGCATCGGCCATCACAGCCAACCCGAGCAGATCGACGTTTAGCTGGTTTGGAGCTGCCCATTCAATGAGTGCCCGCCGTGCTGCTTCCAAGCCGGCCCGATTGGACCGGCAAAGCAACAGGACACGCGGGGCCTCATCCGTGTCCTTAAATACCGGCCAAGCGTGCTGAGTGGAACGCGAACCGTCGATCAAATGCGTCAGCGCGCTCTCTCCTGCTCCTCCATGCACACCCACTATCCACACTGAGGAAGATCCCGAAAAGTACCTACGGACAAGCCGGTCTGCCGCGTCAGGCTCCGGTATCCCCTTCTGCGGTAAAGCGGCACCCGTGATCGGTGGTTGTGAAACTGGTATAGACGCGGTTTCGACCGCTTCCGGCACCGATATTACGGCCGCAATCCATGCGTTTGCCCGCTGATCCATCTTTCCCCCCCATCGATCAGAGATGATTCTAGGTAAAGAGTTGGAGATTTGGGTTTCTTCTACTTGCTTCAAAGTACCACCGAGAGGAACATCATGGAAGATCACTCCAAAATGTGGAAGATGTGCTGTACTGTCGAGCCATGCTATGGAGTGGCAGCACTGTGAGCGATCTTGATGCTCTCTTTGCGCCGTATCCGGAAAAGCTCTCGATTGACGAGACCGCAGCGCTTCTTGGGATCTCGAAGAAGACTGCCTACAAGTACTTGGCAGACGGAACAATACCCGCTTACAAGTTCGGTAGCAGTTGGATCATTCTCCGCGACGACCTTAAAGGGAAGCTAATGGAAGGCTCCAACCAGCAGCAGGACTAACCAATTGATTTTGGGGGATGAGTTGAAGTCCAAGGGCGTCTTTTATACAGCGCTGGCAGCAGTGCCAGCGCTGTTTTTCGGCCTGATCCTTGTCTTCGTTCTCCTCATAGGCGGACAGCAGCCCCCCGCCGCTGGCAGCGAATGCACACCCACAGGTGAGTCAGACGCAGATCTTGGCGATCTTCCACCCGCAGGAGTCGCCGGCTACTCCGGTGACCAGCTGGTTAACGCTTCCCTCATTGTTAGTGCCGGAAAAGCTCTGGACCTCAGCGTTAAAGGACAAACTGTCGGTGTAATGACCGCGATGGGAGAGTCCAGCCTCAAAGTCCTGGACCGCGGCGACGGCCCCGGACCAGACAGCCGTGGTCTCTTCCAGCAGCGAGATAACGGTGCGTGGGGATCTTATGAAGATCGAATGGATGCCACCATCAGTGCAACCAACTTTTTCAAAGCACTTCAAAAAGTCGAAGGCTGGGAGTCCCTTTCCCCCAGCGAAGCAGCGCACCGGGTCCAACGCAACGCGGATCCGTACCACTACACGCGGTACTGGGATGCTGCCATTCAGGTTGTCGAAGCCGTTGCCGACTTTAAGGGACTTGAGGAATGTCTTACAAACGGCCCCCAGGTCCCCGGAGCAGGTGACGACCTGCCCTGGTCGAACGCCGTTTTCTGTCCCATCGGAGGCTTGTGCCCTTCGGGGGCCGTGTCCCCTCTTGGGATGTACAACCGTGAATGCACGGACTTCGCATTATGGAGGCTGAACGTCATGGCCGGGGTAACAAGCGATCCGTGGAAGTTCCATAACTCAAACCTTGTTCTGGGCAACGCCGAAACATGGATCGATGCCTGGAACCGGCAGGGCTGGGCAACCGGAAAACAGCCGCAAGTCGGCGCCGTTGCCTACTACGCTGCGAACGTCGGCGGAGCCGGCTCGGTTGGCCATGTAGCGATAGTGTCGGCCATCAACGACGACGGCACCGTTGCGATCGAGGAATATAACGGCATGATCCCGCCAAATGATCACAAATACAGCACCCGAAATATCCAACCAGATGAGGTAAGTGCCTACCTCTACTTTCCCCGCGACTACTAAGGAGAACACCTATGCAAGCTCCTGCAGCCATGAAGCCCCGGCAAAGGCGGCCGAGGGTTACTCAGCTGGCCGCAACCGCCGCTGCGGTGCTTCTCTGCTCAGCCTGTTTCAGCGGTGACAGCAGTGGGGCCAACGCCGACGAAACAGCCAGCCTGGGACCAATACCCAGCAGTACCTATACGCCGACGCTCAGCGCGGGGGACGGCCCCCAAGCACCTGACTCAGACGTGCCGGACAACCCCGAGTGGCTTCCCCAGGACGAAGAAGCAGCCAAAGAAGTCGCCGTGAATGCCCTCAACGATTTTGCCCGGCCCGGGATGGAGGAAACCCAATGGGCCAATGACTTTGCCCGGTGGCTCACTCCGAAGGCCACAACAGCATACTCAGCGGTAGATCCGGCCAACGTTCCCGTCACAAAGGTGACCGGACCCGCCGTTTTAGACATAGACGAAACCAATGGATTCGGTGTTTTGGCCACTGTTCCCACGGACGTAGGTGACTACAGAGTGCAGCTCCTACGGCAGGGCCAGGAAGAGCCGTGGAAGGTCAACCGCCTCTACCCACCAGAAGGAGTCAACTAACAGACCAACCCACATGCTTGTCGCTCAGCTCTTACCGATTCGGACCAGACGTGAGGAAGACCCCCGTGACTACCAATCAGACCGAAATTTCCAACTTTCCCCATGTGCAGGCAATAGTCCGGGCGAACGGCACCGGAGAAGTCGTTATTTCCGGCAATTCGCGGCCCCTCGATGCGCCCGACGAAACATCCCTGCGGCGTGAGGCTATGAAAATCATTACCGATCTGGCCTGGGTCCTCAGCCGTCCGGTCCGCGTCTACACCGAGGGACCAGAAGGAGACGGGGAGCTGGTGGTATATCCAGAGGGCAACATCATTGAAATCGCTCCGGAGACCAAAGGCCGGCGGCATCGGGGCAGTAAGGTAGGCAAGGCTACTCCTATGACGATGCCGGGTTCCAGCGTCTCAGAACCAGCACCAGCAGCACCTTTAGCAGTTCATGAATCCTCCAGCATCCCCATAGTGCCGAGTGCAGAAAAATCTCCAGCCCCAGCTCTGGCGTCACCCTTGCAAGTGGTTCAACCAACTAAACCGGCACCGGAAGTCCCAACCCGCCGTAGCTTGAAGGAAACCTCATTCCTTACCAGCGCTCCTTTGGTATTGCCAGCAACCCAGGGATTCCGCGGTATGTTCACCCGCCTGGGACTGCGCGTGGGTCCGTCCAAATTGGAAATGGTCGAACGCTCGGATATTCGCGCCGTATCCCAACATTGGCCCGGTCCCCGGACGATTGCCGTGGTTAACCGCAAGGGCGGAGCCAACAAGACCCCGACCGTTGCAGCCCTGTCTGCTGTTTTTGCCCGCTATGGCGGCGGCGGTGTGTTGGCTTGGGACAACAATGAAAATCAAGGCACCCTCGGGTGGCGCACCGAGCAAGGCCCACATGCGTCGAGCGTGCTGGATCTCCTAAGAGACCAAGATCAGTTGCTCTCCCCTTTGGCTCACAACGCCTTGCTTGCCCACTACGTGCACCATCAGACCGAAGACAAATACGACGTTCTGCGCTCTGATGAGAATGACGAAGGGGATCACGAGATTTCTGCCGATGAGGTGGATGCCGTGTACTCCGTGGCAGCGAAGTATTACCGAATGATCATCATGGATTCCGGTAACACGGCCAGGGCTGCGAATTGGCGTGCGATGATCGCTCACACTGATCAGCTGGTCGTACCTACGACAACCATGGAGGACCGTGCAGAGGCTGCGAAACTGACTTTACAAACCCTTGCAGCCAGGGACGAACATTCCGCACAACTGGCAAAGAACGCAGTGGTCATCATTTCCCAGTGGAAACCCGAAGACGGCGATGAAGCGCGCAGAATTGCTGATGGCTTCTTACCGCTCGTCCGGAAAGTCGTTACTGTCCCTTACGACCAGGCTCTCAAAGCAGGGCGCATTCGGCACGCTGCTTTGAAGCCAGCCACACAGCGGGCATGGCTCGCCGCTGCTGCTGCCGTGGCTCAGGGACTGCAATGACCAATCCGGAACACTGCTGCCGGCGGCATTCGGGGCTGCGCTATGCGCCTCATGCCGAGCAACTGTTGCACCAAGGCTCCGGGGCGACGGTAGAGGCGATGGCCAATCAAGGTCCTCATCGAAGAGGAATCAGACAAGCATTTTCCGGAAGAGCAGCAGCAATTCGAGCAGACACATCAGTAGACGGCCTACGGCAGTGCAGAGCATATCTGAACGGCAGCCGATAACTTACCTTATGTCAAGTAGCAGGCGCGGGATCAGAACCGGTGACTCATTCACAGGGATCCGTGCCTCCCCCTGTATTGCTCAGGCTGATGTACTCCCATGTACACATTTGTGGATGTCAGGAGTCAATCCTCAAAGAGGCACGACGTTCGTAAAACCAGTCAGCACTTCTTGCGACACGTTGGAGTTTCTGTTTTCCCTTAATCCGGGAGGTGGCTGGGGCCCGGTGATAGTTTTAGGTATAGGAAACAGTTTTTAGATCATCCTGGGCCACCCGGCCAGCCGATGTTGTTCAGACTGAGATGGACTGAAAGCCCTCCCCCAGGGGCCGGATATGTAAGGACAAGATCATGACCGCTGAAGGACCGAAGCGTGTTGGGCGCCGCTCCAAGGGAGACCGTAAGCTCATTGGCTTCCGCCTGGCGACCGACAAAGCAGAAGTTGTCAGTGAAATCGCTGCCGCCGAAGGCTACAGGTACGTCAGCGACTGGGTGGCCAGTGTTGTAGCCGAGCGTATCGAGAAGACCGATTTGGACAGAATCCACCAGCAGCAGGAGGAACTTCCCATCAGCCGTATCGCTTAAACACAGAAGGCCCGCAGGATAGCGGGCCTTCGAAGTATGTGACTTTCGCCTGACAAGCTTGCCGGCGACGCAGGCCGAAAGTCGATTTTTCTGTAACCGTCATTCCTGTTAGGGGAGAGCCGGTCCTTTTTCATTCCGTAAAGGGGAATAACACCATCGTACATCAGCTTGCCTCCGAACTGCCAGACTCACAGAGTCACAGCGTGTCGAGCGTGTCCACGCTGCGCGATGAACCCTCGCAGCTCTGGTCATCCCTGGCTCCGCTGCTGGCCGGACAGCCGCGCGTGCGCCTGTCCAAGGACGGCGGCCGGTCCTATCCGCAGCGTTTCGAGCGGGACCTGACGCCGGGGCTGCCGTCCTATCCGGCCGCCGTGCGGATCTTCGGCAGGGACGGAACCTGCGCTGCCATCTTCCTTGACTTTGATTCCTCCATCGCCGGAGTGGACTGGGTCGAAGCCGACGTCCGGGCCGCCCAATCGTTGCTGCACAGTGTCGGTGCCCGCTGGATTGAGGACTACTCCCCCAACGGCGGCCGCCACCTCTACATACCCCTGGCTCAGCGTGTGAGCTTCTCCGAGGCCCGTGATCTTGTTGAGGCTCTCGGGGCCCGGTTCAGGACCCTGGATAAGACCCCGCACCAGAACCTGCTGCACGGCTGCATGCGCACCCCCGGCAGCCCCCACAAGCGGGGTGGACACCAAATGCTGGCCATGAGCCTGTCCATGGCCTATGACGTCGCCCGCCGACGGAACAGTGCAGACGTTTGGAGAGCGCTCACAGCCGAGCTGGCCCGGGACATCGCTGCCGCCCGCGCCTACAGGATGGAACAGGCAGCCCCGGCAGCATTGGAAGCTCCTGCTCCGGCCGGAGTCGAACAAACCCTGCGGATGTCCCGTGCCATGCAGCGCATCGCTGTCACCGGCCTGTACGAGGTAAACCGGTACCAATCCGACTCCGAGGCACGCCAGGGTGTTATCGCCGGCGCAGCCGCCGCAGGACTGGCAATTACGGATGTTCAACGCCGGATGAAGCAGGGACTTTGGCCAGGACTAGCCTCTTTCTACGCTCGTTATCCGGCCCGCCACCGGGCCGCGGCACTGCAGCGGGACTGGCGCAAAGCCCTTAGCTTCGTGCAAAGAAACCAGGATCACCCACATGAAAAGAATAATGTCCGTATATCCCCCACAAGCGAGCCCCCCACACAGGCGGGGGGCTTACGTGGTGGTAACTCGGCGGTTCTCACTGACGACAATGAGCATCGTTTTATACGTTCCTGGCGGAATGCCCTGAGCCTGATGGAATCCCGGTACCAGAACCGGGCGGGTATGGCTCGGAGGATGGTACTGCGGGCTCTGGGTGAAGCCGCACACAAGAGTGCGAGCCGGCACATTGAGTTCGGTGACAGGGCCCTGGCCGTGGCCACTGGCATGGACCACACCACTGTTGGTTTCCATTTGCGTGCCTTGCGCGCCGAGACGGATCCCCTGGTGGTCCTTCTCGAAGCCGGCCGCGGCACCAAGGGCGATCTCTACATGCTGACCATTCCAGAAGCCACGTTGAAGGCCGCGCAGGAGCTGCCATGGAAGAAGGGGAAAGTGCATGCCCTGCGCCCGGTCTTTCGGGAACTGGGGTTGCCGGCAGCCTTCGTATACGAGGCACTGGAGAACTCCCCGGTCCCCCTCTCGACTATGGATGTCGTCCGGACCATCGGACTATCCAGAACCGCAGTCACCGAGGCCCTGGACATGCTCGCAGCTTGGAACCTAATCTCCCGGACTACTGGCTGGTCTGTGGTGCCCGGAACCTCCCTGAACACCCTGGCCGAATACTTCGGGGTCCTCGAGGCCGTAGCAGCCCAGATCCACACTTACCGGATTCAGCGTGCCCAGTGGCGGGAATGGCTCTCCCGCCACGCCAACGTTGTTTTACTCCTGCCAGCGCCCGAAGACGACTATCCGTGGGAGAACTTTGAGGGCCCCCCCGATGAGTTGTCCTTGGCTGATTTGGCTTTCCCCGCTAAAGGTAGGGCTGCCAGAGTCTGTTAGTCCGTGAGTCAGGGATTTGTTGAGGCGTTATGGCAGTGAGGAATGGCTTTCTACGGACGCAGCGCGTCCCTAGTACCGCGGCGGCAGGTTCAAGGAGTCACGCAGTTCGCTCTCCGTGGTGCCCGATAGGTCGGCCTTGCGCTCCAGCAGCAGGTCAATGGCCACCCGGACCAGGGTGTTATCCGTGATCCGCTCCCCCATGCCCAGCTTGTTGTTGTTAATCGTCATAGTCAGGATTTTCAGGTCCATCGCCTGGTCCTGAAAAACCCGCAGTTCCTTGCGCACAAGCTGTGTGTAGTGGGGGCGCACCGAGGCTGTAGGCACGCCCTCCTCCCCCCTGGCAGCAGATGCTTGCTGCACCTCAGTCTGCGTGGGAGCAGCAGCCGGAGCCGGTTTGGCCGCGGTCTGGAGTCTGACCTGCTGGCCGTTTGGTTTCACAGACGGCGGGACCGCGGCCGGCGGCGAAACCTGCGGTTCCGGCTGTGCTGGGATCGGTGTTGCCGCCGTTGCGGTGGCAAGGGGTGGCAACATGTCCTTGAAGCTTCTCTTAACGGCCATGGCCCCTATCCCCTGTTCCCGTTCACCCAGATGCTCAGCAGCTCTCTGGCGACGTCCTTGTAATCCCCGGCTGCCTTTTCCGCATTCCGGCTTGTCTCATATGTGGTGACGACGTTGCCCGTCATGGGAGCGCGTTCATGAATCTTGTACGAGCGGACGTAGGACTTGCAGACCTTCAACCCGTACTCCCGGAGGGTCTCCTGCGCCTCGGTCGCGTCGCTAATGGAACGGGAATCCACCTGTGTGACCAAAATCCGATAGTCCAGGCCGCTGGGTTGAACGATGGAGGTAAAAGTGTTGATCAGAGGAAGCATGGCCAAGGCAGTGGGCTCACTGGGCAGCAGGACAAAGTCCGAGTTGTCTACGACGGCTTTCAGGACTTCTGCGTTGTCTAGATTCCCCGGAGTATCAACGTAGATCGTGTCGTAGTCGAGATCACGCATCTGTTTAAGCAGAGTGGGATCAGTTTCACTTACGACGTCGAAGGGCAGCTGCTTACTCTCTGGAAGCTGGTCTGCGGTTTCAGCCCAGGTAGTCACGGACTTTTGTGGGTCCACATCAACGACGAGGACTTTGGAATGCTCCGCCGCAACGGCGCCCAGATTCATCACCGTGGTGGACTTACCCGCACCACCTTTTTGGTTGATGACGGCGACGACCCTCATTGATGCTTCCTTCTGTCATTGAGCTGCTGGGCACCGACAACGAAGGATAGGTTCACGCTCGAACTGAGCGGGGTTCACAAAAGATGGGAACTGCTAATCCCGTGGTCGCCGGCATGCGATTGAACCAAGCTATCAGCCGTTTACTGATTTTGATGGGATTTCAGTCCGTGACACGCAGAGTCTGTAAGTCGGTTCTCCAAGTGCCAGAGTCACGAATACTCGGAGTCACAGACTCTGTGAGCTGACTTGTCGGTTCGTGACCACTAAATCCGGGCCGGCGCTTACAGTGTGCTGCGATAAGTACAGACTCCAAGAACTCACTGAGTCAGGAACTCACAGAGTCCGAGACTCTGGGAGCCGGGGATCAACAGATATGGCGCCGAATCACGGGCAGACTCCGAACTCC
>NZ_JBIWDW010000009.1:0-164474 GCF_044762205.1 Arthrobacter sp. NPDC097144 | reverse complement strand
GTAGGTCACCGCCGGACAATATTTGAGGGAAGAGCCTGTGCCAGTGTTGGTACAGGCTCTTCCTGTTTAACCGGCCCCGCCCTAAAACACCGGCTGATCTTGCCGCGGGCTAGGCTTGGTTCATGAACTCTTCCCTTTTTTCGCACGCTGAGCAGCCCGAGCCGGCGAAGGATTCCGCCTCCGTTCCGGACGTCGTCGTGGAGCGTCAAGTGCCCCGCGAGCTGCATGAAGCGTTCAACGGCTTCACCGAATACCTGCACCTCTGGTGGCCGGAAGAATTTACCGAGTTTGGCGAAGGCACACACCCCGAGATTGAATCAGCCGCGCTGACGGAAAGCGGTCCCGAGGGAGAGAGCGCTGTTTGGGCCACAGTGGCAGAACGGGTCCAGGATTCCAAGATCGTCCTGGACTGGGTGCGCGGCCACAGCCCGCAGGCTCCCACCGAAGTCCGTATCCGCTTCGAGCCGGTGGACGCTGCAACCACCAGTGTCACCGTGCAGCATTCCGGATTCGCCGCGGTTCCGGAAGCGGAGGAAACGGCAGGGAAATTCGCGGTTGCCTGGCCGCAGATCCTTGACCGTTACGCACGTTTCATGGGTGCCCGGTAGCATCCTCATATGACCCCCGACACGCTCCTGGACCTTGCCCGCTCCCTGCCAGACATTGAGGTGCAAACCTCAGACGAGGTGTTGGCGGCCTACGGAACCGATCAGGGGCCTGTGCTGGAGTACGTCAATCCGCTGGCCGTTGTGTGGCCACGGAGCGTCAGCGAAGTGCAGCAGGTCCTGCGCTGGGCCTCGCGCACCGGAACCGCAGTGGTTCCGCGCGGCGCCGGGACGGGTGTTTCCGGAGGCGCACACGCCACCGCAGGCAGCATTGTGCTCAGTCTGGAACGAATGAACCGGATCCTCGACATCCGGCCCGAGGACGAGCTGGCCAAGGTGGAGCCCGGCGTCATCAATGCGGATCTCAACAATGCCGCTGCCGAGTTCGGCTTGATGTACGCACCTGACCCGGCGAGCTACCGGATGTCCACCGTTGGCGGAAACGTGGCGACCAACGCCGGCGGGCTACGGTGCGCCAAATACGGGGTGACCCGGGACTCTGTGCTGGCCCTCGACGTCGTGCTCGCTGACGGCACACTTATCAGCACCGGACACCAGACCTTCAAGGGAGTGGCGGGATACGACTTGACCGGGCTTTTTACCGGCTCGGAAGGAACCCTGGGCATCGTCGTCGGAATTACCGTACGGCTGCGCTACCTGCCCGTCAAAGTATGCACGCTCGCCGGCTTCTTCCCGGACATTGAAAGCGCGGCAGCAGGTGTGCTGGCGGTTGGCCGTGCCCGTGTACAGCCGGCCATCATGGAGCTGCTCGACGCCGAGACCATGGTGGCGCTGGACGCCGCCCATGGTTCTCTCCTGCGCTCCCGCGGCGCGGCACTGCTGCTGGTCCAAACTGACGGATACGGGGCAGACGCCGAGGCGGACGTTGTCCGTTCGGTCCTCACCTCCGCCGGCGGGCTGGTCACCGTGGAAGGTTCCGATGAAGCAGTGGAGATGGTGAACCTGCGCCGCCACAGCCGCGGAGACGCTGTCCACACCGAACATCGGGTGGGGGAGGACGTAGCAGTGCCGCGGTCGCGGCTGGTGTCCTACATAGCTGAACTCAACTCCATGGCGCGCCGGCACCGGGTCCGGCTGAAAGTGGTGGCACATGCCGGGGACGGCAACCTGCACCCGACCTTCTGGGTGGACAAGGCTGAGGGCAGCGCCGCCGTTCAACGGCTGGACGCTGCCCTCGATGAATCCATTGCCGTCGCCCTGGCGATGGGCGGCACCATCACCGGCGAACACGGAGTGGGCCAGTTCAAGCTTCGCTGGCTCGCGCAGGAACAGCAGGAAGAAGTGCTGGACCTGCAGCGGCGCATCAAGGCTGCCTTTGATCCTGCAGGGATTCTCAATCCCGGAAAGGCTATTCTTACGCGCTAGCCGGCAGCTGAAGCCAGACCGTGCTGTTGGGGCGGATCTTCGTCCCTTCAAGGGCGGACGCCGAGCTGGTGGCCAGGACGGGAAGTTCCGGGAGCTGCACCGGGTCATCGCCCATGTTCATGGCAACCAGGACGTTGTTGTTGACGAAGGCCACCAGGCCCTCGGCGTCATGGTCGGGCCACCAGGCCAGGGTTCCGGCACCCAGCCCAAGTTCACGCCTTAGGTCCAGGGCTTTGCGGTACATGTTCAGCGACGAGAACTGATCGCTTCGCTGGATATCGCGAGCGTGCCGGCCCCAATAACCGGGTTGCGGCAGCCAGGTTTTTCCGGCGCTGCTGAACCCGAAGGACGGTTCGCTGACCTTCCACGGCAGAGGTACGCGGCTGCCATCGCGGCCCACGCGCAGCCCTGCCGTGCGGTGATACGTCGGATCCTGCCGGAATTCATCTGCCATTAGGGTGTGGTCGGGCAGCCCGAGCTCCTCACCTTGGTAGAGGTACACCCCGCCGGGCAGGGCGAGCATCAACAGAGTCGCTGCCCGAGCCCTCGCCGCACCCAGCTGATACTGCGGCTGGGTATCGAGAGGCCCGATGCCGTCTCCGCTGCGCAGGGTGTTGGCCTCCAGCCCAAAGCGGGACACATGCCGGACGACGTCGTGATTGGACAGCACCCAGGTGGTGGGAGCCCCCACCTTGTCGAAAGCCTTCAGCGAAGAATCTATGATCTCCCGCAGTTTGGGGGCATCCCAGGGATGCGTGAGGAAGGCGAAGTTGAAGGCCTGCTGCATCTCGTCTGAGCGAACCCAGTCCGTCAACCGGTCCAGCGGATCCACGTTCGCTTCGGCGCAGAGCACCCGGTCGCCGTCGTACTCATCAAGGAGCTTCCGCCAGGACCGGAAGATATCGTGGATTTCCGCCTGGCCGAACATGGGGGCTTCGTAGCCCGGGAAGCCCTCCGAGGAGGCGCCGTCGGCCTGCCCGCCCCAGTCCGGCAGCCCTGATTTCTTGATCAGTGCATGCGCCACGTCCACCCGGAAGCCGCCCACGCCGCGGTCCAGCCAGAAGCGCAGAATGCGCTCGAACTCCCTCCGGACGGCAGGGTTGTCCCAGTTGAAGTCAGGCTGGGAAGTATCGAAGAGGTGCAGGTACCACTGGCCGGGGGTGCCGTCCGGGTTGGTGACACGGGTCCAGGCCGGACCGCCAAAGTGGGACTGCCAGTTGTTTGGCGGCAATTCACCGTGCTCGCCGGTGCCATCGCGAAAAATGAACATGTCGCGGGCCGGGGATCCCGGGGCCGAAGCGAGTGCGTCCTGGAAAAGGGGATGCTGGTCGGAGCAATGGTTTGGCACCAGATCCACGATGACACGGATCCCGTACTCTCCGGCCTTGGCCACGAGGGCGTCGAAGTCATCCAGGGTGCCGAAAATCGGGTCGACGGCGCAATAGTCGGCGACGTCGTAGCCGGCGTCCTTCTGGGGGGAGCGGTAGAACGGCGAGAGCCAGATGGCGTCGATCGCCAGTTCTGCAAGGGCAGGAATTTCTTCGGTGATGCCAGGGAGGTCGCCGACGCCGTCTCCGCGCAGATCGCGGAAGGACCGCGGATAGATCTGGTAAATCACCGAGGACCGCCACCACTCCTTGCCGGGCTGTCCGTCATGGACGGGTACGGTCTGGAGTACCCCTCCTGGTAAGCGGGAAACTGCTGATGTGGTCATGTTTGACGAGCTTCCTCCTGTCTCGGGAAGGTCTTTAATCAATTCCATCAAAGCAATTAAAGCGGAACGGCTGGCCTGCTGCCATGAACTGCACCACAGGCGGGAGCGGGTTTTCAGTGCAGTCCGGGGCTAGCCGTCGGCCATCTGATCCGGGGAACCGCCGGCTTCCAGAATGTTCATGGTGCGGGTGTCGGTGCTGAGCAGAATCGCCGCCTCGTCCCGGCGGTGGCGGAGCACCGTGTCCATATAGGACTGAACTGCTTCAGCCATGGGGACGTTCCGGTTCTCCTTCTCCGACATGTACCACCGGTGCTCGAGTACCTCGTGCACCACTTCTGCCTGTTCCAGCTTGCTGCCCAATTCACGCGGCACGGACTTCACGATCGGCTCGAAGACCTGGGTGACCCACAGGTGTGCGCTGAGCTCCTCTTCCAGGTCGGGGTTGTTGTCCGCCCGGTAGGAGTCCATGTCATTGAGCAGGCGCCGGGCCTGGTTTTCCTGTGCATCCAAACCCGTCAGCCGCAGCAGGCGGCGCTGGTGGTGGCCGGCGTCGACCACCTTGGGCTGCAGCTGCACCTGGGTGCCGTCGGCGGTGGTCTTGATGGTGAGTTCGTCGACGTCGAAACCCAGGTCATTCAGGCGCCGGATACGGGCATTGACGCGCCAGCGTTCGCCCAGTTCGAAGGATTCCTTTTCCGTCAGCTCAGCCCAGAGGTTCCGGTAGCTGTCCATGATCCGCTCGCTGGTGGCGAGTGGATCAACGGTGTCCTCGATCAGGCCGCCCTCGGCGAGGTCCATCAGTTCTCCGGCGATGTTCACCCGCGCAATTTCCAGGTCATACTCACGCTGCCCGCGGGAGAGCTCGGGATAGAGTTCTCCGGTTTCGGCGTCCACCAGATATGCGGCAAAAGCTCCGGCATCGCGCCGGAAAAGTGTGTTGGAAAGGGAAACATCGCCCCAGTAGAACCCGGCCAGGTGCAGGCGCACCAAGAGAAGGGCCTGGGCATCGATAAGGCGGGTCAGTGTCACCTGGCGGAGGGTCTGGGAAAAGACGGCGCGGTACGGCAGTGAAAAGCGCAGGTGCTTAGTGACCAGCACGGGCTGCAGCTCATTGCCTTCCGCATCGAAACGGCCGGTGATCACGGCCACCGGCGCCACGCTGGGGACATTGAGCCGGCGCAGCTTGCGCAGCATGTGGTATTCCTGCCGGGCTACATGCTCGCTGGTTTCCTTGATGGCGATCAGCTCGTCGCCCATCCGGGCAAAGCGGACGACGTGGCGGGAAATGCCGCGGGGCAGAGCAGCAAGATTCTCCTTGGGCCACTCCTCCAGCGGCAGGTGCCAGGGAAGATCCAGCAGTGCCGGATCCATGGACGCTGCCGTAATGTTCAGCGACGCGAGGGCTTTTTCCGGCGAAGCAGTCCTCAGGCGCGGCAGTTTGCCCGTCTGCCCATAGTCCGTTGGTTCATCTCGCCACTGGGCGCCTGCGGGTTCGGTCATAAGCACATGCCTTTGGGTGAACGTTCTGTCTGGAAGACATTACTGAGTTAAACACCAATGCGGTGGCCCCATACACGAGTCTAGAACAGGTGCAGGAGCCACCGCATATCAGCGGAGAGGTTTAGGCCTGATCGGCCAGACGCTCGCCGTTGCTGGTGTCAAACAGGTGTACGTGGCCCTGCTGCGGGCGCACATACAGGGTGTCGCCCTTCATCGGGGGACGGCGGCCGTCGACGCGGACAACCATGTCCCGATCAGTTCCGTCCAGCGTGGTGTGGCCGTAGACGTAAGCATCGGCGCCGAGCTCCTCCACCACGTCAACTTCCACCTTCAGGCCGGAGCCGGAGGAATCCACCAGTTCCAGGTCTTCGGGGCGGACACCAACGGTGACCGTGTTGCCGGCAGCCTGGCCCAGCACCGAGCTGGATACCGGGTAGATGGCGCCGCCAAATGCCACACCGCCGTCCACTACGGGCAGTTCCAGCAGGTTCATGGCCGGAGAACCAATGAAGCCGGCGACGAAGACGTTCTTGGGGTGGTCATACAGGTTGCGCGGGGTGTCCACCTGCTGCAGGATTCCATCCTTGAGCACCGCAACGCGGTCACCCATGGTCATGGCCTCAACCTGGTCGTGCGTGACGTACACGGTGGTGACGCCCAGGCGCCGGGTCAGGGACGCAATCTGGGTGCGGGTCTGCACGCGCAGCTTCGCATCCAGGTTGGACAGCGGCTCATCCATCAGGAAGACCTGGGGGTTACGGACGATCGCACGGCCCATGGCGACACGCTGGCGCTGACCGCCGGAAAGTGCCTTCGGCTTGCGGTCCAGGTAATCCTCAAGGTCCAGCAGCTTGGCGGCGTCGCGGACGCGTTCCATCCGCTCTTCCTTGCCGACGCCGGCAATCTTCAGGGCGAAGCCCATGTTGTCCGCCACGGACATGTGCGGGTAGAGAGCGTAGTTCTGGAAAACCATGGCAATGTCACGGTCTTTGGGCGGAACATCCGTGACGTCGCGGTCGCCGATGAGGATGCGCCCGGAGTTGACGTCTTCGAGTCCGGCGAGCATGCGCAGCGAGGTGGACTTTCCGCAGCCGGAGGGGCCAACCAGGACCAGGAATTCGCCGTCGGCGATCTCCAAGGTGAGGTTATCCACTGCGGGGCGCTCAGTGCCCGGGTACAGGCGTGTGGCCTGGTCAAACGTTACCGTTGCCATGATATTTCTCCTTCACGGGCAGGTACGTGCCCGACGATCCGTTGTGAAGTGCTATTGAGTTAAAGAACGGGTGGCAGCGGTTGTGGCCGCGGTCACAGGGTCAGTATGCCATACCCGCGGACCGTGCAGGCTATCTGTGTCCGCGCCGCAGTTCCAGCAGTGTTTCCAGGACCTCGGTGAAGGCCTCCGGTGACTCAACCCGGAAGGCGGCACGGCTTTCTCCGGCCCCGATTTTGATGCCCACATCCGCCGGCTGCAGGGCGGCGAAGCCATGCTCGTCAGTCACATCGTCCCCGGCAAAGAGCACTCCCTGAGCTCCGGTGAGTTCGCGCAGTGCGCGGATGCCCTCGCCCTTGTTTGTGTGCACCACGGACGCTTCCAGTACCCGCTTCCCATCGGTGACCTGTACGCCGTCGAGGGCTCCGAGACCGCGCCGGCCGGCATCGGTCGCGGCGGATGCCACGTCATCGGGCGCACTGCGGGTATGGAGCACGACGCCGGCCGGCTTTTCTTCCAGCCAGGTGCCCGGGTGGGCGCTGGTCACGGTTTCCACTGCCTGCCGTGCGCGGGCCAGCAGGCTTGCCTGCTCCGGGGTCAGCCGAAGCGGCTGCGCATTGGGCCCGGTCCATGCCTCCGCGCCGTGACTGCCGATCAGCATGGTCTCCGGCTCGGGGGAGGCTGTCCGGCGCAGGCTGTCCAGGGCACGTCCGGAGATGAGCGCCGTGAAGGTTCCGGGGAGGGCCCCCAGGGCGGCGACCGCCGCAGCGGATGCCGGCAGCGGGCGGGCGTCATCGGCATGTTCCACCAGCGGAGCCAGCGTGCCGTCAAAGTCCAGCGCGACCAGCAGCGTTTCGGATGAGGCCAGCCGGGCCAGTGCTTCTGCAAGCCCCTCGGGAAGATTGCTCACCGGGCGGCCTCCGGCTCCACCTGCTGCAGGGCGTTGAGGAAGTTTTTGGACCAGCGCTCAACGTCGTTCTGCAGGACCTGCCGGCGCATCAGGCGCATGCGGCGCTGGGCTTCGCGGTCCGGCATATTGATCGCTGACAGGATGGAGTCCTTGAGCCCGTCGATGTCATGCGGGTTCATCAGAATGGCTTGGCGCAGCTGGTCCGCGGCGCCGGCGAATTCGCTGAGCACAAGGGCACCGGTGTTGTTGATGCGGGCGGCCACGTACTCCTTGGCCACCAGATTCATGCCGTCCCGCAGGGCTGTGACCAGCATGACGTCGGCCGCCAGGTACAGGGCCACCATTTCCTCCACCGGGTAGCTGTGGTGCAGGTAGCGGATGGCCGTGTTGCCCATGGTGTCGTATGTGCCGTTGATTCGGCCGACGGTGCCTTCAACTTCTTCGCGCAGGAGCCGGTACTGTTCCACGCGCTCCCGGCTGGGGCTGGCCACCTGGATCAGGGAGGCATCCTCGACGTTGAGCTTGCCGTCCTCCAGGAGCTCGCCGTAGGCCTTGAGCCGGTGGCTGATGCCTTTGGTGTAGTCCAGCCGGTCCACCCCGAGCAGGATGGTCTTGGGATCTCCCAGCTCCCGGCGGATCTGCTTGGACCGCTCGATGATGTCCTCGCGCTTGGCCAGCTCGGTGATTTGGTCCACGTCAATGGAGATCGGAAAGGCCTCGGCCCGCGAAACGTAGGAGACGCCGTCGTCGTTGGTGACGTGCACCTGCTGCTGCCGGACCGTGTGGCCGGCAAAGCGGCGGACGCAGCGCAGGAAGTTGCTGGCGTCGGAGGGACGCTGGAAGCCGATCAGGTCCGCACCGAGCAGGCCCTCAATGATGTTGCGGCGCCACGGCAGCTGGGCGAAGATCTCCAGCGGCGGGAAGGGAATGTGGTTGAAGAAGCCGATTTTCAGGTCCGGCCGGTCCTTGCGCAGCATCTGCGGAACCAGCTGCAGCTGGTAATCCTGGACCCACACCGTGGCGCCCTTCGCTGCCATGGTGGCTGCGGCGTCGGCGAAACGGCGGTTCACCGTCCGGTAGGAGTCCCACCAGGTGCGGTGGAACTCCGGCGGCGCAATCACGTCGTGGTAAAGCGGCCAGAGGGTGGCGTTGGAAAAGCCCTCGTAGTACAGCTCCACCTCGGAGGCGCTCAAGGGGACCGGGAGCAGATGCATGTTGTCATGATCGAACTCCTCCAGTTCCTCGTCCGGAGCTCCGTGCCAGCCCACCCAGGCGCCGTCGGCCTTGGCCATGACCGGGGCCAGTGCTGTCACCAGCCCGCCCGGGGAGCGCCGCCAGCTTTCGCCTTTCTCGGTGCTTACCCGGTCCACCGGAAGACGGTTGGAAACTACGATGAAGTCGAAAGCGCCATACCCGTCCCTGGCATTTTCTGCGGAATCGGCGGCAGCAGCGTTCACGATATGGACCCCTTGTTGGCTTAAGTGTTTAGGCCACTCTATCCAAGGCCGGAAACTTTGTGCCCGCTGAAGCCGTTGCAAGTAAGGGCCTGCACACTCGTTGGCCTAAACTGTTGCCTGCCGGCCGCATGCCCAAACGGGCAGGTGCGAGAGAGACATGAGGAACTATGACTGAGCGGAACCCCAAGCCCAGCAAAGCTGATCGTACGGCTGCTGCGCGTGACCAGGCGCGCGCCCTGCGTGAAGCCCAGAAGAAAAAGGAGCGGCGCAACAAGCTCCTGATCCGCTGGGGTGTGGTGGTTGCCGTGGTGGCCATCATCGTGATCGTTGCGCTGATCGTGATTAATTCCATCCGCAGCGGCAACGGTGCTGAGGCGGAAACCGGTACGTCTCCGGCCAACGCCAACCAGTACGGCGGCATCACGGTGACTTCCACCGACTCGCTGCAGCCCGAGGAACCGTTCGATGTGGACGTCGCGTCGCTGCCGGACGCGCCGACCGAGAACAAGGATGACGCCCCGGTTCCCCCGGGCATTGCTCCCGCCGAGGCAGGCCAGCCGGTGCCCATTGTGGTGTACGTGGATGTGAACTGTGTTCACTGTGCAGAATTTGAGGCTGCCTACAACTCCCAGATCGCTTCGTGGCTGGATGCCGGCGACGTCACCTTCCAGTACCGGACGGTCGCTTTCCTGGACCGCGGTTCACCGACCAATTATTCTTCCCGGGGCGCTAACGCCGCCGCCTGCGTCGCGGACACCAATCCTGAGTCCTACTGGGATTTCATGACTGCAATCTTCGGCCACTACGAGCAGGGCGAAATGAAGAACGCGGAATTGGCTGACATGGCCGATTCCGTGGGTGCCGGCGAGGCCGCTGACTGCATCAAGAATGACGGCTTCCGTGCCTTCGTGAAGTACACGGACCGCCTGGCCCGCGTCGACTATGTTGGCGGAACCCCCACCGTGTACGTCAACGGTGCCGAGACCAACGCGAACGATTTCACCGCCGCCGTTGAGGGCGCAATCGCAGCCAACAAGTAACCATTTTCCGGTTCTCCGGTGCGCCCGTTTCCCGCGTCGCCCCTTGCGGGTTTCGCGGGAACGGGCGCTCTGGGTTAACCTTGTCTAGCGCAGTTGCCGTGTTTGCCTTTTTCAAGCACGACGACGGCGGTTGCCGGCTTTGGCCGGCGCCGCCCCCTTAGCTCAGCTGGCCAGAGCACCTGTCTTGTAAACAGGGGGTCGCCGGTTCGAATCCGGCAGGGGGCTCCACTTAAAAAAGCCGCTCCTCCTCAGATGTAATGCTGAGGAGGAGCGGCTTTTTTATGCCCTGCCGGCGCCTGGCCGGATTAGACGGTAACCGGCCGGCCCGATTCCGGGGACCCAGGCAGGGCAGCCGGGGACTCGCCGGGGAGGTTCGCGTCGCGCACCTCCTGGTACTGAGGCAGGTGGGTGTACAGCTCGTCGCGCAGCGGGTTGCGGTGCCGCTTGACGATGGTGAACACCTGGTAGACAGCGACGGCGATGTTGGCCGCCAGTGAGATGGCCGACACGAGGAACAGCGCGGTCGGGTTGTGCGAGGATTCGACGGCGAACGGCGACGTGCTCACGAACGTTGGGACCGCCATCGTGAACATCATCCACAGCGCCAGCGTGTGGGCGCGGTGCTGCAGCCACGCACCCTTCTTGAGGAAGAACGCGGGGATCGTGCAGGAGATGAGCAGCGCCGCACCGGCGTAGAACGAGTGGTCACCGACGCAGTTATAGACGTAGGCGAAGTTCCACAGGTCGTACGCGATGATCCAGAACCACATCATGTCCGGCCAGATCATGTCCTTGGACTTGTCGCGGGAGACGATGATGCCCGTCCAGCCGCAGATGGTGAGCAGATTCAGGATGCCGGCGATGGCGTTCATGTAGTTCCACGGACCGCCGACCATGAAGACGCCGTCGTGCATGCCCTGCAGGCCCGCCACCTCGAAGTCGCGGATGACCGCTTCGGCGATGTTGATCGCCAGGATCAGTGCTGGGAACATCAGCATCCAGCGGTTCTTCGCCAGACGCGGGACGTACCGGATGAGCATGAAGCCCAGGCATCCGAGGAGTGCCGAGTACACCTTCACCCAGTGGAACCAGGTGCCGGTGGACGACCCTTCTCCGGCTGTGTGGGGCCACACAAAAACGGTCAGGAGGACGGGCAGCGCCACGAAGAAGGCCAGGCCGGCCCACTTCCAGCGCCGCGTCACTTCGTTAAGCGCAATGAGGGCAACCAGGACGACGCCGAACATCGCCCAGGAATACCAGGGAATCGATTCGTACAAGAACATCTAGGGACCTCTCCTTAGCAGCCCGGTGTATAAATGCCTTCGGTTTTAAAGGTAAAAACGCAAGTACCACGGGTCATTAGACACTTGGACCGATGTGTCCAAAAACGCCCGGTGGTACCTTCAGGCATGACCCATGGGGGCACCGAAGCGCAGCGTCATGCGGACGCGCGGGCGGCTCTGGCGGCCGCTCTCAAGGCTCGGCTGCGCACCGAGCCGCTCGATAAGGTGACGGTCACGCAGCTGACGCGCGACTGTGGGCTGACGCGACAGGCGTTCTACTACCACTTCCCCGACGTGCGGCATCTGGCGGTCTGGGTGTTTGAGACTGAGGTCGCCCGCCGGGTCCGGACCTTCGCCGCTGAGGTGGGATGGGCCGACGGACTGGTCTGGTTGATGCGGTACCTGCGTGACAACCGCTCATCGACTCTCGGGGTGCTCGACGGAGTGGGGCAGCCCGGGCTCGAGCGGTTCCTGTTTTCGCAGATGCGCCCCGTCACTGAAGCAGTGATGGACCGGGACGGCGGCGGGCCGAAGCGTCCTCAAGACCGCATCCTGGTGGTCGACTTCTACACCTCGGCCGTGCTCGCCGTGGTGCTGCGGTGGGTCGCGGACGGCATGGTTGAACACCCCTATCATGTGGTCGGCGATCTGGAGATCATGCTGCACGGCGCTGTGCGGGAGTCCGTCCGCCGCCTCGACGCACGTGGAGCGTCGCGGGGCGCGAATCGGCCGAGAACAACATGAACTGTGAATCCTTCACCGCTCCGCGTTACTCAGTTGGGACGGCGGACCTGCGGCACCAGCTCCAGCAGATGCTCCTCCACATGGTCCAGCGCCAGGCGCAGGGCGCCGGTGGGAACCAGCAGCTTGCCCATGTTTGAAACGGCCAACCTGGGCGGATCCGACACATAGCCGGCAAGTTCGCGCGTCATGGCCGGCAGCAGTGCCTCGGCAGACGCCGCTACGGCGCCGCCAATGACGATCAGCCGGGGATCAAAGAACGAAGAAACCAGGGCCAGCACCCGCGCCATCCGCTGGGCAATCCGCTCCAGGATTTCTTCTGCCACGGGATCACCGTCCGCAGCGGCCTCAAAAACGTACCGGGCGGAAGCACGGTTGGTCTTTGGTCCCACCAGCTCCCGGATCCGGCCGCTGTGGCCGGCCTTCAGGGCCGCGCTGCCCCAGACGCGGGCGAGTTTGGCGATGCCGTCCTCATTGCCCACGCCCGCCACGAGTTCCAGCCCGCCCATGGCTCCGGTCCCGCCGCGGGAGCCGTGCAGCAGCCGTCCGGCATCAATAATGCCGCTTCCCAGGCGCTCGCCGGCAAGGATGACGGCTAGGTTCTTTTCGCCGGAACCCACACCGCACCAGCGTTCCGCCAAAGCGGCAAGCTTGGCGTCGTTCTCCACCAGCATCGGCCACCCCCTGACTTCACCGAACTCCTTCTGGAGCCCCAGTTCAAACATGGGTGCTGTTGCCTGTCCCGGGGCGAGGGTACCGTCCCCGGACACCTGTGCCGCGATGCCCGTTCCGAGGCAGAGCACCGCAGCGGACGTGATGCCGGCGTCGCCGAGTGCGGCGTCAACCGCGTTGGTGAGCACCCGGCGTCGTTCAGCCGGTTCACCGCCATGGCGGGGGAAGCGCGCTTCGAAGCCGCCGACGACGGTTCCGGCCAGGTCCGCAACCAGAACCCGGACGGTGGCGATGCCGACGTCGAGCCCCAGGACGTAGCCGGCGTTTTCGTTGAATTCGAAGCGCCGCGCGGGCCGACCCTTCTGGCCTTCGGGCCGGGGAGGCACCGTCTCCCGCGCCCAGCCGCGGCTGATCAGGTCATCACAAACTGCGATGACGGTGGCGCGCGTCAGCCCCGTGGCCTCGATCAGGTCGGTGCCCGTTGCCGAGGGCGTGGAACGCAGCACCTCGAGCACCGCCCGAAGGTTGGTGCGGCGCAGAAGTTGGGGTGTGTTGGCCGAGGGGTCCATTGGGCTGCCTTTGACGTGTGGCGGTGATAACAGCATAATTGTAGGAGGTAATAAATTTAGTTTCTAAATCTAATCCTGACGAGCCTGAGGAGGCCCCCCATGACGGTACGAGTCGGAATTAACGGTTTTGGTCGCATTGGCCGCAATTTCCTGCGAGCAGCACTGGAGCACGGAGAAGGCTTTGAGGTTGTTGCAGTAAACGACCTCGGCGATCCCGCCCAGCTGGCGCACCTGCTGAAGTACGATTCCGTTGCCGGACGCCTGAGCGAAAAGGTCTCCGTCGAAGAAGGCAACCTGGTAGTGGGCGGATCCACCATCAAGGTCCTGGCTGAGCGCGATCCCGCGAACCTGCCCTGGGGTGAGCTCGGCGTTGACATCGTCATCGAGTCCACCGGTTTCTTCACCAAGGCCGAGGACGCACAGAAGCACATCACCGCCGGCGCCAAGAAGGTCCTGGTCTCCGCACCCGCCTCCGGTGACGCGTTCACCGTGGTGATGGGCGTCAACGACGGCGACTACGATCCCGCCAAGCACAACATCATCTCCAACGCTTCCTGCACCACCAACTGCCTGGGCCCGCTGGCCAAGGTCCTCAACGACGCCTTCGGCATCGAAAAGGGCCTGATGACCACGGTTCACGCCTACACGGCAGACCAGAACCTGCAGGACGGCCCGCACAAGGATCTGCGCCGCGCCCGCGCCGCAGCCCTGAACATGGTGCCCACCTCCACCGGTGCAGCCAAGGCCATTGGCCTGGTCCTGCCGGAGCTGAAGGGCAAGCTGGACGGCTTCGCCATCCGCGTTCCCGTCCCCACCGGCTCCGTCACCGACCTGACGGTCACGCTGGAAAAGGAAGCCACGGTCGAGGAAATCAACGCCGCCTACGCCAAGGCTGCACAGGACCCGCGCTGGGCCGGCATCCTCACGTACACCGAGGATCCCATCGTTTCCTCGGACATCGTGGGCGACCCGTCCTCCTGCATCTTCGACTCCGGTCTGACCCGCGTCATGGGCAACCAGGTCAAGATCGTCGGCTGGTACGACAACGAGTGGGGCTACTCCAACCGCCTGGTCGACCTGACCGGTCTGGTTGCCTCCAAGCTCTAAGGCAGCACCTCTCCTTCCGGAGAACAGCAGAGAACAACGCACGACGGCGCCGCGCCGGACCGCTTCCACGGTCCGGGCGGCGCCGTCGTCGTTTAATGCAGTGTGCGTGGAACCTGAGCCGACCCCTTCCGCTTTGGGTGTAGCGCTCCTTGTTTCGGCCCGCTGAAAGCGCACACACTGGGACAGACAGCACAGCTCGCCAGCAGTAGCAGCAGCAGCGGGTCCGCGGACACCGCGCCCACCCTGAGAGGACGGACACCATGGAGCTCGTTCCCAACAACACCCTGATTTGCGCAAGCCCGGAGGACGGCCGCAGGCTGGCCCTCAGCTTGGCCCTGCAGACCTCCTTAGCGATCCAGCCCGACGATCATGTGCAGGAAATCATCCGCGACGCGTACGCGAACAACCCTGAAGGCCTCATTGCAGCCGGCCACGTGGTTGCCACCGAGTTTGCAACGATCGCGGCCGCCAACAACTACTGGCGCTGATCGGCCCCCTTGGACAGTCGAGACGGAGCTAGGCCAGCGTTTTAGCCAGGAACTCCAGCGTGAGCCGCCAGGCGTCGTCAGCGGCATCCTTGTCGTAGGCAAACCGGTTGGTGTCGTTGAAGAAAGCGTGTCCGGTGCCGGGATACACCTCCGCCGTGAAATCGATGCCCGCGTCGGTCATGGCAGCTCCCAAATCGGGAAGCTTGTCCACCAAACCGGTGTCCTGATCACCGTAAAAGGCCAGAACCGGGCACGTGACGGTTGAGAGCTCGGGAACCGAGAAGTCGGCCCGGCCGTAGAAGGAGACGCAGGCCTTGAGCCGCGCTTCCTGGACGGCGAGGGAGAGGGCAAAGGTTCCTCCCATGCAGAAGCCGACGACGCCGATCCGCCCGTTCACGCCCTCGGCCGACTCCAGGAATTCAAAACAGGACTGCACCCGTGCCGAAGCCTGGGCTGAGAAGTCGGGGGAGCGGAACGGCGACATCAGTTCCCGCAGCTTTGGCTGCGCGGCGTGGCGCTGCTCAGGATCCGGATTGAAGAGCTGCTCACCGAGTTCAGTGGCGACATCATCGGTGATGCCGTGTTCGCCCAGCAAATCCGGGGCGACAGCCAGGTAGCCCTGTGCGGCAAACCGATCCGCCACACTGCGGATCTGGCTGACCAGCCCCCACGCTTCATGAATGACAATGACGCCGCCCCGCGGAGTTCCCTCCGGGCGGGCAACATAGGAATGAACCGCAGCGGAATCCTTACCCATAACCATCAATTCGTCCATGCCGACACCCTGCCACACAACGCACCGCCAAGCCACGAAGACCGTCGGCAGGGCAGGTTTGGTAGCCTGCCACGATGTACACAGTTCGTCAGGGGAACCCTGCAGATGTGCCGCAGCTGGCCAGGCTCCGCGCGGTCTGGAGTGCAGAGCAGGAACGCGCCCCAGCCCCGGAGCTCACAGCAGGAGACGGACCGCCGGATGGTTTTGTCGAAGACTTCCGGCACTGGGCGGAAGGGAATCCCCGTGAATTCTTCGTGGCTGAGGAGGACGGGGAACTGATCGGCATGGTGAACCTGCTGATCTTCGAGCGAATGCCCAAGCCGGGTAAAGGGCCCTCCTGTTGGGTGTACCTGGGCAATGCTTACGTGCTGCCCGTACACCGCAGTGCCGGCGTCGGCACCGGGCTGATGCAGGCGGCCATTGCCTTTGCCCGGGATCTCGGAGCAGTCCGGATGGTGCTGGCGCCCTCGCCCGAATCCGCGGATTTCTATGCCCGGCTCGGTTTTGAACCGGCCTCCGAACTGGCCGTGCACCGGTTCACCTAGAACCTCACGCGCAAAAACAGAGCCGGGGCAGGCCCAGCCGCAAGACAGCCTTGACCCTGCCCGCCCCCGCGGCAAGCGTTAAGGCCACCTTGGCACTGCACCGCACCCCTCAGGAGCCCCCATGCTGCGCATACTCTCGATCGACGGCGGCGGTGTCCGCGGCATCATCCCGGTCATCTGGCTGACGCACCTGGAAAAGCGGTCCGGGAAGCGCACCGCTGACCTGTTTGACCTCATTGTGGGAACCTCCGTCGGCGGAATGATCGCCCTGGCCCTGACCTGCCCGCGCGACGGCGGCGCTCCCTACAGTGCCGCCGAGCTGCGGCATCTGGACCTGGGCAGCGTAAAGAAGATATTCCCCCGCGGCCACCACGCGAAACATCCGGCACAGGCGCCGGGAACGGCCGCCTATTCCGCAGCACCGCTGCAGGAATTCCTGCACCAGGTCATGGGAAACGCGAAACTGTCCGAGGCATACCGTCCCGTGGGCGTTGTGACGTGCGATTTGGCCCACACCCAGGCACTGCACTTCACCGGCGGCGGGCTGGACCAGTCACAGCTCGGGGATGCGGATATGGCGCTTGCAGCCCGCGCGACATCGTCCCTGCCGAAGTACTTTCCCGCCGTCGATTATACCGATCCGGGCGGCACGGCCCGGGAACTGGTGGACGGCGGGCTGGCCGCCGATGACCCTGCGCTGGTTGCGTATTCGCTGGGCCGGACGCTTCAAGCGGCCGACGACGGCGCGCTGCTGGTCTCGCTGGGAACCGGCACCAGCGAGAGATCATCGGGGTTGCTGCTGAGCTCGGAACAGACCCGCAACAAAGCCGAGGCCCGGGGTCCGGAGCGGGACTTCTCCATGGTGCTCGAGGGACCGGGGCAGCTGATGCGCGAAAGCCTCCGCCGGCTTCTGGGCGGGGACTATGTCCGGATCCAGACCAGGCTCCTGCCCGGCACGCACCACGACTCCGACGACGCGAGCCCGAAAAACATCCTGGGGCTGCTGGCCACGGCTGAGAAAATGGTCCTGGAGTCATCCCCTGAGCTGGACCGGCTGTCCGCCGTGCTGCAGGAGCCGCCTGTAGGCTGAATCGGGTGACTATTACCCAGGCGGAAAACCGACGCTGGTCCGAGGATGCCATCCGGCGCATCGAGGCCGACAACAACCGCTCCGCAGACACCCACTTGTTTGAAGTTCCCGTCCCGGCCGGCTGGTCCGTGAAGGTGTACCTCAAGGACGAATCCACCCACCGCACCGGGAGCCTCAAGCACCGGCTTGCGCGGTCGCTGTTCCTCTTTGGGCTGGTCAACGGCTGGATCACCCGCGGCATGACCATCGTCGAGGCCTCCAGCGGCTCCACCGCCGTGTCCGAAGCCTATTTTGCCCAGCTGCTGGACCTGCCTTTTGTGGCCGTCATGCCCCGGACCACCAGCGCCGAGAAGATCGCGCTGATCGAGCAGTACAACGGAACCTGCCATTTTGTGGACGATCCTTCGCAGGTGTATGCGGCGGCGGAGGAAATAGCGCGCGCTGCCGGCGGGCATTACATGGACCAGTTCACCTACGCTGAGCGGGCCACCGACTGGCGCGGCAACAACAATATTGCCGAGTCGATGTTCGGACAGCTGAAGCTCGAAGACTTCCCCGTACCGGAGTGGATTGTGGTGGGAGCCGGAACCGGCGGAACCAGCGCGACGATCGGCCGCTACATCCGGTACCACCGTCATGGAACCCGCCTGGCAGTGGTGGACCCGGAAAACTCGGCGTTCTTCCCGGCCTGGCAGAGTCCCGGGACATCCGCCGTCGGCGGTCCCTCCCGCATTGAGGGCATTGGCCGGCCGCGGCTGGAACCCAGCTTTGTTCCCGCCGTCATAGACCACATGATCCAGGTTCCCGACGGCGCCTCCGTTGCCGCTGCCCGGCACCTGTATGCCTCCGCCGGTCTTCATGCCGGGCCCTCCACCGGGACCAACCTGTGGGGAGTATGGCAGCTGGGGGCGCAGATGGAAGCCGAGGGCCGTGCCGGCAGCATCGTTTCCCTCATGTGTGATTCCGGGGACCGGTACGCGGCCTCCTACGGCGACGACGCCTGGCTGGCGTCCCGGGGGCTGGATCCGGCACCGGCGGCGGCACTGCTCAAGGAGCTGTTCGAGACCGGACGCTGGCCCAAATAGGTTCTGTCGGCTTCGGACTGGGAATATGGAACTATGCGATCACTCAGCCACCAGGAAGCCACCCGCCTTGCAGAACAGACAGCGGCAGTAGCTGAGGCCCACATCCCCTATGGATCAGGGCTGGGTGCCCCGGCGTCGTTCACCCTGGCGTGGCTGATGGCGGGTGCGGGTATCGACGACGTCCGCGTGGCCAGCGGAAGCTCGGGCATGGGGGACCATTTCTGGATTGAAACGGACCAGTGGCGCATCGATCCGACGCTGCGCCAGTTCCCGCATCTGGTGCACCGTTCACTGGTGGAGCCGGTCACCGAGCCCGGCAGCTTTGAAGCGTTGAAGTACCACACGGTTCCCCGGTCACGGGAAGATGCAGTCCGGGAAGTGTCCTACGGTTTCCGGAACGCTGCCGAAACGGAAACGTTCGTCAACGAAATCACCGCCGCCGTCAGCCTGTAGAACGGTCAGGCCCTAGCCGCCGCCCGGTCTTCCGGCGGTGCCGGGCAGGATACCGTAGCGCAGGAACACCACGCCGTTGTTGAACCGGCGCTCGTCGAGCAGTTCGAGGCTGAGCTGCAGCCCGTCGGGCAGGAAAGGTTTTCCGCCGCCGACGACGACGGGCGAGAGCAACTGCTGTATCTCATCCACCAGCCCTGCCCGCAGCGCCTGGGCGGCGAGCAGCGGGCCGCCGATTGACAGGTCCCGGCCGGATTCTTCCTTCAGCCGGCGGACGGCGCCGGGATCGAAATCCCGCTCCAGCCGGGTGTTGGACGTGTCCGCGCTCAAGAGGGACCGGGAAAAGACAATCTTTGCCGCACCCTTCCAGATCGCGGCGTAATCCCGGATAGCCGGCGGTTCGGAGGCGGTGTCCATGGTCTCCCAGGCTGCCATCACCTCATAGAGTCCCCGGCCGTAGAGCTGGGTGCCGGTGTTGCGCTCCAGGTCGTTGACGAAAGCGTGGACTTCCTCATCCGGCATGCTCCAGTCGAAGTTCCCGTCCGCATCGGCCACATAACCGTCCAGCGAAGTAATGCATGTATATATCAACCGCCCCATGCCGTCCTCCTGCCTTTGAAGGGATCCCGCTGGTTGTTGCTGCCGGGATGTTGCTGATGCCTTCCGCCGGGTCGTGCCGCCACGTTAGCATCCGGTATCTGCCAATGCGGGGTTCCTCCCGTAAAGAGGGCGGCGCCTTCGCCAGGAGCAGGCTTATGAGAGGGTAGGTTCCCCGTGCACGACAGCCGCGAACTGGCGGAAGCCCGCGTCAACAGGTTCCTCCGTGAACGACTGCCCGGCAGCCTCTGGAGAAACCGGACACCGGCGGACGTCTCGGTTTGGGAGGCGCCGGGGGAACCGGTGCCGTTCGCCCGGGCGGTCACCCGGGACTTCCTGCCCTTCAGCGCCGGACAGCCATGGGGCGCCCCGTGGGGAACCACGTGGTTTCGTGTGTCGGGGATGGTTCCCGGATTCGACGAGGGCAGCGGGTACCGGCCTGAACTGCTCATCGACCTCGGCTTTGACGGGCAGGGCCCGGGATTTCAGGCGGAGGCCCTGGTCTACGCGCCCTCCGGCGACGTTGTGAAAGCGGTGGAACCGCGGAACCTGCACGTTCCGCTCCGCCAGGGTCCAGGGGAGCCCTTTGAGTTTTACGTGGAAGCCGCTTCCAACCCCAATGTCATTGCCGGCTTCAGTTATGCGCCCACCCCGCTGGGAGACCCGGCGACGGCCGGCACTGATCCGCTCTACGTTTTGCGGTCCGCAGACGCCGCCCTGCTGGATGTTGAGGCCTGGAACCTGGCCCAGGATTTCTTCACCCTCAACGGCCTGATGCATGAACTGCCGATGGACCTGCCCCGCCGCTATGACATTCTGCGGGCCATGGAGCGGGCGGTCAGCAGTGTGGACCCCTCGGACATTTCGGGTACGGCAGCGGCTGCCCGGGCGGAGCTGGCCGGCGTGCTGTCATCTCCTGCCTATGCCAGCGCGCACCGGGTCCACGCAGTGGGGCATGCGCACATTGACAGTGCCTGGCTGTGGCCGGTGCGGGAAACGGTGCGCAAGGTGGCACGCACTTTTGCCAACGTGCTGGAGCTGATGGAGCAGGACCCCGATTTTATATTCACTGCCTCCTCGGCTCAGCAGTACGCGTGGCTGAAGCAGTATTACCCGGAGCTGTTCGCCAGGGTGGCGGAACAGGTGGCCGCGGGACGGTTTGTGCCGGTGGGCGGCATGTGGGTGGAAGCGGACACGAACCTGCCCGGAGGAGAGGCGATGGCCCGCCAGTTCCTGGCCGGCAAACGGTTCTTCCTGGAGAACTTCGGGGTGGAATCGGAGGTGGTGTGGCTGCCGGATTCATTTGGCTACTCAGCTGCCCTGCCGCAGATTGCCCGGGCGGCCGGCGCGCGCTGGTTCCTGACACAGAAGATTTCCTGGAATGAAACCAACGTCATGCCGCACAGTACCTTCCGGTGGGAGGGCATTGACGGTTCTTCCCTGTTCACCCACTTCCCGCCGGTGGATACGTACAACTCCGAGTTGTCCGGGCAGGAGCTGGCCCGCGCCCAGCGCCAGTACAAGGAGAAGGGGTTCGGAAACACCTCGCTGGTGCCGTTCGGCTGGGGCGACGGCGGAGGCGGGCCCACGCGGGAAATGCTGGCGGCCGCCCGGCGCACGGCCTCGCTGGAGGGATCACCTGCGGTCCGGTTCTCCGGCCCGGAACGGTTCTTTGCAGCGGCGGAGGCCGAGCTCGCAGAGCCGGCCACCTGGTCAGGAGAGCTGTATCTTGAGTTCCACCGGGGCACCTACACCAGCCAGGCCAACACCAAACAGGGAAACCGCCGGAGCGAGCATCTGCTGCGCGAAGCGGAGCTGTGGGCTGTGGCTGCGCACCTGCGCATGGGTGCTGAGTACCCCTACGAGGCCCTGGAACAGGCGTGGCAGACGGTTCTGCTGCAGCAGTTCCACGACATCCTGCCGGGCACGGCCATTGCCTGGGTATACCGGGAGGCTGAGCGCAATTACACGCTGGTGGCCGCCGGGCTCCGGGTTTTGATTGAAAACTCCGCGCGGGCGCTGCTGGGCGACGGCGGCCTGACTGCGGCGCTGAACGCCGGGCCGTATCCCGTGGCGGGAGTGCCGGCCGGCGGAGCGGGACCGGCACCCGAACCCGGTCCGTGGACCTGGCAGCGCTGGACGGACGGATGGGTCATCAGCAGCAGCCGGCTGCGGCTGGCCGTAGACAGCGAGGGGCTGTTCCGTTCACTGTCGGATTTGCCCGGCGGCCGGGAAGTCTTCCTGCCGGGACGTCCGGGCAACCTGTTCCAACTGTTCCGGGACACCCCCAACCAGTGGGATGCCTGGGACCTCGATGCCTCCTACAAGTTCAGCACCCTGGATCTGATGCAGCCGGACGCCATGGAGATGGAGAGCGGCAGCGGCAACCGCATCCTGAGAATCACGCGCTCTTTCGGCAACTCCACCCTCGTGCAGAAGATCTCCCTGAGCCCGGACGGAGCTGCGGTGGACCTGGAGGTTGAAGTGGACTGGCACGAGCAGCAGAAACTGCTCAAACTCGCCTTCCCGCTGGATGTTCACGCTGCCGAGGCGGCATCGGAGATCCAGTTTGGCCACCTGTACCGGCCCACCCACGCCAACACTTCCTGGGACGCGGCACGATTTGAAGCAGTGGCACACCGGTGGATCCATGTGGGGGAGCCGGGCTACGGGGTGGCCGTGGCCAACGATTCGACCTACGGCCATGACACCTTCCGCGAACTGGTGGAGGGCCGGAGCTGCACCACTGTCCGGCTGTCCCTGCTGCGAGGCCCGGTGTTTCCGGATCCCACGGCTGATCAAGGTCCGCACAGCTTCCGCTTTTCGCTCCGCCCGGCGGCCGGCATCCCGGAAGCGGTTGCCGAAGGCTACCGGCTGAACCTTCCCCTGCGCCGAATCAGCGGCGTCGCCGGAACGGCCGTAACCCCGGTGGTGACGGTGGACAACCCGGCAGTGGTGGTGGAAGCGGTGAAACTGGCCGAAGACCGCAGCGGAGACATAGTTGTCCGGCTTTATGAGGCACACGGAAGCCGCGCCGGTGCAACGGTGCGGACGGGGTTCAGCTACGACGACGTCGTCTCCGCTGACGTGCTCGAACGGGCGGTACCGTCCGGATTGCCGCTGGTGGTTGGCGGGGGAGCGGAAGGGGAAACGGTGGAACTGCTGCTCCGCCCGTTCCAGATCGCCACGCTGCGATTCCGGCGCGGTGCACGCGGGCGGTAAAAAACAGCCTGCCGGGTCGTGAAAAACTGGAAGCATGCAACCCAGTGACACTGTCCAGCCGATCGTCCTGCTCGTGGATAAGGAAGATCCCGCAGCCCATCTGGATGCGGTGGCTGCTGCCGCCGTCGCCAGCGTCAGCGCCTATGCCCGCAGGACGGAGGACACCGCGTGGGAGAACTGGGTGTTTGGCCGGTTCACCAAGTCAGTTCGGCGGGCGGGACCGAAGGTATTCGAAAAGATGGCGGCGTCAGCGCCGTCGGGAACCGTCGTCGTCGGCCGGGCGAAAGCTGTTGCCTTTGAACCGGTCACCTACGAGGAGATGCCCGGGAAACTGCGCGGGCTGCAGGTTTCCGGCACGCATCTGCCGGATGACGCTCCGGTTCCCGGGACGCCCGGAGCTCCGGTGATCGTGGTGAACGAGGATCTGGAGATGTCCACGGGTAAAGCCGGCGCCCAGGCAGCCCATGCCCTGCTGGCCTGGTACCTGACACTGTCCGGCGAGGAACGCACCGCCTGGTACGACGGCGGACACCCGGCCAGCGTCCGGCTTGCCGCAGGAACCGAGTTCACCGCGCTCGCAAAGGATCCGGGCGCCGGACCGCTGATTGTTGATGCGGGGATGACGGAGATTGCCCCGAACACGGCCACCGCGTTCGTTGCGGCCGCCGGCTAGATCCGGCGGCCACCCGCTCCGGCGGCAAGGCGGAGGACTGCCTGAAATCAGGAGAGGCGGCTGCGAACGATCTCGCTGACAGCCTTGCCGTCGAAACGTCCGGCGACCTTGGCGGTCACCGGCTTCATGAGGGCACCCATCTGACGCATGGACAGTTCGGTGCCGTTGGCCGTCAGCTCCGCCACAGCCTCGTCCACAATGGCTTCGACGTCCGCCGCGGTCAATGCTGCCGGCAGATAGGCTTCGATAACTTCGGCTTCCGCGGTTTCAGCGTCAGCGCGCTCGGTTTCACCGGCCTCACGGTAAATCCCCGCGGTGTCCCGGCGCTTCGCGGCTTCCTTCTGCAACAGGGAAATGACCTGCGCGTCGTCGAGTTCCACGGGTGTCTTGCCGGACTTCTCCCGGGTCTCGATTTCACCGAGCACGTTGCGCACCGTCATCAGTGCGGTGCGGTTGCCGGCCTTCATGTGGATCTTCATATCGGCCTGGAGCTGTTCTTTGAGTGTCATGGGGACTCATTTCCGGTGGAGATCGTGGTGGATGCTTCTTCCATGATCTCAGCTGCGCGGGCTTAGCTCTGCGGTCTCAGCTCGGTGACCGCAGCGGCGCTTCCGCCGCCGCGGCGCAGACCAAGCGGGTCCGAACACCCAGGGCACGGATGTTCCCGCCGGGGAGCAGGGCATCGCCGAGAAGGGAACGACCCAGTCCAACGGCGGCCGCACCCGCTGCCAGCCAGCCGGCCGCTTGGTTCCACCCGATGCCGCCGGCAGCGATCAGAGGGACCGCGGGAAGCGTCCGCCGGATGGTGCGGAGGTAGCCCGCTCCCAGGAACCCGGCAGGAAAGAGCTGCACCGCGGTTGCGCCGGTCCGCCACGCAAGGTGCACCTCACTCGGTGTGAGGGCGCCGGCATAGCTGGCAATTCCGCAGCTGCGGGCGGAATGGACCACATCGGGTGCCACCTGGGCAGATGCGACAAAGCGGGCGCCGGCACCGGCGGCCCGAAGAACATCGTCGGGAGTCAGGACCCCGCCGATGCCCAGCTCCACGTCCTCGGGAAGCCGGGGCCGGAGGTATTCGAGGGCCTGGATCGTTCCGGGTGCAGCGTTTGTCAGCATCATGGCACCCACTCCATTGGCCGCCAGCGTGTCCGCAGCGGCCGCGACCCGGGTGAAGTCCGGGCCGGGCCCGCCGCCCGGGAAAGTGCCCGTCTCAAGCACGGCCATGATCCGGCACTGGTGGAGGGCGCCGCCCATCGGTGCCCGGTTTGGCAAGGGACTGACGGGTTCGGTGCTCACGGTGAAACCTCCGGGACGCTACGGCTGAAGGGCGAAAGGGCGCCATCCTTGGACGATGCGTTCCTTTCGCAGTGCATACTCCCGGGCAGTTGCCCAGCTGCAGCATGCATCCTCCGTTCAGGCCGGGGATTCTGAAGCGAATCCGGGATCTTTCTCCCCGGCTTCAACAGGGGAACCGATAATATTTCCGCCCACCGGCATGGGGCAGGTTCCAAAAGGCGTAAAGGCGCTGGGGTAATTGACGGCGCGGTTGAAGTCCAGGGTTACTTCGGACGTCCCGGGTGCGGGCACCTCGAAGGCGACCTTCCGCCAGCCGGCCGTGCTGTGGTGGTTGGTCGCATCGTGAAAGGTAAGGGCCAGGCGGCTGCCGCCCTCGGCGCTGACCTGAAGCCGGCAGTCCTGTTCCCAACCGGGCAGACGGAACACCACTTCCCCCACTGTGAGATGCACGCCGTCGACGGCGGGATGAGCGGTGCGGATCGGAACCTCCACCGGTTCGGGGTACGCCGCAAAGCGGCCCCGGATTACCAGATCCGGCCGGAAATCAAACGTCGGGACGCCCGTGAAAGCGGTAAACACGGGAGATTCCGCGTCCCGGGTGCGCAGAGCATAGCGCCCTCCCCGACGGGCCAGCTCCACCAAAACCTGCCGGCCGCCGGTATACACCCAGGACAGCGATTCCTCGTCCGCGAGGGAGGCGGTCACTGTCCCGTCAACGGGGAGGCCGGTTGATGCCAGGGTCAGGCTGTCCGCCGGACCGGCGGACAGCACTGCTGCGTCGTCGGCGGACCACAGCCCGGGAAGGCCCTCCGCCGGTGCGGGCCTTTTCGTCAGCCACTGCAGGGACGTCAGCGTCAGCCAGCCGTGCTCCTGCGCCAGCTCGGCGTTTCTGCTGCTGCGAAAGCGGTGCCACTGCTCCAAAGCTTCGGATGTGGGGGTGTTCATGGTTCCTCCGGTTCGGCAGCCGATTGTTTAACCCGCCGCTTGAGGAAGTGTAGCGGGGAGCTTTGTAGGATGAGGCATGGAAAACATGGAAAACAGCAGCACCTCCGGTCCTTCACTTGAGCAGTTGCGGCGCCGCCAGACAGAACTGGTGGCTGCTCTCGCCGTCGAACACAACAGTGCCGCGCTGGGCGCCCTGAGCACGGAATTGGAGTCCGTCCTTGAACAGATCCAGCAGGCCTCCGGCCGTTCGATGTAACGCAGTCCTGCGGCCTGCTTCCGCGCGCTAAGCCCTTCCCGCAGCAGGGCCTTGGCTGTGTCTTGGATGACACCTGAATATGACGCACGCCTCACAGCCGATAGTGTTGGTTGGTCCCATCTAGGAAAGGCCACCATGCACGACCGCATTCACCACGAAGGACTTTTTGGGCGCAGGATGTCTGCTGAACAGGCCGCGGCGCTCATCAAACCAGGCGTGACCGTGGCGATGAGCGGTTTCACCGGAGCCGGCTATCCCAAAGCAGTGCCGCAGGCGCTCGCCCTCCAGATGGAGCAGGCCCATGCGCGCGGCGAGGACTTCCAGATTAAGGTGCTGACCGGCGCCTCCACCGCTCCTGAGCTTGACGGTGTGCTTGCAAAGGCCGGCGGCGTGGAACTGCGTCTGCCGTACCAATCCGATCCCACTCTGCGGAAGCGGATCAACGACGGCGAACTGGAGTACATCGACATCCACCTCGGGCACGTGGCCCAGTACACGTGGTTTGGGTTCTACGGCCACATTGACCTTGCCGTGATCGAGGTGGTGGGCATCAACGAGGACGGCTCGCTGATACCGTCGTCGTCAGTTGGCAACAACAAGACCTGGATTGAGCAGGCGGACAGGATCATCCTGGAAGTCAACATCCAGCAGTCGGCTGACATGGACGGAATGCATGACGTCTATTACGGGACTGCCCTGCCGCCGCACCGCAAGCCGATCATGCTGGTGAATCCCGATGACCGGATCGGTGAACCCTATTTGCGGCTGGACCCGGACAAGGTGATCGCCGTCGTCGAGACCGATGCACCGGACCGGATGACGCCCTTTGCCGCCCCGGATGAAACCTCCCAGCAGATCGCGGCCCACCTGATTGATTTCTTCGGCGACGAAATCCGGGCCGGCCGCCTGACGGACAAGCTGCTGCCGCTGCAGTCCGGCGTGGGCAACATTGCCAACGCTGTCCTGGGCGGGCTGGCCACCTCGGGGTACACGGGGCTGACGGCCTACACCGAAGTAATCCAGGACGGCATGCTGCACCTGATCCGGGACGGGGTGATCCGGGTGGCGTCCGCAACGTCCTTCTCGCTCAGCCCGGCAGGGATCGAGGAGTTCAACTCCAATATCGAGTTCTACCGCAAGCGGATCATCCTGCGCACCCAGGAGATTTCCAACCATCCCGAACTCATCCGCCGCCTGGGCTGCATCGCCATGAACGGCATGATCGAGGCCGACATCTACGGCAACGTGAACTCCACCCACGTTGCCGGAACCGCCATGATGAACGGGATCGGCGGGTCCGGCGACTTTGCCCGCAACGGTTTCCTGTCCGCATTCCTGTCTCCGAGCACGGCTAAGGGAGGCAGGATTTCCGGAATCGTTCCGATGGTCAGCCACGTGGACCACACCGAGCATGACACCATGCTGGTTGTGACCGAGCGGGGCCTCGCCGACCTTCGCGGGCTCTCTCCGAAGCAGCGCGCCCGCACGGTTATTGAAAAGTGCGCGCATCCGGACTTCCAGCCGCTGCTGCAGGACTATTTTGACCGCGCCTGCCGGGAGAGCTTCGGCAAGCACACTCCGCATCTGCTGGACGAGGCCCTGTCCTGGCACCAGCGATTCGTGGAGACAGGTGACAGCCGCTTGCCGGAGCACGTTCCGGCCTAACGTCATTTTCCCCGGTGCATGCTAGAACTCTTCAGTGAGTGAAATTGAAAGTCCCGGAGCAGGGCAACCCAAAAACCGGCGCAAGGGACGTGTCCCGTTGCCTCTCTGGGCTGCGGCTGCCGCCGTCGTCCTGATTGCCGTCAACCTTCGTCCCGGAGCTACGTCAGTGGGCCCGGTCCTGGCCGAGCTGGAAGCAGCCCTGGGCATGGGGGCCACTCAGGCCGGGGTCCTGACCGCTCTGCCCGGGCTCACGTTCGCGGTCATTGGAGCACTGGCCGTATCCCTGTCCCGCAGGGCAGGGCTCAGCCGCACCATCACCATTGGGCTGGCCGCCGTCGCGGCGGGCCTGCTGCTGCGGTCGGTGGTGGAGTCCTCCGCGGTGTTCCTGGCCCTGACAGTACTGGCGTTTGCCGGCATGGCGGTGGGCAACATCCTCGTCCCGGCCTTCATTAAACGGCACGGGGGCACACGGACCGCCCTGCTGAACTCCGTGTACGGCACTACGCTGGCGGTCGGTGCGACCCTTCCGCTGCTGATTGCCGGACCGCTGTCCGCGGGCGGCGCGGACGGCTGGCAGCTCAGCATCAGGGTGTGGGGCGCCGCCGCGCTGATTGCCTTTGTCCCGTGGACCCTGATTTCGATTCGCGACTGGCGCGCCGGAGCGGAGGAACGCGCCGAGGCGGGAAGGACGGCTGCGGATGACGGCGGGCGGGTGCACATCACGTCGTCGCGCACTGCTGTGGCCCTGTGCGTGTACTTTGGTGTCCAGTCCATGAATGCGTACGTGCAGTTTGGCTGGGCCGCGCAAATCTACCGCGACGCAGGACTGAGCCAGTCCTCCGCGGGCCTGATGACAGCGATAATCGCTTCACTGGGAATTCCGGGCGGATTGATCATGCCTTCGCTGGTGGCACGGGCGCCGGGCCTGAAGTTCTATGTGGCCGCACTGGCCGTCTGCACCGGCGCCGGCTACGTGGGCCTGCTGCTGGCACCCGCCGAGGTGCCCTGGCTCTGGGCCCTCCTGCTGGGCGTGGGAGGGTTTGCCTTCCCGACGGCGCTGGCCCTGATCATTGCGCGTTCCCGAAGCCCCCGGGTCACCGCTGAGCTGTCCGGATTCTGCCAGCCTGCGGGATACCTGCTGGCGGCGCTGGGGCCCTTCGCCATCGGCGCGCTTCATGAATCCACGGGAAGCTGGACGGTGCCGCTGATCATTTTGATCGCTTCCTCCGCGGCCATGGCGGCCGCCGGAATCCTGGCGGCTGCCCCGCGGTTTGTCGACGATCAGCTGCGGCCTGCCGCCGCGGGAGTCCTGCCGCAGGCCTGACCGGCGGGCCTGACCCGCCTGACCCGCCGGACCAGCCGGACCAGCCGGACCAGCCGGACCAGCCGGACCCGACCCGGACCAGGCGGACCCGACCCGGACCAGCCGTCGCCGGCCCGGGTCGGGTCAGCGGTCCCCGCGCAGCCGGTCGATCTCGCGGCGGTCCTTCTTGGTGGGGCGTCCCGCGCCCCGGTCCCGCATGGGTATCCCGAGGGCGGGACCAACGGGGCGCGGCGGGGTGTGGTCGGTGAAGCAATGGGACGCAGCCTCTGCGCCCACCCGCTTGGCGATCAGCTGGCGGACTTCCAAGATGCGTTCGTAGCCCGGCTGGCGCACGCGGATGGTGTCTCCCGGCTGGACCGGCTGGGCCGCCTTGGCAGGGTTGCCGTTGAGCCGGACATGGCCGGCCCGGCAGGCGGCGGTGGCAGCGGACCTGGTCTTGTAGGCCCGAACGGCCCAAAGCCAGGCATCCACGCGGACTGATTTTGAAGTACTGGCTGGAATGCTCATGGGGTTACCGATTCTACTGCGCGTCCGCACCGCTGGAGGGCGCGCTCCGGAGGCGGTCGGCGTCGTCCTGGGCTTCCAGCTGTTCCGGCGTGGGCACCGTGCCGGGCAGGGGATTCCGGACGGGCAGCGGGCCGGCGGCCGAGGCCAGCATCTGCCGAAGCTCCGCAGGAGTGAAGGGATCGGGGGCGCCGCGGTGGGCCATGGCGTGGCAGTTGGGGCACAGGGGCACCAGGTCAGCCACCGGGTCCAGGGTGTAGTCCGGTCCGATGGCGGCAGGCGGAACAATGTGATGCACCTGCACAAAGTTCGCTCCGTTGGGCCCGTAAACCTGCTGCATCGACAGCCCGCACGCTGCGCAGGAGGTGCCGTGGAACGCGACACACCGGGCAACGGCGTCGGGGTCATGTTCATAGCGGTTGACAGCCACCTGCCTCAGCGTGTCCTGGGACATGCTTCCCGGAACCGGGATGGTGGGATCCACATCCCCCTGCCAGCCGTCCGGGACCGGCCTCGACCGCAGATATGAGGCCCACGCCGCACGAACCTGTCCCTGCACCTGCTCCGGAACAACGGTTCCCGTACTGCGCACCGCACCCCAGTTCAGATCTGGAACGCTCGCCGTCAGCAACTCGGCCGGCAGGGCGTCACCGGGCGGCAGAAGCAGATCAAAGACGATGCCTGCCAGCAGCCCCAGCCGGGCCGGCAGAGCTGCCCCGGGCTGCGGACCCGAAGCCACGACACCGTGTCCGAGCAAGCCGCGGCCGTGCCGGCCCTGGGCAAACAGCCACACATCGGTTCCGCGGTCCAGATGCTGACCGCGGCCCACGCGCCACCGGGTGCCGAAGAGCCCTGTGCGGTCCACCGTCGCGGCAGCCATCGCGTAATCCGTGCGGCCCGGGCCGGCACCAAATGCTGTGGCCGGATTCCAGCCGAGCACCACGGCGGCCATCTGTTCTCCTCTGCTTGTTCTCCACGGGCGAGTTTGACCCGGCTGAGCTTACCCGCCGTGAAGGCTTGAAGCATCAGCGGGTGCTTCCGGCGGCCTGCGGCGGCGCGGCCCTGCTGATCCGGGCCTCCCGGCCGTGGCCTTCGCGGACACGCAGCTCATTCTTCCGAATCTTACGGATGCCCTGGTCAGGCGCGCGCACTGGCGGACCATCCGGCGCGCCAAGTGTTCAGGGCCACGACGACGCCTCCGCTCCGGGTACCGCGCGGTGGGCAATGAGCGACCGCCGTCGACCGACCGATGAGCTGGAGCATCTGTCCGCTGCGGGTCTGCCTGAGCGGCGCCGTGCAGGAGGCGCAGGGGCGTCAAGGCTGTCAGGTGCGGGTCACACGTCCGTTGGTGGGGCGCAGATTAGCGGGTCTGGTACGTCAAGCAGTCCGCTGATTCTGCTCCGGGGCCCACTCTGACATCATGGGCGGTGCACATGAGGTGGTCATTGTGGGTGCACTCGCTCCGGGCGCACGCTCCGACCGAGGCCAGGACCTTTGGCAGGCCTCCCGTTGCCGTGGTGTCGATAAACGTGGAACAGCTGGCATGGTCCGGGGCTCCGCCTACGGTAATGGCATAGGCCGTGCAGCCGTCATGGTTGTAATCGCAGCTGTGGACGGAGCAATCGCTGACGGGCGCCACATGATCAGTCATGGTTCCTCCAAGGGGGAGTTGCTGTCTGTCGAATTCCGAACGTACCACCGGCGCGCGCCAATAATTAGGACGAATTTGTTGGACGTATTTGGCACCGGTCAGCCTTCGTCCAGGGCCTCCAGGCGTGCCTGGGCTTTTTCCACTGCGCGCCGTGCGGCGCGCGCGGAGCGGCGGGCAGCGTCGCGGGCGCGTTCCACGGTGCCGGCGCGTCGGTCCACGGCGATCACTTCGCTTTCCAGTGTGCGGATGCGTTCGCGGAGCTCGTCGATTTCATCCGTCAGCTCATCCCGGCGGTCAGCAACGGCGTCAACCTCCTCCTGTGCGGTCTGCAGGGCATTTTCCGCCTGCTCGGCACGCTGCCGGGCGTCGGCCAGGGTGGTCCGAGCGGCGCGGAGCGCGCGGACGGACGCGGCTTTTTCCCTGGGCGACGGCGCGCTTCCGGCGTTGGTATTCCCGCCCCCGGTCCGGGGGCGGGCAGGCCGCTTTCCGGCCAGCGCGGCCGCTGGCCGGACCAGCACGGGATCCGCGACGGCGCCGTCCACGTTTACGGGGTCCCAGCCGTTGGCTTCGAGCGCCCGGACCAACTGACCGCTGGCGGCGGCGTTGGCTGCTTCGGCGTCGGTCATGGCGGCCCACAGCGTTTGTTCCACCTCTGCACCCACGGCAGCACTGACCGGGCGGCCCAACTCCTCGGCGAGTGCGCGGGCCTCCCGAGCGGCTGACCGCAGCAGGCGCTGGCGTTCCCCGCTGAGACGGCGCAGTTCCTGCTGGTCAAGGTCCTGCTGGGCTTCGCGCAGGACGGCGCCCAGTTCCAGGACCTCGGTCACCAGCTCCGGGCGGTGCAGCGCGAGCATGTTGACCAGCCAGGCCCCGGCGGACGGTTTGGGCAGCGATCGGATTTCCCTGCCCAGCTCTTTGTCTCCGGCCTTCGACGCTTCTGCGGCAAGCTTGTTCCTGGCTGCAGTGAAGCCGTCCGGCATCAGCGCATACAGGTCAGCGATGATCCGGGCCTTGTCCGTCATTGCGGTTCACTCACTCCATCCGGTCAATCCGGCCCCACGCCACAAATGCGGCCATCACCAGCAGGATAGCCGGAAGGACAGCGGCTTGCCGCTGGTTCCGGCGAAGGTGAAGCAGGACCGCCAGGGCCATCAGGACCACCAGCCCACAGGCGGCCAGGGGTGTCAGAAGCGGAGCCCATCCCAAAACTCCGGGGACCAGGAGGGTGAGCCCGGCGAGAAGCTCCACGGCTCCAAGGGCGCGGATGGCGGCGGGGGAGTAGCCGTCGGTCCACGGCAGTTTTCCCAGCTGCCGGGAGGATCGTGTCAGCCGCTGGCCGCCGATTCCCATGAACATCAGTGCCAGGACTATCTGCAGGATCCAAAGAAAGAGAGACATGGCCGGGAGAGTGTTCCTTTAGCAGGACTGATTGACGCTTTAGTCAAGCACGGTTGGAACGCCAAGACGAGGGCACGGGTGCCGCTGCGAAGGGTGCGGGTCCGGTCCGTCCGGTCAGCGGCGCAGATCGGCCGGCACCGAGGTGCTGGACCGGACCACGAATTCCGTGGGGTAGAACCGCTGAATCCAGTCTGATTCGAGCGGTGTCTGTGCCAGAAGGGACAGAACGGCGGCGACGGCGGCTGCCCCCTGGCCCTTCGGATCCTGGCTGATGGTGGTTAGTCCAAACACCTCTCCCAGCTCGTGGCCGTCAATGCCGATGACGGACAGATCCTCGGGAACGCGCAGACCCAGGGCCTCCGCCGCGAGGATGGCACCGATAGCCAGTTCATCTGAGGCGCAGAAGATTCCGGTGGGCCGGCCGTGCGGAGACGCCAGCAGTGTCTTGGCGGCCTGCGCACCGCTGGCCACGGAAAAATCGGCGCTGTTGATATGCATGCAGTCCAGCCCCGCCCGGCCCATGGCCTGTTCGTAGCCGTCCCGGCGGGTGCTGCCCAGCCGGAAGTCCCGCACAAGTTCCTCGCCTCCGCCGATGTGGGCAATCTGGCGGTGCCCCAGCGAAATCAGATGTTCCGTCGCGAACGCAGAGATGTTGGCCTCGTCCACCCGGATGGTGTGGGTTTTCGGCAGCGGGCCGCCGATGGCGACAATCGGCTTTCCGACGGCATGCAGCTGGGCCAGTTCCTCATCGGTGAGTCTCAGCGCCACGGCTATGACGGCATCGAGCCGCTTGCGCCGCAGCATTTCGGTCAGCACGCTTTCGCGGTGTCCCGGTCCGTCGCTGGTGTTGTAGAGCGTGAGGTCATACCCGGCATCGATCAGGGCGGCGGCAGCACCTTCCAGCACCTGGGAAAAGTACCAGCGGCCCACCGTGGGCATCACGATGCCGATATTTCGGCTGCGGCCGGAGGCCAGCGACGAGGCGTTGTAGGACAGGACGTAGCCCAGTTCATCTGCGGCCTCCTGCACCTTTTGGCGGGTAGCCTCGGAGACTTTCCCGTTGCCGCTGAGGGTACGGGAAACCGTGGCCGAGGAAACGCCGGCACGTGCGGCCACATCTTTGATGCCTGCCACGTTATTTTGCCTCAATTCGGCCACGCCTGGCGGCTGCCTTAGCTGCTGGTTGGGGAAAACCGGCTGCTGGGAGGAGCAGAACCGGGCTGCGGCACCGGACCGGGGTCCGGTGCCGCACGCATTAGCTTAGCCGGAGCCAGACGGCGCGGTTGGACGCGAGCATTCCATCGGCTGCTGCGCCGGGCTCGCTGGCCACCAGCACCTCACCTTCCGGCAGGGCCACCGGCTCGGTGCCCATGTTCAGTACGGTCAGCACGCTTCCGTTGAGGAAGGCCACCACTGAGTTGCCGTCGACGTCGGGCCACCAGGCCAGCGAACCGGCCCCGAGGGCGTATTCCCGGCGCACGGCAAGGGCGCTGCGGTACAGGTTCAGGGTTGAGGCCGGGTCCTCCCGCTGGATGTCGCGGGCCAGCGAAGCCCACTCCGCTGGCTGGGGCAGCCAGGCGGAGCCGGTGCTGCTGAAACCGAAGCTGTCCGCGGCCGAGTACCACGGCAGGGGGACACGGCAGCCGTCACGGCCCAGGCGGGCGCCGCCGGTGCGGTGGTAGCTGGGGTCCTGCCGGAAATCGTGCGGCATGGTGGTGTGGTCCGGCAGGCCCAGTTCCTCACCCTGGTAGAGGTAGACGCCCCCGGGCAGGGACAGCATGAGCAGTGTGGCGGCGCGGGCGCGGGAGAGGCCAAGTTCGTGGTTGGGCTGAGGATCCTCCGGGCCCAAACCGTCGCCGGGGCGCTCCTGGTGGCCTTCAATGCCAAATCGCGTGGCGTGGCGGACCACGTCATGGTTGGAAAGTACCCAGGTGGTGGGTGCCCCCACCTTGTCAAAGGCCTCCAATGAGGAGCCGATGACGTGGCGGACGGAGCCGGGATTCCAGTCATGGTTCAGATAGGCGAAGTTGAACGTCTGGTGCATCTCATCGGGGCGGACCCAGTCGGAGAGGCGGTCCAGCGGGTCAATGGTGGCTTCGGCGCAGAGCACGCGCTCGCCGTCGTACTCTTCCAGCAGTTTCCGCCAGGACCGGAAGATGTCATGGACTTCCTGCTGGCCGAACATGGGCGCCTCGTGGCCCGGGAAACCGTCCGAGGAGCAGCCGTCCGCCCGGCCGCCCCAGTCCGGCAGGCCTGATTTCTTGACCAGGGCGTGGGCCACATCCACGCGGAAGCCGCCCACGCCGCGGTCCAGCCAGAACCGCAGGACGCGCTCAAATTCGGTGCGCACGGCGGGGTTGTCCCAGTTGAAGTCGGGCTGCGTGGAGTCGAACAGGTGCAGGTACCACTGGCCCGGGGTTCCGTCCGCGGCGGCGGTCCGGGTCCAGGCGGATCCGCCGAAGTGGGACTGCCAGTTGTTGGGCGGAGCATCGCCGTTGTTGCCGGTGCCGTCGCGGAAGATGAACATGTCCCGTTCCGGGGATCCCGGAGGTGAGGCCAGAGCGGCCTGGAACAGGGTGTGTTCGTTGGAGCAGTGGTTGGGGACAAGGTCGACAATGATCCGGATTCCGTGGCTGTCCGCAGCCGCCACCAGGGCGTCGAAATCTTCCAGCGTTCCGAACAGGGGATCGACGGAGCAGTAGTCGGCAACGTCGTAGCCGGCGTCGTTCTGCGGTGACTTGTAGAACGGGGAAAGCCACAGGGCGTCAATGTCCAGCTCTGCCAGCGAGCCCAGCTCAGCCGTGATGCCGGGCAGATCCCCGATGCCGTCTCCGCTCAGGTCGCGGAAGGAGCGCGGATACACCTGGTAGATGACCGAGGAGCGCCACCACTGGCGGTCGTGCTCGCTGGAGGCAGCGTGGAGGGGGACGAGGGAGGGGCCGGCAACAGGGCCGGTGACGGAGATTACATCGCTGAGCATGGGAGCCATACTAGGGGTATCTCGGCCCATAAATGAAAACGCTTACATAGAGGCCTTCAACCCCTCAGGTAGCTTATCTTTTGTGACCCGCCGCACCTCACAAAGTGATGCAGATCTGTGATTGGACGCACAAGGTGTACACGCTTACACTTTCTCCATACATAGGTTCTGACGGAGATCTCCGTCTGCTCCCGACCCTTGTGCTGTCACGGTTCAAAGAGGTTTCCGTGCCGGCAACGAGAATGCCGGTAACCACTTGAAAAACTAGGAGAGGTACACCAATGAAGGTGCACACCACGGGAACGACGGCGTTTGGCCGCCGTTCCTTCGCTCTCGGGGCCGTTTCGGTCACCGCTGCCCTTGTCCTCAGCGCCTGCGGCGGCAGCGACGCCGCCGAGAGCAAGGACTCCACCGACCTGGCCAGTGCCGGCGCCACCACCCTCACCATGTGGGTTGACGCGGAGCGTTCCCCGGCCCTGACCGATGTCACTGCACAGTTCAAGGAAGACACCGGCATTGAAATCAAGCTGGTCACCAAGGATTTTGAGCAGGTTTCCGATGACTTCATCACCCAGGTCCCCACGGGCAAGGGCCCGGACCTGATCGTCGGCCCGCATGACTGGCTGGGCAAGTTTGTCCAGAACGGCGTGATCGCGCCCATCGAGCTCGGTGACAAGGCTGACGAATTCCAGCCGTCGTCCGTTGCCGCCATGACCTATGAGGGCAGCACCTACGGTGTTCCCTACTCCATTGAGAACATTGGCCTGCTGCGCAATGCTGACCTGGTTCCCGAGCCGGCAGCCACCATGGATGAAGTGATTGCCAACGGCAAGGCCGCCGTTGAAAAGGGTGCCGAGTTCCCGTTCCTGGTGGGCATGGACCCCAAGCAGGGCGATCCTTACCACCTGTATCCGTTCCAGACCTCCATGGGCGTGCCCGTTTTCGGAACTGACGAGAAGGGCGGCTATGACGCCTCCAAGCTGGAACTGGGCAACGAAAACGGTGCGGCCTTCGCCGCCAAGGTGAAGGAATGGGGCGAGGCCGGCGCAGGCATCCTGAACTCCAACATCACCGCTGACATCGCCAAGGAGAAGTTCAATGCCGGAGCGTCCCCGTACTTCCTGACCGGCCCGTGGAACGTTCCGCTGGCACAGGAAGCCGGAATCAACGTCGTCGTCGATCCCCTTCCCACCACCGGTAACTTGCCTGCCCAGCCCTTCATCGGCGTCAACGGCTTCTTCATCAGCTCCAAGAGCCAGAACTCCCTGGCAGCCACCGAATTCGCCCTGAACTACCTCACCACCGAGGCCGTCCAGGATGCCATGTTCGAAGGCGGCGGACGTCCGCCGGCCCTCACGGCCTCCTTCGACAAGGCTGCCGAAGACCCGATCGTTGCCGCCTTCGGCAAGATCGGCGCCGATGGCGTTCCCATGCCGGCGATCCCCGAAATGGGCGCCGTATGGGCTGACTGGGGCGGCACCGAGCTTGCCCTGATCAAGGGCCAGGGTGACCCCGCGGAATCCTGGGCCACCATGGTCGGCAACGTGGAAGCCAAAATCGCCAAGTAGTCCGGCATCAGCCGCACCTAAGTTAGATACGTCCGCCGGCGGTTTCGCCGGCGGACCAGGTTTGCGGGCCGGGACGGTGCCCAGTTTCTGAGCGCCGTCCCGGCCCGAACCGGTTCAAGGAGAACCCCGATGGTTGACCAGCTGGACACACCTGTCCGCTCCGACAGTCCCGCACCCCCCAAGAAGCCCCGCCGCAGCCCCGATTCAACAGCCGGCCTGCTGGCCAAGATCCTCCTCCTGGGCCTGACGGATGCATTCGCGGTGTTCGTCCTCATGGCCCTGTTCATGAACGAGAAATGGCTCCTCCTCGTCGTCGCCGCCGCGGTGACCGTGCTGATCAACTGGATCTATCTGCGCCGCGGAGGCCTCCCGGCCAAATACCTGGCACCCGGCGTCCTGTTCCTGCTCATCTTCCAGGTCTTCGTGGTGGTGTACAGCGGCTACATTGCGTTCACCAATTACGGCGACGGGCACAACAGCACCAAGGACGACGCCGTCTCCTCCATCTCCATGAGCGCCCAGAAGCGCGTCCCGGATTCTCCTGCCTATCAGGTGTCCGTGGTGGAAAAGGATGATGTGCTCTCCCTTCTGGTCACCGATCCCGAGGGCGCCGTCCGCATCGGCACCACCGGCCAGCCGCTGGAGGACGTCGACGGCGCCGAGACGGGCGGCACCGGCAAAGCCACCGGCGTCGACGGCTACCGGACCCTGACCTTCAATGAACTGCTCTCCGTCCAGCAGGACATCACCGCCATCAAAGTGCCGCTCTCGGACGACCTCGCCGACGGCACCCTGCAGACCGCTGACGGTTCCAATGCCTACGTCTTCAAGCCGGTACTGATTTACGACGAGGCAGCGGACACCTTCACCGACACCGACACCGGTACCGTCTACAAGGACGGCGGCGAGGGCTCCTTTGTGGCGGACAACGGCGAACGCCTGGCCACCGGCTGGAAGGTGGGCGTGGGCTTCGACAACTTCGAGCGCGCCTTCACCGACCCGGACCTCCGCGGCCCGCTGGTCAGCGTCATCCTCTGGACCTTCGCCTTTGCCCTTTGTTCCGTGCTGCTGTGCTTTGGGCTGGGGCTGTTCCTGGCCCTGACGTTCAACCACGCCAACCTGCGCGGCAAGAAGTTCTACCGCACCATCATGATCCTTCCCTACGCCTTCCCGGCCTTCCTGGCCGGGCTCGTGTGGTCCGGAATGCTCAACCAGCAGTTCGGCTTCATCAACGAAGCGCTCTTTGGCGGGGCGGACATCCCGTGGCTGACCGACCCGTGGCTGGCCAAGTTCAGCGTGCTGCTGGTGAACACATGGCTGGGCTTCCCCTATATGTTCCTGGTGTGCACCGGCGCCCTGCAGTCACTGCCCGAAGACGTCAACGAGGCAGCGCGCATGGACGGAGCCTCCGCCTGGCGGATCTTCCGGTCCATCAAGCTGCCGCTGCTGCTGGTCTCCACCGCTCCGCTGCTGATCTCCACATTCGCGTTCAACTTCAACAACTTCAACGTGATCTTCATGCTCACCGGCGGCGGGCCCCGGTTCTCCGACACCAACATGGACATCGGAGCCACCGACCTGTTGATCACCTTGGTCTACAAGGTGGCGTTCGGCCAGGGATCCGGACGTGACTACGGGCTGGCGAGCGCCCTGGCGGTCCTGATCTTCATCATCGTGGCAGTTATCTCAGCGGTCAGCTTCCGGCAGACCAGGGCCCTGGAGGAAGTGAACTCATGAGCATCTCGACTCAAACCCCGGCCGGCAAGCGGTCCCCGGCGGGCACACCTGACCGGACTGTTCCGCAGCCCCGCAAGAGCTTTGGACACTGGTTCCGGGACAAGGGCTGGCGCCACCTCGTAGGCGTGGTCATGGGCGTTTTTGCGCTCTTCCCGCTGGCCTATGTGCTTTCGGCGGCGCTGAGCCCCACCGGCACCCTGGTCTCGGCCAACGGCCTGTTCACCACCGTGCAATTCGACAACTTCGTCGACCTGTTCTCCGATCCGCAGAAGCCCTTCGCCAAGTGGTTCGTGAACACGCTCGTCGTGGGGCTGGTCACCAGCGCCGGCACCGTCTTCCTGGGGGCACTCGCGGCGTACTCGTTTTCCCGGATGCGGTTCACCGGCCGCCGGTTCGGACTGATGAGCCTGATGCTCCTGCAGATGTTCCCGCAGATGCTCGGCGTCGTGGCCATCTTCCTGCTGCTCAGCGGCATCTCCGACGTTGTGCCGTGGCTCGGGCTGGGCAGCCAAACCGGTCTGATCATGGTCTACCTGGGCGGAGCCCTGGGCGTGAACACCTACCTGATGTACGGCTTCTTCAACACCGTGCCCAAGTCCCTGGACGAGGCGGCGCGGATTGACGGAGCCAGCCATGTGCAGATCTTCTTCACGATCATCCTGCGCCTGGTCACACCCATCCTGGCCATTGTGGGACTGCTGTCCTTCATCACGGCCACCGGCGAATTCCTGATCGCCTCCATTGTGCTGAACGATCCGGACAGCCAGACACTGGCCGTGGGCCTGTACTCCTTCATCGGGGACAGCCAGTCCCGCACCTGGGGCGTTTTCTCCGCCGGCGCAGTCCTGGCCGCACTGCCGGTCATGGCGCTGTTCCTGTTCCTGCAGCGTTTCATTTCCTCCGGACTGACCTCCGGAGCAGTAAAGGGCTAAAACCCCGCCGGGGCCCGTGGAGTGTAATCCTGCTCCAACTCCTCCAGGTCCTCCGGCGAAAGCCGGAGGTCCAGGGCGGCCACCGCGTCATCCACATGCCCGACGGCGCAGGCACCCACCAGGGGTGCGCTCACCACCGGATGGGCGAGGACCCAGGCAAGGGCCACCTGGGCACGGGTCACTCCGTGGCGCAGTGCTACCCGCAGCACTGCGCCGGCCACTGCCCGGTTGGCATCCTGCTGCCCGGAGTAGAGGGAATGGCCCAGCTCATCCTGCTGCTGCCGGAGGCTGACCTCGTCCCACCCGCGCGCCAGCCTGCCGCGGGCCAGCGGCGAGTAGGCGAGCACACCGGTGTGCGTGGCCGTGCACAGGGGAAACATTTCCCGCTCCTCCTCGCGGTAGACAAGATTGTAATGGGCCTGCATGGTCACGAACGGGAACCACCCGCGGGCCTGCTGCAGCGCCAGCGCCTGCGCGAACTGCCAGGCATACATGGTGGAGGCGCCCAGGTAGCGGACCTTTCCGGCCCGCACCAGGCCGTCCAGGGTTTCGAGGGTTTCCTCCAGCGGAGTGGAACTGTCCCACCGGTGGATCTGGTAGAGATCGATGTAGTCCGTTCCCAGCCGCTTCAGGCTTTCGTCCACCTGCCAGAGGATGTGTTTGCGCGAGAGGCCCCATCCGTTGGGGCCGGGCGTCATTTCCCCGTGGACCTTGGTGGCTATGACCACCTCTTCCCGGCGTGCGTCCTTAAGGACTGTTTCGCCGATGATCCGCTCGCTGTCTCCCGAGGAATACACGTTTGCGGTGTCAAAGAACGTGATGCCCAGCTCCAGGGCGCGGCGCAGCACCGGCCGGGACTCGGATTCGCGCAGCGACCACCCGTGGGTCCCGCGCTGCGGGTCGCCGAAGCCCATGCACCCCAGGCCCACCGCCGACACAGCAGTGCCTGAGTTTCCCAGTTTTACGTATCTCATGCGTTCGCTCTTTTGCCTTGGCGGAACAGCGCCCGGCGGCCCGGGTACCGGCGATGCTACAGCCGGGGCAGGGAAGCGGAAAGAGCATAGCCGCACTGCACCGCCGCACTGCACCGAACCCCTGCCCGGAACCAGTTTCACGGTCCTATACTGAGCCATGCCTACCGCTCAGGAGCCGCAAATCCGGGCAGCCTTCCGGATCCCCGGCAACACGGATGCCTCATCTCCCGCCCAGCCGGTCCCAGCCGCAGCCGCGGAACACATTGCAGGGAGAGTGGCCGCCAACGAACCGGCGCCGTCCGAGCCCGAGGGCCCGGTGGGGCTGCTCCTGGTGGAGTACCTGCACGGACAGTTCCTGGCCATGCTTCGGGAGGATCCGCGGGTGCGGGCCAACGAGGCGGATGCCGTCCACAAGATGCGCGTCAGTACCAGACGGATGCGGTCGGCGTTGGCCAGCTACCGCAGAGTCTTGGGTCCTGGACAGGTGCAGGAGGTGCGCGATGAACTGAAATGGCTGGCCGGGGTTCTGGGTGCCGCCCGGGACGCCCAGGTGATGCGCTCGCGCCTGCAGTCCCTGGCGGCCGCGCAGCCGCCGGAGCTGGTGATGGGACCGGTTCGCCAGCACATTGACGAAGAGCTGCTGGGAGAATACCGGGCCGCCCAGGCGCTGGTGCTGCAGGCGCTCGACGGCGACCGTTACCGCAGCCTGCTTGAGCGGCTGGAGATTGTGGTCACCAAACCGGACTTTACTCCCGAAGCGGACGCGCCGGCTGCGCAAACAGCAGCACGGATGCTGACACGGGACCGGAAACGCCTGCACCGGCAGGTGAGGGAGGCCCGCACCGCGGGCAGCGGGAACCCGGGGTCCGAATCCCTGCACGAGGCGCGCAAGGATGCCAAACGCCTGCGCTACGCGGCCGAGGTTGCCCAGCCGGTGTGTACCAAAGGGTCCGCCGAGCTTGCGGCCGGCGCCGAACATATCCAAAAGATCCTTGGCGAGCATCAGGACAGTGTGGTCAGCCGGGAGTATCTGCGCCGGCTCGGTGCCGAAGCCGCGGGAGCCGGCCGAAACGGATTCACGTACGGACTGATGTACGAGGTGGAAGAAGAACGCGGAAGGACAGCACGGAAGCGGTTCCGGAAAGCATGGTCAGGATTCCCGCGCGTGGTTTGACGGAGGTGTCCTGATGGATTCGGTATCGCCCTGGGCGCCCCTGCGGCGCCGCGCCTTCCTGATTCTCTGGCTCGCCAATCTCGGGTCCAGCATTGGCACGTGGATGCAGACAGTGGGCGCGCAGTGGTTTCTGGTGGAGAAAGCGTCCAATCCCGCCTTGGTGTCCCTGGTCCAGACAGCCAATCTGCTGCCTTCCCTTTTGCTTGGGCTTATTGCCGGTTTCCTTGCCGATGCCTTCAACCGGCGGCGCCTGATTCTCGGGGCGAATCTGTTTGCAGCGGCTGCTGCCGCCGTCCTGACCGTCATAGCGGTGCTGGGCCTGCTCGATCCGGATTCGCTGCTCCTGTACACCTTCCTGATCGGCTGCGGGGTGGCGCTCAGCCAGCCGGCATGGCAGGCCATCAATCCCGACCTGGTGCCTTGGGCGGAAATCCGGGCGGCTGCCGCCCTGAGCAGCATGGCGGTAAACGGCGCCCGGGCCGTTGGTCCGGCCGTGGCAGGTGTCCTCGTCTCCTTCTTTGGCCCGGCCTTTGTGTTCGGGCTCAACGCGGTGTCGTTCCTGGGAACGGCGCTGGCCGTCTATGTGTGGCGTGCACCCCCGGGCCCGGATGATCCGGAACGGCTGCGCGAGGCGCTTGCGGCCGGAATGCGGTACATCCGGGCGGCGCCGCGGGTCCGGCGCATCCTGTTGCGGACCGCTTTCTTCATGGCGCCTGCGAGCGCGTTGTACGCCCTGCTTCCGGTGGCCGTGAACGGCCACCTCCACCTCGGCTCCACCGGCTACGGCCTGCTGCTGGGCGCACTGGGGGCCGGCGCCGTCGTCGGCGTGGTGCTGCTGCCCCGGGTCACGGAGCGGATCAATGACAACCTGATGCTGGGGCTGGCAGCGGCCGTATTCGGCGTCGCTACGTTTGCCGCCGGCTTCCTGCCCGCCGGCGTGCTGGCTGTGCTGCTGGTGTTCGCGGGCGTGTCCTGGATTGCCACCTTTTCCATTCTTAACAGCGCCATTCAGCTCACCCTGCCGGAATGGGTGCGTGCCCGCGGGCTTTCGGTCCAGCTGATGGTCACTACCGGGGCCCAGGCGCTGGGGGCTGTCCTGTGGGGGTCCCTGGCAACCGCCTTCGGTTACGCCCCCGTACTGGCCGCGGCGGGAATCCTGCTGGTGGCAGCGGGGCTGAGTGTTTCCGTCCTGCCGCTGCTTCCGCGCACCGGCAAGCTGGACCGGAGCGTTGCGGAAGCTGATCTCGGCATCGAGACGGAAGAAGAGCCCGAGCCCGATGCGGGGCCGGTCACCATCCTCATCGCCTATGAGCTTGCTCCCGACAAGGCGGCCGACTTTGTGCAGGCCATGCATGAAGTGAAGCTGTCACGGATGCGCACCGGTGCCCGGGACTGGGAGCTGGTGCACTCGGTGACCGACTCCCGCCAGTTCCGCGAGATTTACGACGTCGCCACTTGGCGGGAGTACCTGCGCCAGGAGCGTGAACGCATCACGGGAGAGGACCGCAGGGTGATGGACCGGGCCGCGGAGATGGCCGAAGAGCCGCCCCGGGTCCGCTGGTTCCTGCCCGCCTCCGCCTAGCTGCACCAGGCGGAGGCGGGCAGGCGCTAAGCGAGCTGCTCGCGGACCAGCGGTGCCACTTCCGTGCCGTACAGGCGGATGCAGTTCATCAGCAGCTCGTGCGGCAGTGTTCCCAGGCTGTACTTCAGATCGAAGCGGCTCAGCTCCAGTTCCCGGGCCACCCGAACGATTTTGGCAGCGACGGTCTCCGGGGAGCCGATAAACAGGGCGCCGTCGGGACCCGCTGAGGCCAGATAATCGCTGTGGGTGGTGGGGCTCCAGCCGCGCTCGCGGCCGATCCGGTTCTGCATGCGTTCAAAATGCGGCCAGGCCTCTTCAAGTGCCTGCTCATCGCTGGCCGCTATGTAACCGGGGGAGTGCGCACCCACCGGCAGCATCGGGCGCTGGAACTGGGCCAGCGCCCGTTTGTACAAATCGACGAACGGTGCGAAGCGCGCCGGTTCACCGCCAATGATGGCCAGCATCAGCGGCAGGCCGTAATGGGCGGCCCGAACGACGGACTGCGGCGTGCCGCCCACGGCGATCCAGGCCGGGAGCTCACCGGAGGCGGTGGGAGGGTACACGCGCTGGTTCTGCAGGGGCGCCCGGGTGCTGCCGCTCCAGGTCACCGGCTCTTCGCGGCGCAGTTGGGCAAAGAGCTCGAGCTTTTCCTCAAAGAGCTCCTCATACTGTGCCAGGTCCAGGCCAAACAGGGGGAAGGACTCGGTGAAGGATCCCCGGCCCAGGATCACCTCGGCCCGGCCGTTGGACACCGCGTCCAGGGTCGAAAAGCGCTGAAACACGCGGATCGGATCATCGGAGCTCAGGACCGTTACTGCCGAACCCAGCCGGATCCGGCTGGTCTGCCCGGCGATGGCTGCGAGAACCACATCGGGAGCGGAGACGGCGAAGTCCTCGCGGTGGTGTTCACCGATGCCAATGAAGTCAATGCCCACCGAATCGGCCAGCACCGCCTCAGCCACCACATTGCGCAGGACCTGGTGCTGTGGAAGCCGCTCACCGGCCGGGTCCGAAGTGACGTCTCCAAAGGTGTCCAGTCCAAGTTCCAAATGCTGGCCCATGTGTTGTTTCCCGCTTCCGCTACAAGTACATGATTTTGCATCTAGTGTAGCCGGGGCGGGGCCGCAGGGAGGCCCCCGTACAGGCAGCGGCAGCCGGGTCTACGTCACACTGCTGCGGGGGCTCGGATTTCATACTGGGAACATCACACCGGATAGACTTGGGGGCGGTTCCTTGGGCAATCCCGGGGTCCGCTTCGGATCAGCAGCCGATGGCGCAAGTGATCAAGCGATCAAGTGATTAGTTGAGGTATTTTGCGAGACTTTAGTGCACGCCTGGCCACAGCCGACGAGATGGAAAAGTGGGACAGCCATGTGCTGTCCAACCCGTGCGGCGGGAACGTGCTGCAGTCTGCATCCTATGCGGAGGTCAAGTCGCACCACGGGTGGAATCCGATCCACTTGGTGTTTACCGGCCACGGTTACACGACGTACAACCTGGCCATCGAAAAGAAGGTCCCCGGCCTGGGCAGTCTCTGGTACCTCATCAAGGGGCCGGACGTAGCGGAACCGTCGCATGTGCCCGAGGTGCTGGATGCTTTGCGGCGGTTCATCAAGGACACCAAGCGCAACGTGTTCGCCGTCAAGGTGGAACCGGACATTGTGGACAGCCCGGAGGTGCGTGCCCAGTTCCTGGGCGCAGGCCTGGTGAAGACCTTCAATCTGCAGCCCAATGACTCCACGGCACTGCTGGATACGACTCCGGATACTGAACAGCTGCTCAAGAACCTCTCCTCGCGCGGGCGCAACGCCGTCCGCCGGGCGATCCGCGAGGAAGCGGACGTACGCCGGGTGGAACCCACCGAAGAAAACATGCGCATCATGTACAAACTGATGAGCCACATCGAGGACCGGTCCTCCGCCCGGATGCGCTCCTATGAGTACTACCACCGCTTCTGGTCCAACTTTGTGGCCGCGGGCCAGGGCCGGTTCTACTTCGCCTTCGAGAACGACGAACCCACAGTGGGTGCCTTTGTCATTGCCTACGGCAAAAAGGGCACGTACAAGGACGGCGGATCCAAACCGCGCCGCAACCAGTACGGGGACTCCCACCTGGTTCAGTGGACCGCCATCAATGAGCTGAAGGAAGACTTCGGCATTGAGCAGTATGACTTCTGCGGAACTCCTCCCAGCGACCAGCTGAAAAACAAGGAGCACCCGCACCACGGCCTTGGCCTGTTCAAGACCAGCTTCTCGAAGACGGTCACGGACTTTGTGGGCTGCTATGACCTGGTACTGGATCCGGTGCGGTACAAGATCTGGAACACCATTGGCGAGCGGGTGGCCCGCCAGATCTACTGGCGCCGGCACCAGCAGCCGTTTTACTAACCAGGAAGCACGCCTGAACGCCGATTCAGGCACAACAAAGGCGAAAGGGTGAGTCCTTTGGAGAACACGTCCGATGCAGACCGCCAAGAGCCTGCTCAGAACCCCGACCCGATGGTGGGACCGATTCCTGTAGTCCGGCCGCCCAAAGCGGTTGGTTCCAGGGGATCCGGTTCCCAGGCATCCCGCGCCCAGGTGCGGCGCCCGGCGGCGCCCGGCCAGGCGCCGCAGTCAGCTAAGGCAGCAGGCCTGCCCACCGGTCCGGAAGGGACGGGACTGCGCAGCACGAAACCGAAGCCGCCGCCTCCCACCACCTCGGTCATGATCACCCCGCCCAAGGGCGGCGCCGGCGGGCTTGTCCAGGATAAAACCCAGTCCGGCCTGCCGCGGCCGGACACGGGCCAGTCGCCGCGGAAGCCGCGCGCGCGCAAAACCGTGCCCGGCAGCCACCATCATCCCGGCAGCGCCAATGCCCTGCGGCAGGACCGGTCCTCTGCGGCTGCCCGGCGGATGCTGCGCAAGTTGGTGCAGGGCGAAACTCCGCCCACCCAGGCCATGTCCATTGTGGAGCGGCTGGCCGGATCTCCCTACGCCAACCCGCTGGTGCGCAGCGCCGGACCGGATGCCTCGGCACGGAAAACCCTTGACCTTGCCCTGGGCCTGGCCGAAACCATGTTCCGCTACGGCGCCGGCGCCCTGGAAGTGGAAACTGCCATCATTGCGGTGACCGCTGCCTTCGGCCTGGACAGTATTGAAGTGGACATCACCAACCAGTCGGTGCTGCTGAACTATTCGCCCAAGGACCAAACCCCCATCACCGTCATGCGGGTGGTCCGGTCCTGGACCAACAACTATGCCGGGCTTGGCCTGGTCCACCAGCTGGTCACGGACATCATCGACGACGGCATCACCCGTGCCGAAGCGGCCAACCGGCTCAATGAAATTACGCACCGGCCCAAGCCGTTTCCACGGTGGGCCGTCACCTTTTCCACCGGCGCCTTTGCCGCCGCCATTGTCGGTTTCATCGGCGGCGGACCGCTGGCGTCAACGGTGGCCTTTGTCAGTACGTTCCTGGTGAGCCTGCTGCAGCGCGTGCTGGGCCGCTGGCGGGTGCCGGACTTCTTCACCACCGCGGCGAGCGGCTTCCTGGTCACGGCCATCGCCATGATCTTCTGGTCATTCGAGGTGCCCATTACCCCGGGCATTGTGGTGGCCGGAGGAATCCTGCTGCTCCTGCCCACGGGCCGGCTTGTCTCCGCCGTGCAGGATGCGATCAACGGGTTTCCCGTTACGGCTGCCGGACGTTTCCTGTCCGCGTTCCTGACATTCGGCGCTCTGGTGGCGGGCATCGCCGTCGCGCTGGTGACGGGAGCGCTGCTGGGGGTGCCGCGCGTGGACGTTACGGAGGTGGCAGGGTCGCAGTATCCGTTCGTGCTGACGCTGCTGCTGCTCGCCGTGGCGCTGGCAACCATCTGCGTGGTGGAGCAGTCACCCCTCAGCCTGGTGCTGCCCACGGTCCTCACCGGGGCTGCCGGATTCCTTGTGTTCGAGCTCGCGGAACTGGTGGGAATGGGTCCGCGGCTTACACCGGCGGTCTCCGCCATTTTCATTGGCATCATGGCACGGATCATTGCCCTGCGCATGGGGGCGCCGCAGCTGATTGTGGCGGTTCCGGCAGTGCTCTTCCTGTTCCCGGGGCTCTCCATTTTCCGCGCCATGTACGGCCTGAGCATCGCATCCGATGACATCACGGTTGGCGCCGTGGGGATCTTCAACGCACTGACCGTGATCCTGGCGATCGCCGGAGGCGTGGTGTTTGGAGACAATCTGGCCCGTCCGCTGACCCGGAACCTGTCCGGTACGGACCGCAGAAACCGCCGCCGCTAGGAACCCGGCTGGCCGAACGCTGCTGAAGGCGCTCCGCAGCCGGGCCGAAGGGCCCCGGAGGATGAGATCTAGAGGATCTTGCCCACCGGGGTCCTTTTTTCTGCCTGGAATGCGTCTTCAGTGCGTCCCGCCGCCCAGTACCCGGACAGCGATACCTGCCGGCGTTCCAGGCCCCTGGCACCGAAAAGAACGTCCCGCAGGGCCTTCATGGCTTCCCGCTCACCGTGGGCGAAGACCTGAACGTCATTGCTTGGCCAGGGAGCGGCGGCCACGGCCGCGGCGAGCAGGCCCGTGTTCCCGGCCGGGAGTTCTCCGCGGTAAAGCCAGGTCACGGTCACTCCTTCCGGCGCGCTGAGGGGCTGCCGGTCCCGGGGGCCGCCCACTTCCACAAAAACCTGCCCGACGGCGGCGGAGGGCAGGGCTTCCAATACGGCGGCCGTGGCGGGAAGCGCGGATTCATCGGCCGCAAAAAGGTACCAGCCGGCGTCGGGATCCGGATCGAAGGCTCCGCCGGGGCCGGTGAAGGAGAGGCGTTCGCCGGCGGCTGCGCCGGCCGCCCAGGGACCGGCAAGCCCCTCGTCGCCGTGGACCACAAAGTCGATGGCGAGCTCCCGGGCTGCGGCATTGACACTGCGGATGGTGTAAGTCCGCGAGACCGGCCACTGATCCCGCGGGAACTGCTCCCGGAGGGCCTCAAGCTCGGCGCTGCCGTCCAGCGGCTTCCCGTCCGGCCCAAACCAGATCTTGCAGTACGCGTCTGCAAAGCCGTTGCCTGCAAAGTGCTCAAAGTTGGGTCCGCCCGCAATAATCCGGACCATGTGCGGAGTTAACTGCTCGCGCCGCAGGACTTCCAGGGTCAGCAGCGGCCGGGACCTGCGGGGAGGATCCTGGGCAGGCTTTCCGGCGGGCACAGCAGAGTTGGGCATGTATTTCTCCTTGGTCAGGCGTTTCCCCTACCGTATCCCGTCCAGGGCCCAGTCCACGGGCTCCGCACCCTGACTCTGCAGCAGCTCGTTGACCCGGCTGAACGGGCGTGAGCCGAAGAATCCCCGCGAGGCCGAGAGCGGGCTGGGGTGGGCCGATTCGATGCGCGGCACCTCACCCAGCAGGGGAACGATTGAGCGCGCGTCATTGCCCCAGAGCACGGCTACCAGGGGTTCGCGGCCGCCGTCGGCTGACCGGCGGCCGACGACGGCGCGCACGGCCAGCTCGGTGATCTGTTCCCAGCCTCGTTTGCGGTGTGACCCGGCGTTGCCCGCCCGGACCGTCAGGACGCGGTTCAGCAGGAGCACGCCCTGATCCGACCAGGCGCTGAGGTCCCCGTGCGCGCAGGGCGTTATGCCGAGGTCGGCGTCGAGCTCCTTATAGATGTTGTTGAGGCTCCGGGGCAGCGGCCGCACGCCGCGGTCCACGGAGAAGGACAGTCCGACGGCGTGGCCCGGGGTGGGGTACGGGTCCTGGCCGATCAGCAGGACCTTCACTTCGGCCAGGGGACGGGAGAAGGCACGGAGGATGTTCCCGGGCTCCGGGAGCACCGCATTGCCTGCCCCGCGCTCCTCTTCCAGCCAACCGGCGATCCGGTGCAGCTCGGACCGGGCCGGGGCCAGGGCCGCGGCCCAGTCCGGTGCCATGACGTCGCTCAGTGCAGCAGGCGCCGCAAAGGGGAAGGGGACGCCGGCCGCAGCGGAGCCCGGCTCGGATGACAGGGACCCCTGCGGCAGGTACTCCGGCGGAAGCGGGAAGAGCGTCGGTTCGTTGGCGTTCACCTTTCCAGCCTAAGGCTGCCCGGGAGCTTATTCCTCCCTGCCCGACTGTTGGACGCCGCTATGGCCGCCGGTTTCATCGGGAAGGGCGGATACCGGGATCAGTACGGTGTCACGCAGCTTCCAGTCCAGGCCGGCGCAGCCGCTGCGGGCTTCGGCAAGCAGATCCAGGGAGAGATCGGCGCCGGAGGCCGGCACCACAAAAGCTTCTACGTGGAAGACCTGTCCCTGGTCCCGCATCCGGATTCCGGCGTCGTCCACCCAGGGCAGGGAACGCAGGTACCGGCGCACCTCGCCGGCCAGCGGGTGCGGGCCCTCCTCGTCGAAGGTGGTGGCAGCGGTGTCCATCAGGTCTGTAATGGCTCCGCGCATGTTCCGCAGCCCGTCGCGCAGGATGCTCAGGGCGATGAACAGTGCTGCGGCTGCATCCGCCCACCAGAAGCCGAGCCCAATGCCGGCCACGCCCACGATGGACCCGATGGCAGTCATCCAGTCGGCCTTGTTCATGTCAGCATCGGCATACAGGACTTTGTTGTGCAGTTCCCGGGCCAGCCGGATCTTGATTCGGCCAACGATGACCGGCGGAATGGTGGTCACCGCCATGACCACCATCATGAGCCATCCCAGCCAGATGCTGGTCCCGAAGATTTCCACGGTGCCGATGGGGGGATGTTCGCGTTTGAACAGGCTGGTAGCTGATTCGTAGATCAGGAAGGAACCCATGGCCGTCAGGGCCACGGCAGCGACCAGGTGGGCAACGCCGATGGATCGGTGATAGCCGTAGGGGTAGTTGCTGCTGGGCGGCCGCGCCACCAGCCTGACAGCGAGGAGGAAGGCCAGCGGCGGAATGAAGGAGAGCAAATCTTCGACCCACGCTGCGCGCATGGCCTGCGAGTTGCCCATGACCAGGAATACGGCCGTGACCGTAACCACCAGGAAGCCCAGGGTGATCCATTCCAGGCGTACCGCCCGGCCCAGGGCAGCCGACTGGCGCTCCGGCAATTCAGTCCGTCCCTGCCAGGTGCTCATTGCGTACCCTCGCGGTCAAGGAATTGTTCGAGTTCGGAGAGGAAGGCATTTTCACCCAACGGTGCTGCCAGCACATGCTTCCGGGATTTCCCCCAGCTGTCGGTGGTTTCCGTATAGGGGCGGGTCAGGGCCGCTTTGTCCGTCCAGGGTGAGGATTCCGTGAGGCCGCCGATCACCAGATCCAGTTCGCCGTGGTGCAGGGCTTCCATGAGGTGCTCCTCGCCGCCGTCCACCCACTGGACCTCGGCATCCAGGCTGGCAGCGAACTCCCGTGTCAGATCAGCTTCACTGCCGGCGGGTTCCGCACCCCGCACGTCGCTGTACGGCGGGGAATGGGAGACTCCCACCCGCAGTGTTCCTCCGCGAACCCGGTCCAGGGTCCCCTCCGGATCAGCGGGAATCCCGGAGCAGGAGGACAGGGCGAGGGCCAAAAAAGAGAGGGCCAGCATGGCTGCCACCCGCGATGCGCGCTTCACCAACATAGCTCTAGACGATAACCCAACAGCCGAAACAGCGCAGCCCGCGCAAATGACAAGCCTGTTATTCAGCAACTAGCATGGAAGGAAACCGTCACCTTATCCGGGAGAATTTGTGTCCAACCCAACCGAAGCCTTTTCGCTGGAGGGTGCGGTTGACCCCGAAAGTCCCCTGGGCGAGCAGGAGCAGCAGATGCTTGCGCTGGAACGGGCCTGGTGGAAATATGCCGGGGCCAAGGAGCAGGCCATCCGTGAACTGTTCGGCATGTCCGCCACCCGCTATTACCAGGTCCTCAATGCGCTCATCGACACCGAGGAAGCCCTCGCGCACGATCCGATGCTGGTCAAGAGACTGCGTAGACTACGTACAACCCGTCAGCGTGCGCGCACCGCCCGTCGCTCAGGCTTTGACGTCTAATTCCGGCGCCGCCGCAGACCCAAGGACTGATACCGAACCATGAGCCCATATCCCCGGGATGAGTTTGACAAGGTCCCCGAGACATCATCGCGACAGGGCGTCCACCGGGAACGGCTGATCCCCGCACAGTCCCGCGGACTCGGCCTGATCATTACCGTGGGAGTGCTTGCCCTGGTACTGGGCCTCGCGGCCTACTTTGTCCTTCCCCGGCTTGGCATCGGGGCGGACGACGCCGCAGGGCCGGCCGGAGATCCGGCGGCAGCCGCGCAAGCTTCGGCACCGGCTTCCGAGCCCGAGCCGTCGGAGGAGTCCGATACTTCCGCCGCTGCTTCCCCGAGCGAATCTCCGGCATCTGAGGAGGCATCGGACGGCGTGGACCGCAGCCAGCCCGTGGTGGTGCTGAACGGAACCGGAATCCCGGGGGTGGGCTCCATCGTTTCCGGCCGGATCGCGGCAGGCGGCTGGACCGCCCAGGAGATCGCCGTCTGGAGCGGACAGCAGCTCCCAGGATCAGTCATCTTCTACAACGGCGCGGACCAACTGGCCGCTGCCCAGGAGCTTTCCCTGCTCCTGGAGATCCCCACCGTCGCCGAATCAGCTGAATTTGACCTGGTCACCGTGGTGGCCGGGCCCGGATTCCAAGAGGAATAACACTCTTTCGTAAAAACTGCATAACGATCCCCCGCCCGGGCCTGCGAGGCGTTTTCTGCTGGCTACAGTGAATGCCAGCCGTGCCGCGCACGGTCCGAATCGAGCAGGGGAATCCCGCTGTCCGCCGGACCGGCTGCGTGCCGGCCCGTTCCGCCACGGGCAGCCTGGCGGAAGGCACGTTCGGAACAAGGCGGGAGAAAGAGCATGGCGCAGGGGATCGTCAAATGGTTCAACGGAGAAAAGGGCTACGGGTTCATCACCGTGGATGAGGCTCAAACGGACGTGTTTGTCCATTGGTCCGCGATCCAGGCGTCCGGTTACCGCACCCTGGAAGAGGGCCAGCGGGTGCAGTTTGAGATTGGTGAAGGGCAGAAGGGCCCGCAGGCGGAGGACGTCCGCGCAGTGTAGACGAGCGTCCGCTGTCCGGCGGGCCAAGCGGCGGCGGCACCCCCGGCAGGGGGTCGCCGCCGTTTGGCGTGCACCTGCCTGTGCTCCGGCTTCCAGATGTACGTGAGGGACACAGCGCGAAGCCGTGATCGCTTGCACTCAGTGGGAGGGAGTGCTAATTATTGAGTTAGCACTCTTGCCGGATGACTGCTAAAAAGCGGTCGGCGTTGAGTGAAAGAGCAAGCCACTGAGGTGAGGGCCTGGGTACGCGTAAAAGAGATCGCGCGCACAGGCCCGTCCGTCGCGGGCACCGCAGTCTGGAATGCAACATCTAAGCACCCAGCATGACTGTTCCGGAAGGACGAAAGCCGTTATGGCCAAGATCATTGCATTTGACGAAGAGGCACGCCGCGGCCTCGAGCGCGGGTTGAATATCCTCGCCGACGCCGTAAAGGTCACCTTGGGCCCCCGCGGCCGCAACGTGGTCCTTGAAAAGAAGTGGGGCGCTCCCACCATCACGAACGACGGCGTTTCCATCGCCAAGGAGATCGAACTCGACGATCCCTACGAAAAGATCGGCGCAGAGCTGGTCAAGGAAGTTGCCAAGAAGACTGACGATGTTGCCGGTGACGGTACGACCACGGCAACCGTCCTCGCCCAGGCACTGGTCAAGGAAGGCCTGCGCAACGTTGCTGCCGGCGCTGACCCGCTGAGCCTGAAGCGCGGCATTGAGAAGGCAGTCGAGGCCGTCACGGCCGAGCTTCTGTCCTCCGCCAAGGAAATTGAGACCAAGGAGCAGATTGCTGCCACGGCTTCCATCTCCGCCGGTGACCAGCAGATCGGCGATCTCATCGCCGAAGCTCTGGACAAGGTTGGCAAGGAAGGCGTTATCACCGTCGAGGAGTCCAACACCTTTGGTCTTGAGCTTGAGCTCACCGAAGGTATGCGCTTCGACAAGGGTTACATCTCCGGCTACTTCGTGACTGACGCCGAGCGCCAGGAAGCAGTCCTGGAAGATCCGTACATCCTGATCGTCAACTCGAAGATCTCCAACGTCAAGGATCTCGTTGCCGTCCTCGAGAAGGTCATGCAGTCCGGCAAGCCGCTGCTGATCATCGCCGAAGACGTTGAGGGCGAAGCCCTGGCAACCCTGGTTGTCAACAAGATCCGCGGCACCTTCAAGTCCGTTGCCGTCAAGGCACCGGGCTTCGGCGACCGCCGCAAGGCCCAGCTGGCGGACATCGCCATCCTCACCGGTGGCCAGGTCATCGCCGAGGAAGTCGGCCTGAAGCTGGAAAACGCCACGCTCGACCTGCTGGGCAAGGCCCGCAAGGTTGTTGTCACGAAGGACGAGACCACCATCGTGGAAGGCGCCGGCGACGCCGAGGAAATCGCGGGCCGCGTCAACCAGATCCGTGCCGAAATCGAGAACTCCGATTCCGACTACGACCGTGAGAAGCTGCAGGAACGCTTGGCCAAGCTGGCCGGCGGCGTTGCAGTCATCAAGGCCGGCGCAGCCACCGAGGTTGAGCTCAAGGAGCGCAAGCACCGCATTGAGGACGCTGTCCGCAACGCCAAGGCAGCAGTTGAAGAAGGCATTGTCGCTGGTGGCGGCGTTGCCCTCATCCAGGCTGGCCTGAAGGCTTTCGCCAACCTGACTCTTGAGGGTGACGAAGCAACGGGCGCAAACATTGTGCGCGTTGCCATCGACGCTCCGCTGAAGCAGATCGCTTTCAACGCCGGCCTGGAGCCGGGCGTTGTTGTCGACAAGGTCCGCGGCCTGCCCGAGGGCTGGGGCCTGAACGCTGCAACCGGCGAGTACGAAGACCTGCTGGCCGCCGGCGTCAACGACCCGGTAAAGGTAACCCGTTCTGCCCTGCAGAACGCGGCTTCCATCGCCGGTCTGTTCCTGACCACTGAAGCAGTGGTTGCCGACAAGCCTGAAAAGGCTGCACCGGCCATGGCCGGCGGCGACGAAATGGGCGGCATGGGCGGTATGGGCGGCTTCTAGCCCCCACTGCTGACCCGCAAGGTCCAGCTAGCCAGCTAAAAGGCGCGGCACCCTTGAGGTGCCGCGCCTTTTAGCGTTCGCAGAAAGGGCTAGTGCCGAAACAGGGCGACGTTGGCTGCTTCCGTTTCCGCGTACTGCGCCGATGCATGGCTGAGAGCCAGGTTGATGCTGGCCAGAGACTCCTCCACCTTGGCCTGGGTGCTGCGCCAGTCCGCCACCAGGGACTGGAAGTTCGACGATGCCTGTCCCTGCCACGACTCGCTGAGGGACTGCAGGCCTGACTGCATCCGGTTGATCTCCGACTGCAGCCGGTCGATGGTCCCGCGGACCTCGGCGCTCTTGGCGTCCAGAACCTCGCTGTCCACTGAAACTAGTGCCATGGTGTCTCCCCTTCAGAAGTTGCCTGCAGCTCCGCGAGCCTTGGACTTCCCAAGGCTAGGCTGGCAGGCCCTGCGCCGCACAGGCGCGGATACACCTGTGGACAGAACAGGAAAACGGCGCCGGGGCCGGCCCTGTGGAGGGGATGTCCCGTGCTAGCTGCCCGGCTCGGAACGCTCCGCGTCGAGATCCTCCGCAGGGTGGTAGGGGAGGCGGATGGAGAGGGTGGCGCCGCCGCCTTCCGTTTCAGACAGCCGCACAGTGCCGTCGTGCTGTGCCACCAATGCGGCAACAATCGCCAAGCCAAGGCCTGTGCCGCCTGTCTCCCGGTACCTTGAGGAGTCGGCACGGTAAAACCGCTCAAAGACCCGCGCCGCATCTTCCTCCGAGATGCCCGGGCCGTGGTCCCGCACCTCCAGCACGGCGTCCGAGCGGTTGTGGATAACCGGTGCCACACCAACGGCAATCTCAATCGGGGACCCGTCAGGCGTGTAACGCAGGGCATTGGTGATCAGGTTCGCCACTACCTGCCGCAGCCGGGCCTCGTCTCCCAAAGCAGGTGCAGGACGCGGCTGCTGCCCGTCCAGGCCCACCACGCGGATCTCCCGGCCCGGCGAGCTGGCACGCGCGTCCATCGCTGCATCGTTGCCCAACAGCATCAGGTCCACCGGTTCGTACTCCAGGGGACGCTGTTCATCGACACGGGCCAGGGTGAGCAGATCCTCCACCAGCTGGCCCATCCGCTTGGCCTCACTCTCGATCCGGCCCATGGCCGCAGCCACCTCCTCGGGTGTCTGCAGCGCACCGTGCCGATACAGCTCGGAGAATCCGCGGATCGTGACCAGCGGGGTACGCAGCTCGTGCGAGGCATCCTGGACGAAGCGGCGCATCTTTTGCTCGGACTTGGTCCGAGCAGCAAAAGCGGTTTCAATGTGTGCCAGCATGGCGTTCAGGGAGCGGGACAGCCGGCCGATTTCCGTGGTCGGGTTGCCGACGTCCACACGCCGGGAAAGGTCGCCGGCAGCGATGGCCGCGGCCGTCTTCTCCACTTGGCTCAACGGGCGGAACTGCCGGGTCACGGCCCAGTAAGCGATCCCGGTGGCGCCCAGGGTGCCGAGCAGCCCCACGGAGAACACCAGCGACGCGGCTTCATCCACGGTGGCGGCCACGTCGCCCAGCGGCAGCGCAACCACCACCGAACCGGGCGCGGCCTCAAGGGAGAAGACCTTCAGCCGCCAGCCCTTGCTGCCCGGCGCAGTTCCGGGAACCGTCTGTCCCTGCTGGTCGAGCTCCCTCACCTGCTCGGCGGTGTAATGGTCCACCACGGGGGTGTCTTGTCGGGGATCGGTGTGGGTCTCGGGTCCGTAGCTGCCGTCGTCGGCCAGATAGAGCCCGTAGAACTGGAACAGGGAGGTATCGCTCCCAGGGCCGTCCGACAGCAGATAACGGGACACTGCCGGGGCATTGTCGCCGATTTCCACATCAAGACGCGTGATCAGGATCTGCCGCAGCACGTAGATCGTGGCCAGCCCCGTGATGGTCACGGTGATGACCATCAAAACTGCCATGATGGCTACGAGCTGGGATCGCAGCGAGGCGGATTTCCAGCGGCGGAGCAAGGCTTAGCGCTTCTCCGACGTGCGCAGCAGGTAGCCCACCCCGCGCTTGGTCTGGATCAGGGCGGGAGCGTCCGGGCTGCGGTCGATCTTGCGCCGCAGATAGGAAATGTAGGACTCAACTATGGAAGCATCCCCGTTGAAGTCGTACTCCCAGACATGGTCCAGGATCTGTGCCTTGGACAGCACCCGGTTCGGATTGAGCATCAGGTAGCGCAGCAGCTTGAACTCGGTGGGGGAAAGATCGATGATCACCCCGCCGCGGCGTACTTCATGGGCGTCGTCATCCAGCTCAAGGTCGTCAACGCGGAGGACGGCGTCGTCCTCGTCGAGCGGCTGGGTGCGCCGCAGCACTGCCCTGATGCGGGCCACGACTTCGTCAAGACTGAACGGTTTGGTGACGTAGTCGTCTCCGCCCACGGTCAGGCCGGTGACCTTGTCCTCGGTGTCGTCCCGTGCGGTCAGGAACACCACCGGGAAGTGCCGGCCGGCTGCCCGCAGGCGTCGGGTCAGTGTGAAGCCGTCCATATCCGGAAGCATGACGTCCAGGACCGCGAGGTCGGGGGCATGCTCCTCCACAGCGGCCAGAGCCTCCCGCCCGTTGCCGGCAGCCACGACGTCGAAGCCGGCGAAGCGCAGCGAAGTGGACAGGAGTTCGCGAATGTTGGGCTCGTCGTCAACAACCAGGAGACGGGCTTCAGGTCCGGATGATTTGTTCACTGCACCAGTTTCTTACATTTAGCTGTGCGTTGTCTGTAGGCGGGCTCGAAGGTTGCTGACCGCGGGCTGATACTCGCCGCTACACCGGCTTTTCGATATCCGAGGCATCCAGGATGGAGTACGCATAGCCCTGCTCAGCCAAAAACCGCTGCCGCTTGGCAGCAAAGTCCTGGTCCACCGTGTCCCGGGCCACCACTGTGTAAAAGTGCGCCGCCTTGCCGTCGGCCTTGGGCCGCAGCAGCCGGCCCAGCCGCTGGGCTTCCTCCTGGCGGGACCCGAAGGAGCCGGAGACCTGGATGGCCACTGAGGCTTCGGGAAGGTCGATCGAGAAGTTGGCCACCTTGGACACCACCAGCGTATTCAGGGCGCCCTCGCGGAACTCATTGAACAGCCGCTGGCGTTCCTTCACCGGAGTGTCGCCCTTGATAACGGGTGCGTCCAGCCGCTGGGCAAGCTCGTCCAGCTGGTCCAGATACTGCCCGATCACCAGCGTCTGCTCGCCTTCGTGGCGCTTCACCAGCTGCTCCACGACGTCGGTCTTGGTTTCCGACGTCGAACACAGCCGGTATTTGTCACCGTCTTCGGCCATGGCATAGGCAACGCGTTCATCCCGGGGCAGGTCCACGCGCACCTCAATGCACTCTGCCGGGGCGATGTAGCCCTGGGCTTCGATGTCCTTCCATGGAGCGTCGTAGCGTTTCGGGCCGATCAAGGAGAACACCTCGCCCTCGCGGCCGTCCTCCCGCACCAGGGTGGCTGTGAGGCCCAGCCGCCGGCGGGCCTGCAGGTCCGCCGTCATCCTAAAGATCGGAGCCGGCAGAAGATGCACCTCGTCATAGATGATCAGGCCCCAGTCGTTTGCGTCCAGCAGCTCCAGATGGGGGTACAGGCCTCCGCGCTTGAGCGTCAGCACCTGGTACGTGGCAATGGTGACCGGGCGGACTTCCTTCATGGCACCGGAGTATTCGCCGATTTCGTCCTCGGTCAGCGATGTGCGTTTGAGCAGCTCATCCTTCCACTGCCGAGCAGACACCGTGTTGGTGACCAGGATCAGCGTGGTGGTGGAGCTGGTGGCCATGGCTGCCGCGCCCACCAGGGTCTTACCCGCACCGCAGGGCAGGACGACGACGCCGGAACCGCCGGCCCAAAAGTTCTCGGTGGCGAGCTTTTGGTACGGACGCAGGGCCCAGCCGTCCTCGTTCAGCATGATGGGGTGCGGTGTACCGTCCACATAGCCGGCCAGGTCCTCGGCCGGCCAGCCGAGCTTCAGCAGCAGCTGCTTGAGCTGCCCCCGCATTGCGGACTGCACCACCACGGTCTCGCCGTCGATGCGCGGACCCAGCAGCGGCTGGATCTTCTTGGCGTGCATCACCTCTTCCAGCACCGGATAGTCCGTGGTCCTCAGGACCAGGCCGTGCTGGGGATCCTTCTCCAGCCGCAGCCGGCCATACCGGGACATGGTTTCCTCAATGTCCACCAGCAGCGAATGCGGCACGGGAAACCGGGAATAGGTCAGCAGGGTGTTCAAAACCTGTTCGGCATCCAAGCCTGCAGCCCTGGCATTCCACAGGCCAAGCGGTGTCAGCCGGTAGCTGTGGATATGCTCCGGAGCCCGCTCCAGTTCTGCAAACGCCGCAATGGCGTGCCGGGCCTCGGTTGACTGGGGATGGTCCACCTCCAGCAAAATGGTTTTATCACTCTGGACAATCAACGGTCCGTCAGCCATGCGCCGGGGTATCCTCCACTATTTCTACGTCCATGATTCGGTGCACCGACACCACTCGCTCCACGTCCCGGCGCGGATCGAAAACCCGCACCCGTCCGTCGGTGACTGATAAGGGAACGAATATCTCCTGCCGCTGATTCCCCTGGCTGTCCACAACGCCCATTCGGACAGAACTTCGGGTGCGGATGGCCTCCCGCAGGATCTCCAGCCCGACCAGCGGTTGGCTTTCGCCGTGCCCTGCCACCGGAGGTCCGTCGCCGCGGAGTGCGGCCAGCTGCTCGGAGATGTCCTCGTCAGTCAGGTGCCAGGGGTTGATCCGGGTCCGGGAAGACGCGGGCACCGTCACGGGGGGATGGGCATGTGAACCTGCCACCGGGCGCGCCCTGCCCTCCAGCGCCGGCGAGTAGCCCAGTTCGCGCAGGGTGTAGGACAGTTCCTGCGGACTTGCCACTGATCCGACGACGGTGGGCGAGAGGCGTACGAGGCCCAGGGCTGTGGTGCCCGGATCTGCCAGCAGTCCGGTCAGGCCGTCTTCGTCGTCGCTGCGCAGATAGGAGGCCATGGAGCCGACCCGGAGCCGGCCGTAGCGGGCCGCGGTGTCTTCGACCAGGTACTTCAGCGGCTGGGGCACATCAGTGGCGGAGTGCCGCTGCAGGAATTCCATGATCTCGGCAGCGCTCTGCCCGCTGTCCAGGGCTTGCCGGATGGAGTCGGCGGAAAAGCGGTAGATGGCAGCCGGCCCCTGGCCCTCCGCTATGGAAATGGCGGCAAGGCGGCGCGCGACGCCGGGCTCCAAGTATCCCGGAGCCACGGCAGTCAGGTCTGCCTGCAGGAGAAACGAATGAAGCGGCTCCGGCAGGGCGCCGCGCAGGCGTTCCAGGGCCGCGTCCCACTCCCCGGCTGCCACCGCAGCCCCCAGTTCAGTGAGCGCACCGGACCCGAGCAGCCCCAGCTGGGCTGCTTCCTTGAGGATCCCCGGGACCAGCCGCGCAAACCTGCGCTGGAGACGCGGCTGGTGCCAGGTCAGTGCGCTGACCAGGCCGGCGGCGTCGAGGGCCCCGGTGGTTCCTTCCCCGGCGGTGTCCCCAGCCGCCAGGCGGGCCAGCATTTCCAGGGCCCGCTTGCGCACGAGGGGAGCATCCGGACGTGATGCCTCGGCTGCCAGGGCATTAATGGCACCGCCGCCGGGCAGCGGGCTTCCGACCAGGGACGGAGCACGGTCCGCTTCGAGCCAGGCCGAAACCAGCTGCTTCCACTGCTCATCCCGGTCCAGGGTCAGCCACTCCCGCTCCGTGACACACCACCGTGATGTAGTGACGTCGAGGGCGAGCAGCCCGGACAGGGCGGACAATTCCAGCAGCCAGGCGGTGGCGGAAGCATCAATGCGCAGTGACTCGGAGACGCGACGCACTTCCCGCACGCCCACTCCGCCGGAGCGCAGGGTGCTGATGGGAGTTGTCTTGGCCAGGGTGAGCAGCTCGGTCACCAGCCGCAGGGTTTCCGCCACCGCCCCGTACGCGGCGTTGTCCCGGACACTGTTGGGAACCTGGCGGGTGACCGGTGCCGGCGGGGAAAGCTGGAAATCGGAAACGATGACATGTCCGCGGGACGCCTGCCCCACCGGACGGGGGAGTTCAACGTGCAGCGCGTCCAGCGGGACCAGGAGGCCCCGGGCCACCAGCCACTCCACCGGGGTGGGGGAGGGGTTGTCCAGTACGGCGCGGCCCATGGTGGCCTTTTTGGGAATGGCACCTACCGGGGAGTACTTGAATCGTTTGAGGAGCTCCTGCGTTTGGGGCGGAGCATCGGACATCAGCGAGGCCCAGGCCGCCGGATCCGAAACCAGATGGTGCAGGGAATGGGCCGCCGTGGCCGGCGTGTCCGCCCGCTCCATGGCGATGCCGCTTTTGCGCAGTCCCTCCACGATGCCCACCAGGCGCTGCCCGAATTCGGGCTGCTGGACGGCAAGGGTGGAATAGGGCCGGCCGAGGCCGGCCGGATAAGCTCCCAGCGCTTCACCGAGCACTGACACCGGCAGGTAGAACCGGCGTCCGGCGTCGGCCTTGGGGGCCCCGGGGTGCGGGGTGGCGCGGCGAAGCAGGGCCAGAGCATGCAAATGGTTCAGGATGGCGTCCAGCGCCTTGATGGTGGACCCCGCGATGGCACTCTTCAACCAGGACGCCGTAGTGCTGAGATGCGAATCCTCATTGGTGGTGAGGTCCACTGCTTCGAGGACCTGAAGCTCAGGCGCAGTGAGCTTTTCCAGCACCCGCTGCACACTGATGCGGGTTGAGGCACGCGCAGCGAGGGCCTGGAAATCGGGAACGGGAGGCAACACCAGATCCGGTCTGGCCGCGAGCAATTCACGCAGCTGGTCGTCGCTGCGTGAAGCTAGATCTTCGGCTAAAGCTCGGATCGCGGACATCGTCTTTACGTTACCCGAACCGGTTCCAAAACGAACGGCCTAGCCGCGCCGCCGGCGGCGAATTCCGTCAATTATTAGCGCTGCCATCAGGAGGAATGCTGCCGGGAGGGCATAAATGGCGCCCGCTGCATAGCCGGGCCACACACTTTCCCCGCGCAGGGCCGAGAGCAGGACGGCACCCAGGCAAAGCAGGCCCAGAACTGCAAGCAGTGCTGCCACACCGGTGAGGACACGCCGCCAGCGGGGTACGTCTGCTGCAGTCCGATGCGGTGTCCTGCCGGGGGAAGGCGCGCTGGTGTCCATGAATTTAACGCTAACAGCGGAAACTCCCGGTTCCAAAGGTCCGCCGCGGGAGAAGGAATGCACTGCCGGGATATTCTAAAGGGAACAAGCTTCCCAGTAGTATCTCTCCCGTAGTATCTGGATGACCAGGTATCTGGACGACCCAGTATCGGAAGCATCCGGTAGGTGCGGAACTACCGGAGCGTTCATTTCTGCATACGGCCGGCACTGCGGGTTGCGCAACACTGCGGCAGGTATAGCTGCTGCACTCATTAGCTAAGAACGAGGTAACCGAAGTGCCCATCGGCAAGGTGAAGTGGTTCGACACTGGTAAAGGTTTTGGATTTCTGGCCACGGACGAGGGGCAGGAAGTCTTCCTTCATGCCTCGGCCCTCCCCGCAGGCGTCACCGAGGTAAAGCCCGGTACCCGCATGGAGTTTGGCGTTGCCGACGGCCGCCGCGGCCCCCAGGCGCTCTCGGCCCGCATCCTTGAAGCGCCGCCGTCAGTGGCACGGGCCACGCGAAAGAGCGCGGATGACATGGCGGTTATTACGGAAGACCTTATTAAACTATTGGATGCAGTCTCGAACGGCCTGCGCAAGGGCCGGTACCCGGACAAGAAGCATGCCACCAAGGTGGCGGCCGTTCTGCGCGCCGTCGCCGATGACCTGGACGTATAAGGCGGATCCACTGCATGACCACTAGCGCAACAACCCATTCCGAATCGGCTTCTCCGGCTCCCGAAGCTTCCGGAGGGCAGTCGCCTGCCAAGGCACCGCGGCGTGCTGCACGACGCCCGTCCAAGCCTGACGCAGTGCTTGCCGCCGCCGTTGAAGCGGCACGTGCAGGACTTCTGGAAGTTGTTCCCCCCGAACAGATCGGCGCCTACATAGGGGCAACGCCGGACGCTGAGCGCCTGGTGACGCACCGTTTTGAATCCCTGCGTCCCGGGTACAACGGCTGGCACTGGTACGCCACCGTGGCCAGGGTGCCACGGGGCAAGGCAGCCACGGTCTGCGAGGTGGGGCTGCTTCCCTCGGAAAATGCCGTCCTCGCTCCTGAGTGGGTGCCGTGGTCGGAGCGGATCCGTCCGGAGGATGTTGCCGCGGAGGAAGCCGCAGTTGCCGCGGAGGAAGCCGCCCGGGCACAGGCGCAGGCCGACGGCGGCGACGGGGACGAGCGGGACCGCGGCGAACGCTCTGAAGAAGGTGCCGGTCAATCCGCAAACGGCGGGGCGGGAACGCAGGAGGAGCGCTAAACCATTGGTCGCGGGGGCAGCAGTCATCAAGTTCATGGTTGGACGGTGCTGAGCTGTGTTCCGTTCACTGCGCTTCTTTAACTACCGAATCTGGTTCATCGGTGCGCTGGTGTCCAACATTGGCACCTGGATGCAGCGGACCGCCCAGGACTGGCTGGTCTATGACATCCTCACCGCCCAGGATGCAGCGGCCATGGGCATTGTCATGGCGCTGCAGCTTGGGCCGCAGCTGCTTCTGGCGCCGTGGGCAGGTTTGGTGGCTGATACCTATAACCGGCGCAAGGTGCTGCTGTTCACCCAGGTGGCCATGGCTGTGCTGGGGCTGGGCCTGGGTGTGCTCGTCCTTTCCGGCGAGGCCCAGCTGTGGCACGTCTACGCGTTTGCCCTGGCTTTGGGCGTGGTGTCAGCCGTCGATGCGCCGGCGCGCCAGAGCTTCGTCTCGGAAGTCGTGGGCGAGGCCGACCTGCCCAATGCCGTGGCGCTTAACAGCGCCTCCTTCAACGGTGCCCGCATGGTGGGCCCAGCAGCTGCCGGCCTGCTGACAGTGGCCGTTGGCCCGGGCTGGGTCTTCCTTATTAACACGTTCACCTTCGCCGCCATGGTTCTGGCGCTGCTCAAGATGCGCAGCTCCGAGCTGCGGGTGCTGCCCAAGGCCCCGCCGGGGAAGGGGCGGATCAGGGCAGGACTGAAATATGTCCGGTACCGCCCGGATCTGGTGATGGTGCTGCTGGCAATCTTTATTGTGGGAACGTTCGGCCTGAACTTTGCCGTGTATATCGCGGCGATGGCCCGTACCGAGTTTGGCCAGGACGCCGGGATCTTTGGACTGCTGAACTCCGTCATGGCCATCGGGTCCGTCACCGGGGCGCTGTTGTCCGCCCGCAGGGACAAACCCCGGCTGCGTTTTGTCTTCGGGGCCGCCGGTGCCTTCGGGGCCGCGTGCCTGGTTTCCGCTGCCTCTCCCACGCTTCTCTGGTTCGCAGTGTCCCTCATCCCGGTGGGCCTGTTTGCGCTGACGCTAATGACCAGTGCCAATGCCTATGTCCAGACCACCACTGCGCCGGTGATGCGCGGACGTGTGATGGCCCTGTACTTTGCCATCTTTATGGGCGGAACTCCCATCGGCGCCCCGCTGGTGGGGTGGGTGGCCAACAGCTTCGGGCCGCGCTGGAGCCTCGGTGTTGCCGCGGCTTCCGGACTGATCACCGCCGTCGTCGGCTTTGTCTGGGCCTGGCGGGCCCACCACCTGCGGATCCACTATGACCGCACCCTTCCCCGGCGGCTGCACATGACAACGAATGAAACGAAACAGGACCCGGAACCTGCATAGGGTCCGGGTCCTGCATCAGGGATGAACCGCCTGCTACCGGGAGTGCTCAATGACATAGTCGATGCACTGCAGCAAAGCACTGACGTCGTCCGGCTCAATGGCCACGAAGGTTGCGATGCGCAGCTGGTTGCGGCCAAGTTTGCGGTACGGTTCCACGTCCACGACGCCGTTCGCGCGCAGCGTCTTGGCGAGGGCAGCCGCGTCAACGTGATCTGCAAAATCAATGGTGGTGATCACGTTGGAACGGTCCTCGGGCCGGGCAACGAACGGGGCCGCCACGGGGGAATCCTCGGCCCAGGAATAGATTCGGCCGGCCGAGTCCGCGGTGCGGGCCGCAGCGAAATCCAGGCCTCCGTTCGCGTTGAGCCATTCAATCTGGGCGTTGAGGGTCACCAGCGTGGACAGCGAGGGCGTGTTGTAGGTCTGGTTCAGCCGAGAGTTGTCGATAGCCGTCTGCAGGTTGAGGAAGTCCGGAATCCAGCGGTCCGAGGCATTGATCCGCGCGGCGCGCTCCAGCGCCGCCGGGGAGAACATGCCCAGCCAGAGGCCCCCGTCGGACGCGAAATTCTTCTGGGGAGCAAAGTAATAGACATCGGACTCGGCGAGGTCGACATCCAGGCCGCCCGCCGCCGACGTGGCATCGATCAGGATCAGGGAGCCGGGATCCGCGCCGGCAACGCGTGCCACCGGGGCGGCAACACCGGTGGACGTTTCATTCTGGGGCCAGGCGTAGACATCCACCCCGGATTCGGCTGCCGCAACGGAACGGGTGCCCGGTTCAGCTTTGATGATGGAGGACGGCGCAAGGAAGGGCGCCTTGTTCGTGGCAGCGGCGAACTTGGAACCGAACTCGCCGAAGGACAGATGCTGGGCCTTGTCCTGGACCAGCCCAAAGGACGCCACATCCCAAAACGCGGTGGAGCCGCCAACACCAAGCACCACCTCATAACCGTCAGGGGCGCGGAACAGGCTCGACAGTCCCTCGCGGATGCTTCCCACCAGGTTCCGGACGGGAGCCTGGCGGTGGGAGGTGCCCAGCAGACGGGTTCCGGCGCGGGACAATGCTTCCAGCTGCTCCGGACGAACCTTTGACGGACCGGCCCCGAACCGCCCGTCCCTGGGAAGGAGTTCGGCGGGGATCTTTACTGCGGCTGTTTCGCCCATGGGGTATCGCTCCAAGCGGTAGGCAGGGTGCTCTGATGTGCTTTTTATTCTGCCCCACAGCCCTGTCCGCTTGCGATTTGTGAACCCGCCCGCCGGGACGCACGGCGCCGACGAAATTATCTGCCCTTTGTCCGGATGAGCTAACGTATTGGCAGAACTGACCTGTGGGGGCGGCGTCCGCCGTTGTTCTCCTGATCTTCCCAATTGAGTACCTAGGAGCGGCCTGCCATGACGGACCTCATTGACACCACCGAAATGTATCTGCGGACCATCCTGGAACTCGAAGAAGAGAACATCGTGGCTCTCCGGGCACGCATCGCCGAGCGGCTGCGCCACTCCGGGCCAACCGTGTCCCAGACAATCGGGCGGATGGAGCGGGACGGCCTGGTGGTGGTCTCGGGCAACCGGCACCTGGAGCTGACAGAGCAGGGACGCCGCCGTGCCACCGAAGTGATGCGCAAGCACCGGCTTGCCGAACGCCTGCTCTCCGACGTGATCGGCCTGGACTGGGCCTACGTCCATGACGAAGCCTGCCGCTGGGAACACGTCATGAGTGAGCGCGTGGAGCGCCGGTTGTATGACCTGCTGGGGCACCCCACGGAGTCGCCCTACGGCAACCCCATTCCGGGCCTCGCCGAGATTGGCGGCGTGGCCGCTGAACCGTTCCACGACGGCGTAACCAACCTCGTTTCCGCTGTGGCGCAGGCAGAGCCGGGAACCAAGATGAAGCTGGTCCGGCTGGCCGAGCCGGTGCAGGTGGAACCGGAGCTGCTCTGCCAGTTCGATGAGGCCGGTTTGCGGCCGGGAGCGGAGATCAGTGCCGAAGTGGTGGGGGGCTACGTTTCCGTGCGTGTTCCCGGAATCGAAGGCGCCCTGGAGCTTCCTCCAGAGGTCGCTGCCCACGTGTTTGTCTCCACACTCGGATAACGAAATGGTCTCTTTTGGGCGTTTTCGCCTATAGTGACTTATTGACGTTGAAATAACACCGTTATCCGGGCCTCACGCCGAACCCTGCCACTGGCCCGGATTTACATAGTTCAGGCAGGGGCGGAGGACCCATCACCGGCAGCTTTGACTGCCTTGGGGTGAAGCCTCCAGCATCAGCACGGCCCCGTATCGACGGAGCGGCCGGGCGCTGAATGCGGGGCCGAGTTTCTCCACTCGAATCCGACAGCTAACTTCGCAGGCATATGAGAGAGGTATACCTTGTCGAAGCATGCTGCCCCGGGCAGGCGCCGCGCGTCTGCCCCGGCCCCCGCTCCCTGCCCATATAACGGCCCCAGATCCGGCCGTCGGCGAGCAGAACCACATCATCGTTCCATTGGCGGTGCCGCGCAAAAAGTCGCCATCACCGCCGCAGCATCGGGCCTGATCCTCACGGCTGCGGTCCCCACCACCGCAGCGGTCAGTGAACCAGCCCAGGAAATGCAGCCTGTCGCCGTGGAAGCACCGGTAGTTTCAGCCGATCCCGGAGTGGCCGTTAACTTTGACCGGCCCGCCATGAGCAGCCGGTTTGATCCGGAAGCAAAGCTGCATCACGTGGCTGTGGCGTCCGGCGGGGAGATTTCCGCCGGTGCATCCGCGGGCGCTCTTGCTCGGCCGCTGGCCTCGGAACTCGTTCAGACCTCCGGCTTTGGCTACCGCGTCAGCCCCATCACCGGTGCCGCAGACGAGCTGCACCGCGGCCAGGACTTTGCCGCTGCCTGCGGCACGGATGTCACGGCTGCCGCAGCCGGCACCGTGACCTTCTCGGGTTGGCACGACTTCGGCGGCGGAAACCGCGTGGTGGTTGATCACGGCAACGGCGTGGAAACCACTTACAACCACATGTCCAGCCTGGGTGTGGCGGTGGGGGACAAGGTGGAGCGCGGAGCCCTGGTGGGTGCCAGCGGCACCACAGGTGCCTCCACAGGCTGCCATCTCCACTTTGAAGTGATGGTCAATGGCGAGGTCGTTGACCCGCTTGGTTGGCTGTGACCTCAGGATAACCATTTCGTGACCTGAACGTGACATTCGACAAATGTTGTTGTAGGGTCGTCCTCGTGCTTGATCGGCCAAAGGTCGGGCACTCTCGAACAGATCGCCGAGCTCTGCCACTGTTTGAGGTCCGTTCGCAACATCGCATGGCAGAGGCGGGGGAACCACATTCGGGTTTCGAAAGAAGCCCTAGGGGTTAAGTTGCACGGGCCTTACCTCCCACGCAACCGGGTGACTCCCATCCGAATCCGACAGCTCACCTCGTAGGCATTGGGAGAGGCAAACTTGTGTCATCAGTAGCTCACGGCCGCCGTCGCGCGTCCGCAGTCCAGTCGAGCCCCATTTCAGCACTGTCCCGGGCCGTAACCTCCAATGTTGGAACCTTCGGCCGCCAGGCCGCCGTCGTCGTCGCCGCTTCAGGCCTCGTTCTCGCGGCAGGCCTTCCCGCCCAGGCAGCCCCCAGCGCCGACCGCCAGGTTCTCGAAGCCACCCCGCTTAGTGTCGTCACTCCAACCGGCGCTGTTTCTGTCTCCGCACAGGCACCGTTTGAGCTGGCCACCATGCAGCCCGTCTCCTCCGTTTCCGGAGCGGATTACCGTGCCCGCATCGCAGCAGAAGAAGCGGCTGCCGCCGCTGAAGCCGCTGCTCAGGAGCAGGCAGCTGTCCAGGCTGAGCAGGCCGCTGCAGTCCAGGCCGAGCAGGCTGAGCAGGCCGCTGCCGCTCAGGTGCAGCAGGCTTCCGCACCGCTGGCAGCCACCACTGCCAACTGGGCACCCGCAGCTCCCGCACCGGTCCAGGCCCAGGCTGCTGCCCCGGCACCCGCCGCTGCAGCTCCCGCACCGGTTCAGGCTCCGGCCCCCGCTCCGGCTCCGGTAACCAGCGGCGTCGGCGCAGCACTCGTTGCTTCGGCCTACGCACAGCTCGGTGTTGCACAGGACTGCACCGCCATGGTGGAGAATGCACTGCGCTCCGTCGGCAAGTCGGTGGGCGACCTCGCCCCCGCACAGTTCTACGCTTTCGGCTCGGTTGTTGGCTCGCCTGAGCCCGGCGACCTCGTCATCACCTCCGGCCACGTAGCCATCTACGTGGGGAACGGCCAGGTCATCAGCGGCGGCTTCGACGGTATGAACACCGTGCTGCACCCGCTGTCCTACCTCGGCGGCGCAAGCTTCGTCCGCGTCAGCTAAGTCCTGCCGCAGATAACGGAGATTGCACCCGCATGACATCTACACCTGAGCGCGCCCGTCACCGGGCGCCCGCAGCACGCACCGCTGCGCTGAGCACGCTTGCGCGGGCAGTATCTGCCAACGCCGGAACGTTTGGGCGTCAGGCTGCTGTGGCAGTTGCCGCATCAGGCCTGGTGCTGGGCACCGGCGTCGCGGCTAATGCAACAGGTTCAGACGTGGTCCGCAGTGCGGAAACCAGCACGTTGGATCTGGCAGCGTCTACGCAGCTGATGGTTCCCGCAACTGCCGTGGTGAGCTTTGACCGTCCGGCCGTGGCAGGCGTCATTCTGGCTCCGGAAGTGCAGCCCGAGGAAGCTCCCTCTGAGGATGTGCAGGCTGATGCTGCGCAGCTCCAGGCAACCGAGCTCCCGGCAGCGCAGCCCGAACCGGCAGCGCAGCCGCTGCCGGCTGAGGCTCCGGCGCAGGCACCTGCCCAGGCGGCGTGGACGGAAGAAGCTGCTCCGGCCATGGAACCGGCAGGTTTTGTTTCCGCTCCGGCGTCCGCTCCGGCGTCCGCTCCGGTGCGGGAAGCGGCTCCGGCTGCCTCCTCCGGCACTGCTGCGACCATCGCTGCCGCTGCCTATGCGCAGCTGGGCGTGTCACAGGACTGCACCATGCTGGTGACCAACTCATTGGCTGCCGCTGGCATCAGCTTCCATGACTGGCCTGCCGGTTACCTGTCCCTGGGAACCATGGTCAGCGCCTCGCAGGCCGTTCCCGGCGACCTGATCTACTACGCCGACGGCGGCATGGGCATGGCTCACATTGCTGTTTACGTTGGAAACGGCCAAGCCATCCACGGTGGTTTCAACGGTAATTCCACTGTTGTGGCTCCGGCAGAGCTGGGCTCGGGCGGCGTGTACATCCACGTCCGCTAGAAAACGGTACACATGGTTTGCCTGCCGGTTCGCCGGCAGCGGTCAAGGGTTTCTCCTCCGGGAGGAACCCTTGATCCGTTTAAACCGCCGGGCGGCGCCGAAAATGGCGAAGAGCAGGATCCGGGCATACTCTTTCCATAGATCATGTGAAGTACCGTCAACCGCGGCGGGCAACCTCCCGCCGATGGACCGCAGGCGGAGAGGAATGTGCATGCGCACTCTCGTTCTGAATGCAGGCTATGAGCCGCTGGCCGTTGTGAGCTTCCGCCGGGCGCTGGTGCTGGTGCTGTCAGGGAAGGCCAGCGTTATTGCCGAGAGCGGGGAACCGGTGGTGGGACCCACGGAAATTCTTCCGCGCCCCTCGGTGATCCTGCTGCACAGGTACGTAAAAATTCCTTACCGCGAAGGCACCCCTGTTACCCGGCGGGGGGTTCTGCGCCGGGACCTGCACCAGTGCGCGTACTGCGGCAAGGCCGCCTCCACGGTGGACCACGTCCTGCCTCGATCCAGGGGCGGAGAAGACAGCTGGGAAAACATGGTTGCCTGCTGCCTGCGCTGTAATAATGCCAAGGGTGACAGGACCCTGAATCAGCTCGGATGGCAGCTGCGCATCCACCCCCAGCCGCCTCACGGAGCTCGTTGGCAAATCCGCGAACTGGAGCGTCCGGCCCCGCAGTGGAGCCAGTTCCTCGATGCCGGCACGGCTGCCTGATGCCGGTGATGGATTCAGGAACGCCCTCGTTCAATGCAATCGTGCTGGCCGGCGGACGGTCTTCGCGCTTGGGCGGAACCCCCAAAGCGCTGCTTCAGTCGTCCGGGCGCACGCTGTTGGCTGTCGCCCTGGAAGCAGCATCCGGTGCTGCCGGGCGTGCCGTCGCCGGACCGCCCCAACTGCAGGAGGTGCTGGAGGCAGGCGGAATACCCGCCCTGCTGATCCGTGAAGATCCTCCATTTTCCGGGCCCGCGGCCGCGGTGGCGGCGGCCTGGACGGCGCTGGCCGAACAGGATGAACAGGCTGGCCGGAGGCCACCCGAGTGGACTCTGGTCCTGGCCTGTGACATGCCGTTCATCTCCCGGGCAGTAAACGCGCTCTTGTCCGAAGCTTCCGGCGGTACACGCGGCCCGGTGCCTCTCTCGCTCCTGGCCGTTGACGAATCCGGACGCGAGCAGCCGCTGGCCGGGCTGTACCGGACGGCCCATCTGGGGGCTGCCATCGGCTTTTTCGACAGGCCTGCAGGACTGGAAAACCTTTCGATGAAGCGGCTCCTTGCTAGGGTGCAATACAGGAGCGTTGCGGTTCCGCCCCACAGCACAACGGACATTGACACGTGGGAGGATGCCACGCGCTGGTCGGTGGATACCGGCAGCGCCGGGGATGCTGAGCATCCCGCAACGCGCAATTGAAAGCCCGTTAAGGAGCAGGAACATGGCAAGCCAAGAAGAACAACTCGAGGAGTGGTGCCGGAAACTGCTCACCGCCTTCGGGCTTGAAGGAACCGGGGTTGATGTCAGCGCAGTGCTGCAGCTGGCTTCCGACGCGGCACACTCCGTGGTTCGCCCCGCTGCTCCGCTGACCACTTTCGTGGCCGGATTCGCTGCAGGCCTCGCGGCAGGCAGCGGCCAGGCCGGCGACACTGCCGCCATGAACGCGGCCATGGGCGTGGCAGCCCGGGAGTGCAAAACCTATGCTGAAACCGGAGACGTTAATGACCACTGACAATTCCACCCCCGTGATACTTCCGCTCCAGCCCAATGCCCCCTGGGCGAATGCGCGCAGCTTGGCGTTCTCCGCAGGCCGGGCGCTGCCCTATGAAACCGTGCAGCTGGCCGACGCGCTGGGCCAGGTCCTCGCCCAGGATGTGCCGGCTCTGCAGCCCGTGCCGCATTACGCCTCGTCCGCCATGGACGGCTGGGCAGTGGCGGGACCGCCGCCGTGGCACCTGGTGACCCAGGAGGAACCGCACGTCGAGCGGTGGCAGATCCACAGGGAATCCGGGCGCCGTCCGCTTCAGCCCGGCCAGGCAGTCGCCATTCTCACGGGCGGCATGATTCCTGCCGGCGCCTTCAGCGTGCTGCGGTCCGAAAGCGGCATTGTCTCCGGAACCGACCATCCGGTCCTGAGCCTCAGCTCCGCGGCCCGGCCGGACGAGCCCGCGGCCGGCGAGCATATCCGCCCGGCCGGAGAGGAAGCAGCAGCCGGAGAAGTCACCATCAAGCAGGGGACCCTCCTCAACCCGGCGCATATAGCCCTGGCGGCGGTGTGCGGGCATGACACCCTGCCGGTGCTCCGCGCACCGCGGGTGTCCCTGCTGCTGACCGGGGATGAGGTCATCGAGTACGGACTGCCAGAATCCGGGCAGGTCAGGGACACCTTTGGGCCCCAGCTGCCCCAGCTCATCACGATGATGGGCGGCCGCATGGATGTGGTCAGGCGCGTCTCGGACCGCTATGAAGACGTAGTGGCTGCCCTGAGCAGTGATGCCACCGATGAAACCTCCATCGCCATGTCTTCCGGTGACGTCCTGGTCACCACCGGCGGCACGGGCCGTTCGGAAGCGGACCACCTGCGGCAGGCCCTGGAGGACATGCAGGCGGAATTGCTGATTGACGGCATCGCCATGCGCCCGGGACACCCCACCATGCTGGCGCGGCTTCCGGACGGACGGCTGCTCGTCGCGCTCCCCGGCAACCCGCTGGCAGCGATGATGGCAGTGTTCTCCGTCCTTCAGCCGCTTTTGGACGGACTCCGCGGAGCATCGCTCTCGCCGGAGCGCCATGTCCTGGTGGGTGTGGACATGGAGCCCCTGCCCGGACGCACACGGCTGGTCCCGTGCCGGATCGAGAACGGACGGGCCGTCCCGTCACCGTATTTCCGCTCCGGCATGCTCCGCGGAATAGCAGATGCGGACGCAGTCATGGTGGTGCCCGAGGCAGGGTGCACCATGGACGAGGCCGTCACCGCACTGCCGCTGCCCTGGTCGGTGCAGGAGCCGCCGGCACGGTAAATGCCCTGCGGGTGCCGGGCAGGCACCGCGTGGGCTAATCTCAAAAAGGGAAACCGGCCGGGGAATCCGGCCTGGCATCCCGGAATCAGCGGATCCGTCACAGGGCGGGTGCAGCACGCGTCTAAGGAGACGGAATGGGACGGGTTACCCGCCGCGGACAGGTTACTAAGTTCCGGATTGACGGAACCACCACCAAGCGCGAGGATGTGCTGGCCGGTGAGGAGCCCCTGGAAATCAGGGTAGAGGGACGCTCCTTCACCGTCACCATGCGCACCCCCGGCGACGACTTTGATCTGGTGGCGGGTTTCCTGGTGTCTGAGGGCATTATCTGGGATCCGGGACAGCTGATCAGCCTGCGCTACTGTGCCGGCGTCGACGATTCCGGACAGCAGACGTTCAACGTAGTGGACGTGCAGCTTCGCCCCGGGACTGCGCTTCCGGACACAGCCATGGAACGGCACGTGTACACCTCAAGTTCATGCGGGATCTGCGGCACTGCTTCAATTGAAGCGGTGCGGAAGTCCTCGCACTTCTCCCTGGGGGCCGACGACGTACGTGTGCCGCTGCCGACACTGGCGGGGTTGCCGGAAAAGTTGAGGCAGCATCAGAAAGTCTTTGACCGTACCGGGGGAGTCCACGCGGCAGGACTGTTCAGTGTTGACGGAGAGCTGCTCTGCCTGCGCGAGGACGTGGGACGCCACAATGCAGTGGACAAAGTAGTGGGGTGGGCCCTGCGGGCGGGAATGCTGCCGCTGCGCGGGACAGTACTGCAGGTTTCCGGACGGGCGTCCTTTGAACTGGTTCAGAAGGCCCAGCTTGCCGGGATTCCCGTGCTGGCCGCGGTGAGTGCGCCGTCGTCCCTTTCGGTGGAACTGGCCCAGGACGCCGGAATGACCCTGGTGGGCTTCAGCCGCGGCACTTCGCTGAACTGCTACGCGTTCCCGGAGCGTATTCTGGCCTGACGCCGGGAATACCCCGCCGGTCAGCGGGCGGGAAGGGAAACGGTGACCGTGGTTCCCCGCCCGGCAGCGGAGTCAATGCCCAGTTCCCCGCCGTGCCGGTGGACGATGTCCTGCACGATGGCCAAACCGAGCCCTGTTCCAGGGATGGCCGCGGCTGCTGCATTGGATGCCCGGAAGAAACGCTGGAAGAGCTTCGGGATATCGGCTGCCGGGATTCCAATGCCGTTGTCCGCCACTTCCACCCGCACCCGGGTTCCGGCCTCGCCGCGGATAACGACGCCGCGCACCTCCACATACCCGTCCGGAAGCGTAAATTTCACTGCATTGGACAGCAGGTTCGTGAACACCTGTTCCAGCTGGGCTTTGTCTCCATCCACCAGGAGCGGGGCAGCCGCAGGGGCCAGCCGCACGGTAATCGCGTTGGCGGCGGCGGCGGGAGCCAGCGCAGCAGCCACTGAGGACAGCAGCTCCCCGAGGTCGATCTCCTCCACGGAGGGCAGATTCGTCTGAGCCTCTGCGCGCGAGATAGTCAGGAGATCGGAAATGAGCTGGTTGAGGCGGACCGCATTGCGCCCTACTATGTCCAGCATTTGTGCCACGTGCGGCGGGACCTCCCCTCCTGAGCCGTCCAGGATGAGTTCGAGGTAACCGGTGATGGAAGTCAGGGGTGTACGCAGTTCGTGGTTTACTGTCGCCACGAAATCTGTCTTCGCCTGATCAAGTTCCCTTAGCCGGGTCACCACTTCACGCTGGCCCGTAATGAGGTGGCCCTGCAGCAGTCCGTGCGCCAGGTTTCCGCACACATGCTGGATCAGGGAAAGCTCGGTTCGGCTCCACCTCCGGGCTCCCGCGGTTCCCGCGATCCAGACATAACCGAACACCTGGTCCCCGTGGGCCAGCGGCGCCAGAACCGAGGTGCGCGGATGGGGCGGCGTACCGGTGGGCAGGATGGTGTCTTCCACAGTGCCGGGGCAAAGATGGTCCTCCACCCGCAGGACCGTCTCCCGGTCCCACAGGGAGGAACACAGCAGAACCGCGTCCGGGAGCGGGACCTGCGGCAGATCGGCAGCTTCCGGAACACGGTTCCACGATGCAGTCAGCTTGGGAACGCGTTCATCCGGGAAGGTGTCCATCCGGACAGAACACGCACCGAATGCCTCGCCGAGTCCCTGCACCACCAGTGCTGCCATCTGCCCGGGATCATTGGTTGCTCGCAGGGCCGCGGATACCGCGCGGGTTTTCTCCCGGAGGCGGGCTGCTGCGATGCGGCGGCGGCGGGTTGCGCGGCTGCCTGCCAGAAGCAGGGCAACCCGGTTGGTGAGATCCTCATCCACCATCCGTCCGCTCGCAAAGTGGGTGATGCCTGCCCGGACCATTGCCTCTATGTCCAGTTGCCCGTTCCCCGACAACAGGAGGATCGGCACGCCGGCGATTAAGGGTTCCTGCCTCAACCGGCGCAGCTGTTCGGGCCGGACACTTGCGAGCATTTCGGCATCGACAATACCCAGGACGACGTCGTGTTCCTGGACCGCCCGGATGCTCTGATGTTCATCGGCTGCCTGCAGCGGTACCACCCCTGCCGCCCGCAGGACCGTTTCCGCCGTGGCCCGGAGATCCGGATTCCGAACGGCCACCACCGCATACTGCACGTCTGCAGCGTCGGACGTTTCCTCCTGCGGTAGAAGCGCCGTGGGCATGGAAGCCTTTCGTCAGTTGCCGGGTTCCTGATGACAGGCGGCGAATGGAAGTGTACCAGCGCACATTCGGAATGCCGTGTCAGTGCCGAGGCTTAAGCTGGACAGTGACGACAACGGAGGACTCATCATGAGCATGGAAGGCGCGGCGTGGAGTTCCCTTCATAAGATCTCCAGCGCCAAGGGCGGCACCAACAAGATTTCCCGGGAGACTCTCAGGCGGATAGTCGCGTTCGCAGCTCCCTATAAGAAGCAGCTGATCGGCTTCATCCTGCTGTCCACATTGGGAGCATTCCTTGCCGTGGCCACTCCGGTGCTGGCCGGTGAAGTGGTCAACGCCATCGTGGACCGCTCCGCCACCGGAACAGTGATCCGCCTGGCCCTGCTCATTGCCGCAGTGGCCGTAGCGGACGCGGGAGTGTCGCTGGCTACCCGCTGGTTCTCCTCTCGCATCGGCGAACAGGTCATCCTGGACCTGCGGACAGCAGTGTTTGACCATGTCCAGAAAATGCCGATCGCCTTTTTTACCCGCACGCGAACGGGGGCACTGGTCAGCCGGCTCAATAATGACGTCATCGGCGCCCAGCAGGCCTTCAGCGGCACCCTCTCCGGGGTGGTGAGCAACGTTGTTGCCCTGGCACTGACGCTCATCGTCATGCTCAACACCTCGTGGCAGGTGACTGTTCTGGCGATGCTGCTGCTGCCGGTGTTCCTGATTCCGGCCCGCCGCATGGGCGGGAAGCTGGCGGCGCTGCGCCGCGAAGCTGCCAACCACAACGCTTCCATGGGCACCCAAATGACCGAACGGTTCTCCGCACCCGGAGCCACCCTGGTGAAGCTCTTTGGCCGGCCGGAGCAGGAGTCCACTGAATTTGCCGTCCGTGCCGCCCGCGTGCGGGACATCGGCGTAAAGATGGCCATGATGCAGGCCGTCTTTGTCACCGCGCTGACGCTGGTGTCAGCGCTCGCGCTGGCACTTGTCTACGGCCTGGGCGGTTACTTTGCGCTGACCGGCAATCTGGACACCGGCGACGTCGTGACCCTGGCGCTGCTGTTGACGCGCCTCTACGCACCGCTGACTTCGCTGGCAAACGCCCGCGTGGAAATCATGAGCGCGGTGGTCAGCTTCGAGCGGGTGTTCGAGATCCTGGACCTCAAGCCGCTCATTCAGGAGAAGGAAAACCCGGTTCCGGTTCCGGACGGTCCGCTGGGCGTCGAATTCGACGACGTCCGGTTCGCCTATCCCACTGCTGACAAAGTGTCGCTGGCCTCCCTGGAGGATGTTGCGGTGCTGGATTCGCGCGGCGGGGAGGAAGTACTGCACGGAATTTCGTTCCGGGTGGAGCCCGGCCAAACGGTTGCCCTGGTGGGCACTTCGGGCGCCGGCAAATCCACCATCGCGCAGCTGCTTTCCCGCCTGTACGACGTCGATTCCGGTGCGGTGCGTTTTTCCGGCACCGATGTGCGCGATGTCAGTTTTGCCTCCATCCGCCAGGCTTTGGGCATGGTGACGCAGGACGGTCACCTGTTCCATGAGAGCATCCGGTCCAACCTGTTGCTGGCCAATCCCGATGCCACCGAGGACCAGGTGTGGGATGCCCTTCGGCGTGCACGCCTTGAAGACCTCATCCGGTCCCTTCCGGACGGCCTCGATACCATGGTGGGGGAGCGCGGCTACCGGCTTTCAGGCGGAGAGCGCCAGCGCATGACGATTGCGCGGCTGCTGCTGGCGCAGCCGCGGATCGTCATTCTTGACGAGGCAACTGCGGCACTGGACTCCACCTCTGAAGCCGCGGTGCAGGCCGCTTTGGGTGAGGCTCTGGAAGGTCGGACCGCCGTCGTCATTGCCCACCGGCTGTCCACGATCCGCAACGCGGATAAGATCCTGGTCATCGAAGGAGGGCGCATCGCTGAGCAGGGAACGCATGCCGAACTCTTGGAGCTGGGTGGACGTTACGCGGAGTTGCACGGGACGCAGTTCGCCGTGGAAACCACGGTGGATGCCGCCGCGGATGAGGTCCGCAGCTAGGGGCCTGTGTACAAGGGTGGCCCGTGTAAAAGGGCTTCCTTGTACACAGGGCTTCCCGGGCGGAAGCGCCCTTTAAAGAGGTGGTGCCCCCGGCCGGAATCGAACCGACGACCTGCCCTTTAGGAGAGGGCCGCTCTATCCTACTGAGCTACGAGGGCGGACTGCCGGGCTGGCCGGCAGGCGGTTATCAGCTTACCTGTTTCTGTGGCCGGGTTGGCGCAGGCGCTAGGGCGTGTGTTGTTCGGGTGACGTGTCCGGTGCCTGCGGTTCGGCCTGCTCGAGTGCGGCTTGATGGGCGGCGTAGGCCGAGCGCATGTCTTCCATGAACCGGTGGATGGTTGTCAGTTCCTCGGTGGTGTAACGGTCCATCACCTCAGCGGTGAGGGCCCCGAGCGGTCCGAAGTAGGCGCCTGCCATCTGCATGGCCAGGGGCTCGAAGTGAAGTGTCACTTTTCGGCGGTCCGCATGGGTCCGGTTTCGGTGGATATGTCCGATCCGCTCCAACCGGTCGATGACTGCTGTGGTGGCGCCGGAGGAGGTGCCGAGCTTCGCGCTGAGCTGTCCTGCCGTCAGTGCCTCATGCCGGACCTCGGCTTCCATGATGAGGGTCAGCGCACGCATGTCCGTGTTGTTGAGCCCCTGCTGGTGCGCAAAGGTGTCAGCAACCCGCTGTCCGTCCAGTCCCATGCCGCGGATGGCATTAATAATGTTTCGCCGCAGATCATCGTTTTCCACGATCCTATGGTAACTCGAGATTGAAGTATCTCTATAAGTGAGATACTTTTTGCAGGAGATACTTTATTACGCAACCAGGAGCGAGCATGTACGCAGGGATAGTGAAGTCGGCCAAAGCGGCCTGGATCACGCTGCTGCTGAGCCTTGCGGTCGTCATTGGCCTCTTTGCTTTGCCGGCGCAGGAAAACGAAGCAAGCACGGTTGGCGGGCTGAGTGACAAATACCAGACCACTCAGGTCAACGAACTCCTCGAAGAGTTCCCTGATGCCCAGGAATCCACCGCGCTGATCGTGGTGTCCCGTGAAGACGGCGCCGCATTGACGGACGCTGACCAGGCGGCGATTGCAGACATCAATGCTGCGGCCGCGGAACTTGGGGCCGTGGGTCCGCCTCCCCAGGTTCCGCCGATCGTGTCGGAGAACAAGCTCGTAGGCCTGGTACCGGTGACGCTGCAGGCCGCGGCCGACGACGGCGACGCGGTGGCAGCTGAAGTGGAAAGCCTCCGCGGGAGCATCTCGGATGCCGCACCGGAAGGCATCAAGGCCGAGCTCACCGGCGGAGCGGCATTTACCGCAGACCTCGCCGGCGTGTTTTCCGGCGCAAACTTCATCCTGCTGACGGTCACCGCCGGCGTGGTGGCGCTGCTGCTGCTCATCACGTACCGGTCCCCGTGGCTCTGGCTGGTTCCCCTGGCCGTAGTGGCAACCATCGAACAGGCTGCCCTGAAGGTTGTGGACCTGCTGGCGCCGGTGGTGGGCATCGACGTTGACCCCTCAGCTGTGGGCATCACCAGTGTGCTGGTCTTCGGTGCCGCCACCAACTACGCGCTGCTGCTCATTGCCCGCTACCGCGAAGAGCTGCGCATTCACGAATCCAAGTACGCCGCCATGGGCAAGGCGCTGACCCGCACCCGGGAAGCGATCATCGCCTCGGGCGGCACTGTGATCCTGGCCCTGCTGGTCCTGCTCTTCACCGACACCATGAGCTACCGCGGCCTGGGCTTCTCCGCGGCTACCGGCATTGTCCTGGCCATCCTCAGCGCGCTGTTCATCCTGCCCTCGGCACTGGTGCTGCTGGGACGGAAGCTGTTTTGGCCGTTCGTGCCCAAGGTGGGGGACGCTGCCCGCGAAGGAAAGTTCTGGGGCAAGCTGGGTGAAATGACGGCACGGGCGCCCAAGCGCATTGCCGCAGTCGCCGTCGTCGTCCTGCTCGCTGCCGGCGGTCTCCTGTTCAATGTCCAAATCGGGCTGAGCGAAAACGAGCAGTTCACTGAAAAGCCGCAGGCGGTCACGGCCGCCGAAACCCTCGCCGAGGGCTTCCCCGCCGGCTCCACCTCGCCGGTGACCGTCCTGGTCGCCTCCGACACGGCGGACGCAGCGGCGGAGGAACTCGCGGCTGTGGAGGGCGTTTCCAGCGCTGAGGCAGCCGGGGAAAACAACGGCATCACCCGCATCGATGTGGTGGACAGCTACGAACCGGGGACGGCGGACGCCAATGCCTTCATCGTTGACCTGCGCGATCAGCTGGCCGAAACCCCTGAATACGAAGCCCTGGTGGGCGGGGAAGCGGCCGAACGCGTGGACCAGCTCGCCGCCAACCAGCATGACCTGACGCTGGTGGTCACCTCCGTCATCATCTTGGTATTCCTGGTCCTGGTGGTCCTGCTGCGCAGCCTCGTAGCGCCGGTCCTGCTGGTTGCATCCGTGCTGCTCACATATGTTGCGAGCACGGGCATCAGCTGGTTCCTGTTCGTGAACGTGCTGGGCTTCCCTGCGCTGGACACACTGACCCTGCTGTACTCCTTCATCTTCCTGGTGGCCCTGGGTGTGGACTACAACATCTTCCTGACCACCCGGGCACGTGAGAACGCCATGACCATGGGCACCAAGCCGGGCATGCTCAGTGCCCTGCGCTCCACCGGCGGCGTGATCACCAGCGCCGGCATCCTGCTGGCGGCCGTGTTTGCCGTCCTGGGTGTCCTGCCGCTGGTCACACTGACCCAGGTGGGCATTACCGTGGCCATCGGTGTCCTGCTGGACACCCTGGTGGTGCGGACCGTGATTGTTCCGGCGCTGGTCTTCATCCTCGGGGAGAAGTTCTGGTGGCCGTCGAAGCCGGAGTCCAGCGACACAACGGGCGGCCGGCACGAGGGCGCGGCCGTGGATGATTCGGACGCAGTGTCCATGCCGGCACCCTCCGGTGCGCACCGGGCCGATGTCCGGTAATGCAGCAGCCACTGGCACGGCAATAGAAACGTAAGGCAAGCGACGCAGCTTTTGTGAGAGGGCCCGTCCGGACGATACCGGGCGGGCCCTCTCCCGTTCCGTGTCCGGCGCATAACTCCCGTCGGGAATGCATCTCACCGACCCGGGTTTTCGCTGTCTTGAGGCACTGCCAAATGGTTGCATTCCCCCTCTGGAGCTCACCCTGCGGGCAAATGACACCCGGGCTAGGCAATTTCTCACGCGGTATTTCCGTGAGGAGGCAACGACGGTAGCGTCGCCCGTAACTCAGTCATTCAAAAGCCGGTAATCCCTCAATTGCCGTGGTTAGCGGAATCATAGTAGAACCGACTGCGTTCCGAAACCCCCACACCTCAAAGTTCATGCTTCCGAATAGTGCAAGCAAGTACTTAACTCCGAATCCTTGACACTTTGCAAGAGGCCTGTAAATATCTCTTGGTCAGGGTCCGGGGATGCTGTATGACCGGGCTAAACATATAAATGATGGGAGAAAGTATATGCGGAAGATTCGTATGGTTGCTATTACTGCTGTAGCTATTGGTGCATTGGCTGCAGGGCCGGCCGCTGCCAATGCCGTAACGCACTCCAGTCCTGATTCCCAGATTTATGCCACAGCCGCCCCGGCCACAGCAGCTGCGCCGGATGCCGCGCAGCCGCATATCTTCGGTGCGGCAGTTAACGTTGGCCGGGCCATGTACTCGGGTTTTAAGGCAGGCACAGCACCGCGTGAGGTGGGCAGGGTGCTTGGCTGGGGTTCCTTCCTCGCCAGCTCACCGGTTGAAGACACCAAGTCGTTCAACCAGGACCAAGCCTTCGACCGCTAGTCGGGGATTTCTCAATATCCTCCGAGCTGAAAGGTCCCCGCGCATGCGGCGCGAGGGCCTTTCAGCGTTCATAAGGAAAGACAGCCTCCCATGAAATTTCGTCCCCGCTATCTGCTTGCTGCCGCCGCTTTGACGGGAGTTGCGGCTTACACAGGCATGACTCTGGTTGTCACCGGGCCGTCGAATCCCATCAAAGTGGCCCTGGCTCCGCGCATAACTTCGCTCTACAGCCCATATTTTTCGCAGAACTGGCAGTTGTTCGCACCCGATCCACTGGCTCAGGAGCGCGGACTTTTGGCTCAAATGAGATGCGGGAACGGCACGGAAACCGCCTACGAGGACATAACTTCCAACTTGGTTGCCGAGCTGCAAGGAACACGTTTGTTCCCGAGCCGTGAACACAGAATTATCAGCAACGGCATTTCCCGTCGATTCGAAACCGACGAGGTCGTGCAAAAAATCATTGACAAAGATGTGACCAGCGACCAAGCAGAGGAAGTGAATGAATACGCCCGTGAGTTGAGTGACCGTAACGTGGCTGCCTCGGAGGCCTTACTCGCCGAGTATGCCGCTAGGAGGCTGGATGTGAATAAGTGCCCGGGGGACGTTGACTCCGTTCGCGTCCGTTACGTATTTCATGATTATCCTGGCTGGTCACAACGCCGGGACTGGGATGCAGAAGGGGTTGTCACAACAATCGATTCGGAGTGGATCAATGCCAAATGATGTTGTCGCTTCATGGGCCGGGTCAGTGCGCGGGCGACTGGACTGGATGCTGGAAGCACGGCACGCGACGGCGGCAGTCGGCTTTATTCGTTGCGTCTACGGACTTACAACCTTCGCCCTGCTGGTCTCAAGTTGGACTGACCGGCACCTTTTCTTCGGACCGACAGGTCTGTTTTCGTCACCCGAGCTCAACGCACAGTGGCGAGGTGAGGACTCTTGGAGTGTCTTTGACCTAGCCCAATCCGTGGCTGCCTTCGAGGTCCTCTATGGTGCGGCCATGCTCGTGGCAGGGCTCACCATGCTTGGCATCGGCGGCAAGCCCATGCTGGTGCTGCAGTATGTGGTGACGTGGAGCGTGTTTTCGCAAAATCCGCTTTTGGGTGACGGCGGTGACAACATTATGTATATTTGTGGCCTGTTTCTGATTTTGACGCAGTGCTTCGAGCGGTTCAGGGTCCTTCCTAGGCGGAAAGCACTTTTCCGGCGGCACAGCCTGCCGTGGCTGTTGAATCTCAGTCATAACACTGGAATCATTCTTATTGCCGTACAAATTTGTATCGTCTACTTTATTGCCGGAACTTTTAAGATGCAGGGCGAGATGTGGACAAGCGGTACTGCACTGTATTACGTATTGCGAAATCCTGAGTATCACCTGCCCGGTTTGGAACTGCTGTTCCACTTTGCGTTTCCCAGTATCATTGGGTCTTACGTCACAGTGCTCTCCCAGGTGCTATTTCCCTTCCTGATGCTCTTCCGGCAAGCCAGATTGCCTGCAGTGATTCTGATGATGACTTTTCACATCAGCATAATGGTGGTAATGGGGCTGACGTCATTCGGATTGATTATGTTCGCATGTGATACAGTTTTCGTCAATCGTCATCTAACCAATCTGATCGACAAATTCAAAGGCTCGGATTCCCGCGTGACGACCAAGGAAATGGGTGCCACGGAGCCCATGGCGAATTGAGGTTGGTGAGGGTTGGTTTCCATTATTAGGACTAATACAGAGCGGAGCGTCAATGGCTGAACTGCGAGCTGTCCCATCCCTCAAGCAATGTTTGCTCATCGGCGAGGATCAGGATGAGATCCGCTGGGTCAAACCTGAAAGTTGCGCCGACTCACCCTTTGAATGGGCGTCCATCACCAAGACTCTTACCGCAAGTATTGCCCGGAGGCTGGCGTTGGAGGACGCGATTGACCTAGTTCTCCCGGTGGCCGCCCAATCGAGCCGCCTGGCGGAGGCTCCGGCCTGGGTCACGCCGATGTCTCTCTTGTGCCACACCTCGGGTCTCCCCCGGATGCCTGAGGGTATGAACGACAGGAAAGATCCGTACAAGGGAATGACGAGGGAGCGGCTAGCGGATCAATTGCCATCTGTTTGGGCTGCGGTTGATGGTCCCGGGGATCCGGCCTCCGTATCCTATTCAAATCTTGGATATGCACTTCTGACGCTGCTACTGGAGGAGGCATCGGGGTCGGACTGGAGTGACCTCGCGGCCACCCAATTGAAATCCATGGGAATTTCTGAAGGGGTCTACGTCAGCCCTCCGGAGGGAGGGCTGGTGCTTAAAAGTGTACTGGGACGAAAGAGATTGCCCTGGTCGCTCGGCGACGGTGCTTTTATCGGTGCCGGAGGCCTTTGGGGCACGCTGGACGCGTTGGCGGCATATGGGCAAGCATCCCGTACCTGGTGGAAATCGAATTCAGTGGAAGGTTTGCCACTGGGATGGTTGTCCAGTGACGGTTATTGGTCTCATACGGGCGGTTCAAGGGATACTTCAGCTATTCTCGTTTTCAATGACAACTTGGTTCTGGCGGCGAGTACCATAGGTTTCGGCCCGTTCGAATCTGAAAAAATTGCCCGGAAGGCCTTGGGCCGCTAAATCCTTCAAACGCAGGGAGTATCCAGTGAAAGACAGCGACGTGTCGAAACGCAGAGTATTTTGGTTCGCCTTGGCTGCACTTTGTCTCGGCGCTTCGGGGTTCATCTTCGCTGGACGAACGATGCTTGGCGATTCGCTCGGCGACGGAGCCTACAGGGTGCTGATAATGACGGCATACGTTCTTCTGGCCGGAGTCGCCGGGAGCCTCACCAAGGGGTTTGCGGCGGCGAAAAGCCCGGCCGAGTAGCTCCGCCGGGCTGGACTCCGTCCGCCTTGCCTATTGCGGGAGCCGCTGGGAAGACTTCGGAACGCGTCGGCCGAACACGGCAACAACAGCAGCCAGCAGGCTCAGCGCAAAGAGTACCCACCGGGCGATGGTCAGGGCGCTGGCCAGCGTGGCGTCGGCACTGGTCAGAGTTCCGGTGCCCAAGGCTGCATCAATGGCGACGTTCTCCCACAGGTCGACAATGACAAAGAGGATCGGGGCCGCCCACAGGACCCAGCGCCTGATCCGGCCGCGGGCGTTCAGCCCGATGATCAGCAGCCAGGTAAACCCGAACATCAGGGGGAAGATGGTGCCCGCTGTTTTGTGGACGTAGCTGAGCTGGCCCAGGGCATCCACGTCCATGACCGAGCGCAGGTCAGCCAGGTACTCCATGCTGTAACCGCCCACCAGCGAATCCGGCATGGCCATGCCGTTGGAGAGCTGCGTCATCTGCTCCAGCACCATGAGGTGCAGGTAGAAGAACATAAACAAGGTGGTGGCAACAGCTGCCGCCAGGAGCAGATTCGCGTTGGACTTGGTCTGCTGCGGAGAGCGGGGAGCTGTGGTCTGTGCAAGATGCGGAGGCATTGCCGCTTCGGAGCCGTGCTTCGCTGCCCGCTGTGCCGGAGTTTTTCCCATGCCTATAAGGGTATCGCCGCTTGTCTTCATCAGCTTTGCGGCGCGGAGGCAGCCCGGCCCGACGCCGGTGCGCCGCTCCGGCCCGTTTCCTTTGGTTCGCAGGGGGCTGCAGATAGGCTGTCGGCATGAACGTTACCGCCACGAAGGATGACTTTTCCCTGGCCGCTGATCTGGTGCGTGAAGCCGGTGCCCTGGCACTGCGCATGCGTTCGGCGGGACTGACAGCCACCGCCAAGACCAGCGTGTCCGACGTCGTGACAGCGGCGGATCACGCCGCGGAAAAACTTGTTGTGGAGCAGCTGCGCAGGCTTCGGCCGCACGACGGGATCGTGGGGGAGGAGGGTGCAAGCGTGCAGGGCACTTCGGGCCGGTCCTGGGTCATTGACCCGGTGGACGGCACCTACAACTTTTTTGCCGGATCCACCTACTGGTGCTCCGCGATTGCCCTGAAAGCAGACCAGCCGGAATCTCTCGACGGAGACCCGGACGTCCTGCTTGGAGCCATCTACCAGCCGCAGGAAGATCAGCTGTGGGTTGGGGGACAGGGGCGTCCCGCCACGCTGAACGGGGCCCCGATGCCGCCGCTTCACGATGCCTCCCTGGACCGGCTCAGCGCCGGAACGTATCTGCATCCCACCTGGCTCCGCCGCCCCGAGGTGGCCGGCCCCTGGACGGCTGCGGCCTCGGGGACTGCCACCATCCGCATGCTGGGATCGGGTTCCTGCGATCTTGGCGGGGTAGCTTCCGGGCGCCTGGGCGCCTGGTTCCAGCACAGCTGCCCGGAATGGGACTGGCTGCCGGGCAAGGCCATTGTGCGCGCTGCCGGCGGAAGCACCGCTGTGGAGGAAGTGAACGGATTCCGCTGGCACATCGCCGGAACGGCTTCAGCGGTCAGAGAAATCCGCGACGCGCTCGCGTCCGCTTCTGCCTGACGCCGCAGCCGGGTCCGGACGGCCGGCTGCAGCGCAGGCCGGGGCCGCCGGAAATGGTCGGTGCCAGCGCCTAGACTTAAGAACACCATGGACTATCTTTTTGATCCGTACTTTTCAGCCGCCAAAACCGACTCTCCCAAGACCGGCCCTGCCAAAACCGACGCTGCCAAAACCGACTCCGTGAAGACGGATGCGGCACCGGCCGGTTCCTTCGGTGCGGAGCACCACAGGGCTGCCTCCCGCGTGGACGAGAAGCGGGCGGCGGAACTGCTGCACGGCCTGAATCCGCAGCAGGAGGAAGCCGTGAAGCATGCCGGCTCGCCGCTGCTGATCGTTGCCGGCGCCGGGTCGGGAAAAACGCGGGTGCTCAGCCATCGGATTGCCTATCTGTTGGCCACCGGCCGGTCCAACCCCGGCCAGATCCTGGCCATTACGTTCACCAACAAGGCCGCGGCGGAAATGCGTGAGCGCATCGAAGCACTCGTGGGCGGGGTGGCCAAGACCATGTGGATTTCCACGTTCCACTCCTCCTGCGTGCGCATCCTGCGCCGCGAGGCGAAGACCGTGGGCATGAATTCCAACTTCTCGATCTACGACTCCGCCGATTCCCTGCGGCTGATCACCCTGGTAGCCAAGGGCCTGGACCTGGATCCCAAGCGCTTCACTCCCAAGATGATCATGCATAAGATCTCCGCGCTGAAGAATGAGCTGGTTGATGAGGAGTCCTTTGCCGCCTCCGCCAACTACGCCGATCCGTTCGAGCAGGCCGTGGCGGACGTCTACAAGGGCTACGCCGAGCGCATGCGCTCAGCCAATGCCATGGACTTTGACGACCTGATTGCGCAGACGGTGTACATGTTCCGCGCTTTCCCCGGAGTGGCCGAGTATTACCGCCGCCGGTTCCGCCACATCCTCGTGGACGAGTACCAGGACACCAACCACGCCCAGTACGCCTTGGTCCGGGAACTGGTGGGTGTGCCCGGGGAAGGCAACACGCTGGACATTCCGCCTGCCGAGCTGACCGTCGTTGGCGACTCGGACCAGTCCATCTATGCCTTCCGCGGTGCCGATGTCCGCAACATCAACGACTTCGAGAAGGATTACCCGAGGGCCCGCACCATCCTGCTGGAGCAGAACTACCGCTCCACCCAGACCATCCTCAACGCGGCCAACGCCGTCATTTCCCGCAACCCCAACCGGCCGGAAAAGCGGTTGTGGACGGCCGAAGGCAACGGCGAAAAGATCGTTGGGTACGTTGGCGAAAACGAGCACGAAGAAGCCCGTTTTATTGCCGAGGAAATCGACCGGCTGCAGGACGAAGAGAACCTGCGCCCGGGCGACGTGGCGGTCTTCTACCGCACCAACGCACAGTCACGGTCCCTGGAAGACGTCCTGGTGCGCGTGGGCTTGCCCTACAAAGTGGTGGGCGGCACCCGGTTCTACGAGCGCAAGGAAATCAAGGACGCGCTGGCCTACCTGCGCGTGCTCGTGAACTCCGACGACGTCGTGAACCTGCGCCGGATCCTCAACGAGCCCAAACGCGGGATCGGCGACCGTGCCGAATACTCCGTGGCGGCCCTGGCCGAGCGGGAACGCATTTCCTTCATGGCAGCCCTGCGGCGGGCCGGCGAGGCACCCGGGCTGGCCACCCGGTCACTGAACGCGGTCAACGGGTTCGTCAAGCTCATCGATGATCTGGCCGAAGTGGCCAACGGCTCCGGCGCCTCTGCCGCCCTGGAAGCCGTGCTGGAACAGACCGGTTACCTGGCCCAGCTGCGTTCTTCAGCAGATCCCCAGGACGAATCCAGGGTGGAAAACCTTGCCGAGCTGGTGGCCGTGGTCCGCGAATACGAAAAGGACAATCCCGAGGGGTCGCTGGGCGAATTCCTGGAACAGGTTTCCCTGGTTGCCGACGCCGACTCCATTCCCGACGCCCCGGAGGGATCAGCCGAGGAAGTTGCTGCTGCGGTGGAGGAATCCCGGCGGCAGGGCGTGGTCACCCTAATGACGCTGCACACCGCCAAGGGCCTGGAATTCCCCGTGGTCTTCCTGACCGGCATGGAGCAGGGACTGTTCCCGCACCAGCGCTCCGCCACCGACCCGGCGGAACTGGCCGAGGAGCGGCGGCTGGCCTATGTGGGCCTGACCCGCGCCCGGAAACGCCTGTACATCACGCGTTCGGAAGTGCGCAGCATGTGGGGGCAGAGCCAGTACAACCCGGCCAGCCAGTTTGTCGGCGAAATTCCGGGGGAGCTCATTGACTGGAAGCGCGAAGGGATGGACCGCCCCGCCTGGGGCGGAAGCACCGGTTCCGGCTCCAGCCGCTACGGCGGCTCGCACTGGGGCGCCGGGTCGGCGTCGGGCTCCGGGACCGGCGGCAACATCTCCGCCGCGCCCGTTGCCAAGGCCATCGGCCGGGTCCAGCCGCAAAAGGAAGTCATTGCCGTGTCCGCGGGGGACAAGGTCAACCACACGTCCTTTGGGCATGGGACCGTGCTCGCGGTGGAAGGAAGCGGAGACAAGACCGTAGCGAAGGTCAAGTTCGACGTCGGTGAGAAGCGCCTCCTGCTGCGGTACGCGCCGCTGACCAAAGAGTCCTGACGCTTGCGGTATGCTCCGTCCTCATAGCTCACGGTGCCTAATTTCTACAAACCATAGAACTGTGCGCTTAATCACTAAAGGGGTACTCTGGGGACGGCGTCGGACAGCAAGCGACTAAAGTTCCCAGAGAGGCAGACCGGCGTGACGCATCTGCTTCTGCGATCATTTGATCGAATGTAAACCTACTTCGACGTAGAAGGACACTAGCCCGTGGACCTGTTTGAATATCAGGCGCGCGATCTGTTTGAGGCGCACGGAGTACCCGTGCTTGCCGGAATCGTGGCGCACACTCCTGAAGAAGCAAAAGCTGCAGCCGAGAAGATTGGCGGCGTAGTTGTCGTCAAAGCGCAGGTCAAGGTCGGTGGCCGAGGCAAGGCCGGCGGCGTCAAGGTCGCCAAGACCGCTGACGAGGCGTTCCAGTACGCCTCCGACATCCTCGGAATGGACATCAAGGGCCATACCGTCAACACCGTGATGATCGCACAGGGTGCGGACATTGCCGAGGAGTTCTACTTCTCCGTTCTTCTGGACCGCGCCAACCGCAACTACCTGGCCATGTGCTCGGTTGAAGGCGGCATGGAAATCGAGGTCCTCGCCGTGGAGCGCCCCGACGCCCTGGCCCGCGTTGCCGTTGACCCCGCCGTGGGCATCGACCAGGCAAAGGCAGAAGAGATTGTCGACGCCGCCGGTTTCGCGCCTGAGCTGCGCGAAGGCGTCGTCAACGCCATCCTGAAGCTGTGGGACGTCTTCGTCAAGGAAGACGCCACGCTCGTGGAGGTCAACCCGCTGGTCCGCACCGGAGCCGGTGACATCGTTGCCCTCGACGGCAAGGTATCCCTGGACGAAAACGCAGACTTCCGCCAGCCCGGCCACGCCGCGCTGGAAGACAAGGATGCAGCGGACCCGCTCGAGGCCAAGGCCAAGGCCAATGACCTGAACTACGTCAAGCTCGACGGCCAGGTAGGCATCATCGGCAACGGCGCCGGTCTGGTCATGTCCACGCTGGACGTCGTCGCCTACGCCGGTGAGAAGCACGGCAACGTGAAGCCCGCCAACTTCCTGGACATCGGCGGCGGAGCCTCGGCATCCGTCATGGCCGCCGGTCTGGACGTCATCCTGAACGACGAGCAGGTTAAGTCTGTGTTCGTCAACGTCTTCGGTGGCATCACCGCCTGTGACGCCGTCGCCAACGGCATCGTCAAGGCCCTGGAAATCCTGGGCGACGACGCCAACAAGCCGCTGGTCGTCCGTCTGGACGGCAACAACGTCGAAGAAGGCCGCCGCATCCTCGCCGAGGCCAACCACCCGCTGGTCACGCTGGCAACCACCATGGACGAAGGCGCCGACAAGGCTGCCGAGCTCGCTCACGCCGCTCGCTGATCCAGAGCCTGTCGAACCTTTAGAAAGAGAATCCCCTTATGTCTATCTTCTTGAACAAGGACTCCAAGGTCATCGTTCAGGGCATCACCGGCGGCGAAGGAACCAAGCACACCGCCCTGATGCTCAAGGCCGGAACCCAGGTTGTCGGCGGCGTTAACGCCCGCAAGGCCGGTACCTCCGTTACCCACGGCGACGTGGAACTGCCCGTCTTCGGCACCGTCACCGAGGCCATGGACAAGACCGACGCCGATGTCTCCATCGTCTTTGTGCCGCCGGCCTTCACCAAGGACGCCGTCATGGAAGCGATCGACGCCGGCATCGGCCTCGTCGTCGTCATCACCGAAGGTGTTCCCGTGCAGGATTCCGCCGAGTTCTGGGCCCACGCCCAGTCCAAGGTGGACGAGAACGGCAACCAGATCACGCGCATCATCGGCCCGAACTGCCCCGGCATCATCACGCCGGGCGAAGCCCTGGTTGGCATCACCCCCAACAACATCACCTCCAAGGGCCCGATCGGCTTGGTCTCCAAGTCCGGCACCCTGACCTACCAGATGATGTACGAACTGCGGGACCTGGGCTTCTCCACCGCAATCGGCATCGGCGGCGACCCCGTCATCGGCACCACGCACATCGACGCCCTGGCTGCGTTCGAAGCTGACCCCGAGACCAAGGCAATCGTCATGATCGGCGAAATCGGCGGCGACGCCGAAGAGCGCGCTGCCGAGTACATCAAGGCCAACGTCACCAAGCCGGTTGTAGGCTACGTGGCTGGCTTCACCGCTCCCGAAGGCAAGACCATGGGCCACGCAGGCGCCATCGTCTCCGGTTCCGCAGGAACCGCACAGGCCAAGAAGGAAGCTCTTGAAGCTGCAGGCGTCAAGGTCGGCAAGACGCCGTCCGAAACCGCCACCCTGCTGCGCGAAGTTTTCGCAGCGCTCTAATACGCACGCATCTGCCCCCGTCGGCCGGAGTTTTTCCGGCCGGCGGGGGTTTTTGTGCGCTTGGCTATATCCAGAAAGAACGTGATGTCCGCAACTGAAACCCCCTCCGGCCGGCAGGGCCGCAACCGCCACCGCGGCGCGCTGGGGCGTGCCTCCTGGATTGCCACCCTCGGAGGCTTCCTGTTCGGTTATGACACGGGTGTCATCAACGGCGCGCTGCCCTTCATGAAAGATGACCTGGGACTGACCCCGTTCACCGAAGGACTGATCACGTCGAGCCTGCTGTTCGGGGCGGCATTCGGGGCGCTTGCCGCCGGGCAGCTGGCTGACCGGTTTGGCCGCCGCCGCCTGCTCATGGTCCTCGCCGCGGTCTTCCTCGCAGGCGCCCTGGGCACTGCCGCAGCACCCGCCGTCGGCCTGATGGTGGTTGCCCGCGTGGTGCTGGGCCTGGCAGTGGGCGGCGCCTCCGCCGTCGTGCCCATGTTCCTGTCCGAAATTGCCCCCGCCAACCGGCGCGGACAAATGGTGACCCGCGACCAGCTGATGATTGTCACCGGCCAGCTGGCTGCCTTTACCGTTAATGCAGGCATCGGCAATGTGTGGGGCGGAGAAGACCATATCTGGCGGTGGATGCTTGCCGCGGCGTCGCTGCCGGCCATTGCCCTCTGGATCGGCATGAAGTTTGTTCCGGAAAGCCCGCGCTGGCTTGCCGCGAAGGGACGCTATCCGCAGATGATGGCCGTCCTGCATAAAATCCGCAGCTCCGAAGATGCACAGGCCGAATACGACGGCGTCCGCGCCCTGGCCGCCGAGGAAACCACCCGTCACGGGTCCTTGAAGGACTTCGCCGAGCCCTGGCTGTTCCGGGTGCTCCTGATCGGCATGGGGATGTCAGTGGTGCAGCAGATCACCGGCGTCAACGCGATTGTGTATTACGGCACCCAAATCCTGGCCGACGCCGGATTCGGCACCGAGGCCGCGCTCACCGCCAACATCGCCAACGGTGTGGTGTCAGTTGCCGCGGCAATCCTGGGCATCTGGCTGCTGGGCAAGGTGGCACGGCGGCCTATGCTCATCACCGGGCTGGTCGGCACTTCCACAACGCTGCTGCTGATTGGAGTTGCCTCCATCACCATGCCCGAGGGAACTGCGCGCGGCTTTGTGGTGCTGTCCCTGACCGTGCTGTTCCTTGCCTTCCAGCAGGGCTCCATTTCACCGGTGACCTGGCTGATGATTGCGGAGATCTTTCCGCTGCGGGTCCGCGGTCTGGGGATGGGCCTGTCCGTGTTCGTCCAGTGGATGGCGAACTTCGCCGTCGGCTTCTGCTTCCCGGTGCTGATGGCCGGATTGGGGATCTCCTCCACGTTCTTCATCTTCGTGGCCCTGGGTATCTGCGCCATCCTCTTCGTGAAGCGCTTCATGCCCGAGACCCGGGGAAAGAGCCTGGAAGAGGTGGAAGCACAGCTTCGCGGTTCGGCTCGGTAAGGGCGGCCCGAGTAATGCAAAAGGTTTCGGCCGCCGCAGGATGCGGCGGCCGGAACCTTTTTGTTGTGTTGCTTCAGTGTGGCAACCAGCTCGACGGAGTTAGCGGCCCGGGTTCTGCGTGTCCCCGTTTGCTGATTTCTCTGTCGGTGCGGGCGGCGCCGGCACCGTGGCAGGCGGTACGACGTCGTGCGCTGTCGTGTCGTGCTCGACGGTGGACAGGTCAAACGTTGATCCGCCGTGCTCGTCCACGCCGGCGGCAATGGCACGCTGCACCACTGACTTGGTCAACTCGCGGCGCAGGGCCATGGGGTCGCGGCTGAGGTCCCTGGCCAGCGCCACGGTCATGAGGAGCATGACAATGGCGAACGGCAGGGCCGCCACAATGGTGATGCGCTGCAGGGCTCCCAGAGCTGCCGATGGATCATCGCCACCGGCCATGAGCATGACCGCGGCGACGGCGCCGGTCAGGATGCCCCAGAAAATGACGACTGCGCGGGCCGGCTTTTCCGAGCCGTTGGAGCTCAGGGAGGCCATGACGAGGGAGGCGGAATCCGCTCCGGTGACAAAGAAGATGCCCACCAGGACCATTGCCAGCACTCCAACAGCGGCGGCGATGAGGTTGGGCATGGGCAGCAGTGCGAGCAGCTCGAAGAGCGCGCCGTCGGATCCTGCGGCCGCTGTCAGGGCGTCCGCCTCTCCCGGTGCCGCGCTCTGCTGCGTGCCGATGGCGGCTCCGCCGAAGATGGAGAACCACAGAACCGTCACCACGAACGGCACCAGCAGGACGCCGGTCACGAACTGGCGGATGGTGCGGCCTCGGCTGATCCGGGCAATGAACATGCCCACGAAAGGCGTCCAGGACAGCCACCAGGCCCAGTAGAAGATGGTCCAGCCGGAGAGCCATTCGCGCATGGATTCGTCACCCACGGCCTCGGTCCGGGAAGCCATCTCTGCCATGTTGCCGGCATAGTCGGCAATGGCGGAGGGAATCACGTTCAGGATAAAGAGGGTGGGTCCGGCAATGAAGACGACAATCGCCAGAAGGAGGGCCAAGCCCATGTTGATGTTGGAGAGCCACTGGATGCCCTTGGAAATTCCGGACATGGCTGAGGCCACGAAGCAGGCCGTCAGAATGGCGACGATGCCCACCAGGATCGGCGTGCCCACCGTTCCCATCCAGCCGCTCGACTCAAGTCCGCTGCCGATCTGGAGTGCGCCCAGTCCCAGCGAGGCTGCGGTGCCAAACAGGGTGGCGAAGATGGCGAAGATATTCAGCAGCTTCCCAAGCGGTCCGTCCACCCGTGCCCTGCCGAACAGCGAGGTAAAGGTGGAAGAAATAAGCTGTTTGCGGCCGAGCCGGTAGCTTCCGTACGCCATGGCAATGCCGACAATGGCGTACATGGCCCACGGGTGCAGGCCCCAGTGGAACATGGAGGTGGCCATCGCCGTGCGCAGGGCTTCGGGTGTCTGCCCGTCCACGGTGCCCGGGGGCGGCGACACATAGTGGAAGAGCGGTTCTGCCACCCCGTAGAACATGAGGCCAATGCCCATGCCGGCGGCGAACATCATGGAGATCCAGGACAGAGTGGTGAACTCCGGTTCCTCGTCATCCTTGCCCAGCGGGATGTTTCCGAATCGGCCCAGCGCCAGCCACAGGACGTAGACCACAAAGAAGGACGCCAGGAGCACAAAGAGCCAACCGGTATTGGTCATGACCCAGTCCAGAGCGGCCTGTGACGAGGTCGCCAGGGAATCACCGCCGAAGAAACCCCAGAGGATAAAGGCGATGGCCAGCGCGCCGGTGATGCCGAAGAGAACCTTGTCCAGTCGGGCCGGAGTCTCGGTGCTGCGCGCTGCTTCGTGCGCACGCTCGGTTTCCCGCAGCTGCTGCAGCAGCTCCTGGTCGGGGTTTACGTCTGCTTCAATGGTCGCTGCGGGCAGATCATAGCCGTGCAGTGAAGCTGTTCCGGGGGCTGCGTCAGGGAGGTTCGCTCCGCCGCGTCCTTCCCCGCCCTGCCCCGGAAAGGGGTTGGGATCAGTCATGTTAGCCATAGGCCTTCCTTGGTGTTAACGGAAGAAGTGCCCGGCTCCTCAGGGAGTGGACGGGCGGCTTGGGACGAGGCGGCTCATCAGCGGATTCGCAGACGTGGACTCTGCGTCCAATGGTTCTGCGGGCATGGCTCTACCGGGTGATGAAAGCGACGCTGCCCCTCTTCTGCGTTCTTCCGTACCTGGTACGTAACGACTCGTAGTCATTATCAGAGTTTCCCGGCTGGGCTTTCAAGTCAAATGCATGGACGGCCGGCCAAGCAGTGCGAGGGCACGTTAGCGCGGTTCTACGCCAATTCCGGCGGCCGGGCGGTGGCAGAAGACACACCCGTCCCTCAGCAAAAGGTGCAGTGGCTTTGACCGGAAGTGACGGTGCAGCGGGCTGCTGTCCTAGTGGCCGAAGCTGTCCGAATCGGTGACCGGGAGCCCCGTTTCCAGACCTTCCAGGGCGGACATTTCCCCGGGATCAAGCTCAAAATCAAAAATGTCCAGGTTCTCCGCCAAGCGCTGCGGGTTCGCGGATTTGGGAATGGTGACGATGCCGGACTGGACATCCCAGCGCAGGACAACTTGGGCCGGAGTCTTGCCGTACTTGGCCGCAAGGTCTTTCAACAGGGCTTCCTCCAGCAGGGAAGTGCCCTTGCCCAGCGGACTCCAGGCTTCAGTCACGATTCCCAGCTCGTCGTTGGCTGCGCGCACGTCACGGCGCGGACGGTAGGGGTCGAGCTGAACCTGGTTAACTTCCGGAACCAGCCCGGCGTCGGCGAGCTTTTGCAGATGGGCGGGCTTGAAATTGGAGACCCCCACTGCCCGCACCAGGCCTTCCTCCTGTGCGGCGCGCATGCCGCGGAAAGCGTCGACGTACTGGTCAAGCCCCGGATTGGGCCAGTGGATCAGCAGCAGATCCACGTATTCCGTGCCCAGCCGCTGCGTGGAGGCGTCCAAAGCCCTGCGAACGCCGTCGTAACTGTGCCATTCCTTGTTGAACTTGGTGGTGATGAAAGCATCGGCGCGGTCGATTCCGCTGCGGCGCAGCCCCGCGCCCACCCCCTTTTCATTGCGGTAGTTCTCGGCGGTGTCGAAGTGGCGGTAGCCCAGGCCCACGGCGGTCTCCACGACGCGGGCGGCCTCGTCGTCGTCAAGGGGCCACGTGCCCAATCCGATTTGCGGAATGGCGGCTCCGCTGCGCAGCGGAAGGACAGGCACGGAAATATTCATGGGGGAAGCCTAAGCCACCCCGGTGCCGAAGAGGAGCCCGAGCAGGTAGGTAGCGCCGGCAGCGCCCAGCCCGATGGCCAGCTGGCGCAGTCCGCGCTTCAGCGGCGAGGCACCGGAAAGCAGGCCCACCACCGCGCCGGTCATGAGCAGGGCAAGGCCCACCAGGACACAGGAAAGGACGACGGCGGCCACACCCGTAAGCCCGAAGATGTACGGCAGGACCGGGATGATGGCTCCGGAAGCAAAGAAGCAGAAACTCGATACTGCGGCGCCGAGTCCGGTTCCCACGGTTTCGTGGTCGTCGCCGCCGTCATCCTCAGCCTCGGGATTGAGTGAAAAACTCGGGTCGCAGTCGCAGCTGTACAGTCCCATCCGTTCAGCTGCCCGGTGTTCGGCTGCTTCAGCTGTCATGCCCCGTGCCCGGTAGACCAGCACCAGTTCGTTGGCGTCGATGTCCAGTGATTTCGCGGCATCCAGGGTGATCTGGGTGGGGCGGGAGGCTTCCAGCAGCTCACGCTGGGAACGCACCGACACGTATTCGCCGGCGCCCATGGACAGCGCGCCGGCCAGCAGGCCGGCCAATCCGCTGAAGAGGATGAAACCACTGGACACACCGGTGGCTCCGATGCCCATCACCAGGGCCAGGTTGGATACCAAGCCGTCATTGGCACCGAAGACAGCTGCCCGGAAATTGCCGGCGAGCCGCGTCCGTCCGCGGGTGGCCAGGCCGCGGACCACTTCCTCATGGATTTGCTCATCCGCCGCCATGGCGCTGGTGGCATGGGGATCCTGCGAGTAGGGGGAGCGGCCTTCGGCGCGCTGGGCCAGGGCCAGTACAAAGACCGATCCGAAGCGCCGGGCCAGAAAGGCCAGCATCCGGTTGCGGAGGGTTGCTCGAACCTCGCGGCGCCCGTCGTCTCCGAGCAGCTCCCGCCAATGAGCCTCATGGCGGCCCTCAGCTTCGGCCAGTGCCAGCAGGATGTCGCGTTCTTCGCCCTCACGGCGCTCAGCCAAGTAACGGTAGGTGTCTGCCTCGGCGCGTTCATCCGCCAGATACTGCCGCCACCGTTTGAGGTCGGACGACGACGGCGGCTCGGAACCTGAGAAGCGCTCATCTGCGGGGTGGGTGTTCACAATGCTCCTGATGCGGGGACCGGAGCAGTTTTTCGGGAGGCTCCGGTCAGTTGGTAACAAAACTGACCGAAGGTCTCGCTCGCCCGTGCGTTGAACACTGCGGGTGGAATGCCGGGCCGCACAACGGCGGCCAGTATGTCGACAGACCTCGGCTGCCCGCCCACCCCGGACCTGAAACGCATTCGCTGCTGCGTGCGTTTACTACCATGGATGATGCGGGAGGGCCGGAGCTACTCCCCTTCAACCTAACAGTGTAGCCGAGAATGCAGCCGGGAATAATGAGTGGGCAGAGGAAGGCGGGATGCGGTCAATGGGAGACATTTTTGGCAGCGGATCGGGCGGGCCACGGCAGGAGGGCCTCCGCCCAGCGGCTAAAGTCGGAGACGTGAGTACTTCTAAGCTTTCAGCCTCGGCAGGCTTCCCGCGGCCTTGGACCCGCCACTACAGCACCGGGGTCCCTGCAGACCTCGGCCTGCCGGAGGGATCCCTGGTGGATATGGTGGACGAATCAATCCGGAAGTACCCCTCAAAGCCCGCCCTTGAATTCTTTGGTGCGACCACGAGCTATCAGGCCCTCGGCGAGCAGATCCGGCGGGCGGCTACCGGATTAAAGAAGCTCGGAGTGAAGCAGGGTGACAGGGTTGCCCTGGTGCTGCCGAACTGCTCGCAGCACATTGTGGCGTTCTACGCGATCCTGCGGCTGGGCGCCGTCGTCGTTGAGCACAACCCGCTGTACACCGACCGGGAGCTGCGCCACCAGTTCGAAGACCACGGAGCCACCGTTGCCGTGGCGTGGGACCAGGCAGTGAACCGGTTGCAGGCGCTTCCGGAGGACATCCCGCTGCGCACCATTATTTCGGTGAACCTCATCGACAGCATGCCGCTGAAAAACCGGCTCGCCCTGAAACTTCCGGTGCCCGCTGCACGCCGGGCCCGCAGTGCCCTGACCGTATCCAAAGCTCCGGCTGCCGGACCCCGCCGCCTGGTCGGGTGGAAGAAGCTGCTGAACAACAGGCCGCTGCCCCGGCGGCATCCCCGCCCTGCGGCGTCGGACCTTGCCGCCATCCAGTACACCAGCGGCACCACCTCCAGCCCCAAGGGCGCCATGCTCACCCACGCCAACCTGGTGGCCAACGCTGCGCAGGGGAGGGCCTGGGTGCCCGGGCTGCGTCCGGGCAGGGAAACGTTCTACGCCGTCCTGCCCATGTTCCACGCCTACGGGCTGACGCTGTGCCTGACCACCGCCATGAGCCTCGGCGCCAAACTGGTTCTGTTCCCCAAATTCGATGTAGACCTGGTGCTGAAGGCGGTGAAGAAATCGCCTCCCACCTTCCTGCCCGCCGTGCCGCCCATTTATGACCGCATTGCGGCCGGGGCCAAGGAACAGGGCATATCGCTGAAGGGCCTGCGCCACGCGATTTCCGGTGCCATGAACCTGCCGGCGTCCACCGTCAAGGTGTGGGAGGAAGCCACCGGAGGGCTCCTGATCGAAGGCTACGGCCTGACCGAAACCTCACCGGTGGCGCTCGGCAATCCGATGGGCCCCACCCGGAAGTCCGGGACAGTGGGCGTGCCGTTCCCGCTGACGGATATCCGCGTTGTGGACCCGGAAAATCCAAGCATTGACCGTCCGCAGGGCGAACCGGGGGAACTGCTGATCCGCGGACCCCAGGTCTTCCAGGGGTACTGGAACAAGCCGGCGGAAACGAGCGCTGCGCTGCTGGACGGCGGCTGGTTCCGGACCGGCGATATCGTCACCGTGGATGAAGACCATTTCGTCACCATCCGCGACCGGATCAAGGAACTGATCATCACCGGCGGCTTCAATGTTTCTCCCACCGAGGTGGAGGAAGCCCTGATGCGCCATGAAAGCATTGCCGACGCCGCCGTCGTCGGCATTGGCCGGGCCAGCGGGGGAGAGGACGTGGTGGCGGCAGTGGTCCTGAAGGAGGACGCGCATTTCCACCCCGAAGACCTCCGCGAGTACGTCCGCAATGAACTCGCCGCCTACAAGGTGCCCCGCCGGATCGTGCAAATCCCGGATCTGCCGCGCTCGCTGATCGGGAAGGTGATGCGCCGCCATGTGAGGGACAGCCTGTCCGGATCTGCTGCTGCCGAACCAGGCGCCGCCGGCGGCAACGTGCCGGATACTCCGGAGACTACAAAACCTGCCGACGGCGGCAGCACCACCGAAAACAGCTAGAACAACTCTTCACCCGGTTCCGCAGACAGGAAGATCAGACATGCCCAGAACACCGTCCACCCTCAAGCGCGGATCGGCTCGGGAAACTCCCAACGGGTATTGGAGCGGCACCCTTGGCCATGCCGGCCAGCGTTCCGCCCAGATCCTGCTGGTTCTGCTCCTGGTGGGCGTGGCAGTTTACGGGCTGCTGCAGATCACGCTGGTGGTCATCCCCGTGCTGCTGGCCCTGATCCTGGCCGCAGCCATCGCTCCGTTCGTGAACTGGCTTCGGCACAAGGGCTGGCCAAGCGCCCTCGCCACCGGGGTGTCCTTCCTGCTCCTGCTGGCGGTTTTCGGCGGGCTCATCACGGGCATCGTCTTTGCTATCCGCAGTGAGTGGAGCTCGCTGGTGGACCAGGCAGTGGATGGCTTCAATCAGCTCTATGAACTGATCCAGGACAGCCCTATCCCGCATGACGCCGCCACCATCGAAAACGCCCGTGACACTGCGATCAGTTTCGCCACCAGTTCCACCGTGGGGAACGGTGCACTGGCCGGCATCGGCGTGGCCACCAACTTTGTCACCGGGTTCCTGCTGATGGCCGTGGTCCTGTTCTACTTCCTCAAGGACGGGGAGAAGATTTGGGCCTTCATCCTTCGCTGGTTCCACGGCGAACGGCTGCAAAAGGCACGTCTGTCCGGAACCCGTGCCATGGAAGTGCTGGGCGGATACGTGCGCGGAACCGCCATTGTGGCCGCCGTCGACTCGATCTGCATCGGTGCTGCCCTGTTCATCCTGCAGGTGCCGCTGGCCCTGCCGCTGTCAGTGATCGTGTTTGTTGGGTCCTTCATTCCGCTGGTGGGTGCCACGGCTGCCGGAGTGCTGGCGGCCCTGATCGCCCTGGTAGCCAACGGTCCGGTGGTGGCGATGATCGTCGTCATCGTGATCATCCTGGTCAACCAAGTGGAAGGCAACTTCCTGCAGCCGGTGGTGATGGGCCGGACCCTGAGCATCCACGCCCTCGTGATCCTGCTGGCCCTGACCGCCGGAACCATCCTTGCCGGCATTGTCGGTGCCATCCTCTCGGTTCCCATTGCCGCCGTGACCTGGGCGATTATCAAAGTGTGGACCGGCGAAGACGACGGCGATCCCATGGAAGAGGACGACGACGAAGAATCGGACTCGGAAGATGCCGAAACCGCAGAGGCCCCGGAACGCAGCTAGGGTACCGATGTCGGAACCGGAGAAGGCACCTCTGCGGGTTTGCGGCAGGGACGAGAAGTGAGAGGACGGTTGCCGTCATGAAGGCCCTGCCCGTAGAGCCATCCAATGCCCCCGTGGCCATCGGGCCGAAGATCCGCCTCGCGCGGCAGGCCCGGCGAATGACCATTGAGCAGGTGGCCGGAGCGACCGGCCTGACGAAGGGTTTCCTGAGCCGCGTGGAGCGGGACCTCACTTCGCCGTCGGTCGCCTCGCTGCTGACCCTGTGCCAGGTGCTGTCCATCTCCATTGGAGACCTTTTCTCCGCTCCTGCCAGGGAGCTGACGCGCTGGAACGACGCACCGTCGGTGCATCTTGGCGGCACCGGAATCACCGAGCGGCTGGTAACTCCCCGGGCGGAACGCCGGGTGCAGGTGATCCGGGCCGTCATTGCACCCCATGGGTCGGGAGAGACCGAGCTGTACTCGGTGGACTGCGATGTAGAGGTGGTCCATGTGGCGCGCGGGAGCTTTGTCCTGCTGTTTGCCGGGGAGACGATGGAGCTGTGCGAAGGAGACACCGTGACGTTCCCCGGGCAGGAACCGCATTCCTGGCACAACCCCTCGGACGAGGAAGCCGTGGTCCTGTGGACTCTGGTTAGTCCGGCGGCCAGCTGACGACAGCCGGCCGCCGGTTCCCGGTTTAGGCTTCTGCTGTGGCGGGCTTGACGGCTGACGCAGGTGTGGTGAGCCGGTTCAGGTAATCCACTGCCGCAGTGGTGTCGATGCCCTCGGAACGGAAGCCGATGTGCCCGTCCGGCCGCACCACCAGGAGTTCCGGGCGGCGGACACTCAAGCCAAGCCGTTCGAACGCCAGTCCGCTGACGTCCTGGACCTCGTTGGGGTTTTCCGCTGCCAGCCGGCTGCCAACGTTCAGGCGGCGGACGCTGACCCACGGGGAGAGCCGTTCCAGGGCATTGTGCAGCCGCAGCTGGGCGTCTGCCGGCCAGCCCGGACCGCACAAGAGGACGTGGAAGCCGGGGGTGGAGAGGATGTCGTGCAGGCGCAGTTCACGCCCGTGGTCCAGCACCACGGCGTCCGGGAGGCGGTCGCCGGCTTTGGGTCCGGCCGTGAGGAACGCAGGCAGCCGGCTAGCGCCGGTGTCCACGACGTCACTGCCGCGGTACTGCGTGTCCAGCTGGGAGACCGTCCGGAAGAGGCGGTGGCGCAGGGCCTTGGAGCCCGAAGCCTTGGGTGCGAGGGCGGGAAGGAGCTTGGTCCGGGGAAGCTTCAGCAGGCCGTTCTTGCTGGAGGCCAGCCGGAAGATGCGGTCCGTAAACTGCAGGACGCTCTGGCCCACGGGCCGCCGTTCGGCGTCATAGCTGTCCACCAGGTCATCCGAAGCCAGTCCGCGTGCACCCAGGGACAGCTTCCACCCAAGGTTCAGCGCGTCCTGGATTCCGGTGTTCATGCCCTGGGCCGCCACGGGGGAGTGAACATGGGCGGCATCGCCGGCCAGGAAGACTGAGCCGTCCTGGAAGTATTCGGCCATCTGGTGGGAGAGCTTGAAGGTGCTGATCCACTTGGCGTCCGAAAGTGCCACTGTGCCGCCGGTAAACCGGTCGGCGATGGACTGCAGGGAGTCCAGGGTTGCCTCGGCGGTGTCTGTCTTTTCCTTCATGCCGATCAGCCGCCAGCTGGCGGGGCTGCCCAGCGGGAACAGCAGCATGAAGCCGTCCTCATTGAGGTAGGAGTGCACAATGCCCGGTTCCACGCCGTCGGCTTCCAGATCTGCCAGCACAAAGGTCCCGGGGTAGCCCCCGCCGCGCCAGTCCATGCCGGCCTTGGCGCGGACGGTGCTGTGCGCGCCGTCAGCACCCACCACATAGCGGGCGCGGACGCGTTCAATGCCACGGTCCATCCGCTGGATCTTGGCTTCCATCCCGGCAAAGGGATCGTGGGAGTCCAGGCGTTCCAAGTCGTGGAGCTCAACACCGCGCTCAACCCGGACTCCGCGTCCGGCGAGGTAAGAAAGCAAGGCGCGTTCCGTTTCCGCCTGGGACAGGAAGAGCAGATGCTGGAACTCGGAATCTTCGATGCCGGCGTCGGCCAAATCCACGGGGATGGTTTGGTCCGGAAGGTGGAGGTGCATTTTGCGTGCCGGGCGGCCGGCTGCTGCCAGCGCAGTGCTGATGCCGAACGGGCGGAGAGCTTCCAATGTGCGCGGCTGCAGAGCCAGCGCCCGTGAGTGTTCCGACCGGTTCATTCCGCGGTCAATGATTCGGAAACTGGTGCCAAAACTCACCAGTTGGGCCGCGAGGGCCAGCCCTGTGGGCCCCGCCCCCACGATCAGAACATCGACGTCGTAGTTACTGTCCGCACTGTGTTGTTGAGCCGCCATAGGAACAGCCTAGTCTTGACGGGAGCTGCCGTTCCACTTTAGCCTCAGGGAAAACAAATGATGCCTCACAGGCAACGGCGTCCCGGAGGTTCGGGACGCCCGTACCGGAGAGGCCTGCACAGGGCATGGCCGGTTTCGGGCAGGTCCGGAATCGGAGCAGCCAGCATGCAGAATCCGCCGCGGATCACCGCCAACGGGAATATCGGACCAGTGGACGCGGCCCTGGTGCCGCGGTACGCCGGTCCGGCCACGTATGCGCGCCTGCCGAGGCTGGACCAGGTCGATGCTGCGGATGTTGCCGTTGTCGGTGTTCCCTTCGACTCGGGGGTCTCGTTCCGCCCCGGCGCCCGCTTCGGAGCCAACCACGTCCGCGAGGCTTCACGGCTGCTGCGTCCGTACAATCCGGCGCTGGATGCGTCGCCGTTCGAAAACCTGCAGGTTGCCGACGCCGGGGACATGGCGGTAAATCCGTTCAACATCGACGAGGCCATCGAAGCCATCCAGGCCAACGCGCTCGGCCTGACTGAATCCGGAACCAAGCTCCTGACCCTGGGCGGGGACCACACCATTGCCCTGCCCCTGTTGCGCGCCGCCGCTGAACGCGCCGGGCAGCCCGTTGCCCTGCTGCACTTTGACGCCCATTTGGATACCTGGGACAGCTACTTCGGCGCGGAATACACCCACGGCACACCCTTCCGTAGGGCGGTGGAGGAAGGGATCCTCGATACTGAGGCCATTTCGCACGTGGGCACCCGCGGACCGCTCTACGGCAAGCGGGATCTCGAGGATGACCGGCGGTTTGGTTTTGGCATTGTGACGTCCTCCGATGTTTTCCGCCAGGGGGTGGATGAGGTGACCGCCAAACTCCGGGACCGGATTGGAACCCGGCCGCTCTACGTTTCCGTTGACATCGACGTCCTGGACCCGGCCCATGCGCCCGGAACCGGCACCCCTGAAGCCGGCGGTATGACCAGCCGCGAACTGCTGGAAATCCTGCGCGGGCTGCGGGGCCTGAACCTGGTGGGCGCCGACGTCGTCGAGGTTGCCCCGGCGTACGACCACGCCGACATCACCGCCGTGGCCGCTTCCCACGTCGCCTACGATCTGATCACGCTGATGGGACTTTCGGGATGAGCGCACGGGTAGAAGAGGGCGGCCTCGAAGAAGGCGGCATGGACCGGGGTATCAGCGGACAGGCGCCGGTGCGCAACGGCGGTGACCTTGTGGTGGAAACCCTGGCCGCGCTCGGCGCCACCACTGTATTCGGCATCCCCGGCCAGCACGCGCTGGGGCTCTTCGACGCCCTCTCCCGCTCGAAGCTTCGGTTTGTCTCCTCTCGGGTGGAGAACAACTCGGCCTTTGCCGCCGACGGCTTTTCCCGGGCCACGGGACAGGTGGGCGTTGTGTTCCTGTCCACCGGACCCGGAGCGCTCACCGCGCTCGCCGGGCTGCAGGAAGCCTACGCCACGGGGGTGCCGATGGTGGTGGTGGCCAGCCAGATACCCATCGAGGGCCTTGGCGCCCGCCGCCGCGGCATGCTGCACCAGCTGGATGACCAAAAGGCGTCGGCCGCCAATGTCACCAAAAGCCAGCGCCTGATCCAGCACGCCTCGGGCATTCCCTCGGCCATCCAGGATGCCTGGACGGAATCCATTTCCTCGCCCATGGGTCCCGTGTGGCTGGAAATCCCGCAAAACGTCCTGTTGAACCCGGTGATGGTTCCTGCCGTCGAGGATGCCCGGGCAGAGCCGTTCGACAATCCGCCGCGGACCGAGCTGGTCAAGGAAGCGGTCCGGTGGCTTTCCGGAGCGCAGCGTCCGGCCATCATTGCCGGTGGTGGAACCCGCCGGGGAGGTGCTGAAGCGGACCTGTTGTCCCTGGCGGAGAAGCTGCGGGCACCGGTGATCTGCACACCCGGGGGAAACGGTGCTTTTCCCTGGAACCATGAGCTGTCCCTGCAGTCCTGGATCGAGGACCGCCACACCACCGATGTCCTTGAGGAGGCCGACGTCCTCGTGGTGATCGGCTCCTCCCTGGGCGAGGTCACGTCCAATTACTTCACCCTTGCGCCGCGCGGCCGAATCATCCAGATAGATGCCGAGCCGCGGGTGCTCGAGTCCAACCGGCCCGCACTGGGCATCCGTGCCGACGCCGGGCAGGCCCTCGCAGCGCTGGTGGAGGCTCTCGACGTCGTTCTCCCGGGTTCGCAGGCAAAGGTTCCGGACTGGAACGGGCTGGCACCCGAAGATGTCGTGGCCCAAACCCTGGCGAAGGTATCCGCCCGCCTGGACGGCCAGGACTTGGCGACGGAACGGAAATTCATGGCTGATATCCGCGCCGCGGTTCCCGATTCCATGCAGACCTACTGGGACATGACCATCTCTGCTTACTGGGCGTGGAGTTGCTGGGACGCCAAATCCGGACAGTTCCATTCCGCCCAGGGTGCCGGCGGCCTGGGCTACGGCTACCCCGGAGCGATCGGGGGTGCCGTTGGGCTGGGGGAGCGCGTCCTCGCCGTCTCCGGTGACGGCTCGGCCATGTATTCCATCGCCGAACTTGCTACCGCCCGCCAGCACAACCTGCCCGTGACCTGGTTGATTGTTGATGACGGCGGTTACGGCATCCTGCGCGAATACATGGTGGATGCTTTTGGCAAGGCCACCGCCACCGAGCTTGCCGGTCCTGACTTCGTGAAGCTGGCCGAGTCCTTTGGCGTGCCGGCTCGGAGAACCGCGCCCGACGCCGTGGGGGCGGCACTGGCTGAATCCCTCGACGCCGAAGGGCCCAACGTGGTGGTGGTCGAAGCGACTCTTAGCCTCTTCTCCCCAACGCATCTGGCGGTGTAAGCGGCCCGCAGCGACCTAAGCGGTCCGGAGGGGTCCAGGGTGGAGGGTTCTGAGCGGCTTCCGGTGCGGCGCCAAGAATATGCCGAGCAGGAAATATGTGGAGCAAGGAATATTCAGCCCCGGTTGAGCGCTGACTCCGGCGATCCCGCCTGAGGCATCCCCACCGAATATTCGCAGCGTGAAACAACTCTTGCCACTATTTCGTTGACTCAGGCAATTACTTCTCGTATCGTTGCCTGAGGCAAACAACATTATTCAGACAGGTGCTTTGTGGCAGTCAACCAGCAGTCGGCCGAAGAACTCATCAGCTTGGTTTTCAAGCTCCAGCGCCAGCTGCGTTGCCTCTCGCAGAAGAGCGCGGATCCACGGGGGCCGGGCACTGCTTTGCAGGGAGTCATGCGGATGATCGGCGATGCCGGCGAGATCCGGGCCACCGAACTGGCCGAGAAACTGGGCATCGGGGCGGCAGGACTGAGCCGGCACATCACCGAATTGGTGGAAATGGGCTACGTCTTCAAGCGGCCCCATCCGGATGACGGCCGGGCGTACCTGATGAGCCTCACTCCGCTGGGAACCCGGGTGGTCGCCAGCGAGATGCGCCGCCGCGCCGCCCTGTTGCAGGACATGCTCGGGGACTGGACAGGTGAAGAAGCACGTTCGGCCAGCGAATCGCTGGCCAAGCTCACAGAATCACTACACACAGCAATCCGCGCAATGAAGCCGGGTACCCAACAGATGCCCATCCCGGCAGGAGAGACAGCGAAGTGACAGAGTCGCAGAGAACCACCGCAACCAGTCCCGGCCAGGACGCCACGGCGCCCGCATCCGGCATCGACCCCAACGAACCCAACAACCCCAAGCGCGCCAAGGGCCGCCGGAGCGCCAAGCCGGCCCGGCAGAACCACGTCCCCGGCGAAATGAGCCACCGCCAGATCCTTCAGGCCCTGACCGGCCTGCTCGCGGCATTGTTCACCGCCATGCTGAGCACCACCATTGTGGCGAACGCCCTGCCTACCATCATGGCGGACCTGCACGGCACGCAGACGGACTTCGCCTGGGTGGTCACGGCGGCGCTGCTGGCCAACGCCGTCTCCACTCCCATCTGGGGCAAGCTCGCCGACCTGTTCAGTAAGAAGCTGCTGGTCCAGCTGAGCATCATCGTCTTCGTCATCGGCTCCGTGGTTGCCGGTTTGGCGGACAACATGCCGGTCCTGCTCACTGCCCGTGTCATCCAGGGCATCGGCATGGGTGGCCTGACCGCGCTGGTCCAGGCTGTCATCGGCTCGATCATCCCGCCGCGCGAACGTGGGCGGTATTCCGGCTACATGGGCGCGGTCATGGCTGTTGCCACGGCCGGCGGACCGCTGCTGGGCGGTTTCATCGTGGACAGCCCGCTGGGCTGGCGCTGGACCTTCTTCCTCTGCGTGCCGCTGGCCGTCGTGGCACTGTTCCTGCTTCAGGTGACCCTCCGCCTGCCGCATACCCGCCGCAAGGTCAGCATCGACTGGCTTGGTTCGCTCCTGCTGACCGCCGGTGTTTCCCTGCTGCTGATCTGGGTTTCGTTTGCCGGCAAGTCCGGCTACTACGAATGGATGTCCTGGCAGACCGCCGCCATGGTGGGCGGCGCCGTCGTTCTCCTGGCGCTGCTGGTCCTCGTGGAGTCCAAGGTCCGCGAACCCATCATCCCGCTGAAGATCATCCGCCAGCGCACCACCGCCCTGGCCATTGTGGCCTCTGTGTCCGTGGGTATTGCGATGTTCGGCTCCACCACTTTCCTGGGCCAGTACTTCCAGATTGCCCGCGGCTTCAGCCCCACCGAAGCCGGACTGCTGATGCTGCCGATGATCGCAGGAAACCTTGCCGGATCCGTGGGTTCGGGCCAGCTGATCAGCCGCTTCGGCAAGTGGAAGCGGTTCCTGATTGCCGGAACAATCATGGTTATTGCCGGAACCGGCCTGGCCGGAACCATGGACCATGAGACCGACATGGTCCTGGTCAGCCTGTTCATCTTTGTCCTCGGCCTGGGCATGGGCCTGCTCATGCAGAACCTCGTCCTGGCGGTGCAGAACACCGTCCGGGTTTCCGAGGTGGGCTCGGCCAGCGCTTCGATTGCGTTCTTCCGCACCGTTGGCGGTGCCATCGGTGTCTCCGTCCTTGGCGCCGTAATGTCCAGCTCCGTGAGCAGCCGCGCTGCCGACGGCCTTCGCGCCGCCAACATTCCGGTGTCCGACGGCGGTGCGGGCGATTCGCTGGACATTGGCAGCCTACCGCCCGCCATCCAGGGCATCTTCCGTGCAGCGTACGGTGACGCCACTGCCACGATCTTCCAGATCGCCGCTGTCATCTCCGTGGTGGCATTCATTGCCGTGCTTTTCATCAAGGAGCAGATCCTGCGCCGCACGCTCGACATCAAGCCGACCCCCACGACGTCGGTGGAGCCGGGAATGAACGGTGGCTCGGACGTTGTGAACTCCGGAGCAATGTCCACTGTCCCGGACACTGTGCAGGACAACGGAACCGCCGCTGAAGCCGCGGAAACCGTGCAAGGGAGCGGCGCCGGAAGGCGATAATCCTCCGGCCGACGGCGGTGCCGCCCGCCGGAGGCTGCGGACTCAGCAGCCAGATCCTGCATAGTCAGGCCCGGTCCCCTCAGGGGCCGGGCCCGACTGCGTCAGGCTGCGGCTCATGAACGACGTCTGCTTGAAGCTGCGCCGGTGCCTATTCCACGGGCCTCTTTTGCCTGGAGCCTATTGCATGGTGAACCGGCGGGCTACCAGATTGCCGGCCGTTGGGGACCGGAGGATCCGGGCCAGCCCCGCATTACGGCCCGCCAGAATCCGTGGAGCCAGCGGCCTGCCCAGTGCCATGTTCAGCTGCGCCTGCAGGGAGGCCACCAGCGCAGCCCGGCGGCGGTCCCGGCCGAAGGCTTCCAGCTTCGATCCGACGTCCTGTCCCTGCAGGGAAGCGGTGATGATGGGGGCGAGCGCCTCGGCATCCAGCCAGCCGAGATTCATGCCCTGGCCGCCGATGGGGCTTACTTCATGGGCGGCGTCGCCGATGAGTACCGTGCGGCCCCGGACCAGCCTGCGCGCCAGTGCGGTGCGCACCGAAAAAGCGCTGAGCATCGTGTTCGTTTCCGGATCCGGGTACATTCCGGTGCGGTCGCTGACCAGGCGGGCCAGGTCCGTCGCCGTGGCCGACTCCATGAGCCGGCCGGTGTGCGCCACCCATCGCCGCACTCCGCCGGGCAGGGGGAAGCTCTCCACGATGCCGCCGGACTCGAGGTACAGCACGCCCACGGCGCCGTCCCCGGTAGTGTCCGCAAAGTCTCCCATCAGGTACGTGTCCGGGAGCGCACGGGTCCGGCACTGTGTTCCCACCAGCTGGCGCAGGCCGGAGCGGGCGCCGTCGGCCGCCACTGCGATCCGTGCGGACAGGGCAAAAGTTCCCCCTCCGCCCGCCGGGCCGGTGCCCGCCGGGCCGGTGCCCGCCGAGCCGGCGCCGAGCAGCAGGACCCGGCCGCCGTCGTCGTGCAGTCCGGTCACCTTCACCCCGCGCACCAGCGCCGCGGGGTCCAGCTCGCGCAGGCGGGCCTCCAAAATGGCCTCCGTGCGCAGCTGCGGAAGGGTGAGGACGTAGGGAAACCGCCTCGAAACCGCGGAAAAATCCACTTCCGCCACCCGCCGGCCGCTGCTGCGGGCCTCGCCGCGGCGGATCTGCACGCCTTCGCCGCTCATCATTTCGGCAACCCCGGCAGCAGCCAGCGCGTCCAGCGCCGGGGGATGGATGCCGATGGCGCGTGAGTGCAACGAGCGCTCTGTCCGCTGCTCCAGGACCTGCACGCGCACGCCCTCCTGAGCCAACAGCACGGCCAGGTACATGCCCACGGGCCCGCCGCCTACCACTGCCACATCGGAAACAGGCCGCGGAACGGCAGTTAAACGGAGCTGGGGAGGGGGCTCCAGCGGCGGCGTCACGGCTGCCTCCCGGCGGGTGAATACAGCAGCAGGTTCTGCCACGGCCGGTGTTGGACGCAGTCCCACCCCGGCGGGGCAGCTGCGGCCAGTTCGGCGGCGGTGTAGCTGCGGCGGATGGAGGTCAGCCCGTCCTGCCGGATGAAGCTGCCGGGGAAGAACGGCAGCGTTCCGGCCGAGAAAAGGGCGTAACCCCAGCGGTTGCGCTCAATATCGCTGTGCAGGACCAGCCGGGTGGCCAGTTGTTCCGAGTCGGCGAGCAGGGAACTGAACTGTTCGCCGGTGAGGTGGTGCAGGACGTGGTTGGAAATAACGACGTCGTAGGTCCTGCCTTCGGCAACCAGCTCGCTGCTGAACGCGCGGCGGAAACCCAACCCGGGCACTTCCCGGCGCGAAGAGGCAAAGTCGTGCGCCCGTTCGTCCGGGTCGATGCCGGTGATCTCCAGGCGAAGGCCGTCCCGCCGTGCCCAGCGCGCCAGCATCCGGGGAACGTCACCGCCGCCGGAACCGATGTCCAGCAGCGTGTTGGTGCGCGAGGTTTCGAACCGCGGACGCAGGTACCGGACATAATTGCGCCGCCAGCCGGACACCACCGAGTTGATCAGCCAAAACTGGGCATAGGTCCGCCGCAGTTTTGCCGGGTCGCAGTCGGAACGGTCCATTTCCTCCACTGCGCGGACATCCCGTTCCGTAAGGGACCGCAGGCGCGGCGGGGTGAGCCGCCGCGCCAGCGGCCCCTGGGCGAGGCGGCCCGCAGAAGTTCCGGTGCTCACACGCCTGCCGGAGCCGGGACGGCGGCCGGGTCCGGCGTTGCTGCCGGAAGCTGCCCTGCCGTGGAGTCTTCAGCTGCGGGCCTCACTGGACCTCCCACGCGGGTGAAGAGTCCCGTTTCGACGGTCAGCCCGGGACCAAAGGCCATGGAGCAGATGCGTTCGTTGCCCCCGCGGAACGGTTGTTCCAGGATGTGCTTAAGAACGAACATCACCGTGGCGCTGGACATGTTGCCCCAGTTGCGCAGGGTTTCACGGGCCGGAACCAGCTGTTCCTCGGTGAGGTCGAGCTTGGCCTCCACCTTGTCCAGAATGCTCCGGCCGCCGGGATGGATGGCCCAATGTTCAATGTCGCGGTAAGCCTGCCCGGTGAGGGTGGGGTCCTTGGCAAGAAGCGGCTCGAGCGCGCCGACAATGTGGTCGTCGATAATGTGCGGCACATATGTTCCCAACACCATCTCGAAGCCCTCGTCGCCGATGTTCCACGCCATCGATTCCTCGCCCACCGGCGTCAGGATGGTCTCGAAGTGGTCCAGCTGGATTCCCGGGGCGTTGCCGGGCAGCTCCCGGGCAGTAATAACGGCCGCAGCGGAACCGTCAGCAAAGAGGGAGGAGCCCATGATGGTGTCCGGGTCATTGGAGGTCCGCACGTGCAGGGAGCACAGCTCGGCGCTGACCATCAGGACCACGGCGTCGGGGTCCGCTTCACAGAAGGACTTGGCCGCCCGCATCGCCGGGAAGGCGGCGTAGCAGCCCATGAAACCCAGATGGAACCGCTGCACCGACGGGTTCAGGCCAAGCGCCCGGACCACCTTGTAATCGGGGCCAGGATTGAAGAAACCCGTGCAGGAAACGGTAATCACGTGGGTGATGTCAGCAGGGCTGATGCCCTCGCACGCATCAACTGCTTTGCGGGCGGATTCGATGAATAGTTTGGTGGCTTCGGTTGCAAAAATGTCATTCCGGGTTTTTGTGCTGGGACTCAGCATGTTGCCGGTTTCAGCATCAAAGAATTTCGGATTTTCCGAACGGTAGGACAGCGAAAGCTCGCTGAGGGCCGTGCGGCGCGTATCGATTGCAGCTGAGTTAAAACAGGTATTGACCAGCCTTTGTCCCAGCCGGGTAAGGCCGGGCTGGGCGGCAAAGACGTCTCGTGCCTCGGTTTGTACCAGCACGGTAGGCGGGACAGCAATTTCCAGTGAACTGAGGGTAACCGTCATAGTCCATTCTTAGGGGAATGTTCTGCGGGACACAATGGTGTGGTCCGCTGTTACTTCCCGCGGGGGAGCTCGCCAGAGGCCCGTGGTACTGCCGTATTCGAACCGATTTCCGCAGCGGTACGGTGTTTCCGGGGATTGCTATTGTTATGTGCCCGCCGGCAACGTGATCCCCACCGAAGGTGCCACCACGGGCCAGGCGGCGAAGATTTGCAACAACCTGATGTTGTTCATCAACCTTGCGGCAACGTCCGAGGGAGCTGTCCTGGCCGACAGGCAAGACCCGCCCGGGCGGCGGCAGCTAGGCGGACCGGGCGCCCACATCTGCAGGCCGGAGGAGGTCCTTCTCCAGCACCAGGTCCACGGCGAGCGTCTTATAGCCCTCGGCCTCAAACAGCACAGTCACCGTACCGTCGTCATAGCTCATGACGGTTCCCGGACCCCACTCGGCGTGCAGCACCGCAGAATGCAGTGGAAAGGGCGGTGCCGGAGATTGGCCGCCCTGGGCGGCCTCCGGTTCCGCGGGGATTCCTTCCGCGGCTGCGCGGTCACAGTTGTCGCAGTTGCCGCAGGGCTCCTCGAGCTGTTCGCCAAAGTATCCGAGCAGGAACTGGCGGCGGCAGGAGGTTGTCTCAGCGTATTGGCGTGCCATGTCCACGCGGGACTGATCGATGTGCTCGCGCCGCCGGGCTGCATCCAGGGCAGCGGACAGGGCATCCTCCGGAGCCATGTCTTCCGCGCGGTAGACGCCGTTCTTTTCCCAGGCCGCTCCTGCTTCCCGAAGCAGGTTCAGCAGGCCGCCCAAGCGCCGGGAACTGATGCCCAGGGCAGTCCGCAGCTGCGCGGAAGTGGCGCCGGCGTCGTTGGCCCGCAGCACCGCATAGAGCTGGCGCAGACCCTCTTCGTCGGGGGATTTACTGGCAAAGAACCGGCGCAGTCCCAGGTCCTCCGGCCGGTAGTGGAGCACCGCCTGCGCCGGTTCCCCGTCCCGCCCGGCCCGTCCGATCTCCTGGTAATAACTATCCAGGGAGTCTGAAATCGCGGCATGCACCACAAAGCGGACATTGGGCTTGTCGATTCCCATTCCAAAGGCGTTTGTGGCAGCCACCACATCCACCTCGTCGGCCAGGAATTGCCGGTGGACCTCCGCACGGTCCTTGCTCCGCCGGGCCGAATGATAGAAATCCGAGCGCAAGCCGCGCTCTTCCAATTCGGAGGCGTAGTCTTCGGTGTCCCGGCGGGTAGCGACATATAAAAGACCGGGGCCGTCCAGTTCCGGAACGGAGTTCAGGACGGCGCGGCGTTTGTCTCCGGCTTCCACGTACATGTGGACAGCCAGGTGCAGATTGGGCCGGTCGAAACCGTGGGAGAGCACCAGCGGATCACGGAGATTCAGCACGGAGGCAATTTCACTGCGCACCGGAGGAGCGGCAGTGGCGGTCAGCGCGAGGACCGGCCGGCCCAGGGCTGATACCAGAGACCCGAGCTTCAGGTAGTCAGGGCGGAAGTCATGGCCCCAGGCGGAGACACAGTGCGCTTCATCGATGACGAGGAGGGACACCTCTAGAGCCATGAGCCGGCCAACGACTTCATCCCGGGCCAGCTGTTCCGGGGCCAGGAAGATGAACTTTGCCCGGCTGTCCTCGTCGGGGTTTTCAGCGGCTGCCCACGCTTCATCAATGGAACCCTGCGGCTCCGTCGAGTTCAGGACGTAGGCCCGCGGGCGGCCGATGGCCTCATTGATTGCGTCAGCCTGGTCCCGCTGGAGCGCGATCAAAGGGGAAACTACAACGGCAACGCCCGGGAGCGTCAGCGCTGGGACCTGATAAATGGCGGATTTTCCGTAGCCCGTGGGCATCACACAGACGGCGTCCCGTCCGCCTGCAACAGCTTCCATGGCCTCAAGCTGCCCGTCCCGGAAGGAGTCCCAGCCGAAGACACTGGCTGCGGTGTGCAAAAGATCGCGACGTGTAATAGTCATGGAACCCCTTGTTCTGCCTGCCGGCCTACCCGGTGGCCACCCTCATCCATAATACTAAGCCGACTTAGTATATTTCCGCGATGCGATGTTTGGACGCGGCCGGGCGGCGCGGTACCACTGCCGGCAGAGCAGGAAAATCAGTGCCAGCTCCACCGCTCCGCCGCCGTAATACAGGATCAGGGCGCCTGTCTCCCCGTTCGCCTGGCCCACTCCCGCAGGGGGAACAGCATAGAGCGTCTTCGTCAGGATGTTGTGGGCCGCTGCCGAAAGAACCAGCACCACTGCACGCAGCCGCACTCCGGCGCGGTGGCGCATGGGGTCCCGGCCAACGAGGGCCGCGGTGTACAGGTAGCCGGCGGCCACCAGATGGAAGGTCACCAGCCAATGGACCGGCGGTGACTCCTGCATGGCGGTAAACACCCCGGTACGGAACATCACCACCATTCCTCCGATGTTCAGGACGGCGGCAGTTACCGGGAAGGCCAGGAACCGCAGCAGCGGGCTGCCCAGAAAACGGGAGACCCGGCGGGCGGGAACAACATCCAGCGCGCACAGGGCGAGGGATGCCGGCCGGGAGAGAACCAGGAGCAGCGGCCCCAGCATGCCGGCCAGGATGTGGGCGAGGCTCAGCGCAGCGAAATCCTGGTGGCTGCGGGCGGCCAGCGGACCCATGACAGTAACCAGGACTGCGGCAACCCCGGCCGTGAACAGAAACGAACGCCGCTGCGGCCAGTTCCTGGACCGGGCTGACAGCGCGCCGGCCCAGTAGGCGGCAACGGCTGCGGCGGCGGGTATGAGAAACAGCAATTCAACACCAAATCCACCGCTTTGATGGCTGTGCACGGCTAGCTCCGGGCTGCCCCGGCGTGTGCCGGAACCGCATGGCGCGTCCGGTAGAGCAGGGCGGCGCCGGCAAGAATCATCACCGCCGCAGTGAGGTTCCACGCCAGATCGTAGGGCAGCAGGGCAACCTCATAGCGGATCTGGTGCAGCCCCATGAGCTTGTGCTGGACGGTGCCGTCATAGAGCTGGAAGGCGCCGGTGCCCAGCAGGACGGCACCGGCCCACCTGGCGGGCAGCAGGATGGCCCGGCGGCGCAGGTCGGCAAACAGGAACAATCCGGCCACCACGGCAAACCAGCCGAAGGCATGGAACAGTCCGTCGGACAGGAGTCCGACTGATGTGGTGGATTTGTCGTAGAAATGGTGCCACTGCAGCAACTGGTGGAAGAGAACCTCGTCCACAAAAGCGGCCACCCCGATTCCCACTAACACTCCGGAGAGGACGTTGCGGCGGGTGGGGCGGGCCGGAGCTTTGGCGGGCGTGCTCATCCAGAGAAGATAACACCGGCCCCGTGGACGGCGCATCCCGGCAGGCAGGCACTCCCGCTGTTGTTGCCGAACCATGCACTGGTGCTCTCCGGCAGGCATGGACCACCATAATTCCATGTGGATGGGCATTATCGAATTTGATCTGTTGTTGGGAGACGTGCATTCGCTCAAGGGCAAACGCTCAGTCATCCGCCCGATCCTGGCCGAGCTGCGGAGAAAATTCGAGGTATCGGCCGCCGAAACCGGTGAGCCGGACCTGCACCGGCGTGCGGGCATCGGGGTGGGGTTGGTGACGGCGGACAGCGCCCACGCGGTGGAGGTGCTTGACGCCGTCGAACGCCTGGTAGCCGGACGGCCCGAGATTGAACTGCTCAGTGCCCGACGGCGGCTGTTCAGTTCCGAGGACTGGTAGCCGGTGAGTACGTCCCGCTATGCACCACGCCCATCCTGATACTGGGTTTCACTTGTTATCCGGGTTAGGGTGCACAAACAGCGGTACAACGACGTTTCGCGGTGTGCTGACAAGTTTCAGACTGAGAACCTAGGGAGATGGCAATGGCGCAATCGGTACCAGCGCGGAAATTCACGGCACAGGACACCACGGTGGATCTGTTGATCATTGGCTCAGGTACCGGAATGGCTGCAGCCCTGGCGGCGGCAGAACAGGGTTCCTCCGTTCTGATCGTGGAAAAGACCGCCACGGTGGGCGGGTCCACGGCCCGTTCCGGCGGAGCATTCTGGATTCCCAACAATCCGGTCCTCAAGGCTGCCGGTGCCGCCGATACACCCGTCCGGGCCACAGCGTATGTCGACGCCGTCGTCGCCGGCACTTCCTCCGCAGAACGTTGGCAGGCTTTCCTGGACAACGGAACCGCCACAGTGGAAATGCTGCAGCGAACCACGCCCATGAAATTCATGTGGGATGAAGAGTATTCGGATTACCATCCGGAGGAGCCGGGCGGATCGGCTGCGGGCCGCAGCTGTGAGTGCAAGCCTTTCGACGCAAATGTCCTCGGTGAGGAACGCGGCCGGCTTCGCGGCGGCACCATGGAATCTTCTTTGCCGATGGCCATCACCGGCAAGGACTACCGTGCGCTGAACCTGATCTCCAAAGCGCCGGTCCAGGGGCTCAGCACCGCAGCCACCCGGATCTTCCAGGGCGTTGGCGGCCTCGCATTGAAGCGGGACTACGTGGCCGGCGGGCAGGCCCTCGCGGCTGGTTTGTACGCCGGGGTGCTGGCAGCCGGCATTCCCGTCTGGACGGAAACCTCCCTGGTGCGGCTCGTTACCGAAAGTGGCCGGGTGACGGGAGCGGTGCTGCAGCAGGATGGCCGAGAGGTCACGGTGACCGCTCGGCAGGGCGTGGTCCTCGCCGCCGGCGGATTTGACCATGACATGGCCATGCGTCATGAGCACCAGTCGAAAATGCTGGAAAACTGGAGTTTTGGCAGTGAAGGAAACACCGGTGACGCCATTAAGGCTGCCGTTTCCGTCGGTGCCGGCACCGCGCTGATGGACCAGTCCTGGTGGTTCCCGGCCGTTGCCCCGCTGCCCGGCGGAGCGCCGTCGGTCATGCTCGCGGAACGTTCCCTGCCCGGATCCCTCATTGTTGACGGCAGCGGATCCCGTTTCGTGAACGAGGCCCAGGATTACATGTCCTTTGGCCAGCGCGTCCTGGAACGTGAACGCCAGGGCAACCCGGTAGGCACCATGTGGATGGTGTTCGACCAGGAATACCGGAACAGCTACATCCTTGCCGGAAGCCTGTTTCCCCGGATGGCGCTGCCGGAGAAATGGTATGAGGAAGGGATTGCAGCCAAGGCTGAGAGCCTGGGCGAACTGGCACGGAAAATCGGCATGCCGGAGGAAACATTCACGGCAACAGCATCCCGCTTCAATGAACTGGCCGGGGCCGGCGTCGACGAGGACTTCCACCGCGGATCGAGCGCCTATGACCGGTACTACGGCGACCCCACGGTTCGGCCCAACCCCAACCTGCGCCCCCTTTCCGGCAAGGTGTTCTATGCCGTCAAGGTTGTTCTCAGCGACCTGGGCACATGCGGCGGCCTCACCGCTGATGCGCGGGGACGGGTCCTGACCGAAGACGGCTCCGCCGTTGATGGTCTGTATGCCATCGGAAACACCGCTGCCAACGTGTTCGGCAAGAGCTATCCGGGCGCAGGGGCAACCATCGGCCAAGGGCTGGTGTACGGCTACATTGTGGCCCGGGACGCTGCGGCGCGGCCGGCCGCGGCTGGAGACGGGGTCCGGGCAGGAGCGGGGGAAGCGCCGGCACAGGCGGGTTAGTTTCCGCACGTGCTTGTTTCCCCTCTCGATAGTCGATAGATTTGCGCTGACAATCAATCGGTGTCCGTCAGTCGATGAGGGGAAATTCCATGAGCAGGTTAACTATCCTGGCGCTGCGCGTCGTGCTGGCTGCAGTCCTTGCCGGCACGCTGTTTGTGCAGACCGTCATGGTGCCCCTGCTGGCCACTGATCTGGCACAGGCGGGCCCGGACGCAGACGCCGTCCGGGTTCCCGTCGTCGTCATTATTGTCCTGGGCCTCATCGCGGTGCAGGTCATCCTGGTCTGTGTCTGGTGCCTGTTGACCATGGTGCGCAGGGGAACGGTGTTTTCCCCGGCCGCCTTCCGCTATGTGGACGGGGTGATAGGTGCCGTCAGCGCGGGTTCCCTGCTCCTGTTCGCCCTGGGAGCGGTGCTTGCCCCGGGAGAGGGTGTGGCGCCCGGCGTCGTCCTGCTCATAGGAGGAGCGGGACTGGCCATCGCAGGGGGAGCACTGATCGTCCTGGTGCTGCGGATGCTGCTGGCCCGTGCTGTCGCCACCGATGTGGAGGCAACTCAGTTGCGCAGCGAACTCGGAGAGGTGATCTGATGCCCATCATCGTGGACATCGACGTCATGGTGGCCAAACGGAAGATACCGGTGGGTGTCCTGGCTGAGCGCATCGGAATCACCCCGGCCAACCTCGCCGTCCTCAAGAACGGCCGGGCCAAGGCGGTGCGGTTCACCACGCTGGCCGCCCTGTGCGAAGTGCTGGACTGCCAGCCCGGTGACCTGCTGCGGTGGGAGCCGGACGAGGAGACACCGGTTGATGAGCTTGCCGCGCCCCAGCCCGTGAATCGGCAATAGTTGACCGATCCTGCGGCCCGTAGGGAACAATTGGGCGGGTGAGTCTTCCTTCGGTACACCCCAAGAACCCGGCAGCTTCCTCCGCAACGCGTCCCGCCCGGCAGGAGGGCGGGAAAGCAGGCACGGCCGCCGAGCAGGTCACCGGCCGGGTCTGCGCACAGATCGCCGCGGAGCTGGATGTGGCCCCGTGGCAGGTGCGTGCCGCCGTCGACCTTCTGGACAGCGGCGCCACCGTCCCCTTCATTGCCCGGTACCGCAAGGAGGCCACCGGAACCCTCGATGATGCGCAGCTGCGCGAACTCGACGAGCGCCTGCGGTACCTGCGCGAGCTGGAGGACCGGCGGCAGTCCGTCCGGGAAGCCATCGAGAGCCAGGGCAAGCTGACTCCGCAGCTGGCAGCGGCCATCGCCGCAGCGGACACCAAATCCCGGCTCGAGGATATTTACCTGCCGTACAAAACCAAGCGGCGCACCAAGGCGCAGATGGCCCGCGAAGCCGGCCTGGAACCGTTGGCGGAGGCGCTGCTGGCCAACCCCTCGCTGGATCCGGAACGCACAGCCGCCGGATATGTCAACGACGCCGTCCCGGACGGGGCGGAAGCGCTCGCCGGAGCGCGGGCCATCCTGATTGAACGGGCGGGCCAGGACGCGGACCTGCTCACCGGGCAGCGCGAGCGGCTCTGGAAGCAGGGCAAATTGCGCTCGCAGGTCAAGGCCGGCAAGGAAACTGAAGGCCAGAAATTCGCCGACTACTTCGCGTTCACCGGCTCGCCGTCGAGCATGCCCTCGCACCGGGTGCTGGCGCTGCTGCGCGGGGAGAAGGAAGGCGTCCTGGACCTTGAGCTGGCGGAGGCTGACCCGGCCGACGCCGCAGCCCTGACCGCAGCCCGGCAGAAGTATGAGCGGGCAGTGGCCGCTCACCTGGGCGTGAGTGACCGCGGCCGGCCGGCCGATGCCTGGCTTCTGCAGACTGCACAGCTCGCGTGGCGGCGGATCCTGGCCAAGCTCTCTGCCGATCTGCGCGTCCGCCTCTTCACCTCTGCTGAAACCGAAGCAGTGCGCGTCTTTGCCGCCAATCTCCGCGACGTCCTGCTGGCCGCCCCGGCCGGGAACCGGCCCACCCTGGGGCTGGATCCCGGGCTGCGCACCGGTGTGAAGGTTGCGGTGGTGGACGGCACCGGCCAGTCAGTGGCCACCGACACCATCTATCCGCATGCTCCCGCCCGCAAATGGGATGAGGCGCTGTCCCGGCTCGCGGAGCTGGTGAAGCAGCACCATGTGGAGCTGATTGCCATCGGCAACGGCACCGCCTCGCGCGAAACCGACAAGCTGGCCACCGAACTGATCCGGCTGCTGCCCGGTGCAGGCCTGCAGAAGCTGGTGGTCTCCGAAGCCGGAGCCTCCGTCTACTCCGCGTCCGCCCTTGCCTCGGCGGAACTGCCGGGAATGGACGTATCGCTGCGCGGAGCCGTGTCCATTGCCCGGCGGCTGCAGGACCCGCTGGCGGAGCTGGTGAAGATCGACCCCAAATCGATCGGTGTTGGCCAGTATCAGCATGATGTCAGTGCCGCCAAACTGGAACGTTCCCTGAACGCCGTGATCGAAGACTGCGTGACCGCTGTCGGCGTTGATGTGAATACCGCATCGCCGGCGCTGCTGACCCGCGTGGCCGGTGTGGGGCCGCTGCTGAGCGAGAACATTGTGGCTTACCGCAATGAGAACGGGCCTTTTGCCCGGCGTGCCGATCTGAAAAAGGTGCCCCGGCTGGGTGCCAAGGCCTTTGAACAGTGCGCCGGCTTCCTGCGCGTTACGGCCGGGAGTGAGCCGCTGGACGCCTCCAGTGTGCATCCGGAGTCCTACGGCACTGCCCGCAAAATTCTTGCTGCGGCCGGTGCCCGGATGAGCCCGTCCGGTACGGTGCTGGACAACCTTGACCCGGCCGCGTTTGTGGATGATTCGGTGGGCCTGCCCACGATCCTGGATATCCTGGCCGAACTGCGCAAACCCGGCCGCGACCCCCGGCCGGAATTCCGCACTGCAACCTTCTCGGAGGGCGTGGAGAAGATTTCCGACCTCCGGCCGGGAATGGTGCTGGACGGCGTGGTCACGAATGTGGCGGCCTTCGGGGCTTTTGTCGATGTGGGGGTGCACCAGGACGGGCTGGTTCATATTTCGGCCATGTCCTCCACTTTCGTCTCGGACCCGCACGACGTCGTGAAGTCCGGACAGGTGGTCAAGGTCAGGGTGCTGGAAGCGGACCCGGACCGTCAACGGATCTCACTGACACTTCGCCTGGACGACGATGCTGCTGCCGCCGGCCCCCGGGCTCCGCGGGACAGGACATCCAACGGCCGCCCGGCCAATGGAGGCAAGGCGGCCGGCCGCACAGCGGCGGCAAAGTCCGGCGGCGGCAAGGGGTCAGCTCCGCAGCGCGCGGGCAAGGCGGGGACCTCCGCCCCGGACAGCGGGCGCCGCCGTCCTGCGGCTCCAGTGCAGCCGCAGGGGCCGATGGCCGAAGCGCTGCGCCGGGCCGGACTGGTCTAGCCGTCCGAAGATTCCGGCGCTGCCAGGGCTTCTTCCGGGGCGGTGCCGCCGGCGGCAGCGGGATCACCGGGGTCTTTTCCTGAGTGGCCGGCCGGAACCGTGCCTGCAGGGGAAGTGCCCTGAGCCTCACGGATGTTGGCGGCCTTCTGTTCCGGCCGGGCGTCCCGGCCCGGCCGGCGGGGGCCGCCGGTCGGTTCGGGCTGGGGCGTGCTGGGGCCCAGCGGATCCTCATCGGTGTTGGCAGGTCCTGCGGGTTCCGTGGTCATTGAGTGCCTTTCTTCCTCATTGGTTTTTGGAGACTACCACCGGGTTCCCCCGGCGATCCGCGCCTGCCGCGTTCCCGGTCTCCCCGGTGGCGGGCATGAGATTCCAGGTTTGGAGCCGGCCGCACATCCCGTACACGGGATCGGAGGAGGTGGGCGCGGCGGAGCGCACGACGGCGCGGGACAGATGGGTGCCGTCACCCACTGCCAGCCGTTCCAGCTGTTCCAGGCTCTGCTGGGCCTGGGCCAGCGGACCGTTGCGGACAAGGGCCGTCCACGTTGCCACTTTGTCCTGAACGAGGGCGGCCGCCTGCCGGTGGAGGTGGTCCAGGGCCTGCGGACCCTCGGTTTCCAGACGGGAGCGAAGGGCAAGGAATCCTTCCATCGCCAGGTCCCGGCGGGCCACCACGGCTGCCTCCCTGGCCGCCGCTGTGCCTTCGGACGGGAGGGCGGCTGCCCTGCGGTATGTCTCCGGATCATTCAGATAGCGGTCAGGGAAGGTAAGGACCGCATCACCGTTTTCCGGCAGCCCGGAATTGCCCATGACAGCGACAATTTCCAGGGCGCCGTCGTCGTTGATGAGCCGGTGGACCGTGCCCGGGGTAAACCACAGCACGGTGCCCGGTGCCAGCGGATGTTCGTCAAAGCCGGTGGAACTGAGCGTCTGCACCCGCCCGCGTCCGGCCACCACCACATAACTTTCAGTGGTGGCCGTGTGTAAATGGGGGCTGCCCCCGCACTGGCCGTCCACCGCATCCCACGTGTAGACGTTGATCCGGGTGACCCCGGTGCCGCCGGGGAATCCGGCGGTTCCGTCCCCGGTGACGGGTAGCATCAGCGGCCGGCCGCGGCGGAGGACCCGAGCAGCTGCAGGCTGGCTTCGGCAAGCTGCTCCGACCCCTCCACGCCGCGGTCCAGGTCCGCAATCACCACGGCGTACTCGTAGGACAGGCGCTGCCCCGGCTCGAACGTGAGTTCCGTGGAGTAGTAGGGGGACGGGCTCACGACGGCGAAGATCCCGGTGCGGACAAACCATTCGGTGTTCTCAGCCCCGGCGTAGGAATTGTTGGGCGAATCGACGAAGACCAGCGTAGAAGCGCCGCCCTCGCCGTCGCGCCGGCCGCTGAAGGCCATCCAGGGGAAGCGGATTCCGTTAAGGTCGTCGCCGCCTTCCCTGCCGGGAATGTAGACGGAGCCGCCGGTGAAGGAGCGGGGGCCGCGCCAAAACAGTCCGCCATAGCCGGCATTCTCCCGGCCATTGGCGGTGGGGCTGCCCATCACGATGTCGGATCCGGACACATTGGTGAAAGAGGTGGAATAGGTCAGCGTCCAGGCCCGCTCGTCGGGTTCGCCGTCGAGCACGTCCACCGCGAACCGGCGCTCTTCCCTGACCCACAGCTCACCGGCCTGGGTAATCCACCGTGCCGGACCGTGCCGGCGGGTCGGGAAAGCGCTTCCGCTGCGCTTACCCTTGTACAGATCGGAAGTGATGTCAATCACGCGATATGCAGGTGCGTGCCGAGCATCTGCCCCAGTCAGCCACTCCCGGCGCGTAACGGAGCGGGCAGAACAGCCCTTCTCCGGCGGACGGAACCTCGAACAAGCCCGCGGACAGAACAGAGGGCCGGGGGATATGTTTCCCCGGCCCTCCGTCTGGCTTTTCTGTCCTGTTTGGTGCCCCTGGCTGCCCGGGTGCCCCGGTTGCCCGGGTTCAGTCGCGGCTAATGAGCTTCCCCAGCTCAGATGTATGCAGGTTGTCCAGCAGGTCGCGGGGATCTTCGAAGATTTCCTTGGCCCCGGCGTCGCGCAGTTCGGCTTCACTGGTGCCGCCGCAGAGCAGCCCAATGGTGGGAATCTCCAGATCGGCGGCTGCCTTTACGTCCCACACTGAATCACCGACGAAGATGGTGTCTTCAGCTGTAAGGCCGGAGGTGTCCAAGGCTGCCTGCAGGATGTTCGGTGCCGGCTTGGATTCTTCGGCGTCGGATGAACTGGTGGCGGCGGCAATGGCCGAATCGGCATCGATCACGCCGCGCAGGACTTTCAGCTCGGGCTCCGTCGCCGAAGAGGCCAGCACCACGGTCAGATCCTGATCAGCGCAGGCGAGCAGGAGCTCCCGTGCGCCGTTGAAGGAGCGCAGGGACGGCCACCAGGTGGAGAAGATGGCACCGTGGGTTTCGTCGAGTTTCTCGTCCTCGTCCGTGTTCCTGTCTTCACCCAGCAGGTGTTCCACGAGTTTGTCTCCGCCCATGCCGATGGCGCGGTGCACGGCGGACATGGGGACGTCGTGGTCCATTCGACGGAACGCCTGCCACCAGGCCACGGCGTGCAGATAGTTGGAATCGACCAGTGTTCCGTCGACGTCGAAAAGGACGCCGCGCTTGGCGGCGCTGTTCTGTGCCATGTAGGTCCTGCCTTCACTTGAGTGCGATTGAGGTGAGGTTCTAAAGTCTAGTGACCGCCGGACCGGGTGGGCCAAGGAAGCTGACCAGTTGATCCTCCAAAGCGCTGCGGTCCTTCAATTCGCACTCCCATACCGTCAGCGATTCCCACCCTGCGAGGGTCAGCGACTCTACTGCCGCGGCATCGCGCAGGGCGGTCCGCCGGCGTTTCTCAGCCCAAAAGGCGCCGTTGGTCTGCGGCGCATGCTGTCCGGCGGGACAGCTGTGCAGATGCCAGAAACATCCGTTGACGAAAACGACTTTGCGCCGCGCAGCGAACACCAGGTCGGGCTTTCCCGGGAGCAGTTTTCCGCCGGCGGAACCGTGAAGGCGGAACCGGTAGCCGGCCGCATGAAGCAGCCGCCGTACCAGGAGCTCAGGTTTGGTGTTCTTGCTCCGGATCCTGGACATGTTCCGGCTGCGCTGCTCAGCAGTGACGGTATCGGCCATGAATCCAGTCTAGGTAAGGGTGGAGGCTGCGCCTGCCGCAGACAACTAGATGCAGACGCCGGTGTAAGGGTCGCAGAGCGACTGTCCCGTGGGTACGGCAAAGGTGCCGTCGCCGCCCTCAACCAGCCGCAGGGCGCCCATATCCTCCAGGGTTTTAAGGACGTTCAGGGTCTGCACTCCACCGAGGTCAAATTCCTCGGCAACGTCCTGGGGCTGGACCCTTCCGTAGCGGCGAACGTAGTCGATCACTTTCTGATCAATGGTCTGCATGGTGCCCTTCTCGCTTTTCGCGTTACTTCTCACGTCGCGTCACTTCTCCTTCGGCGCGCTATTCGGTCCAACACCGGCCCCGTCCGCGGCATTCCCCGGATCAGCTTCCACGCGGCCGGTACAGCGCTGCGCCCTAGCCACGGCCCGCAGACTCGGCCTACCTTGGCTGTTAAACGGGAAACACTCGAAGGGCTGGTCTATGGCTTCCATCCGAATCATCGGCACTGGAGGGACCATCGCGTCCCGCAGCACCGGGCCCGGCGGGTTGGTGCCTACGGATCACGCCGCCGACTTAATCCGCGGGCTCTCCCGCCGGCATACCGTGACCGTGCAGGACGTCATGGTCAGCGGAAGCTACACGCTGCAGCTCTCGGACCTTCGCCGCATCGCGCAGGCTGCCCGGAACGCGGTCATGGATTCCACCGTGGACGGCGTGGTGATCACCCACGGAACAGACACCATGGAGGAATCAGCCTTCCTGCTGGATCTGGTCCACAGCTCACCCAAGCCGGTGGTGTTTACCGGTTCCCGGCGTCCCGCCGACAGCCCGGCACCTGACGGCCCGCAGAACCTGGAAGAGGCGGTGGAGGCTGCGGCTTCTCCGGAGCTGCGCGGCACCGGCGTGCTTATTTCATTTGCGGGGACGGTCCGATCCGCCCGCGGTGCCTTCGCCGCCAGTACCACGGCTGCAGATCCCTTTGCCGGCGGCACGGAGGTCGCACACTTCATCGGCGACAGCCTGCACGTAACAGCCCGGCCGCTGCGGCCGGCTGCGCTGCGCATGCCGGGCGAGAAGTTCGACGCCGCCCGGGTCAACATCATCGACTGTCCGCTCGGCGCGGATCCTGCCCTTTTCTCCTATGCCGTCCACGCCGGCGCCGATGCCGTCGTCCTTGCCGGAACAGGGCTCGGCAATGCCGGTCCCGGGTTTGCTGAAGCAGTCCAGGACGCTGTGCGGGCCGGGTGCTTTGTGGTGCTGAGTTCCCGGGTGCCTTTTGGGCCCGTGGTGCCGACGTTCGGAGCAGGGGGCGGAGTTGACCTGGTGCGGGCCGGAGCCATTCCGTCGGGGGATCTCAAGCCCGCCCAGGCGCGCATCCTCGCGGCCCTGCTCACCTCTCAGCCCGCTACCCCGGAACAGATTCTCCGCGCCCTCACCTCCGCTCCCGGCAGGCAGGGCGGGCAGTCCGGATGAGAGCGCAGCAGGAGGTACTCGAATTTTGTACCTGATGGTTCCGAAAGACGTAAGCTGGCTTACTATTAAGGGCACAGATGTACCCCTTACAAGGAGGTAAGAGATGTCGGGCTACTTCAAGCTGGTAGACGCCCACGACGGCGCGTTCCGGATTAAGCTCATTTCCGGTGACGGCGCCCTGATGGCGGTATCAGCGATGTTCCCCACGAAACAGGCGGCTGTTGCCGGTATTGAACTGCTGCGCGAGATTGCCGGCACCGGCCCGATCGTGGACCAAAGCCACGACGCCGATGTGCTGGGCGAGGCCAGACGCAACACTGGAAGGGCAAGGGCTTCCTGACGGTAAGCCCGTCGGTTCAACCGTCATATCGGCCGTAATACCAACGCCGTAATGCCAACGCCCTAATACCAACTGAGAAGGCCTGGGATTCCGAAATGGAATCCCAGGCCTTCTCAGTTGCCCTCTTCGCCGCCTGTTCCCAGTCCCCGGGGGAAGGACCAGTTTTACTAAGCGGCTTGGTTACTGCCGGCCTACTTCTTGCCGGCGTCGTCTCCCTCAGCTGCATCCTGGGTGTGCTGGCGCTGAGTGTCCGGATCGACCGAAGTGTCCCCTTCCGAGGGAGCCTCATTGTGGGTCCGATCCTGGTCCTCGCCGGCTGCGGGGTTTTCCTTTTCAGTCATGGTTTCTCTCCAGTCAGGTAGGGGCGGACAGCAGCTCTGTGGAAGAGCAACCCTTAGCCGCAAGTCTAGGAACCAGTGGTCCGTACAGAAAGGGGCAACCATCAACTGGCCGGTGCGGCGGACACCGGAGCCAAGCGGTTGTCCGCTGGCGACCAGTATCAGTCGTAGCCAGAGCCATAATCTGCCGGTACCGTGAACCGGATGCAGCCAACCACAGACGCGGACGTCATTGTTGTAGGAGCCGGACTGGCGGGGCTGGTGGCAACCTCGGAACTCATTGACGCCGGCCGCACCGTCATCCTGCTGGAACAGGAGGGCGAGGCGAGCCTCGGCGGGCAGGCCTGGTGGTCCTTCGGCGGGCTGTTCATGGTGGATACACCCGAGCAGCGGAGGCTGAGGGTCCGCGATTCCGTGGATCTTGCCTGGCAGGACTGGCTGGGGACGGCAGGGTTTGACCGGCCGGAAGATCATTGGCCGCGTCGCTGGGCCGAGGCCTACGTTCACTTTGCGGCCGGGGAAAAACGAGCGTGGCTGCATGAAATGGGCCATCGGCTGTTCCCCGTGGTCGGCTGGGCGGAACGCGGCGGCTACGGTGCCACCGGCCCCGGCAACTCCGTGCCCCGGTTCCACATCACCTGGGGCACCGGACCGGGCATCACCGCACCGTTCGAAGCAAAGGTGCGCGACGGCGTCGCCCGCGGACGGGTTCGCCTGGCCTTCCGCCACCGGATGGAGGAGCTGGCGCTCAGCAACGGAGGCGTCACCGGAGTTCGCGGGACTGTCCTGGAGCCGACGACGGCGGCCCGCGGCGCTGCGACCAGCCGCACACCGGCGGGGGAGTTCGAGTTCTCAGCCGGCGCCGTCGTGATTACCACCGGTGGAATTGGCGGGAACCATTCCCTCGTGCGCAAGGCGTGGCCGGCGCGGATGGGCTCTGCGCCGGCCACCATGCTCAGCGGTGTGCCTGAACATGTGGACGGCCGGGGCATCCTGGCCGCTGAAGCCGCCGGCGGCCGGGGCATCAACCCGGACCGGATGTGGCACTACGTGGAGGGCATCAAGAACTGGAACCCGGTGTGGGCGAACCACGGCATCCGGATCCTGCCCGGGCCGTCCTCGCTGTGGCTGGACGCTGCGGGACATCGGCTGCCCGTGCCGCTGTTTCCGGGCTTCGATACCCTGGGTACGCTGGAACATCTGCGCACCACAGGCCATGACTACAGCTGGTTCCTTTTGAACAAGGCGATCATCCGGAAAGAGTTTGCACTGTCCGGGTCCGAGCAGAACCCGGACCTGACCGGCAAGTCCGTGCGGGATGTGCTGGGGCGTGCCACGGCCGGAGTGCCCGGACCGGTGCAGAAGTTCCTGGACCACGGCGAGGATTTCCTCACCGCCGGTTCGGTGGAGGAACTGGTGGCGGGGATGAATGCGCTGGCAAAGGACTCCACCAACGGTGACGCTCCGGTGCTGTCCGCCGAGGCAGTCCGCGGTGAGCTGGAAGCCCGCGACCGTGAAATTGCCAATCCGTTCAGCAAGGACAGCCAGGTGACCGCGATCCGGGGTGCACGAAACTATTTGGGGGACCGGCTCATTCGCACAGCGGCTCCGCGTCCAATCCTGGATCCCAAAGACGGTCCGCTCATCGCAGTCCGGCTGTCCGTGCTGACCCGCAAGAGCCTCGGCGGGTTGGAAACCGACCTCGAGTCGCGTGTCCTCGGGCTGGACGGCAACCCCGTTCCCGGCCTTTTCGCCGCCGGGGAAGCCGCGGGTTTTGGCGGTGGCGGCATGCACGGCTACCGGTCCCTGGAGGGAACCTTCCTGGGCGGCTGCCTGTTCAGCGGCCGGGCGGCGGGACGGGCCGCGGGCCGCTGACCGGCAGGCCGCCGGCGCCTAAGCTGTTCCCTGTCAAGAATGCGTCAAGAATCCGTCAAGAACCCGGTGTGGAGCCGGCCATGATGAGGTCCGCAATCTCGGTAAAGCCCAGTCGCTGCGCATTCTCCAGGGCCGTCCGGCCCTCAGGGTCGCGGATCATCGGGTCCGCGCCGGCGGCCAGGAGTAGCCGGACTACCTCCTGCTGGCGAGGCCCGCCGGTATTCAGCAGGATGGCCTCCTGCAGGGCTGTCCAGCCCAGGTTGTTGACGTGGTTTACGGGAACCCCCGCGGTAAGGAGGATGGCCACCGTCTCTGTGTGTCCGTGCTCGCTGGCCGGAATCAGCGCCGTTCCGCCGTAGCGGTTGGTGCTGGCTACGTCCGCTCCTGCAGCCAGTGTCAGCTGCAGGACCTCGTTGAACCCTTCTGCCCCGGCGTACAGGAACGCCGAATCCTGGATGGCGTCCTTGGCGTTGACACTGCCTCCAGCCGCGATCAGCGTGGCTACTTGGGCGGCGTCGTTGGCTTTGGCGGCCAGGATCAGGCGTCCGTCCACGTCCGCCTGCGCTTGAGGGGACAGGGCTAATGGTTCGGGCGCGGCAGCCGGCGGTTCTGCGGACGACGTCGGCGCGGGGGTTGCCGACGGGGTTGACGTTGCACCGCTGGCCAGGTCGCGGGAGGCAGCGGGCTGACCGGATTCCGTGCTGCAGGCGGCCGGCCCGATGGCCGCGGCACAGGCCAGGACCAGAAACAGGGCGTTCCGGGGGCGAATCATGCCTTCTCCTTCATGGCGGCTGCCGGGTCACCTTCCGGTTCCGGCTGTGCCGGCGATGGTTGCCGCTCCTGCTGCGGCGCAGGCTTCATCCAGCATGCCATCGGGTGCACCGCCCACACCAATGCCGGCCACGGAGACCCCGTTGACCTTTAGCGGAACCCCGCCGGCAAGGAAGAGGGTCCCGGGAAGGTCGGCGATGCTGGGCCCGTTCCCCGCAATCCGCTGGGACAGCTCGCTGGTGGGTGCGCCAAAGGCGGCAGCCGTGTATGCCTTCTGCCGGGCAGCTTCAATGGTGTGCTCGGCGGCATTGTCACCGTGAAGCAGGGCCTGCACAGTGCCAAAGCGGTCTACCAGCGCCACCGTCACAAACGGCAGGTTATCCGCCGCACAATGACTCAAGGCTTCCCGGACCGCGGCAGCTGAAGCGTCAGCACTGATGCGGTTTTGGGTCACTGTGGTCTCCGGGGCCGGCTGGATGTCCACAGTCGCCGCGGGGGCGGCACTGGCGGCGGTACTGGTGGCAGAGCTGGAATCCGGGGCGGTACCGGCATTGGCGGCGGCGGTCAGCCCGCCCGTGAGGAGCAACGCTCCGGCCACGGCAACAGTGGTGATTTTCGTGGACTTCTGCATGGGTTCTCCTGCGAACGGTGGGGCTTGCCCCGTGGACGCCCGGCTGATTTGCCCGGGCTTGGCTTCCATCTTTCCGGCCGCCGGTTCGGCGGGCATCGAGCCTTGGGCTGCCGTTTCCTCCACCAACCGGCTGGAAGTATCAGCCAAAAGGTGGAGACGCGGAGAAGCTGGGACGACGGCGTGGGCCCTAGCATGGTGGAGAGCACACCATCCACCGGAACCGGACCTCCTATGCCCTTTTTGCCTGCCGCCCCCGACTCCCTGCACGCACTGGCGCCGGAGCCACAGTCCCGGCAGCTCCCCGATCCTGTTGAGGCTGGCCCGCTGCGCCGGATTGACGCCGTCGTCCATCTGGGGTTTGCCGTGCTGCTGGTGGCCTCGGCCGTCCGGTACGTGATGCGGCATAGCCCCTCGGAGAAACTGGGTGTGCTGGCGCTTGCCGCGGCGGCGTGCGCGATCTATGCCCTGATTGCCGTTTTGTCCCGGCGGCCGCGGCCGTGGGCGGTGTACATGTATGTATTGGTGGCCCTCTGGTCGGTGCTGGTGGTGATAGCGCCGAGCTTTGCCTGGGGCTCCTTCGCGGTGTTCTTCCTCTGCCGGATGGCCTTCACCGGCTGGACCGCCTATCTCACCGGCGGCATAACGACGGCGGCAACCGCTGTGGGGCTCTTCAGGTTGGGCGGCGGCACCGATGTAGCCCTGCTCCTGGGACCGCTCGCCGTGGGCGTGGTGCTCACCCTGATTTACGACCGCATTGAACACGATGCAGCCGAGCAGCGCCGCCTGCATGCTGCGGTGTCCCTGGCACAGGGACAGCTTGCGGTCACGGAGCGCCGGGCCGGCAGCATTGAAGAACGCGCGCGGGTGTCACGGGAAATCCACGACACCGTAACCCAGGGCCTGGCCAGCAGCCTGCTTCATCTGGAGGCCGCCCAGCGGTCCTGGCCCGGCCCGGCCACACAGGACGAAATCCGGTCCGCCAGCGTCATGCTCCGGCAAAGCCTGGCCGATGCCCGCAGCCTGGTCCATGACCTCGCGTCCCCCGGGCTGGAAACGGCGCCGCTGCCCGATGCCCTGCTGCAGGCGGCATCACACTACCTGCCCGGGGTGCGCTTATACGTGACCGGGGAACCCCGTCCGGTGGGCGGTGACACCCGCCACGCCTTGTTGCGGGTGCTCCAGAGCGCGGCAGCCAACAGTGCCCTGCATGCCGGGGCGGCCCACACTACGGTGACGCTGGGGTTCCTGCCGGATTCCGTCACGCTGGACGTGTACGACGACGGCGTGGGGTTTGATCCGGCGCTACTGTCCCAGCCCTCGGAAGCGGGAGGTTATGGGCTGCGCGCCATGCGGCAGCGAGTGGAGCAGCTCGGCGGTGAATTTTCGGTGGAAAGCAGTCCCGGTGCCGGAACCGTGATTGCCGCGAAACTGCCTGCCGGGAAGCTGGCTGCGGGAGCAAACCGATGAGTACTATTACCGTGCTCCTGGTCGATGACCATCTGGTGATCCGCAGCGGACTCCGCGCACTGCTGGCGACGCAGCCGGACATCGAGGTGGTAGCTGAGGCAGCCTCCGGCGAAGACGCGCTCGTACTCACCCAGCAGCACACCCCCGCCGTGGTGATGATGGACCTTGCAATGGGGGCCGGCATGGACGGCATCCAAGCGATCAGGGAGCTGCGCCGGCGCACCAGCCGGCAGGCGATCATTGTCTTCACCACCTATGATTCCGACGCCGATATTGTCCGTGCGGTGGACGCCGGCGCGATGGGCTATCTGCTCAAGGATGCTTCATCCGAGGAGATCTTCGCCGCGATCCGCGGCGCGGTCCAGGGCAGGAGCGTGATGAGCGCCCCGGTGGCCTCGCGGCTCTTCGAGCAACTGCGCAACCCCGACGCCGTCCTGACCCCGCGGGAGGCAGAGCTGTTGGGGCTGCTGACCGAAGGCCTCAGCAACAAGGAGCTCGGCCGCAGGCTCTTTATTTCCGAGGCCACTGTTAAAACACACCTGGCGCATGTCTACGCCAAACTCGGGGTTGACACCCGGGCAGCGGCTATTGCCACCGCTATTCGCAGGGAGCGCATGCGCTAGCGGCTGTCTCAGGGCTCTCTCGTCGGGAGACTGGCCCGCGTCAGCACGTCAATGAGGAGGAGGCAGCGCCGCCGCAGGTTTAAAAACGGTGCCTCCCTTCCGGGAGACACCGTTTTTAAACCTGCTGAAGACTCAGCCCGACAGCCTTAGCCCACCAACTCTGCCAGTGCCGAATACGAGGACTGCGCACCCTCGCGGGTGGCAGCAAGTGCGCCGGCACGGGCTGCGAACGTGGCAGCCTCGGCGAGCGAATCCCCAGCCGCAAGGCGGGCAGCCGTGGCCGCTGTGAAGGCGTCCCCGCAGCCGGTGGTGTCCACCGCGGTAACCCGGGTGGGTGCCACGTTGACCACGCGTTCCGCACCGGCGGCAGTGCCGTCCAAAACGACTGCGCCGTCCCCGCCCAGGGTGATGATCGTGCGCCGGACACCGAGCTCACCGAGTGCGGCGATGACCGCTTCCCAGTCCGACGCCGGATCGGCCAGACCGGTCACGAGCGCCGCTTCGTGGGCGTTGAGCAGCAGCACATCGGTCAGTGACAGCAGCTCCGCCGGAACTTCCTGGTACGGCGAGAGGTTCAGCAGAACGGAAGCTCCGGCGTCGTGCCCTGCCCGGGCGGCAGCGGTGACAGCTTCGAGCGGAACCTCCAGGCTCAGGGTGAGCACGGCGGCTCCGTCGAAAAGGTCTGCCGGCAGCTCGGCTCCGGTGACCGTGCCGTTGGCGCCGGGGGAGACGATGATGGTGTTTTCCCCGGCAGCGTCCACCACGATCATGGCCGTACCGGTGGCCGTGTCTGCGCGGCGGAGCACCCGGGAGGCATCCACGCCGACATTCCCCGCGGCCTTCAGCAGCAGGTCTCCGTGGCCGTCGGCGCCCACCGCACCGAACAGGCGGACCTCGGCGCCCAAAATGGCCGCGGCTGCCGCCTGGTTGGCGCTCTTTCCGCCGGGAACAATCACCAGTTCAGACCCGTTGAGGGTTTCCCCGGGCTGCGGGAAGCGATCGGTGCGGACGGTGAGGTCAGCATTCAGCGACCCTACAACTACAACTACTCCGGCGGACATACGGGAACTCTCCTTGGGGATGAACTGCGGATCAGACGGTGTCAGTGCCGGGCAGGCACGGGGCTGGCGCCGCCCACTTCGGCGTCGGCAGGCTTGGGAATCAGGAAGGATGTGGCCAGGGCCAAAACGAGGATGATCAGACCGGCAATAATACCGCCGTAGTAACCGTCAGCACCCGACCCGTCTGCCGCAGTGGTGGCCGTCTTCACAGCGTAGATGACTGCGAAGCTCAGCCCTGCTCCCAGGTTGAACGCACCGGCGTTCAGGCCCGGCAGGAAGCCGGGATTCTCCTTGGGGGAGAGCACAATGCCCAGGCCGTTGAGCATGATGTTGCCGATGCCGGCGTAGGTAATACCGACTAGCACCGAGACACCCAGCAGTCCCAGCTTGGAATCGCTGCCAACCACCAGGAGCATCAGGGCCAGCGCAATGACGGATCCGATCATGCCGATCCGCAGCATCCTGCCATACCCGAAGCTCGCGGCAAGGCGGCCCGCAACAGGACCCATGACCAGGCCGGCGATGGCGTACGGGGTGAGCGTCCACCAGGCAGAGTCTTCGGCACCCAGGCCAAAGCCGATGACGCCGTCCTGCGCCAGCGCCGGAATGATGCCGTTCATGACGGCAAAGACGCCGGTCATGGTCAGCAGGGTGGTCAGCAGCAGGGACCAGGTGGACCGCTGCTTGAGCAGATGGGTGGCCACCAGCGGATGGCTGCTGCGGTTCTCCACCTTCCAGAACACGGCAAACGTAATCACGGAAACGGCGATCAGGCCGATGACCAGCGGCCAGTTGGCGTCCGCCAGCTTTCCGGCCTCGTTGAAGGCGGTGAGCAGGGTGCCCACCGAGATGACCAGGGGAACCACTCCCACCCAGTCCATCTTTTCCTTCTTCTCAGCGGTGGACTCGGGTGCCAGGAAGATCAGCAGGACAGCGGCAATGGCGCCGACAACAGCCATGGCCCAGAAGACCGAAGCGAAGCCGTGGTTTTCGGCCAGATATCCGCCGGCCAGGGCGTCAACGCCGGCAATGCCTCCGTTGACGGCAGTGATGACGCCCATCAGCGTGCCGTACAGCTTGGGTTCCTTGATCTCCACGCGGAGCATGATCAGGGCCAGGGGCACCACGGGGCCGGAGACACCCTGGATCAGGCGGGCGATGAACAGCACTTCGATGCTCGGCGCCAGGGCCGCGACCACGGAGCCGATGGTCAGGACCACCAGCATGCCGCCGAGGACCTTCTTGCGGCCGATGATGTCACCGAGCCGCGGCAGGAACAGGGAGAAGAGGGCGGCGGAGGTGAAGAACGCGGTCTGGCTCAGGCCAACGGCCGCAGAAGTGGTGTTGAGTTCTTCCTCGATTTTCACCAGCGCGGGAGAGAGCATGGAGGCGTTCAGCTGGAACGCCACGCAGGCAGCCAGCAGGGCCGTCATCAGGACGGCGACGTTGACGCGGCGCTGAGCGGGTGCGCTCACAGATCCACCTCGCCAATTCGTTCCAGTGCGTCCACTACCAGGTCCCAGAACTTCTGGTGGTCCAGGTCCACGGCTACGGAGGTGGTGCAGTCCGCAGGTGCAGGCGCACGGAAGTCCGCCACCGTCATGCCCAGAGTCAGGGTGCCGGTCAGTTCAACATTCAGCGGAACCCGCTGCGTGGTCATCACCGAGGGGTCAATGACGTACGCCACCGCGCAGGGGTCATGGACGGGCGGAAAATCGAAGCCCTGGGCGTCCTTGTAGGCGTGGCCGAAGAACTCCAGCAGCTCGCCGACGAACTTTGCGGGCTTGGTGCCCACTGCGGCAATGCGGCCGGCGACCTCGTCCGTGGCCAGGGCCTGATGCGTGAGATCCAGGCCGACCATGGTCAGCGGCCACTTCTCATTGAAAACGATGTGTGCGGCTTCGGGGTCGATCTTGATGTTGAATTCCGCGACGGCGGACCAGTTGCCCACGTGGTAGCCGCCGCCCATCAGGACGACTTCCTTTACGCGCTCGGCGAGGCGGGGTTCCTTGCGGACCGCCAGCGCAATGTTGGTCAGTCCGCCGGTGGGAACCAGTGTGACCGTTCCGGGTTCGTGGGACATGACCGTGTCGATAATGAGGTCGACGGCGTGGCGCGGGTCCAGTTCAATGGCCGGCTCCGGCAGTTCGGGGCCGTCCATGCCGGATTCACCGTGGATGTCCGGAGCATTTTCAATGGTCCGGACCAGGGGCCGCGGACTGCCGGCAGCGAAGGGGACGCCTGTGATATTTGCGACACGCGCAATTGCCAGGGCGTTGCGGGTCACCTTCTCCAGGGTCTGGTTTCCGACGACGGTGGTCACCGCCAAAAGTTCGATTTCCGGGCTGCCGTGTGCCAGCAGCAGGGCGACCGCATCATCATGACCCGGATCGCAGTCCAGGATGATTTTGTGGGGCATTGCATCTCCGCTTCGTTGAGGTTCTAGCTGGGGGCCGGGCCCCTTGGTGCAGTGCCCTGCCTGGGCGGTCCGGTCCGCGGGCGGGAGGAAATACGCTGTGCGGACTGGGCCGTCAGCGGGGTGCGGTGCACTGCGGAACGGGTTCCGGCTGGACCGGAAGACGGTTCGAAGAGCAGCACATTTCCCCGGAAACGGCGGACACTGCATTAAAGATATCGGCGTTTTGGGGCCCGCACTTCTGAGTGCTGCTGCGCCGGGCCTGATACCCTCCCGCCGATTTGCGTACTCCGCAGACAAGCTCTAACCTAACCCGTCCGAACCCGGGAATATCCGGCTGCAGCTGACGGTTCTGCATACTAGATGCAAACGCATGAACTTAGGAGGTCGGTATGTCGAATCGCAGGATCGTAGTCGTCACAGCGGGTCTGGGGGTTCCCTCGTCGAGCAGGATGCTGGCCGACCAATTGGGTGCTGCCGCCCGGCAGGCACTGGAGGCATCCGGTACCACGGCCTCCGTCAGTACCTTTGAACTCCGCGAATATGCCGTGGACATCGCCAACAACATGGTGACCGGTTATGCCCCGCCCAAGTTGGAAGCACTGATCAATGAAGTGGTGGATGCAGATGCCCTGGTGGCAGTGACGCCCGTCTTCACCGCTTCCATGAGCGGACTGTTCAAGTCCTTCTTCGATGTCCTGGACAACACCTCCCTGGACGGCAAACCCGTAATCCTCGGGGCTACCGGCGGCAGCGCAAGGCACTCCATGGTGCTGGACTTCGCACTGCGGCCCATGTTCAGTTATCTTCGCGCCCGGGTTGCTCCCACAGCCGTGTATGCGGCCCCGGAAGACTGGGGCTCCGGGTCTGCCGACGCCGGAACGGTCCAGCCGGGAGCGGCAGCCCTGGACGCCCGGGTTCGCCGTGCCGCAGGCGAGCTCGCTGCGCTGTTCGGCGACCAACAGCCAGCGGCACGCCGGGACCCGCTGGCATCGCTGCCCTTCGAGCAGTTGCTGGCCCAAACCCGGCAGGGGTAGTCCCGGCACCGGTGTAGAAGCCTTCATTACGGGTGGGTGCGGAACTACACTCGACAGGAGCCGTCCCGGTCTCCGGGAACCTCACCAGCCCAGGAGCCGAACATGGCCCAGCATGCTGACCCTGAGTCATCCTCCCCTTCGCTCCAGAACAGGACCGAGCCTGTGCCTTCGGCCAATCCGTTTCAGCCGGGCCCGGCAGCGCCCTCGGTTGCGGTTCTTCCCGCGCCCACCGCGGAACTCGTGCGTGCCGTCTCGGAGGGCGGCGGCGTCGTCGAGCCCCTTTCAAGCCGCACCGACGGGCTGGTACTGGCGGAAGCCATTGGCCCCGGAGACGTTGGCCGAGCCGTGGCCGCGCACGCGAATATCCGCTGGGTACAGCTTCCCCTTGCCGGCGTGGACCAGTACGACGAGGTCTTGAGGACCTACCGGAAGATCGAGTGGACCAGCGGCAAGGGTGCCTTCCGGCAGCCGGTGGGGGAGTTTGCGCTGGCCCTCACTCTGGCGGTGATGCGTAACATCCCGGCGTATGCACGCTCCCGCACCTGGGGACAGCCGCAGGGGACATCGCTGCACAACCGGCGGGTGGTCCTGGTGGGCGCAGGCGGAGTCGGACAGGAAATCCTGCGGCTGCTGAGTTTATTCACGGACCATGTCACGGTGGTCCGCGCCCATGACCGGCAGGTTCCGGGCGCCGAACGCACCATTACCGACGCCGGGCTGGATAAGGCACTACCGGCCGCCGACGTCGTTATTCTTGCCGCCGCCATGACCCCCGGCACCGCACATCTGATGGATGCCAGGCGGTTGAAGCTGATGAAGCCTGACGCCTTCCTGATCAACATTGCCCGCGGGCCCCTCGTGGACACGAATGCCCTGGCGCAGGCGCTCGCCGCCGGCAAACTGGCCGGTGCGGCGTTGGACGTCACCGATCCGCAGCCACTGCCGGACGGGCATCCGCTCTGGACGGAACCGCGTGCACTGGTAACGCCGCACACCGCTGAAACGCCTGCGATGGTGGCTCCCCTTCTGGCCGGACGCGTGCGGGACAACGTACGCAGGCTCGCTGCCGGACAGCCGCTGGACGGCTTAGTGGACGTTGAAGCAGGGTACTGACTACTGGTTGAGCACCTGGCGGATGAACTTTTCAGTGCGCGCTTGCAGCCCTTCAATGCGTGACTTCACCACCACGTCAGGATCGGGGTGGATGGCGGTGGGCTTGACCTCCGCCCGGACGTTGCGTGAGCAGGTGAAGTCCGAGTGGATGAGGGTGCCAACGGTGTTTCCGTTCCGGCCCGGTGCCCCTGCGCGCTTGGCTACGAAGAGGAAGACCTCGTCCTCGGAAAAAATGTCCTCACACAGGGCACAGAGGACCCGGCGGTTCCGCGGCGGGGCGGTGTCAGGGGCGCGCAGCAGGACGCCGACCACTGATCCCTCAAAAGGCGCCAGCAGATAGCCGCGCTTGGGCATCTTATAGTCACGCCAGCCCAGCTGGTCCAGGTTTTCCCAGTCGATGGATTCAAGGTCCTGCGGAAGGTGCAGCGCGGCCGTCTCGGACCGGCTGGCATTAATGAAGGACCGGCGGATGGCAGATTCTGTCATTGGTTGCATGCAAGGACTGCTTTCATCGGAGGCAAGGCGATTCACATTCTAGTCCCGGCTATTCCCGGATTTCCTCCCGGCGGGGTTTAAGGCGGGCCGGTACGTCCGCTGCCGCCACTGCCGGGAACTCACAGCTGAACTCGCCGCGGTAGCCAAAGAGGAAACCAAAGATCGGGTTGCGCACCTGCAGCTGGATACTGAAGCGCTGACGGTCCTCGTTCCAGGACTCGTACAGGTCCGCACTTCCGCTGAACAGGCGGGGAACCGTGAAACGGATTCTTCCTTCAGAGAACCTGAGCTCGGTGGAGCGCAGGTGCAGTGAGCCGTCCTCTCGCACCGCCAGCTGGAGATCGGTCGCCAAATGCTGGTGGGTTCCCAAATAGTCGACGACGCCGCCGCGCTCCGGGCTGAAGACCATCGTGGCGTCGAACCGCCGGAGCTTGCCTGGACGGACTTCAAGGGTGCGGGCAAAGGTGACCGTCGGCCGGCCGAAGCCGTCCACGTACGGGTAGTTCTCGATGGTGAAGGGGACGTTGGTGCCCGAATCGGGGAAAAGGATGTTGCGGAAGGCTCCGAGTTTCAGGAAAGGAACCGTCCACCAGGCACCGCGCCGAACCTCGGCGAAAACACCGTGCCCAATGCAGGCATAGCCGGCTGCGGGGTCCACGCCAAAACGGCGCTGCAGCATGGGGTGCAACCGGTCGAATTCGGGGCCGAGCGCCTGCCGGAAGATAGAACGCGGGCTCATATCGGTGGGAGGAACAGGATTGTTGGGTGCCACCGGGCTGATGTCCGGGCTCATGCCGGTTCCTGCAGATCCGCCAGTGCAGAGGGAGCCCGGGAGACCGTTAGGTCTGCTGTAGACCTGCTGCAGCGTGCGGCCCGCGGCACAATCCTGGCGGCGGGACAGGCCAGCGCGGCAATGATGAGCGTGGCTGCCGCCGGCACTGTGGTGAGACGCCGATCCCGGATCCTGATTCGGCCGGGGCTTCCTGGTTGTCTTTGGAGCCGGGCTCCTGTGGTGGTTCCGGCCGGAGCCTGCAACAGCAGGAGGGCAAGGCTAATTCCGACCGCCCGGGCAAAGGCGTCCGCCAGCCAGGCGTTGCGGGCTGTTGCCGGGTTCGTGTCATTCTCGGCCCACAGCCGCAACCGATCAAAGCTGACGGCGGTGGCCCAACCCAGTGCGGGCCGGATGACACGGGCATCCAGGAGCTTCCCCAGCGGTCCCCAGCCCGGCTGGTAGTTGTAGCCGGTGATGAACCTGACCCCGCCGCCGTCGGGCACGTAGCGCCAGTATCCGGCCCCGGATTCAATCGGTGAAAGGACATCCGAAGTGGCGAACTTCAAAACGGACGTCGTGTGGCCGCTGCCCGATACCCGCGTCCCCAGCGACGTGCCGGTGCCGCAGATGGTGTGGAACGGGAGGGCGAATTTGTAGCTAAAGTGCTGCGTTCCATCCGGATCTTTTTGTTCCGCCCCCGGAGGAGCAGTCACAGGGTCAACGGGGCGGATGGCTGTGAAGCGCAGGTCCCACCGGGGATGCATGTCGGGGTCCTGGCTGAGCTGCCAGAGCCTGTCGAGACTGGCCCGCACCGGTATTTCCACATAAATCTGCTGTCCCTGTTTCCCCATGCGGGAAGCCTAATGCACGGCGCCGGTCTTCCTATCAGCCGGTGGAGGTCAGCCGGTGGAGGTTCAGTGGCGGAAGTCCGGCGGTGATGCCGGCAGACGCACTGTTAGACGCACCGTCAAAAGCACTGTCAGGCTGAAACCGGCGGCTGCTCTGCGGATCCGTCCCAGCCGAGGTTGGTCGCCATGCGCTGCAGCACTGCCACCAGGGCGCCGTACTCTTCTTCGGAAATGTTATCGGTCAGCTGTTCACGGATGCGCTCGACGGCCCCGCGCAGATTCTCCAGGCTTCTGCGGCCGAGATCCGTGAGCTGGTACTGGCCCTCGCTGAGATCCACCCAGCCGCTTTCGCGCAATTCCTCAATCAGCTCCGCTGAGGTGATGCTGCCCTCCACCACGGGAAAGAACGGCTTCAAGGCATCCGAAAGCTGCCTCTCAGTGGCCGGGCCGTCCGTCAGGAGATTCATCATCTGCCATTGCCGCCTGGTGACGCCGTGCTCTTCGAAGCTGGCCCCAAACTGGTCGTCAACCAGCTGGTCCACAAGTTTGAGCCAGAATCCGATGGGGCGTTCGTCAGTAGCCATCACCCCACTGTACAAATCAATCTGTGTTGGCGGAATGCTGAATTCAGAGTTGCGCGCGCATTCCGCAGCGGGGGCAGGGGGCCGAACGGGCAAGGTCGACGCAGACTACGCAGACGGGAAGGTGTCCATCGTCGTCCCGGAGGGGACGGTTGGGCATGGTCTTTCCGCAGAACGGAACGGGGCGCTTAGCGTGGTGCATCGCGCGGCGCTTGCAGGGAGTGCAGAAAACATGAACAAGTTCGTCGTCGTCCTTGGCGCTGGATTCCCTGGGCCGGACGAGGGTTGAATCCTGAGTGCTCATATCCCTTTCCTGGTGACAACACAGGACAGCCAGCATGCGGGGTCCGAAGCGGGGACGCGATACCGGCTGGTGCCTACAGAATACTTCTCCCTGCCGGCACGCCGTCGGAGACGACAGCTGGTTGTGGCCGGCCGTTCCGCGGAACGGCGCGGGACAGGATCGCACCGGGTGCGGGGTCCTGTGCCGGAATTCATAGCTGGCTGCCGTGAGCTGCGGCGCTAAGACCCGGACCAGGTTCAAGCCTTGGTCGCCGAGCCGAGCCGAGCCGAGCCGAGCTTAGCTGAGCCGAGCTGAGCTGAGCTGAGTTGAGCTGAGCTGAGCCAGGCCAGAGCCAGGCCCTGGTCCCGGCCGAGCTCTAGTCCAGCAACGCCCGGATGTCCTCCGCGGTGAGCGCTGAGCTGAAGACGGCGTCGTCGTCCATGACAGAGCTGAAAAGCTTGGCTTTCTGCTCCTTGAGCGCCATCACTTTTTCTTCAATGGTTCCGCGCGCAACCATGCGGTAGACCATCACGTTCCGGGTCTGGCCGATGCGGTGGGTACGGTCCACTGCCTGCGACTCCGCTGCGGGGTTCCACCACGGATCCAGCAGGAAGACATAGTCCGCCTCCGTGAGGTTCAGCCCGAAACCGCCGGCCTTGAGGCTGATCAGGAATACAGGGGCTTTCCCATCTTTGAAGGAAGCGATGACTTCCCCCCGGTTGCGGGTGGAACCGTCCAGATAGGAGTAGGGGATTCCGGCGGCATCCAGGCGTGCTGCGGCCTTTTTGAGGAACGAAGTGAACTGGCTGAAGATCAGCGCCCGGTGGCCTTCGGTGGTCACATCCTCCAACTGCTCGAAGAGGGCATCAAGCTTGGCCGAGGACACTCCGGCGTACTCTTCATCCACCAGGGAGGCATCAAGGCTCAGCATTCGCAGCAAGGTCAGCGACCGGAAGACGATCATCCGGTTCCGGTCCAGATCCTTGATCAGTCCCATCAGCTTTTGGCGTTCGCGCTGCAGATGCATCTCGTAGATCTTGCGGTGCTTGGGGCTCAGCTCCACCTCCAGCACCTGCTCCTGCTTCTCCGGCAGGTCCTTGGCTACAGCTTCCTTGGTGCGGCGCATCAGCAGCGGCCTGATACGGCGCCGCAGCCGGGCCAGGAGCTTATGATCCTCACCGCGCTCGATCGGACGCTGGTATTCCTCGATGAACTTACGGGCGGAGGGAAAGAGCCCCGGTGCCACGATGGCAAACAGGCTCCACAGCTCCAGCAGGTTGTTTTCCATCGGGGTGCCGGTAATGGCCAATTTGAACGGAGCATTGAGATCCCGGGCGCACTGATGGGCCCGGGTGGTCCGGTTCTTCACGAACTGTGCCTCGTCCAGAATGAGCCCGTCCCACTCCAGAGCGCGATACGAGGCGAAGTCCAGGCGGAACACCGCATAGGAGGTGACGACTATGTCCGCGTCCTCGGTCAGCTTAGCCAGCGCCACCTTCGACTTGGCGGTGGTGTCGGGGATGGCGACAGCGCGCAGACCCGGAGTGAAACGTGCAGCCTCGGAGAGCCAGTTGGGCACCACAGAAGTGGGCGCCACCACCAGGAACGGCCGGCGAGGTGCGGGCCCGCCGCCGGAGCCGCCGTCGTCCTTTGCTGCCTGCTCCCGCGCATGGGCCAGCAGAGCCAGCGTCTGCAGCGTCTTGCCCAGCCCCATGTCGTCCGCAAGGACTCCGCCTAGCCCGTGCTCCCACAGGAAGGCGAGCCAATTGAACCCTTCAGCCTGGTAGGGACGAAGGCTGGCCTTCAGCCCGGCCGGCAGCGGCGTCTGTGCCACCGAGTCCAGCTCCAGCAGCCCGGTGACGGAAGCGCGCCAGGCTGCCGCCTGTTCGGTCTCCTCTGCCAGCTCCTCCAGTTCGGACCACAGGCCGGCCTGGTAGCGGCTGATGGTCATTTCGCCTGTCTCCCACTCCTGCAGGCCCTCGGCCTCTTCCAGGAGAGCATGGAGCTGGGCGAACTCCGGCCGGTCCAGTGAAAGGTAGGTGCGGTCAGGAAGCAAAATCTTCGTTTTGCCCTGTGACAGCGCCTTGAACACATCCGCGAAGGGCACAAGCCGACCCTCCACCGTGATCATGATGCCGAGGTCAAACCAGTCCCGGCGCTCTGTTTCCACTGTGGTGATTTTGAGTTCGGGCACACTCGTGAGTTCGCGGTAGGCAGGACGCTCGCCAAGGATGTCCACCCTCACGCCGTCGACCTTCTCGATTTTGGGCAGCAGGTACTCGGTGAATTCCGCGGTGTCGATGCCCTGATAGGAGCGGCTGCGCGGCACTGAACCCAGGACCTTTCCGACGGCGGTCAGCAGGTCCGATTCTGCCGCCACGTCCCGGTAGCCCGACGCAGGGTCCGATCTGGTGCCAAGGGCGATCCGGGTGAGCTCATCCCCGTGCCGGTATTCCCATTCCCAGTCCAGGAACAGCGAATCATCCGGCTGGAACGAGGCACTAAGCACCAGCAGGGGCGGAGAAATCTCAGGGAATTCCACCGACTGGTCGCTGCTTGTCACGGGGAGTACCTGACGCAGTTTGGGGTAGAACTTCTCCAGGAACACCGGAGCGTCTTCTTCGGGGATCATTACCGGCGCGCTGTTCAGGAGCAGGCCTTTGTCCTGATCGGTCAGCGGCCGCGCGGTGGGTGCCAGCGTGATGACATTTTCCGGGCTTCGAACGTAGATTCCGTGGCTCGCGATCAGGCCGGCGGCATCGGCGGGGTACGCCTCGCCGTCGATCTCCAGGACCGGAAGGAGCTGGAGGGGAACAGCCCGGGTGTCCGCTGCGCCCGGTTCGGCAGCACCGGTCTCGGCCGCACCGCTCTGGGCAGCACGGACGTCGAGAGACAGCGCCGCCCGCTTCCCCAGCTGGATGGCGGTGTCCTTTTTGGTGCCGACAAACTGCACGCCGATCCGCTGGGCTTCTTCGAGCAGCTGCCACAGCAGGGGGTTGGAGAAATCGTCCAGATAGAGCCAGGAGTCGTTTTGGCCGAAATAGCTCACCCCGTTGGACCGGTGCAAAGCGGGAAACTGGGAAAACCAGCGGTGCTGTTCCGGATTCAGCTTCAACCCGTGGGTTTGATAGGCGATGTTGCTCCAGGCGAGATTGTTCTTGACCCAGTTGCCCTTGGTGTTGCGGATGACCGGGCGGACGCCCAAGCGGAAAGAGGTGTTCCGGTGAGCGCTGCGCGGAGCCGGGGCTCCCCACCTGGTACTGATTCCGGCGTCGGATGTGCGGATCTCAAACTGCAGTGCCAAAGGTGTGGCGGAGGCGCCGGCGGAACCCGTGAGTGCGTGGAAGTCCGCATCAATCAGGGTCTGCAGCGACTCCTGCCAGGCCGGCACCGCGGCTGCGCCGGAGGCACCGGGACGGATGAATTCCTGTCTGGCTACGAGATGATCGGTGTTGCTCTGCAGTGCGACAGCAGCCACATGCTTGCAGTCGAACCCGACGGGGCAGCTGCAGTGATTGTCCAGCAACCGGTAATCGCCCTGCCGTTTTTCGCCGAGCTGGAGCATGGTCCGGTATGGAACGGACGAATGTCCGCGGACTTTGGCTCGGAGCACTTCACTCTGGGGCTCCCATTCCAGCTCCACTACCGCGCCGCCCTTGGCATAGGTCTGGCCGCGTTGGAAGGCTGCTCCGCCGACTACCCGGATGATGTCCGTGACGTCGATCAGAGGCGGTGAGGAAGGCATGTTTTTATCGTCTCACGCACCCCGGACACTTCCACGACCGGCTGATTGGCAGCTCCGGCGCGAAGGTGCCGGGTGCCTTCGGAGCGTTCCCTGCAAAGAGCACCAATTCTCGCTAGCATCATGGATAACGCAGATCACAATGGCGTGATCTGCGTCCTTCTTCTTTGTGTTGCCTGAGCCCCGAGGGACTATTTTCCGGCTGCCGACCGAGAAGCACCACCGGTCCGGGAACACGCCGACTGCACGAATGAGTAGACAGAACCGGTGAATTCGGGGTCGGGAACAAGCCGTATCTGTCCTGAGCCTGCGCTTGTCGCTACGTCTATGGGCAGTTTGGTGCCCGTCTTGTCTTCGGCCAGGGCGTGGGCATCGCATCGCGCCGGCAGCACTGACAGTTCCACGACAGCAGGATCGTCGGAGCCGCTCACCGAAATGTTCCGAGGCCACTGCTGCCCGGGATTCTCAGCCAAAAGAGTGGTTTCACCAAAGCTCACAAGCGTAATGCTGCCGGTGTTTCCAGCCGGGACAATTGAAAGGCGTACGACGGCAGTGCCTCCGTCCGGTGCGACGGCAAGGTCCGGGGACAGCTCCAGTGCAGCTACGTCGAGGACCGCATGTTCCAAGCAGCTCTGTTGCTGAAGCCGCTCCAGTGCAGCATATGGATCGGGTGCTTCATAGTTCTGTTGCTGTCCGTCTACGGTCAGGAGAACGGTGGCTTCTGCTGGCGGTGTTGTCTGCAGTTGGGGACTGTTGCCGCAGATGGGGGCTGCGGTCAGCGGGGCTGGCAGGGCGACTGTCGCACCCGCTTTTAGGCTGCTGCGCCCCGAAGGTCCGGGCGTCCACCTGCTGGTGTTCGGGTAAAGAGGCGTGCTGAGCTCTGCGGCAGTAATGTCCACCGGTGCCGGACCGTTGTTGGTCACCAACATGCTGATGATGCCCTCACCTATGTCCAGCCTGCGTTCATCGAGGGTCACCGTGAGTCCCTGGGGAGAGGTTGGAGATGAGGACGGAGAGGTTGGAATTGAGGACGGAGTCGAGGGTGGAGCTGGAATTGCAGTTGCCGTTGGAGCGGGTTGCTTGGATCCGGACTCTTGGGAGGTGTCTTCGGTACACGCGGAAACGGCTGGAACCGCTGCGAGAGTTAAAACCAAAACAGTAGCCAACCGCGTACAAAGGCCCCTCCGCCTGAAAACGGTATAGGAGGGGGCAGCCTGTTGCTCAGCGTGAATAACTGCCACACGAGAAGGTTAGATCCGGGAGGAAATCCGGGACAGACTGCGCCTCAGAAAGGCGGTGGATCGTCGCCGTAGTCGTAAGGATTGGGATCGTCTACTGGTGCGTCGGTGGGTTGAGAGACTGGGTCCGTGCCTGAGCCGGGGGCAAGGTGGAGATGCGGTTCGGTGCGGTAAGTCCGGCCTCCCGGTGAAACCCACTCAATAATCCCGGGTGAGTGTTGTCTTGCTTTCCAGAAGCCCCGGGTCTTGAACATATGATGCCTCCGGCACAAATGTTCAAGGTTGTCATGATCCGTTGCCCCGCCGCGGGACCAGGGGGTGGTGTGGTCGATCTCGGAGATCAGGGCGTTGGTGCGGCAGCCCGGAAACCGGCAGGTACCGTCCCGGGCACGCAGCCAGCGCTGGAGTCCGGGCGGGACTTTGCGCCGGCGGCCAACCCTCAGGACTTCTTCGATGTGCGGGGTGCGTTCCACCGGGGTCCACCGGGCTGCCTGCCGGGCGAGTCTGCGGGCTGTTTCGGCACTGATCGGCCCGTACCCGTGCAGTTCGGCAGGATCTTCATCGGCACCGAGCAGGGTTTCAGCGGTGATCAGGACCAGGATCTCGGTCCGGGCACCGGAACCATGCCTCACGGGACGGTCCTGGTCACTGGTGTTCTTCCCTGCGCCCGAATCCGAGGTCTCGCCCGCGCGAGAAACCGGGTCAGAATCCGAGTTCTGGGTCTCGTTCGCGCCCGGGACCCACACACCGTCACCATCTCCTTTACCGTCAGTGTTGCTGCCCGGGTCTCCGGCCCTGGCGCCGCTGGTTAGCAGGTCGGCCAGGATGTCGGCCCGCAGCTGATCCACGGGGCGGGGGTCTCCGGCAGCCTGCTCGCCCCGGGCCGCAACACTGAGCTGCGTATAAATCGCCTGCGCCCGCTGCGCCGGAAGGAACGCCGACAACCACGACATCCCGTCCGTGTCCGGCTGCAAACACACGCGACGGGTTTCAAAAGCACTCTGATGCCGGACCGGAATGGTCTCCGGGTACCGGGTTTCCCGCAGCCGGCGGGCTTTGACCCGGAACTGCGCCAGGGTCAAACCCCCGCCACCCTGCTGCCCGGCCGCGACCAGCAGATCCTGCTCGAACCCGGGCAGGTCAGCGGCAGGAATGTTCTGGGACTGCTCCAACACGGTTTGCACCTGCCCGTACCCGAGGGATCCCGCTTCAAGATGCTGCAGGGTGGCTGTGTGGGTGTGGCAGAGGGTACCGGCGTCGATCATGAGCATCTTCGCGGTACCGGTGGGCAGATGCAGGATCGCTGCTGCTTCCTCCGCCGCGAGACTGAAAGCCAGCCCCGGATCCAACTGCCGGCCTTCCACTGATCCTGTTCCCGGCAGGAAACCGTTCCGGAAGATCCCTTCCAGCCGGTTCAGGACCCTGGCCTGCTGGGCCTGAGCCCACCGGACCAAGTGATCCAACCGGGCCAGAACCGCACCGGCTTCATCCTGGTCAAAAACCTCAACACCCTGCAGAGCCAGACCACCGGTGAACCCCTCCCGGCAGGACGGACCGGACGAAACACTCTCAACAGTGCCGGCCTCGGCGGCGTACACGGACAGGCTACGCCCCGGCGCCGTCACACCACCGCCTCCGCCCTCACCGGCGCCTGGTGCGTTCCCTGAAGAAGATCCGTGCTGATCCATGGCCTCAGGTTTTCACCCGCCACTGACATTCCCGACCCGAAAACAGCTCCGAAAGTCCCAAAATCGGCGCTTTTCATACGGGTCGAATACCCGTCTTTTTCGGCACTCTCGATAGCCCTGCAGATTGCCGCCCTGCCACTGGCTCAGAGGTACCCGCATGGTCCGGAAGAGCTCTGCCTTTATCCGTTCGGCTTGACCACAGGGAAACGGCCGCTGGGCTCTTCGTCTTCTTCGAAATGGCTTGCTGCTGGACCAACAATCAGCGGATCGGGCGCGTGTGCAACCGAAGTGTCCTTATTTGGATAGTCCACGCTGTGCAGCACAAACCGCATGGCTTCCAGCCTGGCCCGCTTTTTGTCATTGGACTTCACCACAGTCCATGGCGCATCACCGGTATCCGTATAAAAGAACATGGCCTCTTTGGCTTCGGTGTAGTCATCCCATTTGTCCAGACTGGCAAGATCTGTGGGGGACAGCTTCCACTGTTTCACGGGGTCTGTTTCACGGGCGGCAAACCGTGCGGCCTGCTCCGCACGTCCCACGGAAAACCACAATTTGTTGAGCAGCACCCCTGAATTCACCAGCATGCGCTCGAGTTCCGGCACTTCACGCATGAACTCCAGATACTGCGCAGGAGTGCAATATCCCATGACGCGTTCCACGCCTGCCCGGTTGTACCAGGACCGGTCCATCATGACGATTTCTCCGCCGCTGGGAAGCCGTGCCACATAGCGCTGGAAGTACCACTGCGTGCGCTCGGTGTCGGTGGGCTTCTCGAGCGCCACTATCCGGGCACCGCGGGGGTTCAGATGCTCGTTGAACCGCTTGATCGCCCCGCCCTTGCCTGCAGCGTCCCGGCCCTCAAAGATGAGGAGCATCTTTTGGCCGCTGTCCTTCACCCAAAGCTGCATCTTCAAAAGTTCTATCTGCAGAGCGCGTTTTTGTTTTTCGTAACTGCGCCGGCTGAGCTTCTTGTCATACGGGTAATTGTGCCGCCAGGCTTCGCCGTCGACGCTTTCAGTGATTTTCCTGCTTTTGATTTTCAGCTCTCGCAGCTCATCGAGCTCGCTGGCGTAGTCCGGCGACAGCGCCACCTGCTTGTCCTGATCGGAGGAATTGAAGTTGGACGCCTTGGAAACCTCCCGTTCTTCCACCTGCTCGGGCGGTTTTTTGTCTTCTGCGGTGACGGTGGTCTTGTTCGTAGCCATGGGTATCTCCTGCACGCGGACGGTGACTATTGAATCTACTTCGCCGCGGGAAGGCAGGGAAGAGCTGCCGCCCCGGACCGTCGGGCGGCAGCGGTCCGGAGATCGGTATTCTCCTCCTCAAGGGTGACAGGACGCTACCCGCTGAACTTCGCGGAGAAACGGTACATGAACGCCGCCATTGCGTCGCGGTTCACCGGGCTCAGGGGGTGGAAGGCGCTGGTGCCGTTCCCTGCCGGCCAGCCGGTGGAGATTCCCGAGGAGGCCAGCCAGGAAATCTCCTTGTAGAACTGATTGTTTTGAGGCACGTCCGTGAACGGAGCAGCCGCAAGGGGAGTTTCGGCCGGGCTCTGGTTGCCCTGCACTTCAGCAAACCGGTACATAAAAGCGGCCATCGCGTCACGGTTAACCGGTTGCAGGGGCCGATAAGTCCGGGAACCGTTCCGCTCCGCCCAGCCGGTGGAGATGTTCGCTTCTTCCAGCCAGGTGATTTCTTTGTAGAAAAGGTTGTTGGACGGGACATCCGCGAACGGTGACACCTCAGGCGGCGTGTACTCCGGACTGCCTGCCAGCCGGTACATGAACGCAGCCATTGCATCGCGGTTGACGGGACGCAGGGGGCGGTACGTCCGCGTTCCGTCCGCCTCGACCCAGCCGGTGGAGATGCCCGTGGAGGCCATCCAATTCATCTCCGCGGAGAACAGCATGCCGCGCGGCACATCGATGAAGGGCAGCGCGTCAGCAGCGACAGCGGACACTGCAGCAGCAGTGTCCAGCAACTTGGGGCCGCAGTAGGGTTTACAGGTTCCCGGCAGGGTCCGGGCTGTTTCCTTCAACGCTGCTTCCACCTGGGCGGGAGTCAGTCCAGGATCTGCGGCCAGCAGAAGGGCCGCGGCACCGGCCACATGCGGAGCAGCCATGGACGTTCCCTGATAGAACTCGTAGCTTTCGGCAGCGGGGACCGAAGCGCCGCTGTTCAGCGTGGAAAGGATACCGTCAGACTCGCGCTCAAAAGTGCTTCCGCCCGGAGCCATAAGGTCCAGCTGCGGGCCATGGTTTGAGTACTCCGCGCGGGACCCGCTCCGGTCGGCGGCCCCCACGACGACGACGTTCCCGCAGTTGGCAGGCTGGCTCCGGCCGGCGGAAATGCCGTCATTGCCGGCTGCCGCCACCACGACGGCGTTTCGGCCCACGGCGTAGTTGATCGCCTCCTGCATGGAACGGGAGCAGGTGCTCACCCCGCCCAGGCTCAGGTTGATGACCCGGGCAGGGGTGGGATTCACGGCCAGGCCCGGCAGCTGCCCGCCGGCCGCCCAGATAATGCCGTCGGAAATATCGGACATGTAGCCGCCGCAGGTACCCAGCGCCCGCACCGGGAGAATCCGGGCTCCGGGGGCCATTCCGCTGATGCCTGCGCCGTTGTTGGTGCTGGCGGCAATAATCCCGGAAACATGTGTGCCGTGCCAGGTCGACGGGCTGCCCACAGTCCTCCCGCACCCGCCGTCGGGATACCAGTCGCCCTCGTCCTGCGGGTCGGCGTCGCGCCCGTCGCCGTCCCCTGCCACTTCCAGGTCGGAGATGACGTCCGCCCCGGGCAGCAGCTGCCCCTGGAGGTCACTATGCGAGGTGATGCCGGTATCCACCACGGCCACCACCTGGCGTGCACCGGTGGATGTTGCCCACGCGGCTGCAGCATTGGCTCCGCCGCCGGTTCCCGTAAGGCTCCACTGCTGCGGATACAGAGGATCGTTGGGAGCCGCTGCGGCCGGCTGCAGGAGGACGTCCGGTTCCACAAACTCGACGTCCGGATTGGCGGCCAGGATGCGGACGACGTCGGCGCTTTCCGCTGCGCTGAGCGTCCGGTCCACTGCCACTACGGCTGCTCCGGCCGCGGTCTGGCGCAGCTCGGTCACGGCAGCGCCCAGGGGAACGCCGGCTTCCACATAGGAGCGGGCGCGGTCGGCAGTGGAAGGTGCGGCGCGGTCGGCAAACTTCACAATGAAGCGGTTGGTTCCGAGCTGCTGCCCGGCGCCGGCAGACGGCAGCTGGTCAGCCTGGCTGACTGCGGCGGCCGGCGGGGCCATCAGCACGCCGCCCGTTAAAAAGAGGGCAACTGCCCCGGCCGCGGTGCGGACCCGGACACGGGCACCAAGAATCTTCGCCAAAAAGTGTTCCTGTTCAAACGGAAACCCGCTGAGCAACGTTCAGCGGGTAAATAGACGGCGGCTTTTGCCGCGCATGCTGACTCTATCCCTTGGAATGATGAACTCCCCGAAGTACCCGCAGTGCTAAACCAAAGTGTTAGTTTGCGCTGGAGTCCCGCAGCGGGGAGCCGCGGAAAGTCCGCCGGAATTCTTCATTCATAATGAATACTGATGATTTCTCTACGCACCAAGATGCTGTCCCTCGCCGCACTGCCCGCATTGTTGTTCGGTTCCGTTGCCTGTACTCCGCTGACGGAGGCCGGTCCCAGCGCCGGAACAGGACCCGGGCAATCGTCGGCCCGGGAGGCGGCAGCAGGGTCCGCGCTGGAGCAGCTGGAAACCCTTCCGGTCAAGGGCCGTGCCCCCAAGACCGGCTATGACCGGGACCAGTTTGGTCCGTCCTGGGCGGACGTTGACCACAACGGATGCGACACCCGCAACGACATCCTGGCCCGGGACCTCACCGCCGTCATCTTCAAGGACGGCTCCAAGGAATGCGTGGTGGCTTCCGGTACCTTCGCCGATCCCTACACCGGCACTACCATCAGCTTCACGCGCGGCAATGAAACCAGCACCGCTGTGCAGATCGACCACATTGTGGCGCTGTCCGACGCCTGGCAAAAAGGTGCTCAGCAGCTCTCCGCTGAGGAACGCCGCCAGCTCGCCAACGACCCGCTGAACCTGATGGCCGCCGACGGCCCGGCCAACGGCGCCAAGTCCGACTCCGACGCCGCCAGCTGGCTGCCGCCGAACAAAGCCTTCCGCTGCGAATATGTGGCCCGCCAGATTGCGGTCAAGTCCCGCTACCAGTTGTGGGTGACCCCGCCTGAGCACGATGCGATTGCCGGTGTTCTCTCCACCTGCCCGGACCAGCCGGTCGCAGATGCGAGCCCGGACGCGGCGGCAGCGGTGGACATCGCCCCGGAGGTGCCTGAAAGCGTGGTTCCCGAAAGCGTTCCGGTCTACGCGAACTGCGCGGCCGTGAAGGCCGCCGGGGCTGCACCCATCCGGCCCGGCGACGCCGGCTGGGATCCCAAGTTCGACGGCGACGGCGACGGCGAAGGCTGCACTTCCTAGGGCACGCCGCCGGACCGTCCTACCGGTCCTCGCTGTCCTGCAGAGTCAGCGCTGCGGTGATCAGCGCCAGGTGGGAGAGCCCCTGCGGGAAGTTGCCCAGGAACGCATGGTCCTCCTCGGCGATCATCTCGGTGAAGAGGCCCACGTCATTCGCCAGCGGAACCAGCTGGTCCATAAGCTCCACCGCTTCTTCCCGCCGGCCGACATGGGTCAGCGCGGAGACCATCCAAAACGCGCAGGCCACGAAGGTGCCCTCCTCCTTTTCTGCACCGCTGTAACGGTAGAGCAGGGGCCCGCGGCCAAGTTCTTTCCGCAGCGCATCGAGGGTGGAATTCATCCGCTCCCCGCGGTCGAATCCGCTGATTGCGTGCAGGAGGATGGAGGCATCCAGCTTGTCTGACCCCGGATACCAGACGTAGCTTCCGCGTTCCTCGGACCAGCAGTTGTCCCGGACCCACTGCTCAATCCGCTCTTTCTCCGCCAGCCACCGCTTTCCGGGGCCGGGTATCTGCCCCAAATCCGCCAGGTGCGAGGCGCAGCTGAGGGCATGCCAGCAGCCCAGCTTCGACGTGGTGTAGTGCTGCTCGTCATACAGTTCCCACATCCCGGCGTCGCGCCTTTGCCACGTATCGCAGGCAAGGTCAGCCAGATCGGCCAGCAGCCGCCCGGTACCCGTATCCAGGACATGGCCGGCATCAACATAGAGCTGAACAATATTGAACAGGTCCCCGAAGACGCCCATCTGGAGCTGGGACGCCGCATTGTTGCCGCGGACCACCGGCCCAATCCCGCGCCAGCCGGGCATGTCCAGCTCCTGCGCACCGTCCGCCCGTTCTCCGTTCAGAGCCGTGAATACCTGCAATTCCTTCCCTTGGCTGCGGATATTCTTCAGCATCCCGGCCACGGCCGCATGGACCTCCTCGCGCAGGCCGAACCGGATCAGGGCATTGAGGGTGTACGCCGTGTCCCGGACCCATGCGTAGCGGTAGTCCCAGTTCTTTCCGCCGTTCAGGCTCTCCGGCAGCGAAGTGGTGGCGGCAGCGGCCACAGCGCCGGACGGACTGTGGATCAGCAGCTTCAGCGCCAGCGCGCTGCGCTGTACTGCCTCGGACCAGGGTCCGTCATAGGTAAACTCCCGCATCCAGCTCTGCCAGTTGGCGATGGTGCGGTCGACGCCGGCATCAACGGTCTGCGCATCCGGCAGTGCCAGCGGCTCGTCATGGGTGGAGACAACGGCCACCAGGTGCCGGGAACCCGGGGAGGTGGTGAAGGATCCGGCAATGCTGCGGTCCGAGACCTGCTCGCTGCCGTGATGAAGACCGCGGACGCCGATGGTGGTCTGCTGGGCATGAAGCACCGGTCCGTGAGCCGTCTGTTCCACCCACGGTGATGCGGTACCGAAACAGGTTCCGGGGATCACGGCCCAGCGCATCCGCACTGTGCCGGCCAAACCTTCCACCCGCCGGGCCAGCTCACCCCAGGGCAGGCGCCCGGCAACGCCGGTATTGAGGGAATCGGTCACCCGGACGGTTCCGGATGAGGTGCTGAAGGTGGTTGCCAGGACGTTGGATCCGTCCACATAGGCCCGCTCCACCGTGAAGTCCCCCTCCGGACGCAGCTCAATCCGGCCGCCGTCGCCGGCATCCAGCAGCGCCGCGAAGGAGGGAACCGAATCCAGATCGGGGGTGGGGTACCAGTCCACCGAACCGTCCAGGGCCACCAGTGCGACCGTGCGTCCGTCCCCGATCGCCGCGTAGGAACGCAGATCCGCATACCCGTTGATGCGGGTCTTGGAGCCGGCCGCGTTTGACGTCGAAGCGCCAGGGGGTGACGGCGGAAAGTTCTTGGCAGTCATTGCGGCCTTCCTCTGTGAAGCATGTAAAGCAGGTCCGGTCCTTCCATCCTAGAGGTGCCGGAAATCGGCTGCGCTCCTGCCGGTTGGAAACCGGACCCGGCCGTTAGGATGGCTTCAACGTTCCGGCAGATCCGGAATCCGTTGCCTTATTGCACTGGAAACACTTGTTTTCCTTTTCGAAATGTCTCGCTGTCAGGATCGGAATATGACTTCTTCATTAACCATCGGATATGCAGCAATGCTGGAGCAGTTCCATCCCTCGGAAGCGGTGGCACTTGCTGAATATGCCGAAAGCAGGGGATTTTCCGGCGTCATGGCCGCGGACCATTTCCAGCCGTGGGTTCCCGCCCAGGGCCAGTCCGCTTTTGTCTGGAACGTCTTGTCCGCTTTGGGGGAGCGCACCAGGGGCGACATAGGCCCCGGCGTCACGGCTCCCACCTTCCGCTGGCATCCGGCCATGGTGGCGCAGGCATCGGCCACGCTGGCGGCCATGTATCCGGGCCGGCACTGGCTGGGCCTTGGCTCCGGAGAGGCACTGAACGAGCACATCACCGGACAGTACTGGCCGGAAGCACCCGAGCGCATCAACCGCATGTTCGAAGCGATTGAGATCATCACCAAGCTCTTCACGAATTCACTGGCCGGCAAGGACGTGCGCCACAAGGGTGAGTTCTACAAGATGGAGTCCACCCGGCTGTGGACCATGCCGGAAGTCGCCCCTGAAATCCTGGTGGCCACCGCCGGACCGGTGACGGCCAAGCGCGCCGGACGCCACGCGGACGGACTCATCACGGTGGGCGCTCCGCTGGAGAAGATCGGCATGCTCTTTGAACGGTTCGACGCCGGTGCCCGCGAGGCCGGCAAGGATCCGGACACTATGCCCAAAGTCCTTCAGCTGCACATGAGCTGGGCAGAGACCGAAGAAGAAGCCCTCAGCAATGCCATGGTGGAATGGCCCAACGGCGGCATGAAGTTCCCCAAGGGAGACATCCGTTCACCGTTTGAGCTGGAGCAGATGGCCAAGCTGGTCCGGCCCGAAGACTTTGAGGGCCGGCTGGTCATTTCCAGCGATCCGGACATCCACCGCGCCTATATCCAGAAGTTCGTGGACCTGGGCTTCGACCGCATCTACCTGCACAACGTGGGGCGGAACCAGCGCGAGTGGATCGACGTCTTTGGCAGCAGCGTCCTGCCCGCGCTGAATCGCTGACCGCCATGCGCGGCATCACGCTTTTTGCCCTTCCCGGGATCGGCGAAATTATGCCCGGCACGGATCTGGCGGCGGTCATCCTGGCCGCCGCCGGGCGGGCTCCCGGTACTGAACTGCAACCCGGGGACATCCTGGCGGTCACGTCAAAGATTGTTTCCAAGGCCGAGGGACGCCAGATAGCAGCTGAGGACCGTGAACAGGCCATCACGGAGGAAACCGTCCGGGTGGTGGCCAGCAAGGTCCATCCCGGCGGCGTGACCCGGATTGTGGAGAACAAGCTGGGCATCGTGGCCGCCGCAGCCGGAGTGGACAACAGCAACACCCCCGACGGGACGGTCCTGCTGCTTCCGGTGGATCCGGACGCCTCCGCCCGCGCGCTGTGTGCCGCGCTGCGCCGGGAACTGGGGTTCGACGTCGGGGTCCTGATCACCGACACCTTGGGCCGCGCCTGGCGGGAGGGACAGACCGACGCCGCCATCGGCGCCGCTGGCATGGACGTCCTGATGGATCTGCGCGGAACGGCCGACAGCTTCGGCCAGCAGATGAAGGCGACCATCACCGCGGTGGGGGACGAAATAGCCGCAGCCGCGGACCTCGTGAAGGGCAAAACCAGCCAATGCCCGGTGGCAGTGCTGCGGGGCCTTCCGGGCCTGGTGCGTTCCGAGCTGCCCGCGGGCGCCGATGCGGGCGCACGGGCGCTGGTTCGTGCCGCGGATACTGACATGTTCCGTCTCGGCAGCGCCGAAGCCTGGCGGGAAGGTTACGCCGCAGCGTGCCGCGACGCCGGTCTGCCGGTGCCGGCCTGGCTGAACCCGGCTGCCGGCAAGGAAACCCTTAACCCGGCAGCCGGCGGGTTCCGCCGGGAGGCCGAAGGACCACGCTAGGTTCCCGGACTGTCCTCCACCGGCAGGGACAGGGCGATCAGCGGACGCCCCGTTCCGGGATGCACCAGCACATGAGCCTGCACTCCGTAGACCTCGCGGATCAGTTCAGCGGTGAGCACTGTGCGCGGATCGCCGGCCGCCACCACCGAGCCCCCGGAGAGGACAATGACGTGGTCGCAGTGCGCGGCGGCGTGGGTCAGGTCATGCAGGGCGGCGACGACGGCGATGCCCCGGCCGGCCAGCTCCCGAAGCAGATGCAGGGTTGTCAGCTGGGCGTACGGATCGAGGTGGTTGGTGGGCTCATCCAAAAGCAGGAGCTGCGGGCGCTGCGCCAGCGCGCGGGCCAGCTGCACCCGCTGCCGCTGCCCGCCGGAGAGCTCGGAAAACATCCGGTCCGCCAGATCAGGAACACCAGCGGTGTCCAGTGCCGCCAGCACCTCGGACTCATCCTCGCTGGTGCCGAATCCCAGCAATGGCCGGTGCGGCATGGTTCCCAGTGCCACTACGTCCCGCACGGTCAGCGGTGAATCGGTGCCTGATTCCTGCTCGGCCAGGGCAGCAATGCGGGCACGGTCGCGCCTCGGCCGGCGCAGCAGGTCCCGCCCCTCCCACAGCACGGTTCCGGCGCGCACCGGGATCACCCCGGCGAGCGCCCGCAGCAGCGTGGACTTTCCGGCGCCGTTGGGACCCACCAGTGCTGACAGGGCACCTGCCGGAACCGTGCAGTCCACGCCGTCCACCACCAGCTTCCCGCCAAGCTGCACCTCCACACCGGCAGCCTGCAGGGACGCTTCACGCAACGCATCAGCCTTTTCACCGGTCCTTGCCTGCGCGGCCGGACTCATGCTCCGCCCTTCCGCCGGGCCAGCACATAGGCAAACACCGGCGCGCCAATAACGGCAGTCACTATGCCCACGGGAAGTTCCCGGGGCTCAAACGCGGCGCGGGCCGCGGTGTCCGCCCAAATCAGGAAGACGGCGCCGAGCAGCGCGGACAGCGGCAGCAGGGCACGGTGCCCCGGTCCGGCAATCAGCCGGACGACGTGCGGGAACACCAGTCCAATAAAGCCGATCGATCCGCTCACGGACACCATGGCTCCGGTCAGCAGCGCCGTGGCGGCGAGCATGCTCCAGCGCACGGCCGGAACGTTGATGCCCAGGGCGGAGGCGGCGTCGTCCCCGAAGGCGAACCCGTCCAGCAGGCGGGCGGTGGCCAGCAGCGGAAGGCCCACCAGCACCAGGGCTCCGGCGGCGATTCCCGCACTGGACCACTGGGTGCCGCTGAGGGAACCGAGCAGCCAGCCCAGGATGTTCCGGTAAGAATCCCCGGTGGCGGTCCAAAAGATCACCAGGCTGGTCAGGGCGCTGCCCAGGGAAGAGACCGCGACTCCGGCCAGGACTGTCCGGGAGGGCGTCAGGCCGCCGGCCAGCCGTGCCAGCAGCAGGGTGGCGGCCAGAGCAGCCAGCGCGCCGATGAACGCCGCCAGCGGCAGCAGCACCTGAGCCCCGAGCAGCACCACGCAGACCGCGCCCAGGGAAGCACCCGAGGACAAACCCAGCAGATAGGGATCAGCCAGGGCATTGCGGGTCAGCGCCTGCATCACTGCTCCGCTGACCGCCAGTCCGGCGCCCACCGCTCCGGCGGTCAGGACGCGCGGGAGCCGCAGCTCCCAGATGATTCCGTCCTGCAAGGCGGACAGCGGACTGGTGCCGAGGCCGAGATGGGACAGGATGGACCGGAACGCGTCCGCCACGCTGATCTCCGCCGGGCCAACAGTGGCCGCGGCGGCCACGGAAAAGACCAGGGCAGCGGCCAGCACCGCCGTCGCCGGTCCCGTGCGGAACCGGCGGCGGGATGACGGTTGGAGGCGGACTGCGGTCACGGAAGCGTGGAGAGCTGGTCGGCGAGGTCTGCCACTGCTTCAGCGTTGCGTACACCGGCCTCTCCCGCAGCGAAGGGAAGGACCAGATAGCGGTTGTTGATGACGGCGTCCATGCCCGCCGTCGCCGGATTGGACTTCAGGAGCTCCTTTTTGGACTCGGCCGTATTCCGGTCCGCGTCCACGAGCACAATGACATCAGGGTTGGCTGCCACCACGGTCTCCCAGCTCAGCGATGCCCAGGATTCCTGCACGTCGGCGGCAATGTTTTTCAGCCCCAGCTCCTCCATCATCATCTGGGGAGCGCCCAGGCCGGCACCGGCGTAGGGGGTGTCGCGGCCGGAGGAAAACCAGAAGGCGGTGCGCCCGTCACCGGCGGGTTCGACGCCGGCCAGCACGTCACGCTGATCAGCAATCAGTTCCGCGGCGGCATCCGGTGCGCCCAGAAGTGCGCCCGCTTCGGTGATGTCGTCAAAAACGGAGTCAAAGGTCAGCTTGCCCGGTGCTCCTTCTGCGCGGCAGGCTGCGGGAGACACGTAGCTGCTGATGCCCAGTGAGGCCAGGGAACCGCGTTCCCCGGCAGCATCGGCGCTCAGGTTGGATTCCCAGCCGGCGTAAATGAAGTCCGGTTCGCTCTCCAGCACCACTTCCTGTGACGGGGCGGCATCTGACAGGGACGGCAGCCCTTCGGCTGCTGCCGCCATGGACTCCGGAACCGGTCCGTCCAGGAAAGCCGTCCCCACCACTTTGCTGCCCAGGCCCAGGGCCAGGACCGTCTCCAGGGAGGTGGACTTAATGGTCACAATGCGCTCGGGAGGCGCCGTGAGGGTCACGGTGGTGCCGCAGTTGGACACGGAAACCGGGTACGACGGCGCCGGGGCATCCGCGGTGCTGCTCATCCCGGAGGCGCTGGGTTTGGAGCTGCCGGCGGCATCGGCCGGGGCTGCGGAATCGGAGGCCGCGGAACAGCCGGCCAACGCGGCGGCCAGAAGCAGGGAAAGGGCAGGCAAAAGGGATCGGTTCATAGTTCCTCGTCAGTGGGGCGGGAGAGCGGAGGGATCTATGGTCCAAATCCAGACCAGTGCTACCGGCCATTTCCGGCCGGTGATCTTTCGACTAAACGCTAGCATCTCTTTGTTTCCGGTACGTTCCTTCTCTTTCTCCGGATATTTTCGGTGAATCAGGGGCAAAATCAGAGCCGTTTAAGGGCCGCATAAGACCGAATCGTTCGGCATCGGTTTCAAAACAACACCTTAAAACCCTTGCCAGTTCCCGGACGGGAGCGAAGGATGAATCCACGCCGCGGAAAAGGCCATTTTTAACGCCGCGGAAATGTTGGGGAAATGTTCAGCCCAAAGACTGGGAACGGCCCGTGAAACGGCCGTTCGGAACTGCGGCGCACCTGCCGCTACAAGGAGGCACAATGACGATCGTCCGCACAGCCCTGACCCAGACCACCTGGACCGGGGATGAAGAATCCATGGTTGCCAAGCACGAGGAGTTTGTCCGCAAGGCAGCTGCCGAGGGCGCCCAGGTCATTTGTTTCCAGGAACTCTTTCACGGTCCGTACTTCGGAATCGTGCAGGACAGCAAGTACTACGACTATGCGCAGAAGGTTCCGGGCCCCCTGACGGAACGGTTCTCCAAGCTCGCCGCCGAGCACAACATGGTGATCATCCTGCCCGTCTATGAAGAAGAACAGCCGGGTGTCTACTACAACACCGCAGCGGTTATTGATGCTGACGGAACGTACCTGGGCAAATACCGCAAGAACCATATTCCGCATGTGGAGAAGTTCTGGGAGAAGTTCTATTTCCGGCCGGGAAACATGGGCTGGCCGGTGTTCGAAACCGCCGTCGGCACTGTGGGCGTGACCATCTGTTATGACCGGCATTTCCCGGAGGGCTGGCGCGTCCTGGGACTTAACGGTGCCCAGCTTGTCTTCAACCCCAACGCTTCCAAGCCCGGGCTCTCCAACCGGCTCTGGGAACTCGAGCAGCCCACCGCTGCTGCCGCCAACGGCTACTACGTGGTGGTCCCCAACCGGGTAGGCAGCGAAACCAATGAATTCGGCGAGGAAGCGGTGGACTTCTACGGCACCTCCTACATTGCCGACCCCCAGGGCAACTATGTGGGAGAGCTGGGGAACCGCCACAGCGAGGAACTGATGATCCGCGACCTGGACATGGACCTGGTCCGCACCGCCCGCAACAACTGGCAGTTCTACCGGGACCGCCGGCCGGACGCCTACACGCCCATCACCAACCCGTAACGGCCGGTTCCACCGGCCGGTCCTGCGCAGGAGAGAAGTCTTAGTTCTATAAGGGAGTCGTTTTGAGTACAACACTGATCACCGGAGGGACAGTTGTCACCTCCACCGGCCGCAGCGAAGCGGACGTCCTCATCGACGGGGAAAAGATCGCAGCGGTACTCGCCCCCGGATCCACCCTGCTGGGCCATGACCTTGCCGGCTCCGCGGACACGGTCCTGGATGCCCGCGGCAAATACGTCATTCCCGGCGGCATTGATGCGCACACCCACATGCAGATGCCGTTCGGCGGCACGGAAGCCTCCGACACCTTTGAAACCGGCACCCGCGCCGCGGCCTGGGGAGGCACGACGACGATCGTGGACTTCGCGATCCAGCGTTACGGCGAGCGGGTCATGGACGGCCTGGCGGCATGGCATGAAAAGGCCGCGGGGGAGTGCGCCGTCGACTACGGGTTCCATCAGATCGTGGGGGATGTCAATGATGATTCCCTCAAGGCCATGGAGGGACTCATTGATGAGGGTGTGTCCAGCTACAAGCTGTTCATGGCCTATCCGGGTGTCTTCTACAGTGACGATGCGCAGATCTACAAGGCCATGCGGGTGGGTGCCGAAACCGGCCTGATGACCATGATGCACGCCGAAAACGGCCCGGCCATTGACGCCATGGTCACCGAACTGCTGGCCCAGGGCAAAACCGATCCCTACTACCACGGGGTGGCGCGGGCCTGGCAGATGGAAGAAGAGGCCACGCACCGGGCCATCATGCTGGCCAACCTCACCAACGCTCCCCTGTATGTGGTGCATGTTTCAGCGAAGCAGGCAGTGGAGCAGCTGGCGGCCGCCCGGGACAACGGCCAGAACGTGTTCGGGGAAACCTGCCCGCAGTACCTGTACCTGAATATGGAGGACCAGCTCGGCGCGGAGGGCTTCGAAGGGGCCAAATGGGTGTGTTCGACCCCGCTGCGTTCCAAGCACGAACACCATCAGGACCACATGTGGCAGTCGCTGCGCACCAATGACATCCAGATGGTGGCCACCGACCACTGCCCGTTCTGCATGAAGGGGCAAAAGGACCTGGGGCAGGGAGACTTCTCCAAGATCCCCAACGGCATCGGCTCCGTGGAGCACCGCATGGACCTCATGTACCAGGGCGTGGTGGACGGAAAAATCTCGCTCGAACGCTGGGTGGAAATCACGAGCACGACGCCGGCGCGCATGTTTGGCATGTACGGCACCAAGGGCGTGATCGCCCCGGGAGCCGATGCCGACGTCGTGATCTATGACCCCAACGGCCACACCTCGATTGGGATGGAGAAAACCCATCACATGAACATGGACTACTCCGCGTGGGAAGGCTACGAGATTGACGGGCACGTGGACACGGTGCTGTCCCGCGGACGGATCCTCATCAATGACAACGAATACCTCGGATCGAAGGGCCACGGCCGGTACATCCGCCGGGCCCCCAGCCAGTACCTGATCTAGGCCAGTACCTGATTGAGGCCAGTACCTGACAAGGAGCGGAACAGCATGGAATTTGGCGCAGTACTGCAATGCAATCCGCCCGCAGCCCGCACGGTGGCGCTCGCAAAAAGAGCCGAGGAATACGGGTTTGACTACGTCTGGACGTTCGACTCCCACATCCTGTGGCAGGAACCCTATGTGATCTACAGCCAGATCCTGGCGCAGACGCAGAACATCAAGGTGGGGCCCATGGTCACCAACCCGGCCACCCGTGACTGGACCGTCACCGCTTCCACCTACGCCACGCTGAACTCGATGTACGGCAACCGGACGGTGTGCGGCATCGGCCGCGGCGACTCCGCGCTGCGGGTGAGCGGCGGATCGCCCACCACCCTGAAAACCCTGCGCGAGGCGATCCACGTGATCCGCGAGCTGGCGAACTCCCGTTCAGTGGAATACAACGGCCGGACCATCCAGTTTCCATGGAGCACCGGCTCGGAGCTGGAAATGTGGGTGGCCGCCTACGGACCGCTGGCGCTCAAGCTTACGGGCGAAGTGGGGGACGGTTTCATCCTGCAGCTGGCCGATCTGGACATTGCCGAATGGATGATCAACACCGTGCGCTCCGCCGCGGCCGCCGCGGGACGGGATCCGATGGCCATCAAGTTCTGTGTGGCGGCGCCCATGTATATCGGAGACGACTGGGAACACATGCGGGACCAGTGCCGCTGGTTTGGCGGAATGGTGGGCAACCATGTGGCGGACATTGTGGCCAAATACGGAGCCGACGCCGCTGTGCCGCAGGCGCTGACCGATTACATCGCCGGGCGGGAGGGCTATGACTACAACGAGCACGGCCGGGCCGGAAACACCCATGCCGCGTTTGTCCCGGACGAAATTGTGGACCGGTTCTGCCTCATGGGCACCGCCGAGCAGCACATGGAAAAGCTGGAAAAGCTCAAGGCCCTGGGGGTGACGCAGTTTGCCGGCTACCTCCAGCACGACAACAAGGAGGAAACCCTGCGGGTGTACGGCGAGAGCATCATTCCGGCGCTGCGCGAGCACGTGAGCGCAACGGCATGAGCAGCGCATGAGCCCGACGGCGGGCCCGGCGGCCCGGATCGGGTGGGCCGCCGGCGGGGTCCTGGCCCCGGTGCTGCTGTGGGAAGGGTACAAGTTCGCCGGACCCGAAAACGGTGTGAGCCTGGCCGGGCTGCCGCTGCTGCCGCGGACTTCCGACCTGGCCATGCCGCACCTGTGGACCATGCTGGCGCGGCTGGCTGAACCGGCCACGTCAGCTGCGGGGGCGCTGCCCCTGTGGGCCGCCGTGCTGCAGGCGGCGGCGTTCACGCTGGGAATTGCGGCGCTGGGATGGCTGATCGGGGTAGTGGTGGGCACCGGCCTGGCCATGGTGATGCAGCGGTTCCGTTCCGCCGGATCGGCCCTGCTGCCGTGGATCATCCTGAGCCAGACCGTTCCGCTGATCGCCATTGCTCCGCTGGTGCGGCGCTGGGGATCCCAGCTGGAGGTGGGGGCCTTCACCTGGGAAAACTGGATGTCGGTGGCGGTCATCGCCTCCTACCTGGCCTTCTTCCCGGTGGCGATCGGTGCCCTGCGCGGATTTTCCTCTCCCGCAGCCAGCCACCTTGATTTGATGCACAGCTATTCCGTGGGCTGGTGGCGCAGCTTCCTGTTCCTCCGGCTTCCCGCCAGTGTTCCGTTCCTGCTTCCCGCCCTGCGCCTGGCCGCAGCGAACGCCGTCATCGGCGCCGTGGTGGCGGAAGTATCGATCGGGCTGAAGGGCGGGATCGGCCGGATGATCGTGGAATATGCGGCCGCCGCCGGCGGAGATCCGGGCAAACCCTGGGCACCCATTTTCGGGGCAGTCCTGCTGGGGCTGGCTGCCGTCACCGCCACCACAGTCCTGGGACTGTTCCTGCACCGCTACCGCAGAGGAGAACAACCATCATGAGCGGACCAGTTGAACCGGCGGTGGAAGTCCGGGATGTTCATCGGGTGTTTTCCACGAACCGCGGGGCGGTCACAGCGTTGGAAGCTGCCAGTCTGAGCGTGGCGCCGGGGGAGTTCGTCTCCCTGATCGGCCCCTCGGGCTGCGGCAAGTCAACGCTGCTGCGCCTGATCGCTGATCTTGATGAGCCCACCAGCGGAACCATCAGCGTGTTTGGCCGCACCGCCCGGCAGGCCCGGAAGGAACAGGCGTACGGGATCGCCTTCCAGCAGGCGGGGCTGCTGCCGTGGCGGAGCGTGCGGGCGAATATCGAACTGCCGCTTCAGCTCCACGGGGCTGCGGCGCCCGCCCGCGGCCGCCGCGTCGACGAGCTGCTGGACATGGTGGGCCTGGCCGAGTTTGCCGATTCCTTTCCGGACCAGCTCTCAGGCGGCATGCAGCAGCGCGTGGCGATCGCCCGGTCCCTGGCCGAAAGTCCGCGGCTGCTGCTGATGGATGAGCCGTTCGGTGCACTGGATGAAATGACGCGCGAACGGATGCAGAACGAGCTGGTGCGGATCTGCGCGGACACGGGTGCCGCCGTCGTTTTTGTTACCCACTCCATTCCGGAGGCTGTTTTCCTGTCCGACCGCGTGTTCGTCATGTCCGCCCGGCCGGGCCGGATCAAGGATGTGCTGCCGATCCGGCTCGGAGCCGCGGAGGAGCGCGGCGAGAACCTGCGTGAAGAAACAGCCTTCTATGCGGCCATCACCGCGGTGCGGGAATCCCTGCACGGCACCGGGGTGGCAACCCTGCGCGGAGTGGAGACACGGTGACGGCGGCGGAGCCCGCAACGCTTCCCACAGCGCCGGCGGCAGCGGGAGCCACGTCACCGGCACTGCTGGGCAGGGCGCTCGACGGCGGGAAGCAGGCCGCGCTGCCGCTGCTGCTGGGTGCCGCGGCGGTGCTGCTGTGGCAGGGCGCGGTGAGCCTGTTCGCGGTTCCTCCGTTTGTCCTGCCGGGACCCTTTGCCATCGCCGCTGAATTCGCCGCAAATCTCGGCAACATTGCCTCGGCCTCGCTCGTCACAGGTACCAACGCCCTGGCGGGTCTGGTGGCCGGCGCAGTCATCGGGGTGCTGGCCGCCGTCGTGGCAGCGTTCCTCCCGGTCTTTGACCGGCTGGCCGGCCCCACGGTGACGGCTCTTTCCGTGGTGCCGATCGTGGCAGTGGCTCCGGTGCTGTACACAATGTTCGGCGCCGGGGAGGAAGCGCCCCGGCAGATCGTTGCGGGGATCGCCGTGTTTGTCCCCGTGTACGTGAACTCGCTGCGCGGATTCCGGCAGGTCCTGCCGGTGCACCGGGACCTGATGCGCTCCTACGCCGCGGGCCGCTGGCAGGTCACCCGCGCAGTCACCCTGCCCAGTGCAGTGCCCTATATGTTCACCGGGCTGCGGATCGCCTCCTCGCTGGCAGTGATTTCGGCGCTGATTGCCGAGTACTTCGGCGGCCCGGTGGGCGGACTGGGCAAATCCATCACCTCCGCCGCTGCCGGCAGCAACTACACGCTGGCCTGGGCCTACGTGCTGGGCGCCGTCGTCGTCGGCCTGCTGTTCTTCGGCGCAACCGCAGCGCTGGAGAAATACAGTTCCCGGCACTAGCTCATTCCGGCGCACGCTGCTGTTCTTCGTCCCGCTCACCCGCTCACCCACTGGAGGCAATGACATGGCACATGGAAAAGAAACGGCACATCGAAACGAAACGGCACATCGAAAAGAGACGGCACAGAGAAAAGAGACGGCACAGAAAAAACGCATCCGCACGGCTGCAGCGGCCGGAACCGCTGCAGCACTGGTCCTGGCCGGCTGCGCCTCGGGCAGCGGGGCAGCGGACGGCGGCGGGGACGCCGAGGGGCTGACCCCGGTCAAGCTGCAGCTGCAGTGGTTCGCTCAGGCACAGTTTGCCGGCTATTACGCGGCACTGGATCAGGGGTTCTTTGAAGATGAGGGCCTGGACGTGGAGATCGTTGAAGGCGGAGCGGACATCGTGCCGCAGGACGTGCTCGCGTCCGGGGACGTGGACTACGCGATTTCCTGGGTGCCCAAGGTCTTGGGATCGATTGAGCAGGGCGCCAACATTACCGACGTGGCGCAGATCTTTGAGCGCAGCGCCACTTTGCAGGTGGCGATGGCGGATTCCGGGATTGACGGGCCGGAAGACCTCGCCGGAAAGAAAGTGGGCTCCTGGGGTTACGGCAACGAATGGGAGCTGTTCGCCGGAATGAAGGACGCCGGCGTTGATCCGGGGGATATTGAACTGATCCAGCAGGCCTTTGACATGAACGGCTTCCTGTCCGGGGACATCGATGCAGCGCAGGCCATGACCTACAACGAATATGCGCAGGTGCTGGAGACCGTCAATCCGGACACGGGGGAGCTGTACCGGCCCGGGGACCTGAGCGTTATTGACTGGAACGACGAGGGATCCGCGATGCTGCAGGACGCGATCTGGGCGGACGCGGGCCGGCTTGCCGATGATGCCGAGTACCAGGAGACCACCACCGCTTTCATCAAGGCAGCGATCAAGGGCTGGATCTATGCGAAGGACAATCCCGAGGACGCGGCCCGCATCGTGACCGAGGCGGGATCCACCCTGGGCCAGAGCCACCAGCTGTGGATGACGAACGAGACCAACAAGCTCATCTTCCCCTCCACCAGCGGCGTGGGAATGATCGATGAGACAGCGTGGAAGAACACGGTGGACATCGCCATGGGTACGCAGAATGAAACCGGGGCGACCATCCTGACCACCGAACCGCCGGCAACCGCCTATACCAATGAGTACGTCGGGAAGGCGCTCGCGGAGCTGGAGGAAGAAGGCGTGGACACCAGGGGCGCGGATTACGAGCCCGTGGAAGTCTCACTGGCTGAGGGCGGAAACTAGGCCCCGACGACGGTGGCCGGTGGCCTAATTCGCCGGCCGCTTCGGGCGTTCGCCAGCCGATTTGCGCGGGCCTCGAACCCCGTGTAGAGTCTTCTAAGTCGCCGCGGCCGGGAGTTGCAAAACATCCTGAGCATGGCGGCCAAACCCCACCAAAAACATCCTGGTGAT
>NZ_JBIWDW010000008.1:0-186560 GCF_044762205.1 Arthrobacter sp. NPDC097144 | reverse complement strand
CCATACCCACGGGGTGGGCGGTCACAGCCTGTTCAACCAATTAAAATAATTGGTATCAATAAACTTGGCACACTATTGAGTTCTCAAACAACAGACTGCTTCCGGCACCAACAGGCTCTGATCCAAGGGATCATCCGCTCTGCATCGCTCCGGAGCAACTTTTCAATCTTACCGCTCCAACCAGAGACTGTCAAAACGGCTGATTGTCGATCCGGCGAACCGGTTGAGGCTCAGGCCTCGTGACGCTCAGCTGTTCTCGTTGCCTCGATCAGCGCGGGTACTAACTCTAGCACGATTTTGGGGCGGGATAAACCGGCCCGAAACGATCACCGATTCCCCCGGAACCGCCCGCAGCAGCGGACGGTCCCAGGGGTCTTGCTCCGAGCTAGGAGGCGTGCGGCTTGAGGTAGAGCACGCCCAGCGGCGGGACCGTTAGCGTTGCAGAGGCGGGCTGTCCGTCGAAGCCGCCTTCCACCGCTTCAACAACCCCCATGTTGCCTACACCGGAGCCGCCGAACTCAGCGGCATCAGTATTGAGCGCTTCCACCCATTCGCCGGCCCACGGGAGCCCGATGCGGAAGTTCTCGTGCGGGGTGCCGGCAAAGTTCGCGATGCACACCAGCGGGTTTCCCTGGTGGTCGTAGCGGATGAAGGACAGCGCATTGTGGGCGCCGTCGTTCTCATTGATCCACTGGAACCCGGCCGGCTCGTTGTCACGGTCAAAGAGAGCCGGTGTGTTCTGGTAGATCTCATTGAGCTGGCGGACCAGCAGCTGCACGCCCTTATGCTGCGGGGTGTCGGTCAGGAACCAGTCCAGTCCGTACTGCTCCGACCATTCCGCCTCCTGGGCAAACTCAGTGCCCATGAAGATGAGCTGCTTACCCGGATGTGCCCACTGGAAGGCAAGGTAGGCGCGGAGGTTGGCCAGCTGCTGCCACCGGTCCCCCGGCATCTTCCGCAGGAGGGATCCCTTGCCGTGCACAACTTCGTCGTGGCTGATCGGCAGCAGGAAGTTCTCCGTGTAGGCGTAGACCAGGGAGAACGTCAGCTTGGCGTGGTGGTACATCCGGTTGATGGGATCCTCAGCCATGTACTCGAGGGTGTCGTGCATCCACCCCATGTTCCACTTCAGCCCGAACCCCAGGCCTCCGCTGCTGGTGGGCTGCGTTACCCCCGGGAAGGCAGTGGACTCCTCGGCAATCATCACGATGCCGGGTACCCTCCGGTATGCCGTGGCATTGACTTCCTGGAGGAAGGAAATCGCTTCAAGGTTTTCCCGGCCACCGAAGGCATTGGGACGCCACTGGTCTGCAGGCCGCGAGTAGTCCAGATACAGCATGGATGCCACTGCATCGACGCGCAGGCCGTCGATATGGAACTCTTCGAGCCAGTAAATGGCGTTGGCAACGAGGAAGTTGCGGACTTCCCGGCGGCCGTAGTCGAAGATCAGGGTGCCCCAGTCAGGCTGCTCGCCGCGGAGCGGATCTCCGTGTTCGTAGAGCGTCTGCCCGTCAAACTTGGCCAGCGCCCACTCGTCCTTGGGGAAGTGCCCGGGGACCCAGTCCAGAATGACGCCGATGCCGGCCTGATGCAGCTTGTCCACCAGGTAGCGGAAATCGTCCGGGTGCCCGAACCTTGCGGTGGGAGCGAAGTAGGACGTGATCTGGTAGCCCCAGGATCCGCCGAAGGGGTGCTCTGCCACGGGCATGAACTCCACGTGCGTGAATCCCTGCCACTTGACGTACTCGGCCAGCTGGTCGGCCAGCTGGCGGTAATCCAGGCCGAGACGCCAGGACCCAAGGTGTACTTCATAGACGCTCATCGGCGCGTTGTGCGGATCTCGGGCAGCGCGTGCTTCCATCCATTCGGAATCGGAGAACGCGTACGTCGACTCCACCACCCGGGAACCCGTCAGCGGCGGAACCTCCGTTGCCTGGGCCATGGGATCCGCCTTTTCGCGCCACACACCGTCGCCGCCGAGGATCTCGAACTTGTACCTGGCACCGGGCTGAACGCCGGGAATGAACAATTCCCAGACACCCGAGCTGCCGAGGGAACGCATCGCGTTGACCCGGCCGTCCCAGGCGTTGAAGTCGCCAATAACCCGAACCATCTGGGCGTTGGGTGCCCAGACGGCAAAGCTCACTCCGTCGATGTCCCCCAGAACGGACTTGTAGTGATGCACGTTGGCGCCCAGTACTGTCCAGAGATTCTCGTGCCGGCCTTCACCAATGAGGTGCAGGTCAATCTCTCCCAGCGACGGAAGGAACCGGTAGGGGTCATCGAAAAGCTGCGGGGCAAGTCCCGCATAGGTCACTTCCAGACGGTAGTCCGGAACCTGCCCGGGACGTGCGGCGGGCAGCGTGCCCACCCAAATGCCGTTGTGCTCGTGCCGGAGCTCGATTCGCCCCTCCGACGTCACCGCCGTCACGGTTTCAGCCAGCGGGCGGAGGGTCCGGATGGTCACGAGCCCCTGATCATCCAGATGGGCGCCAAGTACTGCGTGCGGCTGGTAGTAGCGGCCTTCGGACACGGCCTGCAGGATGTCATCGGAAACAGGCAGCGGATTGCGGTGTGCCGGCACGGGGGCAGTCGCCTCTGCAGGGACGACGGCGTCGGCAGGCTCAGCTGAAAGAGCCGCTTCGGGGGATGCGGCTGCATCGGGAACGGCTGGCAGGGCAGGCTCCGATACGGACTTCTTCGCCGCACGGTCCGGCTGGGGCATCTTATTCACTGAGTTCTCTTCCTGGCTGCTCGTCCCGGGACCCTGCTGGCGGGCCTGTTCCAAAATCTGCCGTACGGCAGCCACAGGCACGCGGATCCAATTGGGGCGGTTGCGGATTTCATAGACGACTTCGTATAGGGCCTTGTCGAGCCACAGGGCCAGATACAGCGGGTCGCTGCGGTTGATCTGCGTTCCGGTTTCTTTTTCATATCCGCGCAGGAAAGCTTCGGAGGCATTTGCTGCCCAACGTGCGGCTTCGAGGCCGCGGCGCTGCTGGTCGCGGGAACTGGTGCCGGCACCGTCCGTGTCATCTGCGGCCTCAACGAGCGCAACGCCGGCGGCGTAGTCAATGGACCGGAGCATGCCCACCACGTCCCGCAGCGGGGCGTCCGGAACACTGCGCTGGGCGGCCGGCCGCAGCGGCTCGCCTTCAAAGTCGAGAACGAGCCAGCCGTGGCTGCCCGACTTCAGTACCTGGCCCAGGTGGTAATCCGCGTGGATCCGCTGGAGGTTGGGGAGTTCCTGGAGGTTCGCAATCTGCTGGAGGAGGTGTTCCAGGGGTTCGTCGTACTCCCCCACGTAGCTCCGGGCTTCCTTCCAGGCCCAGCGGATGCGGTTTTCCAGGGACTCAAGGAATTCGGCGCGCTCGGCCGGGCTGGGCGGCTGGCTCCCAAAAGCCTCCGCCAGCTGCCGGTGGATGCGGCCGGTGACCGCACCGAGCTCTTCAGCTTCGGCGGTGAAATCAGCGTTGCTGACGGCCGCGGCGGAGGCGGGCCGCCACGCATCTTCGCTGTTCGGAATGAACTCGCGCAGGACGCTGAGGTGCCCCGTGACCCAGGTGTCGCCGTCGTCCGCCAGCGGATCCTTCCAGCTTCCGGTCACCCAGCCCAGCGTCGCCGGAACATCAGAGGAGCCTGCTGCGGTGAGGGCCGCGCTGACCTGCACATCCGGGCTCTCACCTGCGGCCAGCACACGGTAGAACTTGACGATCAGCTGGGTGGGTTCGGAGCGCACCACCACCGATGTGTTGGACTGTTCGCCCTTGAGGAGCTTCGCGGGGGCCTTGCCCTCAAAGGGCGGCCACTCGTCGAATCCGTCCAGTGCGACGCCGTGCGTGTGTCCGTCCAGGGAGGAGGACTGGGTACGCATCATCTCCAGCCAGGCAGTCACAAACAACGGATCTGCGGCGGCGTCATACAGCCAGCGCTCTCCCAGCTCCGCGTGTTCCACGCGTCCCAGCAGGAACTCTTCCAGTTCCGGCACCGGCGCACCGTAGGAACTGACGGGCACGTTGATGACATCGGTCCGCTGGCCGGAGCTCACCGCAATCAGGTGCACCTCCAGATCGGCAGACCCGGAAGCATCCTCCAGGCGGATTCCCCCGACCCGGTCGAGGACGATTTCACGTCCCTTCGCGGGGAACCAGCGCTGCTGCGGAAGCCACGCGGTCAGGAGTTCCGGAAGGGACGGCGTCAGCTGGGTCATTTCTTCAGGGCCTCCGAGATGGGAATGAGGGGAATTGCCTCGGTCTGGGGTGAGGACATGTTGGACTTGGGTGAACGCAGCCGCAGCCAGTAGAAATCGTGGCTGCCCAGTGTCAGGGTCACGGAGCCGTCAGCGCCGAAAGCCGGGAACGGCGTTCCGCCAAAGGCATCACGCAAACCGCGGCCGGCGAATTCCGGCAGGCTGACCGTGGCGGAAACCGGGTGCTGGGACAGGTTGAAGATGCAGAACATCACCTCTCCCACCTCACCCTCGGGATTGTCCGCCGGGAGCTCCCGCAGGAACGCGAGTACTGACTCTGCTTCCGTGGGGACGTTCCGGTAGGAACCCAGCCCAAAGGCGGGATGGGCGCGCCGGACCATGATCATCTGCCGGATCCAGTGCAGGAGCGAGCTGGAGCTGGCCAGCTGCGCCTCCACATTCACGTGGTTGTAGTGGTACACCAGCGACTGGACGACCGGCAGATACAGTTTTCCGGGGTCGGCCGTGGAGAAGCCTGCGTTTCGGTCCGGGTTCCACTGCATGGGGGTACGCGACGAGTCACGGTCCTCAAGCCAGATGTTGTCCCCCATGCCGATCTCGTCCCCGTAGTACAGAAACGGACTGCCGGGCAGGGAGAGCAGGAGTGCATGGATCAGTTCCACTTCGGAGCGGGAGTTGTCCAGCAGCGGAGAGAGCCGCCTGCGGATACCGATGTTGGCCCGCATGCGGGAATCCGGTGCATACCAGCCGAGCATGGCCTGGCGCTCTTCGTTGGTCACCATTTCCAGCGTCAGCTCGTCATGGTTGCGCAGGAAGGTTCCCCACTGGGCCCCGGCCGGAATGTCCGGCGTCTCTTCCATGGTCTGCACGATGGGTGCGGCCTTCTGGTCGCGCAGCGCGTAGAACAGCCGGGGCATGATCGGGAAGTGGAATGCCATGTGGCACTCCGGACCGGTTTCATCACCGAAGTACTCCACGACTTCGTGCGGCATCTGGTTGGCCTCGGCAACGATCACGCGGCCGGGGTAGTTCTCATCAACCATGGTGCGCAGGTCCTTGAGGAACCGGTGCGTCGCCGGGAGGTTCTCGCAGTTGGTGCCGTCCTCCTCGAAGAGGTACGGAATTGCATCGGCACGGAATCCGTCGATGCCCTGGTCCAGCCAGAACCGGACCACGTCAAAAATTGCCTCGACAACTTTGGGGTTCTCAAAGTTGAGGTCCGGCTGGTGGCTGAAGAAGCGGTGCCAGTAGAACTGGCGCCGGACCGGGTCGAACGCCCAGTTGGACTCCTCGGTGTCCACAAAGATGATTCGGGCGTCCTCATACTTCTCGTCGGTGTCTGACCAGACGTAGAAGTCACCGTAAGGGCCGTCGGGATCGTTGCGGGATTCTTCGAACCACGGATGCTTGTCCGAGGTGTGGTTCACCGGCAGGTCGATGATCACGCGCAGTCCGCGGGCGTGGGCTTCGGCCACCAGGCGCTTGAAGTCGCTGATCGTGCCGAACTCGTCCAGGACGTCGTAGTAGTCGGAGATGTCGTATCCGCCGTCGCGCAGCGGGGACTTGAAGAACGGGGGGAGCCACAGGCAGTCGATGCCCAGCCACTGCAGATAATCGAGTTTGTCGATCAGGCCGCCGAAGTCACCCGAGCCGTCTCCGTTGGCATCTGCGAACCCGCGCACGAGGACTTCATAAAACACAGCCTTGCGGTACCAATGGGGATCGTTGGTGAGACCGGGAGCATGCAGCTGAAACTGGTTGGGCACTAGGAGTTCCTCCGAACTGACAAGATGTGTGCAGGCTCAAAATGGGCGTCCAGACGGACATAGTTGTTGGCTCCCCAGCGCCAGCTGTTGCCGCTGATGAGGTCGTCGACCCAGAAGGTTCCGTCTTCGTTGAAGTCCTGCGGGTTCAGCTCCAGGGCATCCAGATCAAGGGACACGCTGCACTCGCGGGCACTGTGCGGGTCTGTGTTCACCACGATGATGAGCGTGTCCTTGCTGGACGGGTCTCCCGGACGGACCTGCTTGTGCTTGGAATACACCACGGTTGCCTCGTCAGTGCTGGAGTGCACGGTCAGGTTCTGCAGGTCGCCAAGGGCCGGGTGGAAGCGGCGGATCTGGTTGAGCCGGGTGATGTAGGGGGCCAGGCTGCGGCCCTCTGCCTCGGCAGTCGCAAAATCGCGCTGCTTGTACTCGAATTTCTCGTTGTCGATGTATTCCTCGGCGCCGGGACGGGCCACGTGCTCGTACAGTTCGTATCCGGCATAGAGCCCCCAGAGCGGGCTGGCGGTGGAGGCCAGCACGGCGCGGATCTTGAAGGCGCCCGGGCCGCCGTACTGGAGGAACTCGGTGAGGATGTCCGGGGTGTTCACAAAGAAGTTCGGCCGGAAGAAGGCTGCCGTCTGCGACGAAACTTCGGTGAAGTACTCTTCCAGCTCCTTGCGGCTGTTCCGCCAGGTGAAGTAGGTGTAGGACTGCTGGAAGCCCGCCATGCCCAGGGCGTGCATCATGGGCGGGCGAGTGAACGCCTCGGCCAGGAAAATCACGTCCGGGTGCTTCTCATTGACGGTTTTGATCAGCCATTCCCAAAACATCAGGGGCTTGGTGTGCGGGTTGTCCACCCGGAAAATCTTCACGCCGTGGCCGATCCACATCAGCACAATCCGCAGGATCTCTTCGGAGAGCCCCGTGAAGTCATTGTCGAAGTTCAGGGGGTAGATGTCCTGGTACTTCTTCGGCGGGTTTTCGGCATAGGCAATCGAACCGTCCACCCGGGTGGTGAACCACTCCGGATGGCTGGTGACCCAGGGGTGGTCCGGTGATGCCTGCAGGGCCAGGTCAATGGCAACTTCCAGGTTCAGGTTCCTGGCGGTGTCCACAAAGGCATCGAAGTCTTCGAAGGTGCCCAGATCAGGGTGGATGGCGTCATGGCCGCCTTCTGAAGAACCGATGGCCCAGGGAGAGCCCGGGTCTCCGGGGCCGGCCACGAGGGTGTTGTTGGGTCCCTTCCGGTGGCTGGTGCCGATCGGATGGACCGGGGGAAGGTAAATGACGTCAAAACCCATACCGGCCACACGTTCCAGGCTGAGGGCCGCGGTGCGGAAGGTGCCGGAGGTCCATTCGCGGGTTGCGGGGTCCTGCACGGCGCCTTCGGAGCGGGGGAAGAACTCGTACCAGGAGCCGCGGCCGGCCAGCTCGCGCTCGACGTTCAGCGGGTAACGGGGGCTGCTTGTCACCAGATCACGGATGGGATCACGTTCCAATACCGCGAGCACTGCATCCGACGCACTGGCGGCCAGACGCTCTGCAGCCGGCAGTCCGGTGTCCGCGAGCGCATCGGCAACGGCGCCGAACACGGCGGCGTCATCACCATCGCGGTTCTCTGCAGCGTGGCGGAACAGGGCAGCCCCTTCGGCCAGCATCAGTTCAACGTCCACATTGGCGTTGATCTTTACTTCAGCATTGTGGTGCCAGGTGGAGTACAGATCCGCCCAGCCCTCAACGGCGAAGCTCCACGTCCCGGTGGCTTCGGGCCGGATCAGCCCTTTCCAGCGGTCCAGGCCGATTCCCACGGGGTGCATGCGGACACGCTGCACCTCCATCCCTTCGGGGTCATAGAGGACCGCGCTGACTCCCACGAGGTCGTGTCCCTCACGGAAGACGGTAGCTCCAACTACCAGGTCTTCCCCGGGAATTGCTTTGGCCGGGATGCGGCCACATTCCACAACTGGGGTCACATTGATGATGGGAATCCGGCCGAACCGGAGTTCCTCAGCGGGCAGGACATTAGATGGCTTCGCACTGGAACTGGTCACACACTAGACGTTAGCGATAATCCGAGCAGAATGCTAAGGCAACGTACTTTTAGGTGTTTTCACGCACGCCGCACTGCGTATTGCAGGCAATTGCAGGGAGTTCCGGCGTCCGGCCGGGATGGGCCGTAATTTGAAGGGTTCTTTCGCTCCACCATGCCATTTCGGCCCCCCTTTGCGCTAGCGTAACCGGGGTGAAGGCTATTCGAAGGTTTACTGTCCGAACCGTCCTCCCCGACAGCATCGCTCCCCTGAGCAAGCTGGCCTCGAACCTGCGGTGGTCCTGGCATGAGCCGACCACCCGCCTCTTCGCGGACCTGGATCCCGCTGCCTGGCATGCCAGCGGCCAGGACCCGGTCAAGTTCCTCGGCTCAGTGAGCCGCAGCAGCTTGGAGCGGATGGCGCAGGACGGCGGCCTGGTGCAGCGGATTCAGGATCTGGGTGCAGATCTGGACGCGTACCTGGAGGAGCCTCGCTGGTACCAGTCCCTTGGTGAGGACGCGCCGAGTGCAGTGGCCTACTTCTCCCCCGAGTACGGCATCAGCGCCGTCCTGCCGCAGTATTCCGGTGGTTTGGGCATCCTTGCCGGTGACCATCTCAAGTCCGCCTCTGACCTGGGTGTTCCGCTGATTGCAGTGGGACTGCTGTACCAGGCCGGCTACTTCAAGCAGGCACTGTCCCGGGACGGCTGGCAGCTGGAGACCTATCCGGTGCTGGACCCCAACGGACTGCCGCTCACGCTGCTCCGGGAAGAGGACGGCACCCCCGCCCGCATCAGCCTGCCGTTGCCCAACAACCGCCGGCTTTTGGCGCAGATCTGGCGCGCCGACGTCGGCCGCGTTCCCCTTCTGCTGCTGGATTCTGATGTTGTGGGCAACGACGACGCCGCCCGCGGCATCACCGACCGGCTGTACGGCGGCGGCGGCGACCACCGGTTGCAGCAGGAACTGCTGCTGGGTATGGGCGGGGTTAAGGCGCTGCGTGTCTACGAACGCCTCTCCGGCACCGCAGCTCCCGAAGTCTTCCACACCAATGAAGGCCACGCCGGGTTCCTGGGCATTGAGCGCATCCGGGAGCTGATGGACAACGGCATGGGCTGGGAGGAAGCGCTGACGGCCACCCGTGCCGGAACCGTCTTCACCACCCACACTCCCGTACCGGCGGGCATCGACCGCTTTGATCAGTCGCAGATCCGCCATTTCTTCAGTGCCGGACTGGCGCAGTCAGTTCCGACGGACAAGGTGCTGGGACTGGGTGCTGAAAGCTATGAGGGCGGAGACCCTTCCAAATTCAACATGGCAGTCATGGGGCTTCGGCTGGCCCAGCGCGCCAACGGCGTGGCCAAGCTGCACGGGGCAGTGTCCCGTGAGATGTTTTCCGGGCTCTGGCCCGGTTTCGATGTCTCCGAAGTTCCGATCACCTCGGTAACCAACGGCGTGCATGTCCCCACCTGGGTCGATCCGGAGCTGACCAAGCTGGCTCGGGAGAAGTTCGGCGTCGAAACCGTCCACGACCGGGACTGGAGCCGCGCGTACGAAATCAGCGACAAGGACCTGTGGGACCTGCGCCGGCGCCTTCGGTCCAACCTGGTCCAGGACGTCCGCCGGCGGGTGCGTGCCGCGTGGCGCAACCGCGGCGCCACGGACGCCGAGCTGGCCTGGACCGAGCAGGTGCTGGATCCGGACATCCTCACCATCGGGTTTGCCCGCCGGGTCCCCACCTATAAGCGCCTGACCCTGATGCTTCGGGATCCCGCGCGGCTCAAGGCCCTCCTGCTGCATCCCACGCACCCCCTGCAGGTTGTGGTGGCCGGCAAGTCACACCCGGCAGATGAACAGGGCAAGCGCATGATCCAGGACCTCGTCCGGTTTACCGACGATCCGGAGGTCCGCCACCGGATTGTGTTCCTGCCCAACTACGACATCGCCATGGCCCGGACCCTGTTTCCGGGCTGCGATGTGTGGCTGAACAATCCGCTGCGTCCGTTGGAAGCCTCCGGAACCTCGGGCATGAAATCCGCGATTAACGGCGGGCTCAATCTCTCCATCCTCGACGGCTGGTGGGACGAGATGTACGACGGCGACAATGGCTGGGCCATTCCCTCCGCCAACCCGACAAAGGGAGCGCACACGCGGGAGGTTTACAGTCCGGATCAGCGCGATGACTTGGAGGCGTCAGCGCTGTACGACCTCCTGGAGAGCTCCGTAACCCCGATGTTCTACGGCAAGGAGCCTCCGGCCGAAGCCGGTGCGGCCGGCCCTTCCGACCCGCCGTCCGACGCCCTGCCCGCTGAGTGGCTGGAAATGGTCAAGCACACCCTGGCTGATTTGGGGCCGGCGGTCTCCGCCAACCGCATGCTGCGCGATTACGTCAACGGCTTGTACCGCCCGGCAGGACAGTCGTGGCGGGCCGCGTCCGCGGACGGCTACGCGGCGGCCAAGGAGCTGGCTGCGTGGATCACCCGGGTGCGTGACGGCTGGTCCGGCGTTTCAGTGGAGCATGTGGACTCGATCGGCATCAGCGACGACCCCCAAATTGGTGACCGGCTAACCGTTCAGGCCTATGTGTCGCTGGGATCCCTGCGGCCGGAAGACGTCAGCGTGGAAGTTGCCTACGGCAAGGCGCTGGAAAATGACCAGTTGGCCGACCCGCGGACCGCGGAGCTGGACCACGTCCAAGACCTCGGATCCGGCCGGCACCAGTTCTCCGGCACGATCGGCATTGAACAGGCCGGCCCCTTTGGTTACACCGTCCGGGTGCTTCCCGTTCACTCGGGGCTGGCATCCAAGGCAGAGCTGGGGCTGGTGGTCAACGCCTAGGCGCGGTACAGGCTGACCGAGTTCGCCGGCAGGAGGTCCCGCTCGCCGCCGCGCAGCTTGGCGCCGGTGTCACCGTCTTTCCGGGCTGATGTACTCAGCATCAGCTCGTAGGCATGGTTCTCATCCCGAACCGCTCCTGAGCCGGCCAGGGCCTGTGCATCGGGCAGCGTTATGCAGGTGTCCTGCTGCGAGCCGTTCAGGACCAGCAGGCCCCTCAGCTCACCGGTTTGGGAACCCACCAGGAGTTGGACCACCCGGCAGGCGGGATCCTGCCACTTATCCTGCGCCATGGGCTGGCCCTGCGCATCAAACCAGAGGAGCGAGGCTTCCCTGGCATCGGCCGGAAACCGATACGGCTGTGAGGCCAGGAATTCGCGGCGAAGGTGAAGCAGTCTCCGGGTGGTTGACAGCATGCGCCGGCCGGCCTCGTCCAGGTCCCAGTGCAGCCACGTCAAGGGGCCGTCCTGGCAGTAGGCGTTGTTGTTGCCCTGCTGGGTGCGGCCAAATTCATCCCCCGCCGTCAGCATGGGAACGCCCAGGGACATCAGCAGGGTGGCCATAATGTTGCGTGCAGTCTGCTCCCGGCGGGACCCTACCTCTTCATCCGGGGTTGGGCCTTCCACTCCGTGGTTATAGCTGCGGTTTTCATTGCTGCCGTCCCGGTTCTCTTCCCCGTTGGCCTCATTGTGCTTCTGCTCGTAGGAGGTGAGGTCCGCAAGGGTGAAGCCGTCATGCGCAGTGACCATGTTGACGGAGGCCAGGGAGGTTCGCCCGGACCCGGCAAAAAGATCCGCGGATCCTGCCAGCGACCCGGCAATCATCGCCAGCGGTCCGCCGGCCCCGCCGGCAGCCAGCGATGCCTGGCCGCGCAGCCAGAAGTCCCTGGTGGTATCCCGGAACCTGTCATTCCAATCGGCCCAGCCGGGCGGGAAGTTCCCGGTCTGCCAACCGTCGTGCCCGATGTCCCAGGGCTCGGCGATGAGCTTGACGCCGTGGAGCACGGGGTCGGCGGCCACCGCCACCAGGAAAGGATGCCGGCGGTCGTAGCGGCCGTCTCCGCCCCGGCACAGGGCGGGAGCAAGATCAAACCGGAAACCGTCCACCCGGTATTCCTGGACCCAGTAGCGCAGCGAGTCCAAGGCCATCTGGATGACGCGTGGTTCACTGAAGTCCAGGGTGTTGCCGCAGCCGGTGGTGTCCAGATAACTGCCTTCTCCGTCGTGGCGGTAGTACTGGTTGTCGCCGAGTCCGCGCCAGCTCAGTGCCGGCTGATCCTTGGTACCTTCGGCAGTGTGGTTGTACACGACGTCCAGGATCACTTCGAGGCCGGCTTCGTGCAGGGAACGGACCATCGATTTGAACTCGTCCTGCACCGCCTTTGCACCGGCAGCCCGGGCGGACGCAGTGGCGTACGCGGTGTGCGGGGCAAAGAAGCCCAGCGTGTTGTAACCCCAGTAGTTGGTCAGGCCCAGGCGGCGCAGGTGCGCTTCATCGGTGTGGAAATGCACGGGCAGCAGTTCCACGGCGGTGATGCCAAGATTGCTGAGGTAATCCACCATGACCGGATGGGCCATGCCGGCATACGTTCCGCGCAGTTCTTCGGGGATGTCCGGGTGGAGCATTGTCTGCCCGCGGACGTGCGCCTCGTAAATAACGGTGTCTCGCCACGGCGTGTGCGGTTGGCGCGAATCGCCCCAGTCAAAGGACTGGTCAACATATTCGGAAAAGAACAGCGGGATGTCCCCCGGACGCGGGACTTCGTCAATTCCACGACCGTAGGGGTCCAGCAGGAGCTGGAAGGTACCCGGCTCTCCTGGAAGCGGCCGGTCTGACGGCCAGAAACCGTACCGGCTGCCGTAAGCCAGGCCGCTGACGCGTCCGTGGTGGATCCCGGCCACGGACTCCCCCAGTGGCGCTGAGGACCACTGGCCCGGCGCCGTCTCAAAATAGACGTCGACGCCGGTCAGGCCCGGTGCGTAGACAGAGACGTTGACGGTTCCCGGCACCTCATCAACGCCGGGAACTGAGTTCCTTACGCCAAGGGGAAAGGGCCGGGAAACCCGCCGCGCGGCGGCTTGGCCCTGCTGAATGCTGGTCAAGTCTGCCATGCTGCCTCTCGGATTACTCCGCCTGGGGTCAGGCGGAACGCTGCCGTGAAATTTCGTACAAACTGATGCCCACGGCCATGGACGCATTGAGCGATTCCATGGCGGAGTCGATGGGAATGGACACGATCTGGTCGCAGTTTTCGCGGACCAGGCGGGACAGGCCCTTGCCTTCGGAGCCTACAACGATGCAAACCGGGTCCTTGGCCAGGACGATATCCGGCAGGGACACGTCGCCGTCGCCGTCCAGGCCGAGCACGAAGATGCCCATTTTCTTGAACGTCTTCAGTGTGTTGTTCAGGTTGCCCGCGCGGGCCACCGGAACGCGGACGGCTGCACCGGCGCTGGTCTTCCACGCGGAGGCGGTCATGCCCACTGCACGGCGTTCCGGAACAATGACGCCGTGGGCGCTAAAGGCGGATGCGGAGCGGATGATGGCACCCAGGTTGCGCGGGTCGGTAATGCCGTCCAGCGCCACGAACAGGGGCGCGTTGCGGATGTGCCCCTTCTTCCAGGCCTCAATGGTCTCCTGGGCCAGGTCCGTGGGGTCGGCGTATTCATACGGCGGGATCTGCAGGACCAGGCCCTGGTGGACGGCGTCATTGGTCATGCGGTCCAGCTCGGGCTTGTGCGTCTCCATCACGGGAAGGCCGCGGTCAGCCGCCATCTTGAGGGATTCGCGCACGCGGTCGTCCATGTCGATCCGGACAGCAACGTGCAGAGCCTTGGCGGGAATTCCGGCGCGCAGGGCTTCCACCACTGAGTTCCGGCCGGTGACAACTTCCTCAGCCACCTTGCCGCGGACGTTGGTTCCGCTGCGGCCGCCGGCGGCCCGGTTGTCGCGGGAGTCCCCGCGCTTGGCTGCCGAACGCTCGGAGAGCTGCTTGTTCTTAAACGCCTTGTGGTAAGGGCGGTCTTCGGCTTTGGGGGTGGGTCCTTTGCCCTCAAGGGCTTTGCGGCCCAATCCACCGGTGCCCCCGCTGGGGCCCTTTTTGGCTTTACGCATTGCGCCGGGACGTCCGTTGTTGGCCATCGATTACACCTTAAACCTAGAAGAAAGCATTACTTCTAGTCTACGCAGGCTCGCGGGCATGCGTGTTCCACGCCGGGCAGTGTACTCCGAAAGCAAACATTCCAGGCCCCCGCCCTGGCCAACTCAGGCCTGGTCCATGCTCCAGCTGGCTCCCTCAGCCGTGTCTTCCACGGTGATGCCCACCGCTGCCAGCGAATCCCGGATGGCGTCAGCGCGGGCCCAGTCGCGAGCGGCGCGCGCAGTCCGCCGCTCTTCCAGCTGGGCCTGGACCAGTGCGTCCAGGGCCCGGTGTTCGGCGCCGGTACCGGCCGCGGGCTGCCGGACGTCATCCAGGCCAAGGACTCCCGTCATGGTCAGCACCGCGTGCAGTGCGTCCCGGACCGCGTCAGTATTGCCGTCGGCCAGGGCGGTGTTCCCGGCACGGACGGTATCGTGCAGCACGGCAAGCGCCTGGGGGACGTTGAGGTCATCATCCATGGCGGCAGCGAAGGCATCGGGCATGGCACGGCTGCTCAGGACAAAGCCGTGGTCCCCGGTGCCGTACACCTTTGCGCGTGACTTGGCGATAAACCCGTCGATCCGTTCCACCGCCGCGGCGGCTTCCTGCAGCGAGGTAGGCCGGTAGTCGAGCACCGAGCGGTAGTGCGCCTGTCCCAGGTAATACCGCACCACCCGCGGGGACGCAGCAGCGAGCATCTCCTCCGGGCTGACCGTATTGCCGATGGACTTGGACATTTTTTCACCCTCAAAGGTGACCATGCCGTTGTGCATCCAAAAGTTCGCGAAGCCGTCACCGGCCGCCTGCGACTGGGCCATTTCATTTTCGTGGTGCGGGAAGCGCAGGTCCAGTCCGCCGCCGTGGATGTCGAACTGCGCGCCAAGGTACTTGGTAACCATGGCCGAGCATTCCAGGTGCCAGCCCGGGCGTCCCCTGCCCCAGGGACTGTCCCACGCAGCAGTTTCCGGCTCGCCTTCCTTGGACCCCTTCCACAGCGCAAAGTCGCGCGGGTCACGCTTGCCGCGCGGGCCGGCGTCGGGCGCTGCCTGCATGTCGTCGATGTTTTGCCGGGTCAGGGAGCCGTAGTTCTTCCAGGATCGGACGTCGAAGTACACGTCACCGGAATCATCCAGTGCCGGGTAGGCGTGGCCCGCCTCAATCAGGCGTGCAATCAGGGCATGCATTTCCGGAATATGGCCGGTGGCGCGGGGCTCATAGGTGGGCCGCTGCACGCCGAGCGTGTCATAGGCCTTGGCGAATTCCTGCTCGAAGCGGTACGCCAGGGCCCACCAGGGCTCGTCGGGAACGACGTCGGGCCCGGGCTTCGCGCCCATCGATTCAGCGGACTTCGCCAGGATCTTGTCATCAATGTCCGTCACGTTGCGGACAGTGGTGACCCGGTAGCCCCGGAACTGCAGCCAGCGCGTGAGCTGGTCAAAGGCGATCGCGGAGCGGATGTGCCCCACATGCGGCCGCCCCTGCACCGTGGCGCCGCAGTAGTACAGGCTGACCTCCCCCTCTTTCAGGGGAACAAAGTCACGGACCTGCGCGGAAGCGGTGTCATAGAATCTCAAGCTCACCGCTCTAGGCTATCGCGCGGCGCCTGGGGAGGCCGCAACCCGCGCAAGGCGGAGACATCTAGACCCGGACAACAATGGCGGTTGCGACGGCGGCAATGCCTTCCCCGCGTCCGGTGAAGCCCAGGGCGTCCGTGGTCGTCGCCGAGACGCTCACGGGAGCGCCGGCAGCACCGGAGAGGACCGCTTCAGCCTCGGCGCGGCGGGGAGCGAACTTGGGCCTGTTGCCGATCAGCTGCACAGCCACGTTGCCGATCTCGAACCCTGCTCCGCGGACAATCCGGGCGGCCTCACTCAGCAGCGTCAGCCCGGAGGCTCCGGCGTATTGGGGCCGGTCGGTTCCGAAGTGCGTGCCCAGATCGCCAAGGCCCGCGGCGGAAAACAGGGCGTCCGCCGCAGCGTGGGCCACGGGGTCGCCGTCGGAGTGGCCGGCCAGTCCCCGCTCGCCCTCCCACAGCAGGCCTGCAACCCAGAGCGGCCGGGGAGCATCAAGGGGAGCAAAGGCGTGGACATCAACACCGACGCCGGTGCGGGGAAGGTTTGCTGCAGGCATGGATCAGTCCTTCGGGAGTTTGTGTTCGCTGGCGAGCAGCGCTTCGGCCAGCAGAAGGTCCAGCGGCGTGGTGATTTTGAGGGAGCGTTCCGATCCCTCCACAACGTAAACGACGGCGCCAAGCGACTCCGCGAGCATGGCGTCATCCGTGATGGCTGCGGCTTCTTCGGCAGTGAATCCTTCCGCTGCCCGATGGGCCCGGCGCAGCAGCGCGGCCTCAAACCCCTGCGGGGTCTGGACCGCGCGAAGGACCGACCGGTCGGGTGTGCCGGTGACCCGGCGGGAGGCTATGGCTGACTGCTCCGGAGGTGTTGCCGCGGTGCTCTTGACGGTGTCGGTGACAGGCACTGCAGGAATGACTGCCGAAGCACCGGATGCCAGCGCGTCCGCCACCCGCCGGAAGACCTCCGGCGGAGTCAGCGCCCGAGCTGCATCGTGTACCAGGACGGCGTCGAGGTCCGGCGGAAGGGCAGCGAGTGCCGCACGGACTGAATCGGAGCGGGTGGCACCGCCCTCAACCACGGCGCAGGGGACGCTCAGGTCCGCTTCCCGGCACAACGCATGCATGATGGTGTCCCCGGCGGGGACGGCCACGCTGACCGCGGCGGCTATGCCGGCTTCCTCCACGCCCTGAAGTGCATGGGCCAGCAGCGCCACACCGGACAGCGGAACCTGGGCCTTGGGGATGCCGTACCCCAGCCGCTGACCGGAACCTCCCGCTACGAGAATGACGCCGATGCGCTGCGGAGGGGAAGTTGTTGAAGACACCCCCTCAGCCTAGTGCCCTGTGCCGGACCGGCCGAAAGCGCCTCTTTCCTTTTTCAAACACAAAAGGCCCTTTAACGACAAAATGCCGGTCCCGAAGGACCGGCAGCATGCCATACGTGCTGCGGTTGTGGATGCTGCTTAGCTTGCCAGAACCTTGTCCAGGACAACTGCGGCCTGGTCTTCGTCCGTCTTTTCAGCCAGCGCCAATTCCGAAATCAGAATCTGGCGGGCCTTTGCGAGCATGCGCTTTTCTCCTGCCGAGAGGCCGCGGTCGTGGTCGCGGCGCCACAGGTCACGGACGACCTCTGCCACCTTTACCACGTCACCGGAGGCCAGCTTCTCCAGGTTTGCCTTGTACCGGCGCGACCAGTTGGTGGGCTCTTCAGTGAGCTCGGCGCGCAGCACATCAAACACATGCTCCAGGCCTTCTTTGCCCACAACGTCCCGAACCCCTACGAGGTCAACGTTCTCAGCCGGTACTTCTATGGTCAGATCACCCTGTGCCACCTTAAGCTTGAGATACATTTTCTCTTCGCCCTTGATGGTCCGCATCTTGATCTCTTCGATCTTCGCGGCACCGTGGTGAGGGTAAACAACTGTTTCGCCAACCTCAAAAACCATGTGGACTTTCCCCTTTCCCAACCTCTAGTTTACCATGTGTGCAACACGCCGAGAAGAGTTTCCGCAGGTCAGGTATCTGGTCGTGATCTGCGCAGGTACTTTCGAGGCGTTCTTCCATTCTCACCTGCACGGATGCGCTTCCGGCGGCACGCTTGCCGTACCCGGGCAACGGGTGGAAATCCAACATTTTGCCCGTTTGCCGATAGGCTAGGCACAAAAGTTAGCCGCAGGTCGAAAGACCGCAATACCCCAGGAGTTTGTGCTGTGAGATTCACCCCCAAGAACAGAGCGCAGCGAGCTGCTGCCGCTGGTGTCATTGCGCTGGCCGTACTGGGAGTCTCCAGCTGCAGCGCCACGAGCGAGCAGGCAACGACGCGCGAGTACTCCCCGTCGGACGGCATCGTGGAGAACGTTGGCGAGGTGGAACTGCGGAACATCCTGGTGGTCAGCAACGGCGGCGGCGAAGAAGGCCGCCTGCTGGGCACCGTCGTGAATGCTTCCCCCGAGGACGTCGACTTCTCGCTGGCCACGGGCGGAACCACACTGACCTGGAACATTGCTTCCGGAGACAAAGTTGTCTTTGAAGATGCCCCGGACTCCGAAGTAACCGTGCCCAACGTGGACACCCTGCCCGGCACGGGACTTCGGGCAGACGCCGGCAACGGCACCGAGACCGTGATGGTGAACATCCCCGTGGTCGATGGAACCCTGAAGGATTACCGCGAGTACCTTCCCACGTCCGCCGCCACGCCTCAGGAGACGGCCACCATGGTCCCCTCCGACCAGGCGAGCACCGGCACGTCCGAAACTGCGCCTGCCGAATCGAAGTAAGCCGCCCCGGGGCGGCTGTGCCGGCCCAACGCCGGCACAGGAAGGGGACCGGGCCTTTGTGGCCTGGTCCCTTTCTGTTTTCAGCCCCGGAAGCTGTCAGGCTTCAAACTTGTATCCGAGTCCGCGCACTGTGACGAGGTGGCGGGGAGCGGCGGGATCGGGCTCGATCTTTCCGCGGAGCCGCTTCACATGGACATCCAGAGTCTTGGTGTCTCCCACGTAGTCCGCGCCCCACACCCGTTCGATCAGCTGTCCGCGGGTCATGACCCGCCCGGAATTGCGCAACAGCATTTCCAGCAGTTCAAACTCCTTGAGGGGCAGCGGTATGTGCGTGCCGTTGACGCTCACAATATGACGGTCCAGATCCATGCGCACGGGCCCGGCTTCAACGGCGGAACCGGATAATTCCCCGCCCTCCTTCCGGCGGCGGAGGACGGCTCGGATCCGGGCCGTCAGTTCGCGGGAACTGTAGGGCTTGGTGACGTAGTCATCCGCGCCGATCTCCAGGCCCACCACCTTATCGATCTCACCGTCCAGTGCGGTGAGCATGATGACCGGCACGTCGGAGCGCTGGCGAATCTGCCGGCACACCTCGGTTCCGGACTGGCCCGGAAGCATGAGGTCCAGCAGGATAAGGTCCGCTCCGCGGCGGTCGAACTCGGAAACGGCGTCTGTCCCGTTGTCCACCACCTGCACATCAAAACCCTCCCGTGACAACAGGTAGGAAAGAGGGTCGCTGAAGGACTCTTCGTCTTCAACGATCAGGATCCTGGTCACGCACTGACTCCTTGTTCGTGTGCCCCGCCGCCGGCCGGCGGAGTCGCCGGCCGGGCGCTGGCGCCTTGGTTTTCCGGCCGTTCCCGGCGCGGCCGTTCGGAATTTTCCATTTCCGGCAGCCGGACGGTAAAAGTGGAGCCCTGCCCCGGCTGGGACCACAGGCTCACTTCGCCGCCGTGGTTGGAGACCACATGTTTGACGATGCTCAGCCCCAGTCCGGTGCCGCCGGTATGCCGGGACCGTGCACTGTCCACGCGGTAGAAGCGTTCAAAGATGCGTTCCTGGTCCTCGGGCTGGATTCCGGGTCCCTGGTCCGTGACGGCAACCTGCGCCATCCCCTCACGCGAACGCAGGCCCACGCCCACCCGGCTTCCGTCCGGCGCATACCGGATTGCATTGTCGATCAGGTTGCGGAAGGCCGTGGTCAGCATCTTCGCATCACCGTAGACGGAGCCTTCCACAGCTCCCCCGACGACGACGGTGGTGTTCTTGTTCTCGGCCGGCAGCCGGTTGGCTTCCACTGCTTCCGCGACCAGCTGGTTGATGTCCACTTCCCGGGCGCGGTCCACCATGTCGGTGCTCTGCAGCCGGGACAACTCGATGATGTCCTGCACCAGGGCGGTGAGCCTTGCGGATTCCTTGCTCATCCGGGCCGCAAAGCGGCGCACTGCCTCCTCATCCCCGGCCGCATCGTCCAGCGCCTCGGAAAGCAGCGAAATGGCTCCGACCGGAGTTTTCAACTCGTGCGACACATTGGCCACAAAGTCATTGCGCACCTCCTCGGTCCGGGCAATCTCGGTGTGATCGTCGGCGAGGATGAGGATGTATTCCTCCCCCACGGTGGCAACCCGGACCTGGAGGATGGTGTTGCCCTGCCCCAGCGGGCCCCGCTGCAGCTCCAGCTGGCGTTCTTCGATGACGCCGTCCCTGCGTACGCGGGCCGTCAGGTCCAGCAGTTCCGGGGGAACGAGGGTGTGCCCGCGGACCAGCCCGAGGGCGTAGGCGCCCGGACTGGCCCGGACCACGCCGTCGACCGCGTCCACCACGACGTAGGCACGTCCGATCACGGCAAGGACCTCCGCCGCGCCGTCGGGAATGGCGGGATCATCATTGGCGGCGAGTTCCTGCCGTTGGCGGCGACTGGCCACATATGCCAGCACACCGGAGGCGCCCACGGCGAGGCCGAGGATCCCGGCGATCAGGCCCAGCAGTACAGGATTCACCCTCCTAGCTTAGGCGGACGGCGGGACCCGGGGATTCCCCCGCGGTGGCATTGGGGCATTCGTTAAACTAACGTTCATCAAAAGACGCCCAGCGGTTAACCCCCGGCTGAAATCCTGTGGAGACGGCAGTGCAAGACGCCGTGGAAACGTGAACAGAGGCTGGACAAGTGAAAGGACGCCGAAGTGCGTAAGGTTTTTCAGGCCGAGCTTCATCAGATTGGCGAAGAGCTGACCCAGATTTCCGAGCTCGTCACGGAAGCGATGCAAAAAGCCACACTCGCCTTCGAAGGCGCCGACACGGAACTGGCTCAGGATGTGATTGCCGCCGATGCGCGGATCGATTTCCTCCAGAATGATTTGGATGAGCGGGCCATTGATGTCCTCGCCCTCCAGGGGCCGGTTGCCAGCGATCTGCGGATGATCGTCGGTTCCCTGCGGATGAGTGCATCCCTCGAACGGATGGGCGACCTTGCACGGCATATCGCCCAGCTGGCCAGGCTGCGCTATCCCGAGCATGTGGTTCCGGAGGCCATGGTGGAGACCTTCAGCGAGATGGCGCGGCTGGATATCCGGATTTCCGAGCTGCTGACTGAGCTCCTTGAGACCCGGAACCTGGAGCTGAGCACGGAGATCTACGCCTGCAACAATCGGATCAACGAGCTTCACGCGGGCGTCTTTAAGGCCATTGCGGCGCCTGACTGGGCAGTGTCCGCCGTCAGCACCGTGGACCTGACCCTGGCCAGCCGCTACTTTGAGCGCTTCGCTGACCACGGTGTATCGGTGACCCGGAAGGTGAACTACCTCGTGACCGGTGAATGGCAGCCCATGTCAGAATCCAGCCGGTAGGCGGCAGCCCGCAAACAGATGCGCGAGAAACCAAAGGGCGGCCCCGAGGGGCCGCCCTTTGGTTTCTGCTGAACCTTTTGTTATTTCTTCTTGCCCTGGTTGGCAACGGCCTTGATGGACGCTGCGGCGGCCTCAGGATCAAGGTAGGTACCGCCGGCCTTGATCGGCTTCAGGTCCTCATCCAGCTCATAGACCAGCGGAATGCCCGTGGGAATGTTGACGGCCGCAATATCGGCGTCGCTGATTCCGTCCAGATGCTTGACGAGGGCGCGCAGCGAGTTTCCGTGGGCGGCGATCATGACGGTCTTGCCGGCCCTGATATCAGCGGAGATATCCGATTCCCAGTACGGCAGGAACCGCTCCAGCACGTCCTTCAGGCACTCCGTGCGGGGCAGTTCATCCGAGGACAGGTCCGCATAGCGCGGGTCGTGGGCCTGGGAGAAGTCACTGTCATCGGGCAGGGGCGGCGGCGGGGTGTCGTAGGACCGGCGCCAGAGCATGAACTGCTCCTCGCCGTATTCCGCCAGCGTCTGGGCCTTGTCCTTGCCCTGCAGTGCGCCGTAGTGCCGCTCATTCAGGCGCCAGCTGCGCTTCACATCAATCCAGATGCGGTCCGCCGCACCCAGGGCAATGTTGGCAGTGTTGATCGCGCGCTGAAGACGCGAGGTGTACAGAATGTCCGGGAGGATGTCCGCTTCCACCAGGAGCTCGCCGCCGCGGAGGGCTTCGGCGCGGCCCAGGTCCGTCAGATCCACATCCACCCAGCCGGTGAACAGGTTCTTTTCATTCCATTCGCTCTGGCCGTGGCGCAGAAGGATCAGTTTGTAAGTCATATATGTCATCGTAACGGAGGACACCGGACCGGGGCAGGGCTGCGTCCGGCTGGGCCGCGGCGGCCGGCATTTTGGCAGGCCTCCCGCCCGGTCCCAGTATCCGCACCGCTGGCAGCCCTTCAGCGGTCAGGAGCGACGGCGGCGGACCAGTAATATTGTTTAGTGCAAAAGCAGCAAAAACCCGTAGGAAATGTGACCAGGGGCACTACAAACCCTAATCGACTGCGGCGGGTGGACCGGTGGCTGGCCGGACCGCAGGGGTGGCGCCTGCGCAGAGCGGCAGACCCGCTGATCGTTGATCTTGGCTACGGCGCGGCGCCCACCACCGCCGTCGAACTTCACACCCGGCTGGGACGGATCCGCCCGGACGTAGAGGTCATGGGAATCGAGATCGACCCCGTGCGGGTGCTTTCAGCGAAGTCCCTGGAGCGGGAGGGCCTGACCTTTCGGCAGGGCGGCTTTGAACTGCCGGTGGACGGGCGCCGTCCGGTCATGGTGCGCGCGTTCAACGTGCTGCGCCAGTATTCCGAAGACGAGTATCAGGCGCACTGGAACATGGTGGTGTCCCGGCTCGCATTCGGCGGGATTTTCGTGGACGGCACCTGTGATGAGATCGGGCGGCGCTCCACCTGGGTGGAACTGGACTCCACCGGGCCGCTGTCGCTGAGCATCTCCATGCGTTTCGGGGCTTTCACGCTGCCCTCCGATGTGGCCGAACGGCTCCCCAAGGCGCTGATTCACCGCAACGTTCCGGGCGAAAAGGTTCATGCGCTGCTGCAGGCCATGGACCAGGCCTGGCTTGCCGCAGCACCGCAGGCGTCCTACGGCAACCGGCAGCGCTGGCTGGCGATGTGCGAGAGCCTGCGCTCAGCCGGATGGCCGCTGTTGACCGGCCCGGGCCGCTGGCGGCTGGGCGAAATTACCGTGGCGTGGAACGCCGTGGCACCGAGCTGACGGGTCCCGCTCCGGTTACCAGCGGCCGTACGGTCCGGAGTACCCGCGGCCGGAACCGCTGACCGCCGGTTTGACGTCCGCCAGGTAAACGCCCGCTGCCACCAGGGCAACCACGGTAAAGGGCAGCAGGCCTCCCGCGGCCACAAAACTGAGCAGCCCGACGGCGGTGGCGGCTCCGGTCATGCCCAGCCAGAAACCCTTGGTGCGCTTGTCCGCGGCTTCGAACATTTCCGGCTTGCGCCGCAGGGCATCCGAGAAGGCCCAGAGCGCGAGGATCAGCGTCGCCAGGCCGAGGGCGCGGTACAGGAGGGGCTCAAGGAGAACGACGAAGAGGATCACCGCTTCAGCCTACCGTGTCCCGGTTGCCCAGGGCCTGGAAGAGGTCGGCCCAGAGGTCCTCCGCGTTCTCAATGCCCACGGACAGCCGCAGCAGGTTTTCCGGAACCGATTTCGGCTCTCCCGGCTGCCGCCGCCGCCGTTCAATCAGCGATTCCACTCCGCCCAGCGAAGTGGCGGGCAGCCACAAACGCACGCTGTTGGCCACGGCTTCCGCCGCCAAGGCTCCACCGGCAACTTCAATGCACAGGATGGAGCCGAACCCGTTCATCTGTTGTGCCGCCCGCGCATGCCCGGCGTCCCCGGGCAGGCCCGGATAACGGACCGCTTCCACCGAAGGATGTGCGGCCAGGCGCTCGGCAAGCAACCCGGCGGTAGCCTGCGAGCGCTCCACGCGCAGCGCCAGGGTCCGCAGGCCGCGCAGCGCAAGCCATACCTCGAACGGCCCCGCAACTGCGCCGTGCAGCGAACGGTAGCTGTGGAGGCGGCCGTGCAGTTCATCATCGGAGGTGGCCAGCGCCCCCAGGACGACGTCGGAATGCCCGGCAAGGTATTTGGTCACCGAATGGAGCACGACGTCGGCCCCCAGTTCCAGGGGGCGGGTCACCAGCGGGGTGGAAAAGGTGTTGTCCGCAACAACCACTGCCCCGGCGTCATGCGCTGCGCGCGCCAGGACGTCAATTTCCGCCACCTCCAGCATGGGGTTGGTGGGGCTTTCGATCCACAGCATGCTGGCCGGCCCGGCAGAACCGCTTTCGCCGGGACCCGCGCCCCGGAGTGCATCAAGCACCTGCTGTGTGTCGGCAATGTCCACGGTGCGGACGGCGAACCGTCCGTTGGCGGCTTCCTCGGCGGCCAGGAGCAGGGAGCCCTGGTAGCTGTGCCGGGGCATGACCAGGATCCCGCCGGTGGGGACGAGGGACAGCGCTGCTGCCACGGCGGCCAGGCCGGAGGAAAAGACCAGCGCCGGCAGGGCGGCTCCTTCAAGCTCGGACAGTGCCGCTTCAAAGGGATCCCACGTGGGGTTGGAGAACCGTCCGTAGACCCGTTCGCCGGGAAGCGGCGTTCCGGCACCGTGGAAGGTGGAGGAAAGCACGATGGGCGGGTTGACCGGCGCATCCGGCTCACGCGCGGGGCGGCCGGCGGACACCACTATGGTCTCGGGGGAAAGGTCTGCGGTGCTGTGGTTCTTCGGCGCGTGGCTCATCCTCACAGGGTAGTGCGAGGCGCAAAGTCAGTGCCAATGTGTCCGGGGTGCAGGCTGCGGCCGCCGACCCGCCTCCCCCTGCCCCCGCCGCCGCGGCCTCCAGCCCGACTGGGTAGGCTAGGAGGGTGAGTATTTCTGAGTCCCCCGCCAACAGGCCGGGCCTGTTCATAACGTTCGAAGGCGGCGACGGAGCCGGGAAGTCGACCCAGGCCGCTAAGCTCACCGAGGCTCTCGAAGCTGACGGCCGAAAGGTTGTGCGCACCCGCGAACCCGGAGGCACCGCCGTGGGTGAACAGTTGCGCTCGCTGGTCCTGGAACACGGCAACGGAGAGATCGACGCCCGCACCGAGGCCTTGATCTTCGCCGCATCCCGCGCCGCGCACGTCGCCCAGGTGATCCGCCCGGCTGTGGAACGCGGAGACATAGTGGTGTGCGACCGCTTTATCGACAGCTCCGTGGCCTACCAGGGGTCCGGGCGCTCGCTGGGCACCGGGGACGTCCGGCAGCTCAACGTCTGGGCCACCGAAGGATTCTCGCCGGACCTCACGGTGCTCCTTGACGTGGATCCGGAACAAGGCAGGCTGCGGCGTACCGCCAACCAGGCCGCCGAAGACCGGCTGGAATCAGAGCCTGACACGTTCCATCTGCGGATTCGGCGGGCTTTCCTGGAACAGGCGCGGACAGATCCCTCCCGTTATCTCGTGCTCGACGCCCGTCAGCCCGTGGACGAACTGGCGGAAGCCATCCTCGCCAGGGTGAAGGAGCTGCTGCCGTGACCGTCTGGGACGATCTGCAGGGCCAGGCTCCCGTGGTGGACCAGCTGCGCCGCGGAGCCGCGCAGGCAACCCCCAACCACGCCTGGCTGTTTACCGGTCCCCCCGGTTCAGGCCGGTCCAATGCCGCCCGTGCCTTTGCCGCGGCCCTGCTGTGTGACCAGCCCGACCCCGCGCTCCGCGGCTGCGGCGAGTGCAAGGCCTGCCGCACAGCGCTCGCCGGTTCGCACGCCGACGTCACCTCCGTCACCACGGAGAAAGTGACCATCAGCATCGACGAGGCCCGGGAGCTGGTCCGCAAGGCACAGGACAAACCCTCCACGGGGCGCTGGCGCGTCATCATCGTCGAAGATGCTGACCGCATGCAGGAACGCAGCACCAACGTCCTCCTCAAGGCCATCGAAGAACCCCCGCCGCGCACCATTTGGCTGCTGTGTGCCCCCAGCCCCGGGGATGTCCTGGTCACCATCCGGTCCCGCTGCCGCGCTGTCAGCCTGCGGCTGCCTCCGGTTGAGGACGTGGCCGAGCTGCTGATCCGCCGGGACGGCATTGATCCCGATGTTGCCCGCGACGCCGCCCGTGCCGCCCAAAGCCATATTGGCATTGCCAAGCGGCTGGCCACGGATGAGGGGGCCCGCCGCCGCCGCGAATCCATCGTGCGGCTCCCGTTGTCGCTACGCAATGTCTCCGGTGCCATGAAAGCCGCCGCCGATTTGGTAGCCCTGGCTGAGGCCGAAGCCACCAGTTCCTTCGAACAGCGTGACGCCGCCGAACGGAAGTCGCTGCTGGCCTCGCTGGGCGCACCCGAGAGCGGCACCCTGCCGCCGTCGATCCGGAGCCAGGTCAAACGGCTGGAAGAAGACCAGGTGCGCCGGGCCAAGCGCTCCAAGAATGATTATTTTGACCGCGCATTGACCGATTTGCTGTCCTTTTACCGGGATGTGCTGATGCTCCAGATGGGCAGCAGCGACACGCTGGTCAATGAATCCCTGCGCCGTGAGCTGACCGAGTACGCCGCCCACGGATCCCCGGAACAGACCCTGCTGCGCATGGAGGAAATCAATCTGGTCCGTACCCGTTTGGTGTCCACAAACGTGGCACCGCTGCTGGCCATCGAAGCAATGGCGGTTAGCCTGTTATAACCCCGTGTGTGCCCACCGGCTCCTCCGCGGGCCATGAGTTTCCATTCCATCCAGGAGCAACGATGACCCCAGCCAGCCGCCGCTTTCCCCGACTCGCGCTGGCAGCAGCGTCCGCCGTCGTCGTGCTGTCCGGAATGACTGCCTGTACCGGAGACAGCGCACCGGAGGATACCGGTACCGCTTCGCCGTCCGTATCCACCGGGACGACCACAGCTGCGGCAGACGTCATTGGAGACGTTCCCGAGGACCTGCGGCACTACTACAGCCAGGAAGTGGCATGGGGAGAATGTGAGGACACTTCCTCGGACGCCTTCCGGTGCGCCACAGTGGAGGTTCCGCTGAACTACGCGGATCCGGCGGGCAAGAGCATTGACCTTGCCGTCATCCTCGCCAAATCCGAGGACACGGCAGAGGGCACCATCCTGATCAATCCCGGCGGTCCGGGCGGCTCGGGCTATGACATCGTCCATGACTCCGTGGATTACGTGACCACGGACCGGCTGCGGGAGAACTTCAATGTGCTGGGCTTTGACCCCCGGGGTGTTGGCCGCTCCGATCCCGTCGAATGCCTCACGGACGCGGAACTCGACGCCGCCCGCGAAGAGTATTACGACCCCTCCAAACCGGACGGGCTCCAGGCCGCCCGTGCCGATGCAAAGGAACTGGCCGATAAATGCGCGGAGAAATCCGGGGACCTGCTGGGATTCGTGGATACCGTCAGCGCAGCCCGGGACATGGATATCCTGCGGGCAGTGGCTGGGGATAAGCAGCTGAACTACCTTGGTTTCTCCTACGGCACGTTCCTCGGCGCCACCTACGCTGAGCTTTTCCCCGAAAAGGTTGGCCGCATGGTGCTGGACGGCGCTCTTGATCCTTCCGCCAGCAACGAAGAAATCACCCTCGGACAGGCCGAAGGGTTTGAGAACGCCATCCGCGCGTACGTGGAGGACTGCCTGACCTCCGCTGACTGCCCGTTGTCCGGCACCACGGATGAGGCTATCGAGACCATCCGCGAGCTGATCGCTTCTGTTGAGGCCAGCCCGATGACGGCTAAGGACGGGCGCACAGTGACAGCGTCCACGTTCGTCACCGGCTTCATCGTGCCGCTGTACAACTCGGACAACTGGCCCATCCTGACCCGGGCCATCGACGAGGCCCTTCAGGGCGATCCCTCCACCATGCTCTATCTGGCCGACCTGAACGCTGACCGCCAGCCCGACGGCACTTACGGATCCAATACCACCGTGGCCTTCAGCGCCATCAACTGCCTGGACTATCCCATGACTGCCGACAATGAGCAGATGGCGCTGGACGCCAAACAGCTGGAGGAAGCTTCCCCCACGATCGGCAAGTTCCTGGCCTACGGCGGAATCACCTGTGAATCGTGGCCGTACCCGCCGGTCAACACCCCGCACGAGATCAACGCCGCCGGCGCCGCGGACATGCTCGTCATCGGAACCACCGGAGATCCGGCCACCCCTTACAAGTGGTCCGTTGCCCTGGCCGAACAGCTGGACTCGGCAACCCTGGTGACCTGGGAAGGCGAAGGACACACCGCCTACGGCCGCGGCAATAAGTGCATCGCCGACACCGTGGACGACTACTTCATCAGTGGAACCCTTCCCGACGGGGACAAGGTCTGCTCCTAAGCCCTTCCCCGCCCCTGCCCTGGAACTGCCCTGCCCTTCGAGGGGCGGGGCAGTTTTTTGCGGAAATCTCTGGTTCGAATTACGGGAATCTCTGTCCATAATTACCTGAGCGGCGTACTTTTTACCCATGCAGGTAAAACAGGTGACCGTCACCGGGGCCGCAAGGCGGACCCAGATCATCGACGCCACCATCGCGGTCATCGCCGAGCAGGGTTATGACAGGGCTTCCTTTGCCCGTATTGCCGAGCGGGCCGGAATTTCCAGCACGCGCCTGATTTCCTACCACTTCGCGGGCAAGGCGGACCTCATGGGCGCCGTGGCGGCGGAGGTGATCGGCGCCGTCAGCGGCTGGACCGGCCGGGCCGTACATGCAGAATCCGGCGCCGCCGCCCAGCTGCGCGCTTACATCGAGGCGACGGTGCAGTTCATCAGCGACAACCGGGCCTCCATGAAAGCCCTGACGGACATTCTCCTGGCCGGCGCGCTGGAGTACTCCACCGACGACGATGCCGAGGCTGGAGCTCCCCTGGTGGAGATGCTGCGCCGGGGACAGGCAACCGGAGAGTTCCGCTCTTTCGACCCGGTGGTCATGGCTGCAGCCGTCCAGCGCTGTGTGGACGGCTTGCCGTTCCTGCTGGAACGCGAACCTCAGCTGGACTGCGCTGCCTACGCCCGAGAACTGGCGATGCTCTTTGAGCTGGGTACCCGCAGTGACCCGCAGATCAGCCATCCCTAGCCGTGCCCCGGGGGGGGGGGGGGCACACGGCGCAGGGCAGGCGCCGGACCAAAGCTAATAGGAGGACCGCAGGTGAAGCGTTCCGAAGGATCCCGGGGTTCCCGATATCCGCTGTTGCTGCGCGGGTTTAGGACAGCTGCGGATTTCCTCCTGCCGCTGGCGCTGTTTTACGGACTTCGCGCGGCGGGGGTCAGCGCCTATCTTGCCCTGCTGGCCGGAACGGCGGTGTCCCTTGCCGGAACCGCCGTCGATCTGGTCCGCCGCCGGACCATCGGGCCGGTGACGGCCTTCGTGATCACCCTGATGGTCTTCAGCACCGGAGTTTCCCTGATCGCCGGAGATGTGCGTTTCCTGCTGGCCCGCGGTGCTTGGGCCACCGGCCTCGCGGGAGCCTGGTTTTTGGTGAGCGCCTTCACCCGGGCACCGCTGGTCTATCTCTTCAGCAGGCCGCTGCTGGAGGGACGCTTCGGCTGGCCAGACGATTGGGACGCCGTATGGGAGCGGGTGCCGCGTTTCCGCCGGATCTGGCTGGTCACCTCCGTGGCTTGGGGGATCGCCTTGATCATTGACTGCATACTGCGCATTTTCATGGCCTACACGCTGCCCGTTGACAGCGTGCCGGCGTTGTCCACCGTCCTGTCCGCCGTCACCACGGTGGTGCTCATCGCGTTCGCCAACATCTATTACCAGGTCACAGGCGCTGCCCGAAAATGGTCCCGGTTCTATGCCGGACCGCAGTCTCCTGCCTGATGGAGAAGAGTCGTTTTGACCAGCCGGGCTGTGGCATATAAAGTTGTTCCTTGTGGATTCTGGCCGTTAGCGGACAGGTGAAGCCCGCCTCCTTAGCTCAGTTGGTAGAGCGTCTCACTCGTAATGAGAAGGTCGCCAGTTCGATTCTGGCAGGAGGCTCCACAGCAAAAACCCCTGGAAACTCAGTTTCCAGGGGTTTTTGCGTTTCTCCTCGACGGCCGCCAGGGAGACTCGGAGCTATTTAGGCGAAGTCAGCCGTGGCCGGATCCGCGCCGTAACGCGTGCCGTTGTCCAGGGCGTTGATGGCCTCGATGTCCTCGTCGGAGAGCTTGAGGTCCAGGGACTCCCAGTTTTCCTTGATCCGCGACTCGGTCACGGACTTCGGGATCACGATGTTGCCCAGAGCCAGGTGCCAGGCGATGACCACCTGGGCCGGAGTGGCGCCGTCGTACTTGGCAGCGATCTCCACCAGCTTGGGGTCTTCCAGCAGGCCCTTGCCCGAGCCCAGCGGGGACCAGGACTCGTGCAGGATGTTGTGCTTCGCCTCGAAGGCGCGCAGTTCGGACTGGTTCAGGTACGGGTGGGTTTCCACCTGGTTGAGAACCGGGACAACGCCGGTGGCGTCGATGATTTCCTGCAGCGCCTCGACGGTGAAGTTGCAGACGCCGATGGACTTTACCCGGCCGGACTTCTGCAGCTCGATCAGGGCCTTCCAGGTGTCCACGTACTTGTTCTGCTTCGGCTGGAGCCAGTGGATCAGGTACAGGTCCAGGGTTTCCAGGCCAAGGCGTTCCATGGAAGCGTCAAATGCCTTCAGGGTCTCTTCGTAGCCCTGGTCGGCATTCCACACCTTCGTGGTGATGAACATGTCCTCGCGGGGAACGGAGGTGGCGGCGATGGCGCGGCCGACGCCGGCTTCGTTGCCGTAGATCTTGGCGGTGTCGATGTGCCGGTAGCCAACCTCGAAGGCCTGGCCGACAACCTTCTCGGCAACATCGTCTTCAACCTGCCACACGCCGTAGCCGAGCTGGGGAATGGTGTTGCCGTCATTGAATGTCACAAGCGGAGATGTAGTCATTTGCCTATCCTTGCAAATGACCGACAGTAATCCGCATTGAATGACGCCTCTATGCTGCCCGCGAAAAAACCGCCGGGCCTATTCCCGAATTACGGAATTATTTTTAGGAACCGGACGGACCGGTAACAACAGCCTTCAGGGCCCGCTCGGCCTCCAGAATGTCCTCTGCCACCAGCTGCGCGCGCCGGTGGACGTTTTCCAGTCCGGCGGAGGCGAAGCCCCAGCGTTCGCCCTCCAGCCGGGACATGGCGGCAGCTTCCGCGGTGGCCGCCAGTGAGTTTCCGCTGCGTGACAGGGCCCGGTGCACTGATATCAGCGCACCCGGGATGTCCTGACCGTTGCTGGGCAGACGGCGCTGCGCGCTCATGCACACTTCGCGCACGCGCGGCAGCAGCTCCGCCAGCTGGTTGGCCACGGTCACCAGTTCGTTGTAGACGGCGTCGTCCTCCACGCCCTCCAACATCTGGTGGTACCGGTCCAGGCCGCGGGTGAAACGGTCGTGGGCTCTGCGCCACACGCCTTTGCCGAGCTGGGTATCGTCCTTGCGCCCCTGCCGGGCGGCTGCAAATAATGCCATGTGTCCTACAGGTATTGACCGGGACCGGCGTGCGGTTCGGAACGGGTTGAAGCGGGTCGTCCGGGGACGGGGGCGTCAGCGCGGCGCGGCTCGCCGTTCTCGCCGACGATGACCCCGGGGGCCAGGACGGTGCCCGGCGGCAGCTGGCGCAGCTGCAGGCGTGACGCCAGCTGCTGGTTGGCTGTCTGCTGGGCGGCAATTGCAGTCTGGATTCCCCGGAACAGTCCTTCCAGCCAGCCAACCAGCTGGGCCTGGGCGATGCGAAGTTCAGCATCCGTGGGAACGGTTTCATCCACGAAGGGCAGGTTGATCCGGTGCAGTTCCTCCACCAGTTCGGGAGCCAGGCCGTCTTCGAGCTCATGCAGGGAGCGCTCATGGATTTCCGCCAGACGGTTGCGGGCGGCGTCATCCAAGGGCGCATTCCGGACTTCTTCCAGAAGCTGCTTGATCATAGTGCCAATCCGCATCACCTTGGCGGGTTCGGCCACCAGCTCACGCAGCTTGGCGGGACCGGACCCCTCCCCGCTGGGGGCTGCGGTTCCCGGGTCTCCGGACCCCTCGCTGGAAGCGTGGCTGACAACCCCCTGGGACGCACCCGCACCGTTCCCTGCACGGCCCTGGGCAGATCCCGAATTGGCGGCAGAGGTTCCCACCGGAGGATTGCTGGACGGGATTTCCGGACCGCTGCCGGCCCTGTTGGCGTCTGATGAATCCTCGGAACCGGGCGCAGGCACCGTATCCGGCCGGTCGGCGGATCCGTTCTCTTCAGTCATGCGTTAATGCTCTCATGCTTGGGCTCCAATGCCGGAGGACGGTCAGCTTTACAGCTCTTCTCCGCTCACATTGCGGCAGCTCCTCAGCCTTTTGACGCCTCCCTCCTTACGGCAGGGCGGTCGGAGCCGCGGCTCAATGCCCTGTAACACGGCGACCCAGACGGATTGGACAGCTCAGCCGGCTCGCACGGTTCGGTGGGCCGGCCAGGGTTCCGCCAGGCGGGGCCGGCTTTGCCGAAGCACACAAACGACGACGGCGGCACCCACAGCAGGTGCCGCCGTCGTTCTCCGGAGCAAGCGGCGGGTCGAAAGCCGTTACGCAAGCCGTCCTGAAAAGGGACTTGCCGCTAGCAGCAGCGGCCCTCCGGGTTGGCGTCCTGGCGATCCATTTTGTCCTTCCAAAACTCCCGCTCGGTCAGCAGGGGTCCCGCGCATCCCGAGGACTGATGGAAAGAAACATACTTCCGGTAAGCGTCCTCCCCCATGACGTCGCGGAAAAACCGCACGAATCCGCTCAGGCCCTGTTTCATGCCGGCCGTGCTCATGAGTGGGCCTTCCGGACAACTTTCTTGTCTGCCGGCAGCGCATCCCACTGTGCCTGGATTTCCTTTTCCGCCGGGGTCGCCAGGAAGCCCGCCGGGGCAAACATCCTTGACGGAACTGCCGGATCCTCGGCGCTCGGGGCGCCGCCGGAACGGAAGGACCGGATGGTGGCAATGATCGCCGCGATAATGACAATGATCGCCAGGGTCACGAACACTACCGAGAGCGTGGTCTGGATTAAGGTGTTGCGCACCACTGCTTCCATGGCCTCCACCGTTTTGGCCGTGCCGAAGCTGGTCTTTCCGTCCGCCAGGGCCTGCTGGAACGCCTCGTGGTTGGCCCAGTAGCCGACTGTCGGGACCGGGGAGAAGATCTTGTAGAACGACGCCGTGATGGTCACCACCGCGGCGAAGGTCAGCGGCACGGCCACGATCCAGAGCCACTTGAAGGCATTCTTCTTGGCAATGATGGCCATGCAGATGGCCAGCGCAATAGCGGCTAGGAGCTGGTTGGCAATGCCGAACAGCGGGAACAGCGTATTGATGCCGCCCAGCGGATCGGTGACCCCCATGATCAGGATCGACCCCCAGCCGGCAACCATGATTGCCGTACAGATCCAAGCGCCGGGGCGCCAGGCCATGTCCTTGAACTTCGGGGCGAAGTTGCCGATGGTGTCCTGCAGCATGAACCGCGCCACCCGGGTGCCGGCGTCGACCGCGGTGAGGATGAACAGGGCCTCGAACATGATGGCGAAGTGGTACCAGAAGGCCATCATTGAGGGCCCGCCGATCAGCGAATGCATGATCGTGGCCAGGCCGACGGCGAGGGTGGGCGCCCCGCCGGTGCGCGAGACGATGGATTCCTCACCCACGCCGGACGCAAGCGAGGAGAGCATGTCCGGGGTGAGGTTCACTCCGGCCAGGCCCAGACCGTTGACGAAGGCGACGGCGCCTTCCACGGTGCCGCCGGTGGCTCCGGCGGACGAGTTCATGGCGAAGTAGATGCCTCGGTCAATGGAAAGGGCAGCGACCAGGGCCATGATGGCCACGAAGGATTCCATCAGCATGCCGCCGTAGCCGATGAACCGGGTCTGGCGTTCCTTCTCCAGCATCTTCGGGGTGGTACCGGAGGAAATCAGCGCATGGAAACCGGAAAGCGCACCGCAGGCAATGGTGACAAAGAGGAACGGGAACAGGGGGCCGGCAACCACCGGGCCGTCGTCGCGGCTGGCGAACTCACTGACCGCCGGAACGCTGATCTCCGGGCGGACAATGATGATGGCCACGGCCAGCATCACGATGGTGCCCACCTTCATGAAGGTGGAGAGGTAGTCGCGCGGGGCCAGCAGCAGCCAAACCGGCAGGACGGCGGCAATAAAGCCGTAGATGATGATGCCCCACGCAATGGTGGTTGGTTCCAGGGTCAGAGCGTCGCCCAGCGGGGTGCCGGCCACCCAGCCGCCGGCGATGATAGCCGCGAGCAGGAGCACGAACCCGATGATGGAGACCTCGGTGACCTTGCCCGGACGCAGGAACCGGAGGTACACGCCCATGAACAGGGCGATGGGGATGGTCATGCTCACGGAGAAGACACCCCACGGGCTTTCGGCGAGGGCATTGACCACCACGAGGGCAAGGATGGCCACGATGATGATCATGATAACCAGGGTGGCGATCAGGGCGGCGGTGCCGCCGATGAGCCCCAGTTCATCCCGGGCCATCTGGCCCAGCGACCGTCCGCCCCGGCGCATGGAGAAGAACATCACCAGGTAGTCCTGGACGGCGCCGGCGAGCACCACGCCCACAATGATCCAGATGGTGCCGGGGAGGTAGCCCATCTGCGCGGCCAGCACGGGGCCGACCAGAGGTCCGGCGCCGGCAATGGCAGCGAAGTGGTGGCCGTACAGGACCCGGCGGTCCGTGGCGGCGTAATCCTTGCCGTCGGCCTTGTACTCGGCCGGGGTGGCACGGCGGTCATTGGGCTTGAGCAGCTTCGCTTCGATGAGCTTGGAGTAGAAGCGGTAACCGATGAGGTAGGTGCACACGGCCGCGAACACGAACCAGATGGCGTTCACGGTTTCCCCGCGCACTATGGCAAGCATGGTCCAGCTGAGACCGCCCAGCAGGGCGATGCCGGCCCAAACGGCGATCTTCATGGGCGTCCAGCGGCGGTCTTCGGCTTCGACTGCTTCGGGATCGACCGCTACCGGCGGAAGATCCGGGTCCTGCAGCAGGACGTCTGCGTCCTGGGGCTGTCCGGGCGCGGCCCTGCGCCGGCGATTCTCACTCATGGGGGATTCCCTTTGTTTGCGGTAACGGCGTGAAGGAGCCGGCAGTGAACCGGCCGGGAGTGCGGAATATTCCGCACTCTTGCCATCGAGGTTAGCAGTGCCCTGTGACACACTCCACAAAACGCAAAACAGGCCGGTCACCGTTACTCGGTCACCGGCCTGCAGGAATTACCCTCGCGGCAAATTACTCGCCTTTACAGCTTGCTGGGCTGCGTAGAATCCCCGATCAGGTTGTCAGCAGGATCTTTCCCGTGTGCTGCCCTGAGTCAAAGTAGTCATGCGCGGCAGCCGCTTCGGCCAGCGGGAAGGTTTTATCCACCAGCGGGCGGATCTTGCCGGCTTCAATCAACGGCCAGACATACTGTTTGACCGCCTGCATAATGGCCGCCTTTTCCTCAGTGGGGCGGGCACGCAGAGTGGTTCCAATGACCGCCAGCCGCTTGCTCATCAGCTGGTTGAGGTTGATTTCCGCTGTGGCGCCGCCCTGCAGGCCAATGATGACGAGCCGCCCTGAAATTGCGAGTGCGTCGAGGTTGCGCTGCAGGTACTTCGCCCCGATGACGTCCAGGATGACGTCCGCTCCTCGCCCGTCGGTGACTTCATGCACCCGTGCCACAAAGTCCTCCGCCTTGTAATTAATCAGGATTTCCGCGCCCAGGGAGCGCGCCAGTTCCAGCTTCTCATCCGAGCCGGCCGTCACCATGGGTACGGCGCCGAAGGCTGCCACCATCTGAATGGCCATGGTGCCGATGCCGCCGGCACCGCCGTGAATCAGGACATGGTCTCCCTCGGTGACTCCGGCCGCCATGAAGAGATTGGAGAAGACCGTAGCCGCGGTTTCCGGCAGGGACGCTGCCGTGACCAGATCCATTCCGGCCGGTACGGGCAGGACCTGTCCCGCCGGAACGTTCACCTGGTCGGCGTAACCGCCGCCGGTCAGCAGGGCGACGACGTCGGCTCCCACGGAGAACCCTTCAACTCCGGTTCCCACAGCGGCGACCCGTCCGGACACTTCAAGTCCGGGATATTCGGAGGCTCCGGCCGGAACCGGGTAGTGCCCCTGGCGCTGCAGCACGTCAGCGCGGTTGAGGCCTGCTGCTGCCACGTCGATCAGGATTTCTCCGGGTCCGGGCACCGGTGCGGGAACGTCCTGTACCTGCAGCGCTTCCGGGCCGCCGGGCGTATTAATGACAATCGCTCTCATTTTGTCCTCCACGGAGATTGATCGAATTTTGGTGAAATGCACCTGTCTGCCAGACTACTAGGGGGAAGGTTGTCCGAGCGGCCGATGGAGCTGGTCTTGAAAACCAGTGTGCGGTAACCCCGTACCAAGGGTTCGAATCCCTTACCTTCCGCGCAAATAAAGAAAGCGGTCCCTTTAGAGGGGCCGCTTTTTTGCTGCCCGTACCCTTCCCCGAGCACAGACAACTTCGCGCCGGCCGAGCTTATTCCGCCGCAGGGCACTTATTCCGGCGCCCGGCTTATTCCGTCGCCCGGCGCCCCAATACGGGGATTCCGCCTCGATCCGGGCTCCCGAACAGCGGAATCTCCGCCTCCGTTTCCCTGCACTCCACCGGCGTGTCACCCGTTTGTAACGTGAACCACATAGTATTGCGTGCGTCACACGCGTTACACCCCCTCGGCGCCGCTCGCGGCGGCCACTACCGTCAGCTGGCTTCCCGGCTGACCAAGGAGCAAGAGGCATGAGCCCAACTTTCTGGAAGGCCGCGCTGGGAACCACCCTCTCAGCCGGACTGCTGGCAGCGCCCATCACGGCGCTGCCGGCCTACGCACAAGACAGCACTGCAGCTGTTGCCCCCGGCATCATCATCAATGAGGCCTACCTGAGCGGCGGAAGCGCAAACGCCCCGTTCGCCAACAAGTTCGTGGAACTGTACAACCCCACCTCCTCGGACGTGAGCCTGGAGGGCTGGTCGCTGCAGTACCGCGCGGCCGGCTCGACGGCGGCTCCCACCGGCATCGGTGCACTCTCCGGATCCATCCCCGCCGGAGGCTACTATCTGGTGTCCGGCGCGTCCAACGGCAGCACCGGCGCTCCCCTCCCGGCAGCAGACGCCACCGTGGGCGCCAGCTTCGGCGGCGCGGGCGGCACCTTGATCCTGTCCAACCAGGCCACCCGCGTGGATCCCCTGCCCGTCGGTTCGGTCACCGCCGCTCCCGGCGTGGTGGACCTGCTGGGTTACGGGACTTCCAACACCTTTGAAACCGCAGCAGCGCAGGCTCCGGCCGGCAACAGTGATCCGAAGTCCCTGAACCGCAGCGGATTTGCCGACACCAACAACAACGCCGCCGACTTCGTACTGAGCCCTGAGGTCACCCCCACCGGAACGGGCGGCACAGCTCCCACCGAGCCGGACCCCACCCCCACCCCCACGCCGTCGCCCACCACACCGGTTGACCCGCCGGCCGGAGCGGTTTCCATCGCCGAGATCCAGGGTTCCGGCGACACCAGCCCCCTGGTTGGCCAAACGGCCACCACCCGCGGAAAGGTCACCGGCGTCTACCCCACCGGCGGCTTCAACGGCTATTACATCCAGACCCCGGGCACCGGCGGCACCCTGGATCCGGCCACCCACACCGCCTCCGACGGCATCTTTGTCTTCTCCGCCGACACCGCAGCTTCCGTGGCCGCCGGCGACTATGTGGAAGTCACCGGCACGGTCGGCGAATACTTCGGCCTCACCCAGCTCACTGTCTCCGCCGGGAACGTCACCAAGCTCGATGAGCCTGCCAAGGAGGTCAAGCCGGCCGCTGTCGCCTGGCCGGCCACCGACGTCGAACGCGAAGCGCTGGAAGGCATGCTGCTGGCGCCTCAGGGCAGCTTTACCGTCACCGACAACTACTCCTTGAACCAGTACGCGGAAATCGGACTGGCTGCCGGTGAATCGCCCCTGGTCCAGCCCACCGCGGTGGCCGCCGTGGGCACCCCCGAGCACGCCGCCGTCGTCGCCGACAACGCTGCACGTGCCGTCAAGCTCGACGACGGCGCCAGCATCAATTTCCTCAGCGCCGCCAACCAGGGCACTCCCCTGCCGTACCTGACACTGGACAACCCGGTACGCATCGGTGCCGCCGCCACCTTCACCACCGGCGTCATCCTGGACTACCGCAACAGCGCCTGGAAGTTTCAGCCGCTGACCGCGCTCACCGCCGCCAACGCTGCCGAGGTTACCCCGGCGTCGTTCGAAGCCACCCGCACCGCAGCACCCGAAAGCGTGGGCGGAAACCTCAAGCTCGCCTCCTTCAACGTGCTGAACTACTTCAGCACCACCGGGGCTGACCTGACCGGCTGCACCTACAACAATGACCGCACCGGGGCTCCGCTGACCGTGCGCGGCGGATGCAATGCCCGCGGCGCCGCGAACCCGGAGAACCTGGAGCGCCAGCAGGCCAAGATTGTTGCCGCCATCAACGCCCTGGGCGCCGACGTCGTCTCCCTGATGGAGGTGGAAAACTCGGCCGTGTTCGGCAAGGACCGTGACGAAGCCCTGGCCAACCTGACCGCAGCCCTAAACCAGGCAGCACCGGGAACCTGGGACTACGTGCGCTCCCCCGCCGCGCTGCCCGACGCCGAAGACGTCATCCGGACGGCCTTCATCTTCCGGACGGCCGCAGCAGAACCGGTTGGCGAGTCCGTGATCCTCAACGATGAATCAGTGTTCTCCAACGCCCGTGAACCGCTGGCACAGGCCTTCAAGCCTGCGAACGGCGACGCCGGCTCCACTATCCTGGCCATCAGCAACCACTTCAAGTCCAAGGGCTCTGCCCCGGCGACCGGAGAGAACGCGGATACCGGACAGGGCGGCTGGAATGCCGACCGTGTCCGGCAGGCAAAGGCACTGGCCGGTTTTGCGGACAGCACCGCCAAGGCTGCCGGAACCGACAAGGTCTTCCTGCTGGGTGATTTCAACGCCTATTCCGCCGAAGACCCCATGACCACCCTGGTTGATGCCGGTTACGTGGACCTGGGCAAGGCCATAGGAAAGCACTCCTACGCCTACAGCGGTCTGGTGGGTTCCCTGGACCACATCATGGCTTCTCCGGCTGCGGCCGAAGCCGTCACCGGTGCCGACATCTGGAACATCAACTCCGTGGAGTCGGTGGCCCTGGAATACAGCCGGTACAACACCAATGCCACCAACTATTACGCTCCGGATCCGTACCGGTCCTCGGACCACGATCCGATCATCGTTGGCTTGGACCTCACGCCGGCCGGCACCGAGACCAAAGAACTCAACCTGCTGAACATCAACGATTTCCACGGTCGAATTGACGCAAACACCCTGAATTTCGCCGGAACCGTTGAACAGCTCAAGGCCGCCGCACCCGAGGGCAGCTCACTGTTCCTCTCCGCGGGGGATAACATCGGCGCCTCGCTGTTCGCCTCCTCGGTGCAGCAGGATGTTCCGACCCTCGATGTTCTGAACGCGCTGGGGCTGCGGGCCTCCGCTGTGGGCAACCATGAGTTCGATGCCGGTTTCGCGGACCTTCGGGACCGCGTTGATCCGACTGCGGACTTCCCGTACCTGGGCGCCAACGTTTACCTGAAGGGCACCACCACCCCCGCGCTGGATGAGTACACGGTCCTGGACGTCGACGGCGTCTCAGTGGCCGTCATCGGCGCCATCACCGAAGAAACGTCCGCACTGGTCAGCCCCGGCGGAATCGCCGAACTGGAGTTCGGGGATCCGGTGGAAGCCGTGAACCGCGTGGCTGAACGCCTCCAGTCGGAGGGCAACGTTGACGTCATCATCGCCGAGTACCATGAGGGCGCCGGAAGCGGCACCCCGGACGGCGCCACACTGGACGCCGAACTGGCCGACGGCGGCGCGTTTGCCGACATCGTCACCGGCACCACCGCGCTGGTGGACGCCATTTACACCGGCCACACCCACAAGCAGTACGCCTGGGACGCCCCCGTTCCCGGTGCCGGCGGCAAGACCCGCCCGGTGCTGCAGACGGGGTCCTACGGCGAGTTCATTGGCCAGATCAACCTGGACTACAACCCGGCAACAGATGAAGTCCTGTCCTACACGGCCACGAACGTTCCGCGGACCACCGCGAGCGCCGATTCACTCGTCGCCGCCTACCCGGCAGTGGCCAAGGTCAAGTCCATCGTGGGTGCAGCACTGGCCTCCGCTGCCGAGATCGGCAACCAGCCGGTCGGCTCGGTCACCGCTGACATCACGACGGCGTTCAAGGGCACCGTCCGCGATGACCGCAGCTCGGAATCCACACTGGGCAACCTCGTGGCCGATTCGCTGCTGAGCACCCTCTCCTCCGCTGAGCGCGGAGGCGCCGAAATCGGCGTCACCAACCCCGGCGGGCTGCGCGCTGAGCTGTACTACGGCGACGACGGCGTGATCACGTATGCAGAAGCCAACGCCGTGCTGCCGTTCGTGAACAACCTCTGGACCACCACGCTCACCGGCGCCCAGCTCAAGACCATGCTGGAACAGCAGTGGCAGCCCGAGGGAAGCTCGCGTGCCTTCCTGGCACTGGGCCTGTCCGACAACATCACCTACACCTACGATCCCGACCAGCCGCGCGGCTCCCGCATCCAGACCGTCACCATTAACGGTGCCGCCATGGATCCGGCCCGCGACTACCGGGTGGGCACTTTCAGCTTCCTGGCCCAGGGCGGCGACAACTTCACCGTCTTCTCGGAAGGAACCAACACCCGGGATACGGGACTGGTGGACCGCGATGCGTGGATCAGCTACATCAAGGCCAACAGCCCGCTGTCCCCGGACTTCGCCCGCCAGGGTGTCATTTTGAAGGGCGCTCCGGCAACAGTAAAGGCCGGAGCAGCAGCGTCCTTCACGGTGTCCGGCCTCGATCTGACCTCACTGGGCAGTCCGGCAAACACCACTCTCGCGGCCAGCTGGGTGAACAGCTCCGGTACCGCCACCGCGCTGGCCACCGCAGCGGTGTCCGCCGGGACGGCAACGGTCAACGTCACCCTTCCGCCGTCGGCCTCCGGGCCGGGCACCCTGGTGCTCACCGCCGATCCGTCCGGAACCGCTGTGTCCCATCCGGTAACGGTGGAGGCCGCTCCTACGGTTCCGCCGGCTCCGGTGTGCACCGCCCCCGTTCCGCCGCAGCATTGGTGGGACCTGCGGGGCTGGCTGCGGTATGCCGTTGACTGGGCCAAGTACGTGAGCTGCCTCTACAGCCGCGGCTAACCCGCAGCGGCTCGGGCAGCACTAACTCGGGCAAGCACAAAAGCGGCGCCGTCCGGACACTTGGTCCGGGCGGCGCCGCTTTTGTGTGCCGGAGGTCCCGCTAGTCGCGCGGATCCGGGTCGTTGGGTTTCTCGCTGCCCATGTCTGCTGCGCCAAACACCTTCACCGCCGGGTTGTCGGTCTCCTGGTTGGGACGCGGCTTGAGCTCCGGGTGGTGCAGGTCCAGGGCAGGACGCTCGGAACGGATGCGCGGCAGCGAGGTGAAGTTGTGCCGCGGCGGCGGGCAGGACGTAGCCCATTCCAGTGAACAGCCAAAGCCCCAGGGATCATCAACGCCTACCTTCCGCCCCCGCCGCCAGGTGATGTAGACGTTCCAGAAGAACGGGATCATCGAAGCGCCCAGGAGCATCGAGGAGACGGTGGACAGCTGGTTCATCCCGGTGAAGTGGTCCTCAGGCAGATAATCCGCGTAACGGCGGGGCATACCGCTCACGCCGAGCCAGTGCTGGATCAGGAAGGTGCCGTGGAAGCCGATGAACAGCATCCAGAAGTGGATTTTGCCGAGCCGTTCGTTGAGCATCTTTCCGGTGAATTTGGGCCACCAGAAGTAGAACCCGGCAAACATGGCAAACACCACGGTTCCGAACACCACGTAGTGGAAGTGCGCCACCACAAAGTAGGTGTCCGACACCTGGTAATCCAGCGGCGGTGAAGCCAGGATGATACCGGTCAGGCCACCGAACAGGAAGGTGATGAGGAAGCCGATGCTCCACAGCATGGGAGTCTCAAAGGTAATTGAGCCCCGCCACATGGTGCCGATCCAGTTGAAGAACTTCACACCCGTTGGCACCGCGATCAGCATGGTCATGAACGCGAAGAAGGACTGCATCACGGCGCCGGTGACATACATGTGGTGCGCCCACACGGTCACGGACAGGGCGGCAATGGCGATGGTGGCGAACACCAGGCCTTTGTAGCCGAAGATCGGTTTTCGGCTGAAGACCGGCAGGATCTCGGAAATGATGCCGAAGAAGGGCAGGGCAATGATGTACACCTCGGGGTGGCCGAAGAACCAGAACAGGTGCTGCCACAAGATGGACCCGCCGCGTTCCACATCGAAGATGTGGGCACCGAACCGCCGGTCCGCGCCCAGCGCGAACAGCGCCGCTGCCAGGGGCGGGAAGGCCATGAGCACCAGGATGGCGGTCACCAGGGTGTTCCAGGTGAAGATCGGCATGCGCCACATGGTCATGCCCGGAGCGCGCAGGCAGACGATGGTGGTGATGAAGTTGACCGAGCCGAGAATGGTTCCGAAACCGGACAGCGCCAGGCCGAACACCCACAGGTCCCCGCCCACTCCGGGCGAGAACGTGGTGCTGGACAGCGGCGCGTAGGCCGTCCAGCCAAACGATGCCGCCCCCTGGGGAGTGATGAATCCGCTCACCGCAATGGTGCTGCCGAAGAGGAAGAACCAGAACGCCAGGGCGTTCAGCCGCGGAAAGGAAACGTCGGGAGCACCGATTTGCAGCGGCATGATGATGTTGGCGAATCCGGCAAACAGCGGCGTCGCGAACATCAGCAGCATCACCGTGCCGTGCATGGTGAACAGCTGGTTGTACTGTTCCTTGGTCTGCAGGATCTGCATGCCGGGTTCGAACAGCTCGGCGCGGATGACCAGGGCCATTACTCCGCCCAGGCAGAAGAACGTGAAGGAGGCGATCAGGTACATGTAGCCGATCGTCTTGTGGTCCGTTGAGGTCAGCCAGTTGACTACGATCCGGCCCTTGGAGAGGGGCACGACGCGCGGCGGTACAAAGGTTCCGGATTCATCAGTGGAGTACTTGAGCGTCGACATGCAATGCCATCCCTTGGGTGCATAGGCCAGAACACTGTGCTTTCAGCGGCCCCCGGAAGAGGGCGCCGTGTCTTGTATCGTAGGGCTCCGCTTTCGCCCGCGTCCAGAGGCCGGCGCCCCCTTCTGCATCCTCCGGCCACAGGCGGCGTGTTGGCACCCCGGGAATGAAACAGCAGATGCTCCGGTTGAATCCGGCACATGCGTCAAGATTTCAAGGAGAACCACATGACCTCCCAGGTCGAATCACCCACAACCGTGCTCACCGATTGGATTCCCTCGAAGCAGTACATTGCCGGACAGTGGCGCGACGGAAGCTCCGACCGGGTCCTGAGCGACACCAGCCCCTTTGACGGCAGGGAACTCATGAGCATCCGCCAGGCCTCCGTTGAGGACCTGGACGAGGCGTACACCGCCGCAGCGAAGGCCCAGCAGGAGTGGGCAGCGCAGACCCCGGCAGCACGCCGCGCGGTCATGGAGCGGGCTGCCCTGATCTTTGACGAACGCCGTGACGAAATCATGGCCTGGCTGGCGGCAGAATCCGGCAGCACCGTGGTCAAGGCCACCATCGAAATCAATTCGGCCCGTTCCATCACCAAGGAGTCGGCTACCTTCCCGCACCGCGTCACCGGCAAGATCCTGAACTCGGACGTTCCCGGTAAGGAATCCCGCGTCTACCGCGGACCGCTGGGCGTGGTGGGCGTGATCAGCCCCTGGAATTTCCCGCTTCACCTGTCCATGCGCTCAGTTGCACCGGCCCTGGCAGTGGGCAACGCCGTCGTCCTCAAGCCGGCCAGCGATACTCCGGTGACCGGCGGCCTGATGATTGGACGGATCTTTGAGGAGGCCGGCCTGCCCGCCGGCGTGCTCAGCGTCGTGGTGGGTGCCGGCTCCGAAATCGGCGACCCCTTCGTGGAGCACCCCGTTCCGTCCTTCATTTCCTTTACCGGGTCGACGCCGGTGGGCAAGAACCTCGGCGCGCTGGCATCCTCCGGCCCCACCCTGAAGCACGTCGCCCTTGAGCTCGGCGGCAACAGCCCGTTCGTGGTGCTGGCTGACGCGGATGTGGACCAGGCCGTCAAGGCCGCCATCATGGGCAAGTTCCTCCACCAGGGACAGATCTGCATGGCTATCAACCGGATCATCGTCGAAGACGCCGTGTATGACGAGTTCGTGGAGAAGTTCGCCGCGCATGCCAAGACGCTGAACTCCGGGGACCCCCGGGATCCGCAGAACACCGTAGGCCCGATCATCAATGCAAAGCAGCTCCAGGGGCTGCAGAAGAAGATTGAGCTGGCCCAGGAACAGGGCGCCCGGATGGTGGTTGAAGGGGAAACAAACGGGCAGGTCCTCTCCCCGTACGTCTTCGCCGACGTCACCAAGGACATGGAACTCTTCCAGGAAGAGATTTTCGGTCCCATCGCCGGCATCGTCCGCGCCGCAGATGCTGAAGATGCCCTGTCACTGGCCAACGCCAGCGACCTGGGGCTGTCCAGCTCGGTGTTCACCTCGGATCTGGACCGCGGAGCCCAGTTTGCCCGCCGCATCAAGGCAGGCATGACGCACGTCAACGACGTTCCGGTCCAGGACGAAGCACACGTTGCTTTCGGCGGCGAGAAGAACTCCGGCCTTGGCCGCTTCAACGGCGAGTGGGCGATCGAGGAATTCACCACGGACCACACCGTCACCGTTCAGCGCGGAGCCCGTCAGTACCCGTTCTAAGCAGCACCGTTTGGCAGCACGGCTTCCTCTGGACAGCCAAAGCTGAAAGGATGCCGTCCCGGCACATTGCCGGGGCGGCATCCCGCGTTAAGGCCCGTTTGACCGGCCGCGGTATCGCCTTCAGCCCGGCGCAAAAGCAGATGAAGGGACACATCCGGATGCAGGAGAACAGGCAGTGGACGGTGGAGAACGACGGCGCACGGCTGGCAGTTTTTGAGTACGGCCTGCCGCCGGCAGCAGATGCTCCAACCATCCTGTTGGTCCACGGCTATCCCGACGACCACACCGTGTTCCACAGGGTGATCGAGGATCTGGCCGCGGATCACCGGGTGCTGGCCTATGACACCCGCAATGCCGGGGCCTCACGGGTGGAAGCGCAGACGGATAATCCGTTGACCCCGTACCGGTTGCCGCTGCTGGTCTCTGACCTCTACGCCGTCCTGGCATCAGCCGGAGCAGAGCACGTGCATCTGGTGGGCCATGACTGGGGTTCCGTCCAGTGCTGGGCCGCAGTCCGCGATCCACGTGCCGCCGGGAGCATCCTCAGCTTCACCAGCATTTCCGGCCCCGACCTTCTCCACCTCCGCCGCTGGTTTGCGGGCTGCCTGCAGACACCGCGCCGGTGGCTGCTGGCAGCAAGCCAGGCCCTGCGCAGCACGTATGTTGCCTTCTTCCAGCTGCCTGTCCTGCCGGAACTGCTGTGGCGGCTGGTGGGTCCGCGCTATGCCCGGCTTGCCGCAAACCGGGCCTCGGATACCGGGATCAGTGCCGGGACCGCCACAGACAATGGCGTCCGCGGTCTCCAGCTGTACCGGGCAAATCTGCTCGGGTCGGGTGTTTCCGCCTACGGCCTGCCGCCAATGATCGAGGTACCGGTCCACGTCATTGTTCCGCTGCATGATCCGTTCCTCTCCCCCCGTTTGACTGACGGGCTGCGGGAGGAAGTGCGGGATCTGCGCATCAGCCCGGTGGACGGCGGACACTGGTGGCCCGTCGAGGACAGCACCGCGTTCTGCCGGATGCTGCGGCTGGCCATCGCACCCCCATCCGACGCGGGCCGCATTAGCGGTCCGGAATGACCGGCGACTCTTCGGCAGGAACATCGGCAACCCCAAGCTTCCGGATTGCCCACGGCCCCAGCACGGCGCCGCTGAGGATCAGGACGCCGGAAATGAGGCACGCTGCCGGCCAGGAGCTGAACTCATACAACAGGCCCGCGGCCAGTGCACCGGCAGCTGCGCTGAGCAGGCCGACGGCGGTGTAGATTCCTATGCCGGCCCCTACCCTGGTCGGCTCGGCCTCGGCAATGACCGATTGTTCGATGGGCATCAGGACGGCAAACGCCACTCCGCTCAGGATCCACAGGGCGGAAATCGCCCAGGGATTCGGTGCCCAGGCCAGCGACACCGCAAAAACCGCGCTGAAAACCGAGGCGACAGCCATGGCCCGCCGTCGCCCGATCCGCCGAACGGCCTTGTGCAGCACCGGCGGCAGCACCGCCAGGGCAATGGCTCCCGGCAGGAAGACATAGGCGGTTTCAATGACGCCCAGGCCGAACCCCCGCTGCAGGTGCAGCAAAAGCAGGATCGACACGGCAGCTTCAGCTACGGCCGTGGTCGCCGAAGTAATCAGCATCGGCCGGATACGCGCGGCAATCCGGCGCGAGCTCACGTCCGGCGCACCGGGGGCCAGGGCCGCGCTGCCACCGCCGGGTGCGGGAGCGGTGTCCGGCCGGGACGGACTCGCCAGCAGTACGACGGCGCCCACCAGGCAGGCTGCACCGCACCCGGCCAGAACCGGGGCAAAGAGATCCGTGAAGGACAGCAGCACCAGTCCTGCAACAAAAGCCACCCATGAACCGGTCTCCTGGACGGACATCAGGCGGGCAAACACACCGGAATCAACTGCGAGCCGTTCACTGACGATGGCGCGCAGACAGACCCAGAGGAGCGCCCCGCCGATGCCGCCCAGAACGGCCGCGGCAAAGGCCATCGGCAAGGAATCGGCAACAGCGTATCCGCAGCACGAGAGTCCGTAGATCACCGCCCCAATGCCGGCGAGGGATTTCCGTTCCCTGCTGTCCGCCAGCCGCCCGGCCATCGGCCGGACCACCACGGACACCAGCAGTTCGGCCGCTATGAGGAGGCCCACCTGCCAGGCCTGAGCGCCAAGGGCAATGCCGGCCCAGAGCGGAATCAGGAAATCAACCAGCTCAGCGGGACCGTTGGTGAATCCTGCAGCCAGCAGTGCGGAGCGCTCGCGCCGGAGGGCTGTGTGTGGATTCCCGGGCACCGCTTCGGCAGTCATCGCCTGAGCATAGGAAAGCAAACGCCGGCGGGCAAGCATTACGGCCGGCGCCGCGCCCCAGCGCGCTACGCGACCGCCGGAACCGCAGGGGGTTAGTTCGGAGGGGTTAGCCCGCAGGGGTTAGCCCGCAGGGGTTAGCCCGCGCTCCGCGAATCCTCCCGCAGGTTCCCTGCTGCTTCGGTGGCCCGGTCCCGCGGATCCGGCCGCGCCTGCGCGGCGGCAGCCGAAGCCAGAAGGGCGGCGGCTATGTCATCCGCGTCCCGCAGCGTTCGGGCACCGGTGCCCGCGGGCGAACCGGCCTCGGCCGCAATGGCGGTTCCCCACTGCACCGACGAGAGCTGAAGCCCCAGAACGTAAAGATCTTCCTGCGGCTCACCGCTGATCCCCACCGGACGGTATGGCGGCAGAGTGACATCAAGACCCGGAGTGATCACGGCCGTTCCGTCTGCAGCCATCATGACCTTCGGCCGCGCCAGGCCCTCACGCAGCAGTCCACCCAGCAGCGGGGAGATGTTCCGGTCCACCCGGTTTGGCGGCATCATCGCTTCCACCAAGGTGCGGGCAGCGTATTCAGTGCCGGACCAGGGCGAATTTGCGGTGAAGACTCCCCGTGCCTCGTCAATGTCAAAGCGCGGATCGGGACCTACAAAGTGCACGACGCCGGCCCGTACCAGGGCAGCCAGCTGCTCGATCCGCTCGGGCGGAGGCCCGCTGGCCAGGCCTTCCACCAGCGGTTCAAACCAGCCCCGCAGCTCGGAGAGCCAGGAAGCTTCGGCGAGTCCGCCGTCGGCCACTACCGCTTTCAGCAGCGTGCGCCCGGCGTTGAGCGCACCGATGGCCATTTTCAGGGGATCGTCTTCGCCCGCCGCCGATCCGGCTGCGTCGTTCTCCAGGTAGGCCAGAACGGCGTTGTCCAGGTCCTCGGCGCCGCTGTACGGACGCCGTCCCAGGGGTTGGGCCAACCCTTCGAGGTTGGTGCGGCGTGCTGCCGGAACAAAGCGGTCCAGGACCTTCTCCTTGGCCGCATCCCACTCGGGCCCGGGAAGATCCAGGGCTGCGCGCAGCTCGGTGAGGAAGAGCTCCGCGGGTTCCAGCAATTCATTTCCGGCTACCCGTGCCAGCGTGGAGTAGTAGGCCCAGACAGCGTCGCGGTGCAGCAGCGGCCACAGATCGTGGTCAAAGCCGGGCAAAATGCCCTGGTCCTTGAGGGCGGCGGCGGCCTCCGGGGTGAAGTAGTTCAGCCGCACACTGCGCGGGACGTAGGAGTCCAGGCGGGCTTTCGCGCGGTAGGGGGTGCCCCGCCGGGAAGCCGCCACCAGGACCGGTTCGCGGCCGCTGGGCTCGTACCGCAGGGAACGGCCGGCGGGGCCGCCGCTGGACACAAACCGGCCGCCGCGGCCGGTGGTCACCTGGATCATAATGTCGAAGAAGTTCAGTCCGAGACCGCGGACGAGGACCGGCTCACCGGCAGGAAAGACGCTGAAATCAACATCGGAGGGCACGGCGGGAGGCAGGTAGCGCAGGCCGTGCCGGTCAGCGGCGTTCCGCAGCCGGTCCTGTTCGGGGCTCAGCGCAGCGGGCAGGTGGCCCAGGGCGAGCACGACGGTGTCGGCCTCCCGCTTGCCTTCGCCTGCAACCTCAAGGAACCAGCCGTTCCCGGTCTCCGGGCGCTCGAGTCCGAGGATCTCGGAACGCACATGTGCCAGTTCCACTCCGGCGGCGAGCGCAGCTTCCTCGAGCCGGGCGAAGGTCCACTCCAGGTAGCGTCCGTAAATGGCACGGCTGGGAAAGGTTCCCGGTGTCAGCGCGGCCAGTTCCTCACGGTCCGCGGACGAAAGCCGGGCAGCAGCGTCGTCGTCGTCCATCAGCATCCGCCATTGGTCGAAGGACAGCGCCGAGGGCGATGCCGCCAGCTCATCGGCGGTTGCCCCGGCCGGAACCACTGTTGGAAAAAGGCAGGGCGTGTTCATCAGGAACAGCCGGGACTGTCCCGTGCGCCAGACATGGCCCGGCCCCGGATTAAACGGATCAAAGACGGTAATTTTCAGGCTGGGCCGGTTCGCTGCCGGCAGCGAAAGGTAGTGGGCCAGCGTGCGTTCCACAACAGAGATTCCCCGCGGACCCGCTCCAATTACGGCCACTTGGTAGCTCTGTGCGGTGTTGATCATGCTTCAAGAGTATCTGTCCCGTAAACAGCGATCCGGCGTGGATCACAAGAACCGCGGCTTCCCGCCCTTGATGCATGGAAAGGAAAGAGGGAATCTTCAGAAGGGGCTGTGGTCCAACGGGGCAGCCTTTAATGGGGCTCGCGTCGAACGGGCCTGAGTCGAACGGGCCTTGGGGAGGAAGGGGACAGGGCAGTGGTTCCTTCTGAAACAGCGCTGAACCTCTTGGAGGACCTGGCGGCCGCGTTGCAGGCGGACGGGCCGGTAACCGTCGGCCCGATGTTTCGCAGCCCGGGGCTGCGCACCGGCAACACGATCGTGGCTTTCCTCGCCCACGACGGCAGCCTGATCGTGAAGCTTCCGCGGGAGCGGGCTGCGGGCCTGGTTGCGGCGGGCGCTGCCGAGCCGGTCACCATGGGCCGGCGGACCATGCGTGAGTGGGTTGCCGTCCCCGCCGGGAATGACTCACGGAAGACACGGGACAACTGGACTGGTTTGGCCCGGGAAGCCCTGCTCCACGTTCTCGGCACCCTCCCGGCGGAGGAGCAGGCCCTAGAGCAGGAACACGATCAAAAAGATCAGCAGCACAAAGCCGGTCAGGATCCAGAACCAGACATATAGGCGCTGCCGGCGCTGCAATTGGGCCGCAGGAATCCGGTACAGCTGGAAGGCCAGCCAGAAAAGAACGAGCGCGGCCGCCATGCCCACGATCATCAGGGAAAGGACGAAGGTGTTCAGGAGGTGCCTCCGGGCTGCCGGGCGGTCCGGCCGCCGCCGCGATTGATGCCGGGTGGTCCCGGCTGGTCCGGGAACTCTACTCCGGGGTCCGGGGCGGGAACATCCTGCACGGCCAAAGGCACGCTTACGGCTGCGGCATCACCCCTAGGATGGGCACATGACTTCCTCGACTCCTGACCTGTCCGCCGGCTCCTTTGCTGATGACGAGTTCCTCTGGCTGGAGGATATCTACGGGGACAAACAGTTGGACTGGGTGCGCGCGGAAAACAAGGTCACGGAGGACCTGCTCTCTGAAACCGGCTTTGAGGACACCGAGAAGCGGCTGCTGGAAGTACTGGACTCCACTGACCGCATTCCCATGGCTGCCAAGCGGGGCGAGCACTACTACAACTTCTGGCGCGACGCCGAGCATCCGAAGGGTCTGTGGCGCCGCACCACATGGGAGAGTTACATCTCCGACGAGCCGCAGTGGGAAATCCTTCTCGACGTGGACGAACTGAGCCGCGACGAAGATACGGAGTGGGTCTGGGGCGGCTCCGCCTTCCTGCGGCCGGCCGACGGCGCTCCCTACCGCCGCGCGCTGGTGGTCCTCTCCCCCGACGGTGGTGACGCTGCCCGTTACCGCGAGTTCGACGTCGTCGACCGTGCCTTTGTTCCCGGCGGCTTTGACATTCCCGCGGCCAAGAACCGGATCAGCTGGGCCGGACCGGACGAGCTGTACGTCGGCACCGATTTTGGTCCCGGGTCCATGACCACCTCCTCGTATCCGCGCACCAGCCGGATTCTGCGCCGCGGTATGCCGCTGGCCGACGCCGAACCCTATTTCGAAGTGCCCGAAGACCACATGATGGCGGTGGTGGTGCATGACCAGACGCCCGGCTTCCAACGCGACCTCGCGGTGGACATCGTGGACTTCTACAACAGCTCCACCTTCCTGCGCCGCGCAGACCAGTGGGTGCGCCTGGATGTGCCGCTGGACGTGAATGTGGATGTGCACCGGCAGTGGCTGGTGCTGCGCCCGCGCACCGACTGGGAGCTGGACGGCATCGTGTACGCCGCCGGGTCGCTGCTGGCCGCAGATATCGAGTCCTTCCTGGCCGGCAGCCGCGAGCTGGTGACACTGTTTACCCCGGACCCGGCAACATCCCTGCAGTCCTGGAGCTGGACCCGGGACTATCTGCTGCTGAACCTGCTGCGGGATGTGTCGTCCCAAATCTCGGTGCTGGATCCGGCCAACGGCTGGGCCGCGTCGGAGCTGGATGCCTGCCCGCCCCTGCACAGCGTTGATGCGTACGCGGTGGACGATGAGGATGAGGAGGCCGGCAACGACTACTGGCTCATCAGCACCGGTTTCCTGACCCCGTCCACGCTCTCGCGCGGAACCCTCGGGCAGCTCAAGGGCGGGCCGGCAGCGGTGGTCAAGCAGTCGCCGTCGTTCTTTGACGCCTCTTCGGACATCGTGGAGCAGCATTTTGCCGTTTCCGCCGACGGCACCAGGGTGCCCTATTTCCAGGTGGGTCCCAAGGACCTGGTGCTCGACGGCGGCAACCCCACCCTGCTGAACGGCTACGGCGGCTTTGAACAGGCGCTGACACCGGCTTACAGCGGAATGGTGGGCCGCGGATGGCTGGAACGCAGCTTCACGGATGCCTCGGGGCTGAAGCGGTCCGGTGTGTACGTGCTGGCCAATATCCGCGGCGGCGGCGAGTACGGACCCGAATGGCACCGCGCTGCCCTGCAGGAAAACCGGCACCGTGCCTATGAGGACTTTGCCGCCGTGGCCGAGGACCTGATTCGCCGCGGGGTCACCTCGCGCGCGCATCTGGGCTGCACCGGCCGCAGCAACGGCGGCCTGCTGGTCGGCAACATGCTCACCACCTATCCGCATCTGTTCGGCGCAGTGTCCTGCGGGGTGCCGCTGCTGGACATGCGCCGCTACACCAAGCTGTCCGCCGGGTACTCCTGGATTGCCGAGTACGGCGATCCGGAGGATCCCCGCCAGTGGGAATTTGTGCAGACGTTCTCGCCGTACCACCTGCTCAAGGACGACGCCGACTATCCCCCCACGTTGATCTGGACAGCTACCAGCGACGACCGCGTGGGCCCCGTGCAGGCACGGAAGATGGCTGCCCGCATGAAGGCGATGGGCATCGGGAAGGTTTGGTTCCATGAGGCGCTGGAAGGCGGGCATGCCGGAGCGGCGGACAACAGGCAGGCCGCTCGGATGCATGCCATGTCCTATGAGTTCCTGTGGGAGGCCCTGACCGGACGGCTGGGGTGAACCATGGCCGGTGAACCGGTGCAGAGGCGGGAGGCGACGGCGGATGAGGCCAAGGCTGTGGCCCACCCGCTGCGGATTCGGATCCTGCAGGTGCTGCGCGGGGAGACCCTGACCAACAAGGAAATTGCGCAGCGGCTGGGAGCAACACCCGGAGCAACCCTTCACCATCTGCATCTGCTCAGTGAGCACGGGTTTGTTGAGGCGGAGGAAGCGCGCCCGGGTAACCGGAACGCCCGCGAGATCCCCTACCGGGCAACAGGCAAAACCCTGGGCCTGAGCTTCAATCCCGCCATGCCGGAAAGCGCGCTTGTGGGACCGGCCATCCTGGAATCGGCTCTGGAGAATTACCGCCGCGCACCGGGGTCCGGCCGTCTGTCCGAAACCAGCGTTACCCTTTTCCTGTCCCCCGCGCAGCTGTCAGCTTTTCAGGGAAGGCTGCATGCGCTCATCGAGGAGTACGCCGGGATCGGGCCCGGTGCAGAGGCCCGGAAGTACGGCTTCTTCGCTGCAATGTATCAACCCGATGCGGAACAGTCCGGCAGTTCTCCACTTCCTGCCGGCGGCGGCGCCGGCTGAGCCGTGACGACGTTTTGCTCTAACCGGCCCCTTATGGGTAGTCTTGTCAGGCTGGCAGCGGAAGCTATCAGAGAGCATTTTGGAGACGTGCCAGAGCGGCCGAATGGGCTTCACTGCTAATGAAGTGTGGGCCTAAAGCCCACCGGGAGTTCAAATCTCCCCGTCTCCGCGCTAAAACCCCCGGGCAACCGGGGGTTTTTCTGTTTCTGTCGCCGATTCCCTTTTCGGACTATGTTGGGCACATTCACTTTGCAGCTTGAACTGTGACTCCTCGAACAAAAAGGAATTCCATGGAAATGCGTCTGATGGGCCGCAGCGGCACCGTTGTCAGCAGCTATGCGCTCGGCACCATGACCTTCGGCAATGAATCCGACCAGCACGTCTCCCACAACCTCCTCAACACCTATGTGGAGGCCGGCGGCAACTTCATCGACACCGCCGACGTCTATACCGGAGGGACCTCCGAGGAGATTGTGGGCCGCTGGCTCCAGGCCCGCCCGGAAGCAGCCCGCAACATGGTGCTCGCCACGAAGGGCAGGTTCCCGATGGGAGACGGCCCGAATGATCTGGGCACCTCCCGCCGCCACCTGCGCCAGGCGCTGGACGCCTCCCTGAAGCGGCTGGGCGTGGACCACATCGACCTGTACCAGCTGCACGCCTGGGATCCGCTCACACCGCTGGAGGAAACCCTCGGCTTCCTCCAGGACGCGGTGACGGCAGGCAAAATCAGCTACTACGGCCTCTCCAACTTCACCGGCTGGCAGCTGACCAAAGCAGTGTTCACGGCGCGGGCGCACGGCTGGAACGAGCCGGTGACCCTGCAGCCCCAATACAACCTTCTGGAGCGCGAGATCGAGTCGGAAGTGGTGCCCGCCGCTATCGACGCCGGACTGGGGCTGCTGCCCTGGTCCCCGCTTGCCGGCGGATGGCTCACCGGGAAGTACCGCCGTGAGTCGGTTCCTGCCGGCAAGACGCGGGTCGGTGACGATCCCACCAGGCGGTTCCAGGGCTGGGACCTGCGCAGCAACAATGAGCGCACCTGGCACATCCTGGACGCGCTGAAGGACATTGCCGCTGCACACCATGCCAGCCCCGCGCAGGTGGCCCTGGCCTGGCTGGCTGCTCAGCCCGGAGTAACCTCGGTAATCCTGGGCGCCCGGTCGGTTGAGCAGCTCACCGACAATTTGGGTGCAGCTTCGCTCCGGCTCTCAACGCAGGAGGAGCAGAGGTTGAACGGCCTCAGCCGCCCGGCCGTGGGCAACTATCCGTACGGAACGGACGGGGTCAACCAACGATCACGGCAGCTGCCCTAGGCGCGTGTGCCGGAGAAACTCGCCCCTAGGCGATGCCGGTCTGCCACATGCCTGCCTTAGATGCCTTAGATGCCTTAGAAGTCTTCCGGCCGGAGGTCCTTGACCCACTTGCTGATTTCATCTTCTTCAGGGGCAGCGGGCGGCTTGGCTGCTGATTCCCGGCGGGGGTCAGCAGCCCGGGCAGCGCCGCTTCCCGGTGCGGACTTGCCGGCGGCGGAGTTGTCCGCTGTAGGGTTCTCCGGCTCAGCAGCCTTTTCGGGAGCTTTCGGTGTGGAACCGGCAGCATCATCCGCAGGCTTGCGGGTTTCGGGGCCGGCGGGCGTTGCACCGGCTGCAGGTGCGTCGGGCTTTGCATCGGCAGGCGTCGCGTCAGCAGGCGTCTGGTCGGCAGGCGTCGCTCCGGCCGGCGTCGCTCCGGCCGGCGTCGCATCAGCAGGTGTCGTTCCGGCCGGACGCGGCTGCTGATAGGGCTGCGGGTGCACCGCCAGATTCTCCACGGCCGCTCCCGCCGCCCGAACCCCCACACCGGTGAACTGCGCATAGAGCTTGACGGCTTTGACGGGGTGCCCCTGCGCAATGGCGGCGTACACCTGCTGGTGCTGGGTGGCATCGAGCCTGGCATTGGCTTCACGCGCCGCCGCTGCGGACGTACGGGGAGCCGGTGATACTCCCGTTGCGCCGGAGACATTCCTGCGTGGAGTGCGCTGCGGCTTCACAGCGCGTTCAGGACGGTCCCCGCCGTTCAGGACGGCCTCCCCTTCGGCCTGCTTCTTCCGGCTCTGAGCACGGGTGATGACAAAGTTCACCACAACAATGGCCACGACAAATAGGACAATCACCAGGAACTCCATATACCGATCCTAGCTTTTCAGCGATACCCCGTGCTTCGCTGCCGGTATATTGGCGTGCAGCCGCCGCCAATCACAGGAGATTCCATGAGCCCGACCACTTCCCTGCGTTCCCTGCGCGTGCACATTGCGGACGGAATAGCTGAGGTGGAGCTCACCGGCCCTTCCAAAGGAAACGCGATGGGCCCGGACTTTTGGAGGGAACTGCCCGAAGTCTTCGGCGCCCTGAGCGAGGATGACAGCGTGCGGGCGGTACTGCTCTACGGTTCCGGCGGCAACTTCAGTTACGGGCTTGATCTGCCGGCCATGGCTCCCGTCTTTGCGCCGCTGCTGGGCGCCGGAGGAATGGACGCGCGCCGGAGGGAAGGGTTCCGCCGCAGCATCAGGGAACTCCAGGACGCTGTCAGCTCCCTGGCCCGATGCGCCAAACCGGTCATTGCAGCGGTAGACGGCTGGTGCATTGGCGGAGCGATCGACGTCATCGCCGCCGCCGACATCCGCATCGCTTCCCCTGCCGCCAGGTTCAGCGTGCGCGAAGTGAAGGTGGCCATCGTTGCCGATCTGGGATCCCTCCAGCGCCTCCCGGCAATCATCGGAGAAGGCCCCGCCCGCCACCTCGCCCTGACCGGAGAGGATTTCGACGCCGACCGCGCCTACCGGCTGGGGCTGGTCACGGAACTGCCGGACGACGTCGTCGGCCGGGGACGCGAGCTTGCCGCCATGATTGCCGCGAACCCTCCGTTGACGGTGCAGGGCGTGAAACAGGTGATGAACCATGCCTTGGAGGCACCCGTCCAGGCCGGCTTGGACTATGTCCAGCTGTGGAATTCCGCGTTCCTCGCCAGCCGGGATTTCCATGAAGCAACCTCAGCGTTTGCCGAGCGCCGCCCCGCCGTCTTCACCGGCGACTAGGTTCCGGAATTTACCCCTGCCCGGACGGGGGACCGCCAACAGCCCCTTAAGATGGTCAGGTGGCTGTTACCGATGAAGCAATTACCAAGATCAAGGCAATGCTCATCAGCGGGCAGCTCAAGGCCGGTGACCGTCTTCCTCCGGAGAACGAGCTCAGTGACCAGCTGGGACTGTCCCGCAGCTCGCTTCGGGAGGCCGTGAAAGCGCTGGAGCTGATCCGCGTACTGGATGTGCGGCGGGGAGACGGGACCTACGTCACCAGCCTCGACCCGGGCCTGTTGACGGAAACCGTGGGTTTCATGGTGGAAATCCATCAGGAAAGCTCGGCCGCCGAACTGATCGAGGTCCGGCGCATCCTCGAACCCGGTGCCGCAGCCCATGCTGCCGGACGCATCGACGCCCGCGCCGTGGCTGCCCTGCGGGCCTGCCTGGATTCAGTGCCGGCCGGGGCAACAGCCGCCGAGTTGGCTGCCCATGACAACACGTTCCACTCCCACATTGCCCGCGCCTCGGGCAACCCTTATCTGGCCGGACTGCTGGATTCATTGACCGGCAGTGCCCTGCGGCTGCGGACCTGGCAGCGCATTACTGAAGCCGGGGCGGAGGGGTCCGTCATCGCCGAGCACGCTGCCATCCTGGAGGCGCTGATACTGGGCGACGCTGAGCTGGCGCGGTCTCTCATGACGGTCCATATCGCTTCGGCGGAACGCTGGCTGCGCCAGCCCCCGGCCGGGGCAGGAGCCGAAGCTCCGGGGGCAGCAGCGCAACCGCCCGTTCCGAACCCGCGCGCCGCATCCGCTGTTCAGCGCGCAGCCGCTTTGCCTGCCTCCGCTGCCCCTTCCCCGCCCGGGCCCGGCCGCCCCGCCGAGCCCAGCCGCCCCGCCGAGCCCAGCCGCCCCGCCGAGCCCAGCCGCCCGGCCGAACCCAGCCGCCCGGCACCGCAGATTGCCCGAATCGCGAGGGAGCCCGCGCTGTACGAGTTGTTCGCTATGCCTTCAGTGCCAGGACAAAAGGCAACACGGAAGCCGCGCCGGCCTGCCTAAGCACCCGGCCCGCCTCGGTGAGGGTCCAGCGGCTGTCAGCAAAGTCATCCACCAGCAGGACCGGTCCGGGGTTAGCCGCAAACCAGGCTGCGCCCTCTTCGGGAACGGCAAACTGGTCCCAGACCGCTGCGAGCCGGAAGGCACTGTTTCCGCCCGAGCCGCCCGTGGGACCGCCGTGCGGCAGCTGCAGGGCGCCCAGATACGGGATGCGTCCCAACGTGGAAATGCCGTGAGCCAGGGATCCCACCAGCTGCGGTCGTGACCGCGACGGAATGCTGACCACTGCCACGGGCCGTTCCTCCCAGCCCCATTGCGCCAGCACCTGCACGCAGCCCTTAAGCAGCGCGTCGTCCACCTGGGTGTCCGCGGCGTCAGGGGCAAAGATCTCCCTGAGCCGCCCGCCCCAGCCCAGGTCGGTCAGCCGGGCCAGCGCCCGGCCGGTGGACAGGGCCAGATCCGGCTTGATTTTCCCCTTCACGGGAACACCCAGCCGGTCCATGCCGGAGGGGTACATTCCGCGCGGATCCACATCCACTCCCACCCGGCTGAGGGCCTGGTCTGCGCTGTCGGTGGCTTCGGCGGCAATGTCGCCGGAGAACCAGCGTCCGGCACAGTTGTCGCAGCGACCGCAAGGAGCCGCAGCGGGGTCATCGAGCTGGACGGACAAAAACTCCATGCGGCAGCCCGCAGTGGCCTCGTAGTCCAGCATGGCCTGCTGTTCGCGGACGCGGGCTGCGGAAATCCGCTCGTACCGCTCCCGGTCATAGGTCCACGGTTCACCCGTGCCCCGCCAGCCGCCGGAAACACGTTCCACTGCGCCGTCCACGGCCAGGACCTTTAAGAGCAGCTCCAGCGGGGAGCGCTTCAGGTTCACCCGTGTCTCCAGAGCTCCGGTGGACATCACCGCTCCGGATGCCAGCTCGGTCAGCACGGCGTTGGCCGGGCCTTCCGCCGGCATGGAAGAGGTGGCGAAGTACTCCCAGATGTCCTTGTCTTCAGTGCCGGGCAGCAGCAGTACATCAGCGCTGGGAGTGCCGCGGCCGGCACGGCCCACCTGTTGGTAGTAGGCCACGGGCGAGGACGGAGCACCCAGGTGCACCACAAAGCCCAGGTCCGGTTTGTCGAATCCCATGCCCAGCGCGCTGGTGGCCACCAGCGCCTTGACCTCGTTGTTCTTCAACGCCGCTTCCGCCTGTTCCCGGTCGGCCGGATCGGTGCGGCCGGTGTAGGAAAGGACGGGATGCCCGGCCTTCTGCAGCAGGCGGGCGGTGTCCTCGGCCGCGGAGACCGTCAGTGCATAGATGATGCCGGAACCGGGCAGCTCGTTGAGGTGGGTCAGCAGCCATCCCAGCCGGGCCTTGGGGCTGGGCAGCCGCAGCACGCCCAGACGCAGGGATTGCCGTGCGAGCGGTCCGCGGATGGTGAACACGTCCTCTCCCCCGGCGGCCAGTTGTTCCTCAATGTCCTTCACCACCCGGGAGTTGGCGGTGGCCGTGGTGGCCAGGACCGGCACCGAGGCGGGCAGCTGCTCGATCAGGCTGCGGATGCGCCGGTAGTCCGGGCGGAAGTCATGGCCCCAGTCGGAAATACAGTGTGCTTCGTCAATCACGAGCAGCCCGGAACGGCGAATCAGCTCCGGGAGATGTGTTTCCCGGAACCCGGGGTTGTTCAGGCGCTCGGGGGAAACAAGCAGAACATCAACCTGGTCCGCTTGGAGCTTGGCGGAGATGTCCTGCCATTCCAGCTGGTTGGCGGAGTTGATGGCCACGGCACGGACACCGGCACGTTCGGCAGCGGCAACCTGGTCGCGCATGAGCGCCAGCAGCGGCGAAACGATCAGCGTTGGGCCGGCGCCGCGGGCACGCAGCAGCAGGCTTGCCACAAAGTACACGGCTGATTTGCCCCACCCGGTGCGCTGCACCACCAGCGCACGCCGTCCGCCGGACACCAGGGCCTCGATGGCTTCGTACTGGCCCTCGTGGAATTCGGCGGCGTCGTTGCCCACCAGGGCGCGGAGCAGGACGGTGGCTTCCGCCCGCAGCCCGGGGTTGGCATCCGAGGTATGCACGGAGCCGGTACCGCCGGCCTGGGGTGCCATATCCGGTTCAGTCTCACGAAAAGTTGGGGTGTCTTGCGGGAATTCCATACCTTCCACTATTCCAGCCGCTGCTGACTGTTTCCTCCAGCCGGCACAACTCCTGTGGACGGGAACGGTTGTGGACAGGCTCCGGGGTGTAGGACCGGGGTCCGCGCGGCTTGACCTATAGACTGTGCGGGTGACTAGTGAATTCGATCTTTCCGCATCCTTTAAGGCCTATGACGTTCGTGGCGTTGTAGGCGAGACCATCACCCCGCAGATCGTTAAGGCCGTCGGTGCCGCCTTTGTGGACGTGCTGGATCTTGCCGGTCAGACTGTCCTGGTGGGCGGCGACATGCGCCCGTCCTCCCCCGAGTTCATCAGGGACTTCGCGGCCGGAGCCACCATGCGCGGAGCCAACGTCCTCCTGCTGGACCTCATCTCCACCGACGAGCTGTACTACGCCTGCGGTGCCTTAAATGCGGCCGGAGCCACGTTCACTGCAAGCCACAACCCGGCCCAGTACAACGGCATCAAGATGGCCAAGGCCGGAGCGGTTCCGATCTCCTCGGAAACCGGACTCTATGACATCCAGGCGAAGGCCGAGCAGTACCTGAACGCCGGCACCATTCCCGCCGTCGAGACCCCCGGGCAGATCAGTGTCCGCGATATCCTGCGCGATTACTCCGAATACCTCCGCAGCCTGGTGGACCTCTCCGCCATCCGTCCGCTCAAGGTGGTTGTGGACGCCGGAAACGGCATGGCCGGCCTCACCACCCCGGCGGTCCTGGGCGATACGCTGCTGCCGGGCCTGCCGCTGGAAATCATTGATCTCTACTTTGAGCTGGACGGTTCCTTCCCGAACCATCCGGCCAACCCCCTGGAGCCGGAGAACCTCCGGGATCTGCAGGCCGCCGTCGTCGAGCACGGTGCGGACCTGGGCCTGGCCTTCGACGGCGATGCGGACCGCTGCTTTGTCATCGATGAGAAGGGCGACCCGGTCAGCCCCTCGGCCATCACCGCCCTCGTGGCCCGCCGGGAAATTGCGCGCGCCAAGGCCGCCGGGGAAACGACGCCGGTCATCATTCACAACCTCATCACGTCCCGCGCGGTTCCGGAGCTGGTGGAGGCCGACGGCGGCCGCGCCGTCCGCACGCGCGTGGGCCATTCCTTCATCAAGGCGCTGATGGCCGAGGAAGGTGCCGTCTTTGGCGGCGAGCACTCCGCGCACTATTACTTCCGCGACTTCTACAACGCGGACACCGGCATGCTCGCGGCCATGCACGTCCTCGCGGCGCTGGGTGAACAGACCCTCCCGCTCTCGGACCTGGCCCGCGAATACGAGCCGTACTTCGCCTCCGGCGAGGTCAATTCCGAGCTCTCCGACGTCCCCGCGGCAGTAGCCCGGGTCCGCGCTGAATTTGACCGCGACGGTGTCACCGTGGATACGCTCGATGGATTGACTTTCACTGCCGATGACGGACAGTGGTGGTTTAACCTCCGCGCGTCCAACACTGAGCCCTTCCTCCGGCTGAACGCCGAAGCCGAAGACCTCCCCACCATGGTGCGGGTCCGCGACCGCGTACTTGAACTAGTTAGGAACTGAACCAATGGCTGATGTTGAACTGAACGGCGGAGAACCTTCCGCCCAGGTCCAGGAGGACCTGAATTCCCTCCTGGGCACCGCTCTGGGCGTCGCCCAGGAGCAGCTGGAAGCACAGGGTGCCTTCCTGCCCGCAGCTCTGGTTGTCCAGAACGACGGCGAACTGCGCATGATCGCCGTTGCGCCGGAGGAAAGCGACGAAGACCTCGACGCCGACGCCATGATCGATGACATCTACCAGGTCCTCACGGAGCAGAAGGGCGACAACCGCGCCGCTGCTGTCTTCTCCGACATCCACCTGCCGGACGAGGCCACCGACGCCATCCATGTGGTGGCCGAGCACTCCGAGGGCGTCTGCATCTCCGCGATCCAGACCTACTCCGAGGTCGACGGCGAGTGGACCTTCGCAGAGCCGCAGTGGGAATCGGGCGACCGGCTGGTCTGGGGCACCGACGAGGCCGCTGAAGAGGCCTGATTCTCTTTCGCCTCGATAAAAGCGATAAAAGCCGGGCTCCTTCCATTTGGAAGGAGCCCGGCTTTTTTACTGCCCTGCGGCGCGGATGGACTTCGCTAAACCGGGTCGCCTAAGCGGCTGCGAACCGCTCCTTGAGGGTACGCAGCTCGGCAACGAGGTCCTCGGGCAGGGATTCGCCGAAACGGGCATACCATTCTTCGATGCCGGCCAGTTCCTTTTCCCATTCGGCGGGGTCGACTCGTACGGCAGCCTCGACGTCGGCCGGCGTCATGTCCAGCCCGGTGAGGTCCAGGGACTCGCCGGTGGGCACGTAGCCGATCGGGGTTTCCACGGCGTCGGCGGTGCCTTCGATGCGTTCGATGACCCACTTGAGCACGCGGGAGTTGTCACCGAAACCGGGCCAGGCGAAGCCGCCGTCGGCCGTGCGGCGGAACCAGTTGACCAGGAAGATCTTGGGCAGGGTTTCCTGGTTGGCCTTGCCGCTGAGCGTGATCCAGTGGCGCAGGTAATCGCCGGCGTCGTAGCCCATGAACGGCAGCATGGCCATCGGGTCGCGGCGGACAACGCCAACCTGGCCGGCAGCTGCAGCAGTGGTTTCCGAGGAGAGCGTGGAACCCATGAAGATGCCGTTGGTCCAGTTACGGGACTGCGTCACCAGGGGAACCGTGGTCTTGCGGCGGCCGCCGAAGAGGATCGCCGAGACCGGCACTCCGTTCGGGGAATGGTATTCCTCGGCCAGCATGTCGATTTGGTCGATCGGCGTGCAGAAGCGGGAGTTCGGATGCGCAGCGGGATGGCCGGCCTCCGGGGTCCACTCGTTGCCGAGCCAGTCGGTCAGGTGCGCCGGGGCGTCGTCGGTCATGCCCTCCCACCAGACACCGCCGTCGTCCGTCAGTGCCACGTTGGTGAAGATGGAGTTGCCCTTGGCGATGGCGCGCATGGCGTTGGGGTTGGTGCTCCAGCCGGTGCCGGGGGCGACGCCGAACAGGCCCGCCTCGGGATTGGTGGCGCGCAGTTCACCGTTGTGGCCAAAGCGCATCCAGGTGATGTCGTCGCCGAGGGTCTCGACGTTCCAGCCCTCAATGGTCGGGTCCAGCAGCGCCAGGTTGGTCTTGCCGCAGGCGGACGGGAAGGCCGCCGCCACGAAGTAGTCCTTCTTCGCCGGGCTGGTGAGTTTCAGGATGAGCATGTGCTCGGCCAGCCACCCCTCGTCCCGGGCCATGATGGAGGCGATGCGCAGGGCGTAGCATTTCTTGCCCAGCAGGGCGTTGCCGCCGTAGCCGGAGCCGTAGGACCAAATGGAGCGGTCTTCGGGGAAGTGCACAATCCACTTCTCATCGCTGCAGGGCCAGGGAACGTCCTGCTCGCCCTCGGCCAGCGGAGCGCCGACGGAGTGCATGGCAGGCACAAAGAATGCGTCCAGTTCTTCCATCTTCCGCAGCACGTCGGTGCCGATGCGGGCCATGATCCGCATCGAGGCCACCACATAGGCGCTGTCGGTGATTTCGACGCCGAACTTGGGATCCTCGGCCTCGAGGTGGCCCATGACAAAGGGGATGACGTACATGGTCCGCCCGCGCATGGACCCGGCAAAAAGCCCATTAAGCTTTTCCCGCATTTCGGACGGGTCCATCCAGTTGTTGGTGAAGCCCGCGTCCTGCTTCTTCTCCGAGCAGATGAATGTCTGCTCTTCGACGCGTGCCACGTCCTTGGGGTCGGAGAAAGCCGCGAAGGAATTGGGGAAGGTCTCGGGGTTAAGCCGGACCAGGGTTCCGGCATCCACCAGCTCATCGGTGAGGCGCTTGTTCTCCGCCTCTGAACCATCCACCCAATACACGCGATCCGGCTGCGTCAGCTCGGCCATTTGCTGGACCCATGCAAGCAGCGCCTGGTGGGTGGTGGGCGCACCGCCGGGGGCGGCCGGGGTGCTGCTGTCCAAATGGCTTGGAGCAGCGTTGTCGCCGCTCTCATCGAGAACTAGCTGACGCGCGTCATCGCCCATGATTCTTCCCTTCGTTGGGCCAGTGAGATGATTTTGATGCTAGTTGTCAGCACGCGGCAACCCTCCGCAGAAAAGGTAATACCTGTATTCGGGACGGTTCCGGCTCTCCCTAGAAATCAAGGAACTTGTGTGGGCCAGCTTACGCAGATGTGACGAAGGTCATATAGACCGGTCTAGTTTTGACCGGGGAGAAATGCCGATTAGGCGCACCCGTAAATCTGGGCTATAGTTATTTACGGCAAAACAGCCACGGACAAACTTTGAAGGAAGGCCCAAGCGGCCGGGAAAACAAAGAAAAATCCAAATGCGTGCGTAGCTCAACGGATAGAGCATCTGACTACGGATCAGAAGGTTGGGGGTTCGAATCCCTTCGCGCGCACCAGCTAAACCCGGTTTGACCAGTATAACTACTGGTTGAACCGGGTTTTTTTGTTGCCCGGGCGGCCAACCCGGTGAGCCGGACGCCTCAGCGTGCCAGGCGCTTTAAATCGACGGCCGGGTCTGCCAGTTTGGCCGGATCCACCAGGATCCGGCGGTCAATGATGCGGCGGGCAGCGCGGACCAGCAGGCCGCCGTCAATTGCGGCACAGCCAACCAGGTATCCCGCCGGGTCCAGGTGGAAGCCTGCCACCGGTACACCCTCCGCAACCCTGACCACGGTGATCCCCTCCCCGGACATGGAACCCACTCCTTCGAGGTGGACGCCGTGGCGGTCGGACCAGAACCACGGCGCACCGTGGTCCGGCAGCTCCTGACCGAGCAGCGCGGCAGCGGCGGTGGTGCCCGTGTTCCGGGCATGCTCCCAGTGCTCGGCCCGCCGCAGGAGCGTGCCGTCACCCAGCCGGGTCCGGGCCGCGTCCCCCACGGCATATATGTGCGCATGGCTGCTGAGCTGATGCTCGTCCACGAGGACTCCGCCGTCCACGTCCAGACCGGCGTCTTCGGCCAGCCTGACATCCGGTACGGCTCCAATCCCCACCAGCACCAGATCGGCGTCGATCGAAGCGCCTCCTCCCATGGCAATGCGATGGCCGGTGCTGTCCGCGGTAATGGCCTTGGGGATTCCGGTCAACACGCGAATGCCGCGGGCCGCATGCATCCGGTGCAGGCGGTTCGCAATGTCCGAGCCCACGGCAGGAACCAGCGGCGGGCTGACCGGATCGAGCAAGGTCACCTCAGCGCCGAGATCCAAGGCTGCCGACGCCGTTTCGGCACCAATCAGGCCCGCACCAATAATGGCCAGCCGGACTCCGGGGGTCAGGGATGCACGCAGCCTGTCGGCATCCGCCCGGGTGCGCAGGTGCAGCACGGACTCAAGCTCGCCTCCGGGAATATCCAACCGTCGGGCAGACGCTCCGGTCGCCAGGACAATCCTGTCTGCCGTGAGCTTCCGCCCGTCCGTGAGGAGGACGCCGCCCTCATCAGGCATCAGCGCCGAAGCCCGGCCGGCAACAACATCAATCTTCTGCTCGGCGAACCACGCTGCGTCGGCCAGCAGGATCTGTTCTGCGGGCTTTGTTCCCAGCAGATAATCCTTGCTCAGCGGCGGACGGTCATAGGGCAGGCCCTCCGGATCAATAATCGTTAGCCGCCCAGGAAAGCCCCGGGCACGCAGCTGGCTGGCCGTCGCGAAGCCTGCCATGCCCCCGCCGACGATGAGAACGGATCCAAGAGCCATAGTGTTGTTTTCCTAGCCGAAGAACGTTGAAGATGCCCCTTAAGCCTACGGCCCTGAAGATTCGGGGCGCCCCGAACCTCATGGTCCCCACGGGCAGTGTTACGTTCCCGGACGTGCTCCGCGTGCCCGTTCCTTCCCCGGCTTCCGTCCGCCGGCCCGGCGTGCCAAGCTCTGTTCATGACTGATCAGGATCAAAGCTCCGAAGTACAGCGACCGCAGCACCTGGAGACCGACGTCGTCGTTCTGGGCGGCGGAGCGGTGGGTGAGAATGCGGCCGGACGGGTAGTCCAGGAAGGCTTGGAAGCCGTCCTCGTGGAGCCTTCGCTCATTGGCGGGGAATGCTCCTACTGGGCCTGCATGCCGTCCAAAGCCCTCCTGCGTCCGGGCACTGCGCTGCAGGCGGCGCGAACCGTTGCCGGTTCCCGCGAGGCGGTGACCGGCCGCCTGGACGCGCAGGCCGTGCTGGACCGGCGCAACAGTTTCACCTCCCACTGGGATGATTCCGGGCAGGAGGAGTGGGTTCGCAGCACCGGAATTGGACTGGTTCGCGGGCGCGGACGTCTCACCGGGCCGCGCGAGGTGCGCGTGGATTACGACGACGGCGGTTCCCTCACGATTACCGCCCGCCGGGCCGTGGTGCTGGCCACCGGCTCGGTTCCGACTCCTCCCCCGCTGCAGGGGCTGGACGGCGTCGACTATTGGGGAACCAGGGAAGCGACCTCGGCGCAGGAGGTGCCGGCCCGGCTGCTCGTGCTTGGCGGCGGAGTCTCGGGCACCGAGCTTTCCCAGGCATGGGCACGCCTGGGCTCGAAGGTGACCCTGGTGGCGCGGCATGAGGTGCTGGAGGCATACCCGGAACCCGCGAGGGAGCTGGTGAAGGCAGGTCTTGCCGCCGACGGCGTGGATATCCGCACCAACGCCCCCACCGATTTCGTGCGCCCGGGTACCGACGGCGGCGTGGAAATGGTGCTGGCCGACGGCACGGTGCTCTCTGCCGACCGGCTGCTGGTCTCCACCGGCAGGACTCCGGCCCTTTCCAACCTGGGTTTGGAGGATTTGGGGCTGGACGCTGTGCGGCTGGACTCTGATGATTCCGGCTTGGTGGACGGAACCGACTGGCTGTATGTGGTTGGCGATGCGGCCGGCAAGGTCCTGCTGACGCACCAGGGCAAGTACGAGGCCCGTGCCGCCGGGGCTGCCATCGCTGCGCGTGCCCGCGGTGATCTCGCCGCCACCGATGCTCCGGGAGCGTGGAGCCGCGAAGCCTCCACTGCCAACCACGTTGCCGTACCCCAGGTGGTATTCACTGATCCGGAGCTGGCAATGGTCGGCCGGACTCTGGAGCAGGCGCGCGCCGACGGAATCAATGCATCGGAGACCTCGCTGGAGATCTCAGTGGCCGGCTCCGCGCTGCATTCGGACGATTACCGGGGCTGGGCGCAGATGGTGGTGGACGAAGATCGAAGGGTCCTGGTCGGCGTGACGTTTGCCGGGCCGGATGTCTCTGAGCTGCTGCACTCCGCAACCATCGCCGTCACGGGCGAGGTCCCGTTGGACCGGTTATGGCACGCGGTCCCGTCATATCCCACGATCAGCGAAATCTGGCTCCGCCTGCTGGAGAAGTACGGGCTGTAAACGCAGCCTGCCCGCTGGATGGGCAGGGGGCTAGCCGGAAGCGGCGTCAGCTGGCGGCGGCCCAAGGGGCACTTAGGCCCGGCGGACGATGAAATCGGTGACGCGCGCATCCCTGCCATCGAGCTCTGCCCAGGGTTTTTCCGTCTCCATGACGGTAAGCCCGGAGGTGGGGTACCTCGTGGCCATCTCCATGACGGCCTCCTCATCCGACGTCACGGAGGCCAGCCTCATGGCGAGGTCCTGCACGCCGGGAAGGTGGGAAATCACCAGCAGGCTGGTTACGGTCTCCGGAACGTTGTTGATGATGCTCAGGATCCGGGTGGCCGGCGCGCTGTAGAGCCCGTCTTCCAGTTTGGGCGTGGGCCCCTTGTCGCCGAGCTCCTCGCAGATCCAGGTGCAGGTCTGCCGGGTCCTCAGCGCAGACGAGCAGAGGATGAAGTCGGGGATGGAATTGTTCTCCACCATCCAGCGACCGGCCAGCGGTGCGTCGCGGTGGCCCCGTCCGGACAACGGGCGCTCGTGGTCGGAAACGTCCCGGGGCCAGTCCGCCTTCGCGTGCCGCAGGAGCATCAGCTTTTTAAGGTGGTGGCCGCTCATTGGCCCAGTCTATCGGCGGTGCCGGCTCCGGAAATCCGCCGCCGGCACCGCCGCCGCATCAGATGCTGTATTCGGGCGCCGCCCAGACTACAACTTCGGGGTGCTCATAGAAGCGGTATCCCTGGCCCCGGACTGTGCGCACCGTGTTCGCGAGACGCCCCAGCTTGGAGCGCAGGCGGCGGATATGGACGTCGATGGTGCGCTCGTTGGGCACTTCCTCGGCGTTCCTCCACAGCCCGGCAAGCAGCTCCTCGCGGCCCACGGTCCGGGTACCGTTCTCCACCAGGTAATTGAGGAGTTCGAATTCCTTGAATGTCAGGTTCAGCGTGTCCCCGTCCAGGTGCACTTCCCGGCGGGAGAGATCAATCAGGACGCCGGACGGGCGCGGTGCGGCCTGTGCCTGCACCGCGGGCGCGGCTTCCGGCCGGGGGCGGCGCTGCGCCGTCGGGTCCCCCAGCGCCTGGCGGACGACGTCGATATCGGCTCCCGCTGCCTCTGCCGGGGCCAGCGCTACGGCCGCATGGCTCTGGGCACCGGGGCAAAGGGTCTGAATGTAGGCGCGGACCTCTTGGGCGAGCTTCGTCAGTGATGTTCCGTTGGCAGCTGCCGTGTCCTCGTCCAGTCCCACGTAGATGACAAAGCCGCGGGCAACGGTGTCATTGCTGACCGCCTGGGGACCGGGAATCCCGTTGGGCGTGACGACTGGGGTAGGTGCCGTCATCGGCGTCGCGTCATTGGCCGAAGAAACAGCCTGCAGCGGACGTGCCTGCTGCTGGGCAAATCCTGAAACCCCGTACTGCTGCGGTGCATACCCACCATACTGACGGGGAAACTCCCCCGCTGCGCTGGGCCGAACGGAACCGGCGCGGTTCTGCGCATTGCGCAGTGAGATGTGTACGTACCCTGATGCTACTGACATGTTGCAACCTCATTGTGAGTGACCGTCATCACGGCTCGAATGCTGGGGGTGTGCCCGGTCGAGATGGCGCGGTTTCGCCCGTCGTTGGGCCTGAGTGGTGCCTGAGAGATGGGGGTGGGTAACTCAGGCGAGCATTCGACAACAGTGCTGCTGCTCCTCAACGATGCCGTTGAGAAGAACTGCGGCGGGTGCTGCCGTGTGGATGTTCACATTACGGATTATTGCATGTAACAAAGGGGGGTGTGCAAGTAATAATGCATCAGTTGTCTCACCATGTGGACTGATCGGGGCATATTGTGACGCACCTCACGCTTTTGGGTGAAACCTGCCCTGTGGAGCGGCCCTGCCTTCAGTCCCGCCAGACAGCCGGAATCTGCCCGGACTGGGCGCTTCCAGGCATAAAAAACGCACCCGCCCATAAGTGATCTTATAAACGGGTGCGAGTCAAGCATTCAGCAAGCCGTCCACATGGTGGACAGCCCGACAAGCGGCGGCAGAGCTCTTTTAGTCGACGACGCCGTACAGTCGGTCGCCGGCATCGCCCAGACCGGGCACAATGTAGGACTTTTCATCCAGGCGCTCGTCGATCGAAGCCAGCACAATGGTGACGTTCGCGTCGGCGAGTTCTGCCTTCAGCACTTCGAGGCCTTCCGGTGCGGCCAGCAGGCAGATGCACGTGATGTCTGCAGCTCCGCGCTGGAACAGGAATTTGATGGCTTCGCGGAGTGTTCCGCCGGTGGCCAGCATGGGGTCCAGGACGAAGACCTGGCGGCCCGTGAGGTCATCGGGCAGGCGCTCGGCGTACGTGATGGCTTCGAGGGTTTCCTCGTTGCGCGCCATGCCCAGGAATCCAACCTCTGCCGTGGGGACGAGGCGGGTCATGCCTTCAAGCATTCCCAGGCCGGCCCGAAGGATCGGGACCACCAAGGGTGTGGGCTTGACCAGGCCGGTGCCAACGGCGGTCGTGACCGGAGTCTCGATCTGGACGGGCTCAACGCGGACGTTGCGGGTGGCTTCGTAAGCCAGGAGGGTGACAAGTTCTTCCGTGAGCAGGCGGAACACCGGTGAAGGCGTGCCCTTATCGCGGAGAACGGTGAGTTTGTGGGCAACTAGGGGGTGATCCACTACAAGTACGCGCATGCTTCAAAAATACCACTCGCAGCGGAACTCCTTCCTGTGGAGCATGCACAGTCGAGCACCCCGGCGTGCACTGCGGTTCCGGCATGAAACTGCGGGAAGATGGAATCATGATGCCCCCCACACAGCAGCACGAGTCCTGGATGGACCTTGCCCTGACCGAGGCGCACAACGCCCTGGAAACGCAGGACGTGCCCATCGGCGCCGTCGTCGTTGGCCCCGACGGAACAGTCATTGGCACCGGGCGCAATGAACGTGAGGCCACCGGGGATCCCACCGCTCATGCCGAAGTGGTGGCAATCCGGCAGGCTGCAGCTGCAATGGGTGAGTGGCGCCTGGAGGGCTGCACCCTGGTGGTGACGCTGGAGCCGTGCGCCATGTGTGCCGGGGCGATCGTCCTGGCACGGATTCCGAAGGTGGTGTTCGGTGCCTGGGACGAAAAGGCGGGCGCGTCCGGATCGGTTTTCGATATCCTCCGCGAACGCCGGCTGAACCACTGGGTGGAGGTCTTCCCGGAGGTTCGCGAAGCGGAGTGCGCCCGGTTGCTCACCGACTTTTTCGGCTCTCGGCGATCAGGCTGACAGTCGCGGGTTTCATACGTAGGCTTACTACCTCAGAGCCCGACACCCGAAGGAGTTCAATTGTGAGTTCAGATCAGGATGGACTGGATACAGTCGTCAAAATTCTCGAGCACGCGGACATCGCACAGGTGACCACCCAGGATCTCAGCGGCAAGCTGGTCAGCCGGCCGCTTCAGCTGCAGGAAACGGATTCTGACGGGAACCTCTGGTTCTTCACCCAGGATCCCTCCCCCAAGGCCGATGAAATCCGCGCCAATCCGAATGTCAATGTTTCGGTGCATGATTCCAAGGGCTACCTCTCCATCAGCGGCACGGCCTCCATCACCAAGGACGAAGCCAAGATCGAGGAACTCTGGAAGTCCTCGGTCAGCGCGTGGTTCGACGGAGGCCGGGAAGATCCTTCCATTGCCCTGATCAAGGTGGATTCGGACACCGCTGAATACTGGGCCTCGGACGAGCCCCGTGTAGCCACCATGTTCAAGATCGCCAAGAGCGCCGTCACCGGGGACACCCCCAACATCGGCAAGAACGACGTCGTCGACCTCTAGTTTCGGCAGCCGCCCGGCACAGCGCAGCCAGCCGTTTTGGGGCATCGGCCCTTTACCCGGTAAGGTTGACGCGATGGTGACGTGTCCGAGCGGCCGAAGGTGCAACACTCGAAATGTTGTTTGGTGAAAGCCAACGTGGGTTCAAATCCCACCGTCACCGCCAGATGAAAAAGACCCCGCTTTCCCTGTAAAGGGGAAGCGGGGTCTTTTGCTTTGCCTGACGGTCTTTTTGGCTAACCGGCGGAATCGGTGTCCGGGGCCTGCGGACGGTGGCCGGCGGCTGCCGCCCGGGTGTCGCCGTCGTCGTGCCCGTCCTTTTTCTTGCCGAACGGCAGTACCTTCATCAGCGGGTGCAGAACAGCCATGACAACCAGGCCCCAGGCCAATCCGATGACGGCCGAGCACAGCGTGTTCACGAGCCAGCCCAGGAAACCGCCGACAACGGCAATGCCTGCCACGGGATGCTCCAGGGCGTGGACCAGGTCATACGGCGCATCCCAGCCCAGGTCGTGGACGCCCACCAGCATGATGTGGCCGCCCACCCACAGCATCGCGATCGTTCCGATGAAGGTGATGGCAGCCAGCACGGCCGGCATGCCCCTCACAAGCAGCGCACCAAACCGCTGGGAGCCGGCTGAATCCTTGCGCGTCAGATGCAGGCCGATGTCGTCCATTTTGACGATCAGTGCAACGGCTCCGTAGACGAGCACGGTGATCAGGATGGCCACAATGACGAGGATGACCGCCCGCACCCAGATGGATGCGTCGCCCACCTCGTTCATGGAGATGACCATGATTTCGCAGGACAGGATGAAGTCGGTGGTGATGGCACCCTTGACCACCTTGGACTCCGCGCCGGGTCCCCGCTCCACTGCCGGGGCCTCGGCCGCCTCATGGTGCCCGAAGAACTTGTGCCAGACCTTCTCGGCGCCCTCGTAACAGAGGTAGGTGCCGCCCAGCATGAGGATGAACGGGATGACGACGGGAATGAAGGCGCTGATCAGCAGCAGTGCCGGCAGGATGAACAGCAGCTTGTTCCGCAGCGATCCCCAGAAGATGCGCTTGATCATCGGCAGTTCGCGGGACGGGTCTGCGCCGGAAACATACTGGGGTGTCACTGCGGCATCATCAATAACGACGCCGGCAGCTTTGGCTCCCGCTTTCGCGGCTCCGGCGGCGATATCGTCCACAGAGGCTGCTGCGATGCGTGCCAGGGCTGCGACGTCATCCAGCAGGGCAACAAGCCCGCCGCTCAACGAACGGCTCCGTGCTGCACAGGGGTCGTCCGGGCATGGAAGCCTCGGGGGATATAGGTGAGTGACATACAGAAATTATAGGGTGGGCAGGTTTCTGTCCGGTGTCCCGGTTAAGGCCCACGTCCCTGTTACAGCCGGACGTAGGCCCAGTTCTCCCACTGCCGGCGGGCCAAATGGGCCACTGCGGCATCCACAGTTTCCACGCCCCGGTGCAGCTCATCCTTCTGTACTCCCGCGCGGGTCATGCTGTTCTCGCACGCCAGGACGTGGATGTCTGCCGAAAGTGCGCCGTCGAGGGCACTCTGATCCCCAATGCCCGCACGCAGGAGCCGGACCCCCAGCCCCTGCACCACCACTTCAACCGACCGCTCGGGGCCCAGCGCACGCCGTGCATTCCCGGCACTGCGCAGAAGACCGGCCAGCCAGGTTCCACTGTCCGGGCCGAACCCATGGATCACCAGCCCCGGCTGCACAGGGGTATCCCGGACGTCATTCCTTTGAACCGCCGGTCCAGGCTGAGTGCCTGCGGCGTCTGCGTCTGCTTGTTCCATTCGTCCAGTCTCCCCCTGTCCGCCGAAGGGGGACAGGGGTCGGCAGCCGCCGTCGTCGAAGTGCTCCCCCGGCCTTAGTCCACGAAGTGCGTCTTGGGTTCTTTCTCACCCACGGAGGCGACGACGGCGGCGGCGACGTCGCGCATCTTCATGTTGCGTGCGCTCGAGGCGGCTTTGAGGATGGTGATGGCAGCGTCCTGGCTGCACCGGTTCTGGGCCATGATGATTCCTGCGGCCAGGTCGATGGTGGTGCGTGACCCCATCGCAGCCCTCAGGTTTTCCCTGCTTTCGACCAGTGCTGCGATCCGTACGGCAAGGCGCAGCGATTTGGACGCACCGCGGGCAAACTCCTCTGCTTCGCGGACCATCTCGTCCGTAAATGCATCCTCTTCCCGTGCGTACACGTTGAGGCCGCACTGCGCCTCCCCATCCAGCGGAATGGGAACACCCAGGATCGATCTCAGCCCAAGGTCCGCAATGGCCTTGCCATAATCCGTCCACCGCGGGTCCTCAACGATGTTCTGCACCAGAATGGTTTTGTTGGTGCGCGCCGCCTCCAGGCAGGGACCGGTTCCGAGCTCATATTGGACCTCGTCCATGCGGCGCGACTCCTCAGTGTCGCTGGCCACCGTGCCGGCACTTCCCGGCCGCAGCAGGGTTACGCCGCAAAAGAATTCCCGTCCACCGCCGGAAAGAGTGTCAACGGTAAGGCGGGTGAGGTCCTCAAGGAAGCTCTCCACATCGGTCGTTTCCAAAACCATGTCCTGCAGGAGGCTGGAATAGTCCCTGCCGGAGCCGCCCTCGGACAACGCTGCTTCCGAGACGAACTCGTCGAGATTATTTGAGATCTGGGCAGAATCGTTGTCGCTGGACATGTCACCGGACTTTCCGTTGTAGGAATGGCCCTGAGAGTGGGCTGCCGTCCCCGTTGGGACGCTCACGTTCACGTTCCATTACAGCATTGATTGGGCTCTCCTACCCGTCTGCTGCACCGTCCCCGGGGCTCCGCCCGCGAGGCCGCTAAGAGCCCCAGAAAACCTTGACGGCGTCGGCCACCGCAGCCCCCTGTTCCCGGCCGGCCACCGCGGACGGGCGACGTGTGGACTGCAGCAGAACATTGGATCCGAAGGCGGCCCTGCTGGCTTCATCGGCCTCGATCAGATAGGTGTCGGACCCGGCTTTCAGGGATTCCAGTACCTGGGGCAGGGTTGGGCCAAAAGGGCTGTCCGGGGCCTCGGGTGCACAGGACAGGATGAGGACCGAGTCGTACCCGGCCGCCAGATCGGCGTTCGAGGCGGAGCGCATCCCGCCGTCCATATAGGGAACGCCGTGGATCCGCACCGGCGGCCAGGCCCCGGGAACGCTGCAGCTCGCCGCAACGGCCAGGGCCAGTTCTGCCCCGGAACCGGCGTCGAACACCGTGAACTCGCCGTCGTCGGCATTTACGGCGGTCACTTTCAGCAGTGCGGGCGGCCAGGACCGGGCGGGAAGCAGCGAACGGATGGTGGCCACCCAGGCCGTATCGGAAAGTCCCTCGCCGGCCGCGAGCGCCGCGCGGCCAATGCGAGCCCGGGCTTCCTGCTCACCGCCGGGGCCGCTGGCAGCCGCAGCCATCATGTTCATGAACTGCTCGGTGCTGAAATGCGTCAGCTCGCCCTGCTCCATGGTGCTCTCGGCAGGATCATCTTCATGCAGCTGCGCCGCCAGCACCTGGCGCAGGACACCTGACCGCAGAGCCGTCCCGACGACGGAGCCGGCGGACGTGCCGACCACCAGGTCGGCGTCGTTCAACTCAATGCCATGTTCCAGCAAAGTCGCGAGGACTCCCACCTCCCAGGCAATGCCCGCCACTCCGCCGCCGCCCAGGACCACTGCGCGCGTTCCGTTTCTGTTTGTCATGCGGGAAGTCTAAACCGCAGCAGTGTGAGCGCGCCCACAACTTTTTCGATGTTCTTCCACTTGCTATTCAATGGAGTTATGGCACTGCGAGTATTGATGGTTGGCCGGAAGCATGAGGACTGGGTGGCGGATGGCATCCACCGCTATGAAAAGCGGTTGAAAAAGCCCTTTGACCTGACCTGGGTCTCCATTCCGCATTCGGCCCGTGAGGGTGATTCCGCCCGCAAGGAAGAATCCGAACGGCTGCTGGCCAAGGTGGGCAGCGATTACGTCATTTTGCTGGACGAACGGGGCAAAGCCATCACCTCGCCCGCCCTCGCCAAGACCCTGCAAAAGCCCCTGGACAATTCCCGCAACGTCACGCTGATCATCGGCGGTGCGTACGGAGTGGACCAGAGTGTGCACGACCGCGCCGACTTCATCTGGTCTCTCTCCCCCCTGGTCTTCCCCCACCAGCTGGTCCGCCTGATCCTTGCCGAACAGGTGTACCGGGCGCAGGAAATCGCCGGCGGACGCCCGTACCACCACGAATAATCCCTTCGCCTCACCACTCCGGCTCCGGCAGACCACCTGTCCGGGCAACCGCGAAGACAGTAATCCCGTTATGCTGCCCGCCGCTGAAAGGCCTTCCATGCGCCATCCCCGTTCCTCCCGTTCCCTGGCTTCACGTTCGCTGGCTTCCGCTGGCGCTGCCGCCGTCGCAACCGCCGTCCTGATGGCCGCAGGCATGAGTGCCGCGTCCGCGCACGTCCATGTCTCCCCTGAGTCCGCCGACGCCGGAGCCAGCACGCTGCTCACCTTCGAGACGTCCCATGGATGCTCGGGCTCGCCGACGACGGCGATCACGGTAACCCTCCCCGAACAGGTGACCGATGCCGTTCCCACCGCCCATCCCGGATGGAGCATCAGCAAAGTTACCGAGGAGTTCAAGGAGCCGCGGGTCCTGGAGAACGGCACCTCGATCGGATCACGGACCAGCCAGGTTGTTTTCACAGCTGACAGCCCGCTGCCCGACGGTATCCGTGACACGTTCCAGCTCAGCGTCCGGATTCCCGACGGCTCCGGTGACTCGTTGGCGTTCCCGGTGCTGCAGACTTGTGTGGAGGGACAATCAGACTGGTCCCAGGTCGCCGCTGACGGCCAGTCCGCGGACGACCTGTCCTTCCCGGCCCCTCTGGTTGCGGTAAGCACCGCGGCTAATTCGTCCGACGACGGCGGCAACGGCGACGCTCACGGCGCCAGTGCGGGGGGCGGCGCTGATGAACACGGCACCGCTGACGATGAGGCCGTTGATGAAGATGACGTGGAAGCAGCTGCCGTTGCCGGTTATGCGGGCCTCGGGGCAGGCATTCTGGGATTGGTTCTCGGAGCTGCGGCCCTTTACCGAACCCGGAAAGCGTAACGTTTGCGGCGTCATTATTCTGCCTCCTGCGGTGCGTAATTGACGATGTACCGCAGGTAAGTGGAAAGTGACCCTATGAATAACCGGTCATGGAAAATGTCATCGTTGAGAAATGCCTCGTCCTCGGACAATAGCTTGCCGTCAGGCAAAAGCCCGGCGCCGCGGAAACATGTATCGGGGCGAACCATGCCGTTGTGGAAAAACATGACACTTTCCGCCGTTTCGCTTGGCACTGTGCTGGCCGTCAGCAGCTGCGGGTCCGGCGGCGACGAGCAATCGGCACCGTCAGCGGCGCCGTCGTCGTCCCCCTCCGTTTCCGCTTCCGCTTCCGGTTCCCCTTCTGCGTCCCCGGAGACTTCACCGAGCCTGGAGCCGTCCGCAAGCGAAACAGGGATGTCGTCTCCGAGCTCCGCCCTTCCCGGGGCTACTCCCCCGGCCGGGGGCACTGCCGGTGAGCCTGTCGCCTGTGCCGCTTCAGGCTTGGCAGGTGAAGTTGAAGAGACCCAGGGCGGAGGCGCTGCCGGCAGTGTCTACCGCACCCTGGTGCTGACCAATGTCTCGCCGGAGGCCTGCACCGCCGCCGCCGGTTTCCCCGGAGTCTCCTACACTGACGGCTCAGGGGAACAGATCGGGGCAGCAGCTGTTCGCTCGGGCGAGGGGCCAGCAGCCGGCGCATCCTTCGTCCTGGAACCCGGCCAGTCAATGGCCGCCGAATTGAAGGAAACCCGCGCCGAAAACTACGGCGCCGACTGCGAATCGCATCAGGCGACCCAGCTGATGGTTTACCCGCCGGAAGACCTTGAGGCACTGACGATCGAGCACCCGATTCTGGCGTGCGAAAACCCGAACGTGGAATTGTTGACCATCAGCACCCTGCAGAAACGGTAGTGCCCCTGGTCGGATAGGGCCTGTTGCCAGATAGGGCCTGTTGCCGGATAGGGCCTGCCAGGAGATGTGCGCCCGGTGCCGGAAGACGGTCGCCGGACGCGGGCGCCGGGTGCCACGGGTGCCAGCTGGCAGCTGCTGGGCGCGGGCGCCTGGTGCCGGAAGACAGCTGCCGGCGGCGGGTGCCAGTGCCCGGTGCCGGCTGCTGGGCGTGGGCGCCGGGAGACGGGCGCCGGGTGCCAGTCGCCGAGCGCGGGCGCTGGGTGCGCCGGGTGCGGGCGCTGGGTGCGCCGGGTGCGGGCGCTCGGCATCAAACGTCCGTGTGGCGCGGGCCGCCACGGGCAACCGGGCTTCACGGACAGCCAGGTCGCAGGCGGCCAAGTGCCGCGGGTAAGTCCCCCTCCACAGGACAGCCCGCGTGGAATCTTGTGCACAATAACAATTCTTTTTCTCTTCCGACTTCTGTTTTTCGGAAGAATCGTCATATGGAGACGATTCTTGCTGCGGAGATGCCCGGCAACCCGGGCGATCCTGTGGAGCTCCCCGGGCCCGTTGAGTTTCTGCAACTGGCAATTGATTGTGCAGGCACGATGGGCATCCTGCGCGATGGTTCTGTCCATGCCGCGGCTCTCATGACTACGGGTCAGGCGGTTCACCTTGCCGCCCAGGTGGAGGCCATCTCTCGAACGGTGGAGTATCTGCAGATTGTCTGCGCGGGGGCACTGGAGAACCATCGTGTGGCGGGAGTTTTTGGTTCAGCAGCATCGGTGTTGTCTGGCGTTCCTGCCGTCGCCACTGACTCGGCTGGCATGCCTGGTGGGCCTGATGGGCCTGGTGGGCCCAGTGCGTGTGATTCGCCTGCCCAGCATGCTTCTGCAAAAGCGCACGTTGAGTTCCGGACAACCGCAGATTACATGCGGTGCAGGCTTCGCATCAGCCGGGGAGAGGCACACCGGCGGTTGAAACTGGCGTCCGTCCTCCTGCCGGCAGTCGGCGTCTCCGGGGAACATCTCGCCCCTGTCCTCCCCGTTCTCGCAGACAGCGCTGCGGCTGGAGAGATCTCCTCTTACGCTGCTGCCACCGTAGCCGACGCCGTAGATCAGGTCCGCCACCGCACCGACGCCGATACAGCATCTGCAATGGAAGCGGACCTTTCCGCCGTTGCCCGGATGCAGGACCATGACTTCCTTGTCCGCACGGCACGCCGCTGGGTAATCCTCTCCGACCAGGACGGTGCGGAGCCCTCGGAGGAGGAGCTGCGGCGTTTTCAAGGGATCTTCTCGGGACGGAAGCGGAACGGCCTGAATCATCTCAACATTTTTTGCACTGCCGAACAGCACGAGACGCTGCTGACGGTGATGAACGCTGCCGCCGGCCCAACGAGTGGAATGGGGACCACTGACGGTGCCCAGGCAGCGCCGGGTTCGGCTCAGCGTGCCGACGGCAATTTGCCTGAAGCAGAGGTCGCGTCCCGGTTGGATCGTCGCACCCGCCCGCAACGTTTGCTGGGTGGGCTGGTAGACGCCGCAAAGGCTGCACTGGCTCAGGGTGGCATACCTGCATCCGGCGGATTGCGTCCCCAAGTCCTGGTGACCATAGATGCACCCTCCCTCTTGAAGGAATTCGACTACGGTTCACTGGTTAAGGGCTTGGATTCCGGGCAAGCTCCTTCACCGGTCCGGTGCCCGAGGAAAACTCCTGGCTCCTTCATGTCCGGTTCCTACGCCTTCACGGGGCCCGTGCCGGCAGCCACGGTGCGGAAACTCGCCTGCGAGGCAGACATGCTGCCCGTCGTCCTTTCAGGGGAAGGCCGAATACTGGACATTGGCCGGGCGCAGCGCCTGTTTCCTCCTCATCTTAGGAGGGCGCTGCACGCACGAGACGGAGGATGTGCCTTTCCGGGCTGCACCATTCCGGGCCCCTGGACCGAAGCGCATCACATTCGACACTGGAGCCGAGGCGGACCAACGTCCACGGACAACGGTGTCCTATTGTGCTCGCACCATCACCATGAAGTGCATAAGGAGAACTGGCGAATCAACGTGAGGTCGGGTGTCCCCTGGTTCATTCCACCGGCCTACGTCGATCCGGAGCGGGCGCCTCTGCGCAATACGTTCTTCCGACCGTTTTCGCATCCGGAACAGGAAACCTCGGACTCTGGACAGGCCGTCTTTGATGATGAGCTTTAGGGGGCCCAGAACGCAGGTCGCTGGGCAGAGCAGGAGGCCGATGCCCACGCTGGGCGGCTCAGCGTGGGTTCCCGCACGTGTGACTGTGCTGGGTGCCGGACGTAGCGCTAGGAGCAAGCGCAAGCCAGGGCAGCGGGAAACCGACAGCAGCAGAAAACGCGCAGCGGCTACTCGGCAGCAAGCATCGAGGAAAAGGGCCGCGCAGACCTCGGGAGAGTGCAGATGGATTCGGCCTGCAGCCAAACTGCCGCAGAGAATCCAAAAGTGTCAGGGCTGTGCGGAACAATGGTGCGCATGACATCCGGAGCTTCGGTGCTGAAGAAGTTCACTCCCGCTACCAGGGAGTGGTTCGAGGGAGCTTTTGCTGCGCCCACTCCGGCGCAGGTGGGAGCATGGGACGCAATATCGGAGGGGTCCAATGCGTTAGTGGTGGCGCCAACCGGGTCCGGCAAAACCCTGGCTGCTTTCCTCTGGGCCCTGGACAGCTTCATTGCATCGGCCGCTGCCGCCGAGGAGAGCGGCAGCGCTATAAAGGCAACCGCTGGCTCTCCGGGGGAGAACTTCCCTGCTGCGGAGGAGGCCACCGGTACTGCAAAGAACGCGGGCCCGGCAAAAAGGTCCGCGCGTACCAAGAACACCGCACCCAAGCGCAAGACCAAGGTCCTGTACATCTCGCCGCTGAAAGCCCTCGGCGTGGACGTGGAGCGGAACCTGCGTTCGCCTCTGATCGGCATTACCCAAACGGCAAAGCGCCTGGGTCTGCCCGCGCCCTCAATCACGGTAGGCGTCCGCTCCGGCGATACTCCTCAAAATGAGCGCAGAACCCTGCTCACGCGGCCCCCGGACATCCTCATCACAACACCTGAATCACTGTTCCTCATGCTGACGTCCCGTGCCCGGGAAACCCTCTCTGAGGTGGACACGGTCATTGTCGACGAAGTGCATGCGGTGGCCGGCACAAAAAGGGGAGCGCATCTGGCGGTGACCCTCGCCCGGCTGGATGCGATGCTCTCCAAGCCTGTGCAGCGCATCGGCCTGTCCGCCACTGTGGAGCCGAAGGAGACAGTCGCACGGTTCCTGGGCGGAAACGCCCCGGTACATATCGTGGCCCCGGCAGCCAAAAAAACCTGGGATCTCACGGTTACGGTTCCGGTGGAGGACATGTCGGATCTGGGTGGCACACCTGCCGTCGAAGACACCGTGGAGGGCGGTTACGCTCCGCAGGCCAGTATCTGGCCGCACGTCGAGGAAAAGATTGTTGACCTCATTGAGACGAACCGATCCACCATCGTGTTCGCCAACTCCCGCCGGCTGGCGGAACGCCTGACTGCTCGGCTAAATGAAATCCACGCGTATCGGCAGGAAGCTGCCGCCCTGTCCGTGACCCGAGCAGCAACCGGAACAGCCGGACCTGGTGCAGGCGCTGCAGAAACCGGGCTCTCGGGTCCCGCGGCTTTGCCGACAAACCGCCCGCCCGCTCAGCTCATGGCCCAGGCCGGAGTGTCCGTCCGCTACCGGGAGCCGGAACAGGCAGCGGTTGATGACGACAACCCGCTGCTCGCCCGCGCCCACCACGGCTCGGTCTCCAAGGACCAGCGCGCCCTGATTGAGGATGACCTGAAATCAGGACGGCTCCGGTGCGTCGTCGCCACCAGTTCCCTGGAACTGGGCATCGACATGGGCGCGGTGGATCTGGTTATCCAGGTTGAGTCCCCTCCCTCCGTCGCCAGCGGCCTGCAGCGCGTAGGCCGGGCCGGACACCAGGTCGGCGAAACCTCCCAGGGCGTCATGTTTCCCAAACACCGCGGAGACCTGCTGAATTCGGCAGTGGTGGCTGAACGAATGCTCTCCGGACAAATCGAACCCCTCTACATCCCTGCCAATCCGCTCGACATCCTTGCCCAGCAGACCGTGGCTGCCTGCGCGCTGAGCTCCATCGATGTGGAGGAGTGGTTCGACGTCGTCCGGCAGTCTGCACCGTTCGCCGGCCTTCCGCGGTCGGCCTTCGACGCAACACTGGACCTGTTGGCTGGCCGCTATCCCTCGGATGAATTCGCTGAACTGCGCCCGCGGATCGTCTGGGACCGCACCGAAGGCACTATTACCGGACGCCCGGGCGCGCAGCGTCTCGCCGTAACCTCCGGCGGCACGATTCCGGACCGCGGACTGTTCGGCGTCTATTTGGTGGGCGATTCCGAAGGTAAGAACAGCCGCCGTGTGGGTGAACTTGACGAGGAAATGGTCTACGAATCCCGCGTGGGCGATGTCTTTGCCCTGGGTGCCACCAGCTGGCGGATCGAAGACATTACCCATGACCGGGTGCTGGTTTCCCCGGCCTTCGGGCAGCCCGGGAAGCTGCCGTTCTGGCGCGGGGACTCCCTCGGCAGACCAGTGGAATTGGGCCGAGCTCTCGGCAGCTTTGTCCGCGAGATGGCCGGGGCAGACGACGATACGGCAACGAAACGCCTTTCCGCCGTCGGCCTGGACGAATGGGCCACGGGCAACCTCATGACCTATCTGCGGGAACAGCAGCAGGCCACGGACGTTGTGCCCAACGACCGGTCCCTGGTGGTGGAACGTTTCCACGACGAGCTCGGCGATTGGCGGGTGGTCCTGCACAGTCCCTTTGGCATGCCGGTCCACGCTCCGTGGGCACTCGCGGTGGGAGCCAGACTGCATCAGCGCTACGGCCTTGACGGGTCAGCCATGGCCTCCGACGACGGCATTGTCCTGCGGGTGCCTTTAATGGACGACGAGCCCCCCGGAGCCGAGCTGTTCATCTTCGAGCCTGATGAACTTGATTCGATCGTGACCGCCGAGGTTGGCGGTTCCGCCCTGTTTGCCTCGCGGTTCCGTGAGTGTGCTGCGCGCGCCCTGCTGCTGCCGCGGCAGAATCCCGGAAAACGTACTCCCCTGTGGCAGCAGCGCCAACGGTCGGCGCAGCTGCTGGATGTCGCCAAAAAGTATCCGACGTTCCCCATCGTGCTGGAAACAGTGCGCGAGTGTCTCCAAGATGTCTATGACCTGCCCGCGCTCAAGGACATTGCGGCCAGCATCGAACGCCGCGAAATCCGGCTGGTGGAGACCACTACGCCCTCGCCGTCCCCCTTCGCACGGTCCCTGCTCTTCGGCTACGTCGGAGCTTTCCTCTATGAGGGCGATTCTCCGCTGGCTGAGCGCCGCGCTGCAGCCCTGTCACTGGATCCCACACTGCTCAACGAACTGCTGGGCCGGGCCGAACTCCGGGAACTGCTCGATGCACGCATCATTGCCCAGATTGAACTCGAGCTGCAGCGGCTGGCTGAGGACCGCCGGGTACGGGGCATTGAAGGTGTCGCTGATTTGCTGCGGCTGCTGGGACCCCTGACCGTCTCTGAGGTGGCTGCACGGCTGCAGCCCCTCGACGCGGACCCTGCCGCGGACACCCGGACAGCGGGCGCTGAGGTGGCGGACGCCGGGGTGGCGGGTGTCGGCGTGGCGGGCGCTGAGGTGGCTGGCGCCGGCATGGCGAATACTGCGGGCACCTCTGCGGCGGGTGCCACTGACGCAGGGGCAGAGATTTCGCTTTCCGGCACTGCGCCAGCCGTCTCTGCCTCTGTCACCCCTGCTTCTGCCTCCCCTTTCCCTGCCTCCTCTGCTGCATCTGCCGAGTACGCCGGGGACCTGCTCGAACAGCTGGTCCGGGCCAACCGGGCGTTGAAGGTTGGGGTGGCCGGCCAACAGCGCTATGCCGCCATCGAGGACGCAGCCCGCCTGCGCGACGCCCTGGGCGTACCGCTGCCAATGGGTGTTCCGCTGGCATTCATTGAGCCCGTGGCTGATCCCCTGGGTGACCTGATCGGGCGCTACGCCCGGACCCACGGGCCTTTCACCGCTGCGGAAGCCGCCACTCGGCTGGGACTCGGAGTCGCCGTCGTCAGCACTACCCTGCAGCGCCTCGCGGGCGAAGGACGCGTTGTTGAAGGAGAGTTCCGGCCGGCGGAGACTCAGATACTGGACGCGGCAGCCGGGGTGGACACCACCCCCGGTGCTGTCATCACGATTCCCGGTGAGCGTGCAGGCACTGAATGGTGCGACGCCGAGGTGCTGCGCCGCCTGCGCCGCCGCTCGCTCGCTGCACTGCGCTCGGAAGTGGAACCGGTGGATCCGGCCACCTATGGCCGGTTCCTTCCGGCCTGGCAGAACGTTGGCTCATCGCTGCGCGGGCTCGACGGCGTTGCAACCGTGATCGACCAGCTCTCCGGAGTGCCTATTCCGGCATCGGCTTGGGAGCCACTCATCCTCGGCTCCAGGGTGCGGAACTATTCCCCGTCCATGCTTGACGAGCTCACAGCTACGGGAGAGGTCATTTGGTCCGGAACCGGATCGCTGCCCGGAAATGACGGATGGATTGCGCTTCATCTGGCGGAAAATGCGCCCCTGACCTTGAATCCGGCGCCGGAGTTTGATCCCTCGGAGCTTCAGCTGCAGCTGCTGGACTTGTTGTCCGGCGGAGGAGCGTACTTCTTCCGACAGCTGGTGGACGCAGTGGCGCAGACAGGTGCAGAGACCTCGGACGCCGCCGTCATCAGCGCGCTTTGGGAGCTGGTCTGGTCAGGACGGATCAGCAACGACACCTTCACTCCTGTCCGGTCCCTGCTTTCCGGCGGCAAGACCGCACATAAGCAGCGTGCGGCAACACCCCGGGCCCGGACTGCGCGTCTTGGCCGGCTCGGCCGTGCTCCGGGAGCGTCCCTTACCGGTAGCTCGATGCGCCTCGCCGCCGGCAATCAGCCACCGGCTCTGCGCAACGCTCCTGCGCTGGTGGCAGGACGCTGGAGCATGCTTCCCGCCGTGGAGCAGGACGCCACCATCCACGCGCATGCCACCGCCGAACTCCTGCTGGACCGGTACGGTGTGGTCACCCGCGGTTCGGTAGCCAGCGAAGGCACTCCGGGCGGGTTTGCCCTGCTGTACCGGGTGCTGGCCCGGCTTGAGGAAATGGGCCGGTGCCGGCGAGGGTATTTCATTGAGCAGCTCGGTGCGGCACAGTTTGCCGTTCCCGCCACGGTGGACCGGCTCCGGTCGTTTTCCGAGGACGCCCAACTGAAGAAACCGGAACCCGCAGCCATAGCGCTTGCCGCCACGGATCCTGCAAATCCATATGGTGCTGCCCTTCCGTGGCCGGCGCTTGACGGCGGCCACCGGCCCGGACGCAAGGCCGGCGCGTTAGTGGTGCTGGTGGACGGAAACTTGGCCCTCTATGCCGAGCGGGGCGGGAAAACACTGCTCACATTCACGGAGGATCCGGCGGCGCTTGAGCTCTCCGCAGCTGCCCTTGTGGACATCATCCGCCGCGGTGCCGCAGAAAAGATGGCGATCGAAAAAGTTAACGGCACCGAAATTCTGGACACCGACGCCTCCCGTGCACTGATCCAGGCCGGTTTTTACACGACGCCAAAGGGGTTGCGCTACCGTGTCTGATTCGTTCACACAACTGATCCCGACGGCACGAGACCAGCGTCGGCGCACCGGCTGGGGCAGTCCCCGCCGCGCTCGGCACCACTGCCCCGCTCAGCTGCGCGGTCACGTTCAGCTGCGCGGTCCCGTTCAAAAGCATGGCCCAGCTCATAAGCACAGCCCCGTTCCGCTGCGCGGTCCCGTTCAAAAGCATGGCCCCGCTCAAAAGCACAGCACCATTCAGCTGCACAGCCCAGCTCAGATGCACAGCCCCGTGCAAAGGCACCGCCGCATCCAAAAGTACTGCCGCCTTCCATGTCAGACTCGGACTCGCAACAGTGGAGGACAAAATGCCTGAAGGAGACACCGTCTGGCGGGCAGCTCGGGAGCTCAACTCTGCACTGGCCGGGGAGAAACTCACCAAATGCGACATCCGCGTGCCCAAGTTCGCGACAACCGACTTCACCGGTTCCACCGTTGCCGACGTCGTCTCGCGCGGCAAACACCTGCTGATCAGGCTTGACGATGCGAGCAGCGGGTGGATTCTCCATTCCCATCTCAAAATGGAGGGCCTGTGGCACGTCTACAACCGCGGCGAGCGATGGCGGCGGCCGGCGTTTAAGGCACGCTGCGTGCTGGAAACGGAAACAAAGCAGGTTGTTGGATTTGACCTCGGATTCCTGCGGGTCCTTCCGCGCTCCGAGGAGGACGACGCCGTCGGCTACCTTGGTCCCGATCTGCTGGGTCCGGATTGGGACGCCGCTGAGGCGCTGCGGCGTATCCAGTCCATACCGGAACGGCCGATCGGGCTGGCACTGCTGGACCAGCGAAATCTGGCAGGCATCGGTAACGTTTACCGCTGTGAAATTTGCTTCCTGGCCGGAGTGCATCCGCTGACCCCTGTAGCGCAGGTGCCCAATCTGCCCCGGATGGTGGACCTGTCCAAGCGGTTGCTTGAAGCGAATAAGACGCGCAGCCGCAGGATCACCACCGGAAATATGCGCGGGGATCCGCTGTGGGTCTATAACCGCGAGACCCGGGGCTGTCTTCGCTGCGGGACGAAGATCGTGCACGAGCTGGTGGGAGATAACGCACTTGAGCTGCGGGATCTGTATTACTGCCCTTACTGCCAGCCCGCCGCCGCGGTGGACCCGGGCTAGGCGGCAGAGGGACTCGGCCGTTCAATTTCGCGAGTACCCAATCCGACGTACCTGTGCCCTAACCGGAGGCTGCCTCTGCACGCCCCTAGGATAATCAACATGTGTCCCTCTAGTGCAGCAGGTACTGCATCAAGCGTCAGCAGCTATTGGTATCCGGGAGGTCCGGCCCAAGAGCCGTCACGGCTTCTGCTGGAAGCGCTGAGGAATTACCGCGCCGCAGAACAGCAAATGCGCCGGCGAATCCGTGACGAAATGAATATCACCGAAAAGGACCTCATTGCGCTGAGGCATTTGATGCACGCCCATCAGCATGGAGCCGCCCTGGGCCCGTCGGATCTGAGCCGCCTGCTGTCGATTTCCTCCGCTTCAACCACCGCGCTGATCGACCGGCTGGTCAGCAGCGGGCACATCCAGAGGCAGCTTCATCCCACTGATCGGCGTGCCCTTCGATTGGTTCCCACCGACAAATCGAATGTCGAGATGCAGGAGACACTGAGCCGACTCCATGAACGCATCATGGAGGTCACCGCAGCCCTGACGCCCGAGGAGTCCGAAACGGTGACGCGCTACCTTAATCGATTGACCGAAGTCGTGGAAAACGAACCGGAAGAAACACCGCCACCGGCTCCGCTGACGGGCCTCTCCTGACCCCGCCGGGACCTCGGCAGGGCGGGCGTCAAGGGCGGGTGCGCGACGTCGGTAGTCTGGAAGGGTGATGCAATCCCCCCTTCCAGTACGCAACGGAGTGAACGCAACCCGTCTTCGGCTGCCAGCTGACGGGCCGTGGGCAACTGCCATGGAGTACGTTCTCTCCAGATTTGGCCATGTGGATCCGGACGGAATAACGGACCGGTTTCTCCGGGGCGAGGTTGTTGGCCTGGGCGGCGTCCCGCTGACCCCCAAGACTGCGCTGAATGAGCACACTTTCATCTGGTATTACCGCGAATTGCCGCCCGAAGAGCGGCTCCCGGTGGACATCAACATCCTTCACCAGGATGAGAACCTGCTTGTTGTCGATAAGCCGCATTTCCTGCCCACCACGCCGGGCGGCATGTATGTCGCCGAATCGGCGCTGGTTCGGCTGCGGGTGCTGCTGGACATCCCGGATCTCATTCCCATGCACCGCCTGGACCGGATGACAGCGGGGGTGCTGTTGTTTTCAACCAATCCGGAAACGCGCGGAAAGTATCAAACCCTTTTTGAAAAACGCCGGATCCGCAAGGAATACGAAGCCGTAGCTCCGGTCCGTGATGACCTCGAGCTCCCCCGGATCGTACGCAGCCGCATGATCAAGTCACGCACTTACCTGCTGGCCCAGGAAGTGGAGGGCGAGCCGAATGCCGAAACCCGGATTGAGCTTCTGGAATCCCGCGACGGCATTGGACGGTACCGCTTGCAGCCGCACACGGGGAAAACGCATCAGCTGCGGGTCCATATGGCCTCTCTGGGAATCGGTATCCTGAACGATTCCTTCTATCCGAACCTGCTGCCGCAGTCGCCGGATAATTACGAAGAGCCGCTGCAGCTGCTCGCCCGGTCCGTGGACTTTGTGGATCCGCTAACGAAGCATCCCGTGCAGTACCGCAGCGGCCTTTCCTTGTCCCACGCTCCGAAGTCCTAACCGGAGAAGGTCACCTCACTGGGTTATCTCGGTCGGATTCCCCACCTAAATCCACCGTGACTGGCCCAAAACTGCCACCGGGGCTTGTCCTCCGGGACGGGACAGGAAATAATCCGTGCTTTTTGGCTGCGTCACTGGGTAGGGTGGGTGAAACGTCCGGGGCATCGCCCGCGGATACTCTCCGCGAGTGAGGTATGGACCCTGATGATTCCGACGTCGAAATCAGCCGCTGCACAGAACCGGCTCCGAACACCGCCGGCACCGGAAACGGAGCCTGCGGCGTCCGGCACCCGGCGTCCTGCCGGGATGGGCTGGTTCCGGAATCCTCGGGACATCCCGTTTGACCTCCTTCGGCGGATCGCCGTCACGGGTGCAGCGGTGGCAGCAGCGGTGACGACAGGCTTTCTTGCACGACCCGATGACTCGATTGGCGGCGGCACCACCTTTATAGCCGAAAACCTTACCGGGACTGAACCGCAGGGAGTTCTTGGCGCAGGCGGATCACTGCTCGCACCGGCAGCCGCAGTGTGGTGGTTGTGGGTGCCCATCGCGGCCGGCTGGCTGGGATACGCCCTGTACCAGTGGCTTCCCCGGCAGCGGTCAAACCCCCGGCACCGCCGTCTTGGCTGGTTCGTACTGGCGTTCCAAATCCTCGCCTTTGCCTGGCTGCTCGCGGTCTCTTCAGGGAGCGCGGGTTTCCTGCTGGCCGTCGCCGCAGCTCAAGTCATTGCGGGCCTGTTCGCCGTCCACACCATGAACCGCCACCCGGCGGAATCCCCCCTGGAAGGGTTCCTGACCGACATACCTCAGGGGTTCTCTCTGGCCGCAGGCGTTTTGTCCTTCACTGCAGCACTTTCCTTCATCCTGACGGCAGAAGGAACAGATCTGGCCGGCTGGGGCGGCACTGTTTGGGCACTGGTCGGCCTCATCACGGTCACCGTGGGCACTGTGGCAATCTGCATGACGGACCGCGGGCATCTCTCGGTGGCGCTGGCATCCGTCTGGGCACTGTGCTGTGTTGCTTTTGAACGGCTGACCGGAGCACCGGATTCGACTGTCATTGGTGCTGCAGCGGCTGCGGCGGCCTTCCTGGTCTTTGTCTCGGCCGGATCGCGCAGGCATGAGGTGGACCATGAACGCCGCCGCGAGGAACGGCACAATGAGCGGCGCCGCCGAGCAGATGCACCTGAGTTGGCCAGCGCCTAGCCCCACCCGCCCCACCCCCGCGGCATCGCCCCAGAGCAGAAAATGTAAGCCGGCACACCGCTGATAAGGAATACGGCAGCGGCCGAGGAAGTTGCCGCCGGATATGAAGATCATTGGTGTGGAAGAGTTCGGCGGCCCCGAGGCCCTGACAATACTTGACGTACCCGAGCCGCATGCCGGGCCGGGCGAGGTGCGCATCCGGGTCCGCGCGGCAGCAGTCAGCCCCACGGATACCGTTGTGCGCGCCGGTGGATCCGGCAGGGACATCAGCCGGATGCCGGCGGTGCCCGGCATGGATGCGGCCGGGATCATAGATGAGGTGTCCGAAGCCGGCGGATGGCAGGTGGGCGACCGGGTTATGGCCGTTGCGCTGCCGTTCGGAGACCATCAGGGAGCCTACACGGAATACTTAGTGGCTCCTGCGGACTCCCTGGCACACATTCCCGCGGGGATGGACTTCGCTGAAGCGTCAACTCTGCCCATGAACGGGCTGACCGCGGTCCAGGCTCTGGAGAAGTTGAACCTGCAGCCCGGCCAGTCACTGGCCGTTACCGGAGCCGCGGGAACGCTGGGAAATTATCTGGTCCAGCTGGCTAAACACGCCGGCCTGCTGGTGGTGGCCGACGCCGCTCCCAAGGACCGCGAACTGGTCTCCGACCTGGGTCCGGACTACATCGTGGAGCGGGGCGACGATGTGGCCGAACGCATCCGGGAGTTCTTCCCGGACGGCGTCGACGCCCTCGCGGATGCAGCTGTGATGAATGAAAAAGCCGTTCCCGCCATCAAAGACGGCGGAGGCTTCGCAACCTTCCGCTGGTGGAACGAGGAACCGGGACGCGGCATCACGGTGCATCCCATTGCGGTTCGTGATGAGTACCACTCAGGCCAAAAGCTGGAAGCCCTCCGGCGCCTCGCAGAGGACGGGACGCTGACGCTTCGGGTAGCGGACCGCCTGCCTGCGGAAAAGGCCGAAGAGGCGCACCGCAGGCTCGAGGCGGGCGGAGCCCGGGGCCGATTGGTGCTGCTCTTCTGATCTTCCGGCCCCGGCTGTTACAGCGGAACCCAACGGCCCCGGCGGCTACAGCGGAACCCAACGGCCCCGCTGTCGCCGCAGGACGCGCAGCCTCTCCGCCTCCGCGATTTCGTCCACGGCGTGGCGCATGTTTGCCGCAGCGTGCAGTGCGGAGGAGTTTTCCAGCGACCATTCATTATCCGGAACCATAAAGCGCAGGGTGATGCGGGGAATTCCGCCAACTATGTCGAGTTGATTGGCCTCCACGTGATGGCTGGCGGCCAGTGCGGCAACAGCTGTTTCCATTACGGCTTCCGGAGGCGTCCCCGGTTTCAGCCCCGTAATGTTCAGCTGTGCTCGAAATGAAGGCATAAAAACAGGTTAGACGGTTAACGGCAACCGGCCCGCCGGGCAGGCGGGCCGGTTGCTTCGTCCCTAAGAATTCAAGAAGTTCTCAGAACACGGAAGATCCGCACCGTTAGAGTTCGCGTTCCTCCGGGTCAAAATCGGCCAGCGGGTTTCCGCCCAGGTGCGCCGGATCATCGCTGGCGTCCTCTTCATCGGCCGAGACGGGGTCATCGAAGTCGACGTCGCTCGCCGCCTCCCCGAGCGTCGGCACCTCGGGCGGGATCTGGGAGTCGCCCGCTTCGTAGCGCTCTTCCTCTGTTGCGTCCCGCAGGGTCTGGTCCGACAGCGTTCCGGGTTCGCCCATGAGGGGCTCCTCGTTCACCAGCGGATCCTCCTGCCAGCGGTCCGGGTTATCCTCAGCGGCGCCGGGGTAGCTCAGGTCCTCAGGATCGATGAGCTCATCCGCATTGCTCAGGTCGTCGACATCCGTCAGGTCGCTGAGCGGGACTTCCGAGACTTCATCGGGAGTTACAACATCGGCTATGTCGTCAGCCAGTACGGGATCATCGCCCAGTTCGGGATCGGGAATACTCTGCTCAGTCATCAACCTAGCCTTTCCGTTGCGTGCGGGCTGCCGGCTCTTGTGCACCGGATGCAATTACCCGATGCACAAGAGGGGAAATCCGGCAGATCGTCGTTAGTAAGCCTACTGACGCAGCCCTCGGAATACCACTCGAGCATCTCAAGGAGGGAACACAGACCCAAAGCAGGCGCGAAATTGTACCCAATTTCAGCGATATGTCAGGCCTAACAGGAATTACGTCACATTATGTTGACGTAAAGGTAAGCCTAAGTAAGGGTTACCTGAGTTACCACTTTGAGACATAACGAGGGAGTCGCAGTGACCTTGCTGCACCATACAGAAAAGCGCGCCGACACAGAAAAGCGCGCCGGCACAGAAAAGCACTCCGGCCGGGCTCTGCAGAACGAACGTGAAGCGGCCGCCGACCAGCTGTTCACCGCACGGACCACCGCGCGCTACGCCACCGACGTCGCCCGGGGCGTGAATCTTGTTGCCGCAACAGTCGCCGGCACCACCGCACCGTTCACGGGCATCACGCCCGCAGAACTGGCGCCGGAGGTGGAAGCCATTGATTTGGACGCGCCGCTGGAGGCCGCAGACGCCGCCCTGGAGGAACTTGCCCGCGTGTATCTGAGGGATGCCGTGTACTTTCACGACACAAAGTACGCGGCCCATTTGAACTGCCCCGTGGTGATCCCCGCTCTGGTGGGGGAAGCCATCTTGTCCGCCGTCAATTCTTCGCTGGACACCTGGGACCAAAGCGCCGGAGCAACACTGATTGAACGCCGGCTCATTCGCTGGACGGCGGACCGGTTGGGCCTCGGCGGCCGGGCCGACGGAGTGTTTACCAGCGGCGGGACCACGTCCAACCTGCAGGGACTCCTGATTGCCCGCAACCAGGCGGTAGCCAAGCTGCGCGTGGACCCGCGGCACGAGGGCCAACGCCTGCCGGCGCTTTTGGACGGCCTGCGCATCTTCACCTCCGAGGCAAGCCACTTCAGCATCGCAAAGTCCGCATCACTGCTGGGACTGGGATATGACGCCGTGGTGCCGGTGCCCTGCGACTCCCGCCGCCGGATGGATTCCGAGGCACTGCGGACGGCTTTGGAGACCAGTATTGCCCGCGGCGAAACGCCCATGGCCATCGTTGCCACCGCAGGCACCACGGACTTCGGCAGCATTGACCCGCTTCCGGCCGCCGCGACCCTCGCCCGGAGCTACGACATCTGGCTGCATGTGGACGCGGCTTATGGAGGCGGGCTCATTACCTCGCTGAAGCACCGCCATCTGCTCCGCGGCATCAGCGCCGCCGACTCGGTCACCGTTGACTATCACAAGACGTTCTTCCAGCCGGTTTCCTCCAGCGCCCTGCTGGTCCGGGATGCGGCAATGCTTGGACACGTCACCTTCTACGCCGACTACCTGAATCCGGAAAGTGCAGCCAGGGAGCTGATCCCCAACCAGGTCGACAAGAGCCTGCAAACCACCCGGCGGTTCGACGCACTGAAGCTGTGGCTCACGCTGCGGCTGATGGGGGCCGACGGGATCGGGCACCTGCTCGATGCCGCGGTGGACCTCGCGGCGGATGTTTCCGGTCTCCTGGCCGTTGATCCGGACTTTGACCTCGCCGCACCGGCACAACTGAGCACCCTGGTGTTCCGCTACCTTCCGCCGGGCATGGATGACGAGAGTGCCGATGCGGCCAACCGGTACATTCGCAAGGCACTTTTTGCCTCAGGTGAGGCAGTGGTCGCAGGAACAACGCTGGCGGACAGGCATTACTTGAAGTTCACCCTGCTCAATCCGGAAACCACCCTGGAGGACATCCGGGAAATCCTCGCCCTGATCCGCACCGCCGGACAGGACTATCTGGCTGCAGCGGCAGGGGTGGCAGCATGAGCGCCGCGGCAGAAGCCGTACACGTGCATGACGCCGTCGGTATAGGCGTTGGCCCCTTCAACCTGGGACTGGCCGCGCTCACTGATCCGATTGCGGAACTCGACCTGGTGTTCGTTGATGCGCGGCCCGCATTCGACTGGCATCCGGGGATGATGCTGGACACCGCCCACCTCCAGGTGCCGTTCATGGCGGATTTGGTCACGCTGGCGGATCCAACATCGCCGTATTCCTTCCTCAACTACCTCAAACAGACCGGCCGCATCTACCGCTTCTACATCCGGGAAAACTTCTACCCGCTGCGTGCCGACTTCAATGCCTACTGCCAGTGGGTGGCGGACTCGCTGCCTAATGTGCACTTCGGCGAGCGCGTCGCAGGCGTGGATTACGACGACGGCGCCTACTCAGTGCACACTGACGGGCCGCAGGGGCCGAAGGTCCGCCGCGGCCGCCGGTTGATCCTGGGAACCGGAACCCAGCCGAATGTCCCCGAAGCTGCCCGTGCCATCACCGAAGCCGGCGGGCTGGTACTGCACAACGCCGACTATCTGGCCCGGAAAGCCGAACTGCAGTCGCGGTCCAGCATCACGGTGGTCGGCAGCGGGCAAAGCGCCGCGGAGATCTATTGTGACCTGCTCCAGGACCTGCCCTCGCGCGGCTACGAGTTGAACTGGGTTACCCGCTCCGGGCGTTTCTTTCCGCTGGAGTACACCAAGCTGACCCTGGAAATGACGTCGCCGGAGTATGTGGACTATTTTCATGCGCTGCCGGAACCCACACGGGACCGGCTCGTCGCAACCCAGAAGAACCTCTACAAAGGCATCGACTCGGACCTGATCAACACGATTTATGACACCCTGTATGCCCAGAGCCTCCACGGAGAGCCCCGGACCCGGCTGCTGACCCACATGGAACTGCTTGACGCCAGCTACCATCCCCGGACGGACAGCCATACCCTCACGCTGCACCACGGTGAACAGGACCGGGGGCACCTGCTGGAGACCGACGCCGTCGTACTCGGCACCGGTTACGCCTACCGTGAGCCGGATTTCCTGGCCGGGATCAGCGGGCGCATCCGGCGTGATTCCGCCGGGCGGTTCGATGTTGACCGGATGTATGGAATCGGCACTGCACCGGGGGAAATCTTCGTGCAGAATGCGGAGCTGCACACGCACGGCTTTGTCAGCCCGGACCTGGGCATGGCCGCCTACCGGAACTCGGTGATCATTGCGCAGATGCTGGGACGGGAGTACTACCCGGTGGAGACCCGCATTGCCTTCCAGGAATTCGGCGTTCCGGCACACGGGTCCGCCGGCGTCCCCGCCAGGACGTCCGTGGGCGCGGAGGCGGGTGCATGAGTTTCACCATTGTTCCCGTCGACGCCGGCCGGGACGCACCGCTGCTGCACAGCTGGATGACCCGCGACTACGCACGGTTTTGGGGCATGCTCAACGCCACCCGGGCCATGGTGCAGGCCGAGTATGACCGCATTGCTGCTAATCCGCATCATCACGCGTGGCTGGGCCTGGATGACGGAACGCCGGCGTTCCTGATGGAGTCCTACGCGCCAGCGCACTCTCCGCTGGCCGGCCGTTATGCGGTGCAGCCCGGAGACACGGGCATGCACCTCCTGGTGGGGCCGGCGGAAAGGCCCAAACCCGGCTTTACCACCGCGGTGTTCCGCTCCGTGCTGGAGTTCCTCTTTGCGGACGAGCACACACAGCGGATTGTCGTGGAACCGGATGTTCGCAACACCAAGATTGCGGCGCTGAATGCCCGCATGGGTTTTGTACCCGCCGGAACTATTTCCCTTCGGGACAAGGAAGCCGTCCTGAGCTTTTGCACCCGGGCGGACCATCACCGTGCGCTGCATGCCCTCGCCCCTGCCCAGCCACTCCCCGATTCCCTGACCGTTCGAGATTCCCCGACCGCCCCCACCACACCGCCAGGAGCAGCCCTGTGACCACCACCCTTCCCGATGCCGGCACTGCCGAAGCTCCCGCTTCCCTCGTCTCCGCCTCTGTCTCTGTCTCCGCCTCCGGGGCAGCACCGACTTCTTCCCTCACCCCGGCCCTCACCCCGGCCACCCAGCACCTGACTCCCGAACGGTGGGAAGCAGCAAACAGGCACCTCATCCGCAAAGCCCTGGCCGAGTTTTCCCATGAACGGATCCTGCGTCCGGAACCGCTCACCACGGCGGGATCACGGGGATCCGCCTCCGGCGCGCACAACTCCACTTATCACCTGTGGTCCGACGACGGCGGCGCCGAGTACCGCTTCGATGCCCGGCTGCTCGCTCTGGACCATTGGTCCATTCCTGCCGCCGGCATCCGCCGGCTCGCCGACGGCCGTGAAACAACCCTGGATGCCCTGGTGTTTATTACGGAATTCGCCGGCACTCTCGGGATCAATGAGCAGATGCTCCCTGTCTATTTGGAGGAAATCAGCAGCACCCTCGCCTCCCACGCCTTCAAGAACTCACCCGAAGCGCCGTCGTCGGACCTGCTGGCCCGCGGAGTGACCGGCGGAATGGACCCCGCTGCGGACTTCCAGGCCGTGGAGCGGTCGATGATCGAAGGCCATCCCTGTTTTGTCGCCAACAACGGCCGTCTGGGCTTCGGCTCGGACGATTACCTGGCCTATGCGCCGGAGGCCGGTGCCCCGGTTCAGCTGGAGTGGATCGCCGTGCGCCGCGACCGCGCCGTCTTCACCTCTCTTCCGGGGCTGGACTACCGGGACCATCTGGAGCGCGAACTGGGCGCGGCCGTCGTCGCCGGCTTTGATGCCCGGCTGGCGCAGCGCGGGGCCGACCCCGCCGCGTATCTGTACATGCCGGTGCACCCGTGGCAGTGGACCAACAAGCTGACGGTCACCTTTGCCGCCGAAATTGCCCAGGGCCATCTGGTGCATCTGGGCACCGGTGACGACGTTTATCAGGCACAGCAGTCCATCCGCACCTTTTTCAACCGCGGCCGCACGGACCGCTGCTACGTGAAAACCGCGCTGTCCGTGGTGAACATGGGCTTCATGCGCGGCCTCTCCCCTGAATACATGCTGGCCACACCCGCCATCAATGCCTGGCTGGACGCACTGGTCCGGGCTGATGGCACACTGCAGGGCGCCGGCTTCAGCATCCTTCGCGAAAGCGCTGCCGTCGGCTACACGAACCGCTACTTTGAGGCGGGGGCGCCCAAGGGTTCGCCGTACCGCAAAATGCTCTCCGCCCTGTGGCGGGAGAGCCCGCTGCCGCACCTGGGCGAGGGTGAGCAGCTGGCCACCATGGCCTCCCTCCTGCATACCGATGCCGCGGGCAGGCCCTTCGTTTCGGCCCTGATTGAACAGTCCGGCCTCAGTGCGCAGGCGTGGCTGGAAGGGTACCTGCGGGCCTACCTTGTGCCGCTGCTGCACAGCTTCTACGCCTATGAGCTGGCGTACATGCCGCACGGCGAGAACCTGATCATGGTGCTGAAGAACGGGGCCGTGCAGCGGATGATCATGAAGGACATTGCCGAGGAAATCGTGGTCATGGGAAACCGTACGGCCCTGCCCGAAGAATGCTCCCGGGTGCGGGTGCAGATTCCGCAGGAGGAGAAGGTCCTGTCCATCTTCACCGATGTGTTCGATTGCATCTTCCGGTTCCTGGCCGCACTGCTGGACGAAGACGGGCAGCTGTCCGGGCAGGACTTTTGGGCCGCGGTGGCCTCGGTGGTGCGGGACTACCAGGACTCGCATCCGGAACTGGCGGATGAGTTTGCCGCGCATGACCTCTTTGCCGGGGACTTTCCGCTGTCCTGCCTGAACCGGCTGCAGCTGCGCAACAACCAGCAGATGCTGGATCTCAGCGATCCCTCCGGCGGGCTGCAGTTCTCCGGGCGGCTCGACAACCCGCTGGCTGCCTTCCGGCGGTGATCCGGTCTTCCCCGCCGGCGCAGCCGTGCCGGCGGGGAAGGACCTGCCGGCGGGGAAGGGCGTGCCTACCTCAGTGCTGAAATTCCAGTGATATCCCGGCCCACCAAGAGGGAATTGATCTCGTACGAGCCCTCATACGTGTAAATGGCTTCGGCATCCGCAAAGACCTTGGCCATGCGGTAGTCGGTGACAATTCCGTTGCCGCCCAAAATGCTGCGCCCCAGCGCCACGGTTTCACGCATTTTGGCGCTGGCATAGGACTTCGCCAGGGCAGCCTGCGCCATGCCGGCACCGGACGGCTTCAGCCCGCCGCCGGGACGGCCGGCTGCCTCAGCGGAGGGGTACCCGCCCCGCTCCAGCTCGGATACCCTGGCCAGCATTCCGGTGCTTGCCACCGTGTTGCCGAGCATCCGGACGAGCTGTTCGGTCACGAGCTGGAAGGAAGCCAGCGGGCGGCCGAACTGTTTGCGCTCAACGGCATAGGCGCGGGCAATGTCGACGGCGGCCAGCTGCGCGCCGACAGCCTGCCAGCCCACCATGATGCGTGAACCGCGCAGCAGGTGCTTGATGTCCTCGAAGCTGTCGATTCCCGCCAGCCGGTCAGCTTCCGCAACCCGCACCCCGGTGAGGGTAATGTCCGCGTTCTGCACTGTTCGGAGCGCCGTCTTGTTTTCGATCCGGGTGCGGTGAACTCCGGGCAGCGAGGCATCCAGCAGGAAGCCCCGAACCTTGCCGGTTTCCGGTTCACGCGCCCACAGGAGCATGTAATCGCAGAACGTTCCGTTGCCGATCCAGCGCTTGCTGCCGTTCAGGATCCAGGTGTCGCCGTCCCGCACCGCAGTGGTTTCCATCCCGCCGGCAACGTCCGAACCATGGTCGGGTTCGGTGAGGGCAAAGGCTCCGGTAATCCGCAGGGTCAGAGCGTCGTCCAGCAGCCGGTCCTTCTGCTCCGCCGAGCCGAAGGCGTGCAGTGCTTCCACGAACAAGTCGTGGTGGACCATGAAGAACGTGGCGATGGAGGTATCGGTGCGGGTCATTTCCGCTATCACCAGTCCGGCGAACAGCGGACTGTAGCCCTGCTGCACGGGGGTGGAGAGCTTCAGCGCCGCCAGTTTGGGCAGCAGCTCAGCGGGAAAGTATGCGTCCTGCCACCACTGCCCGGCATGCGGAGCCACCTCGGTTTTGAGGAACTCACGCAGCTCGGCAAGTTTCTCCTGTTCCCGGTCGCTCAGCAAAGCTTCGAACGCGTAGAAGTCCGCGTCCGGAAGTTCAAGTTCTGATTCCAAAGCCAAAATTAGCGCGGTCCCATCCGAATAGCGCCGTCCAGACGGATCGTCTCTCCGTTGAGCATCTGGTTCTCGATGATGTGGACGGCCAATGCGGCGTATTCATCCGGCCGGCCCAAACGCGAAGGATGCGGAACCTGCTGAGCGAGGGAATCCTGCGCGTCCTGGGGAAGACCCGCCATCATGGGGGTTTCGAAGATCCCCGGGGCGATTGTCACCACCCGGATCAGGTGCCGTGCGAGCTCGCGCGCCAGCGGCAGGGTCATGGCGGCCACTCCGCCCTTGGATGCGGAGTACGCCGGCTGCCCAATCTGGCCGTCGAAAGCAGCTACCGATGCGGTGTTGATGATGACGCCGCGCTCCGTCGTTCCGCCGGTCTGCACCGGTTCGGTTTCGGCCATGGCCTGCGCCGCAAGACGGCTGACATTGAAGGTTCCAATAAGGTTGACCTGGATGACGCGGGCAAAGTCCTCCAGCGGGAGCACCCCGTTGCGCCCCAGCACCTTGCCCGGCGTGGCAATACCGGCACAGTTCACGGCTACGCGCAGCGGACCGGCATTCATGGCGGCCTCGACGGCGGCGGCCATCTGCTCGGGATCAGTGACATCACCGGGCACAAAGTGCGCGTTGTCGCCCAATTCAGCGGCGTAGGCCAGCCCGCCGGATGACGGAAGATCCACGAGGATGACTGACGCGCCGGCGTCGTACAACCTGCGGGCCGTGGCCCGCCCGAGCCCGGAGGCACCTCCGGTAACGAGTGCCGATGCGCCTGAAATGTCCATGGGTTCTCCTGCAAACAAGGCTGCCGCCCCTGCGGCGGCGCATCATGAGCCTACTGTGATCAGGCACACAGCGCACCTTCAAGGTGCCGGGAAACGACTCTCCGGGGATTTCTCCCGATCCGGTGACAGGCTGGCTTGCCGGGCGTTCCCGCTGTAACCGCGCGGCTGACGGGTCTAGGGTGGGTCGCATGCTGTCCTCGGAACCGCTGCATGAAATCCAGGCCCGCGCCGACGCCGCCGCCGCATCCGTGACGGGCGCCTTTGCCCGGCCTTTATTCAGGTTGCCGGGCACGGAACTCGCCGCGGTTCAGAGCCCTGCGCCGAGGCACGTGCTGCCCGGTCCCTGGCACTACTGGTGGCAGGCACATTACGTTGATGCGCTCGTCGACGCTGCCCTGCGCGGAGCCCCCGATGCGGCCCGGCGAGCCCACGTGGTGGTCCGCAGCATCCGCCTCCGGAACGGGCTGCGGGCCACCAATTGGTACTTTGACGACATGGCGTGGCTGGCGCTGGCCGTGAGCAGGCTTGATGCCCTTGTTCCCGCTCGCAGGTCCGGCCGGCAGCCCGACGACGGCCCCCGGGTGCCGTCCGTCCTGCCCCACCCGCGAATGCTGGCTGCGCTTACGGGCGCTCTTCACACAGCCCACACCATGGCGCTTGGCGGCGGGCTGTACTGGAACCGGCGCCGCTCCTTCAAGAACACTCCGGCAACGGCTCCGGCGGCACTGCATTTCGCCAGGAACGGTGAACGCGAGCGCGCCCAGGCCCTGGTCGACTGGCTGAACACGACCCTGCTTGATCCGGAGACCGGCCTGTATCTGGACGGCATTAAGCCGGCAGAAGGAGGGCAACCCTCAAATGCCGTGCTTGAGCGGGCCGTTTTCACCTACAACCAGGGCCCCGTTCTGGGAGCACTGCTGGAGCTGGGCGGTCCGGCGAACCTCGCCCGTGCGGCCGATCTGATCAACGCCGTGCGCAAGGAACTGACCCATCCCGGATCCTCGGTGCTGATCACGCACGGCACCGGTGATGCCGGCCTGTTCACGGGAATCCTCTGCCGCTACCTGGCCTCGGCCGCCGTCTCACCCACCCTCCCGCCGGATCAGCGCCAGGAAGCCGCACAGCTTGTCGATGCCACGGCCAGCGCACTCTGGGAAGGAAGAGCCAAACGCGGAGCCCGGACCGTATTTTCTCCGCATCCGCTGGAACCAGCGGAACGGCACTATCCTGCGGGGACCGGCGTCGGCCTCTCGACGCAGCTGTCCGCCTGGATAATCCTGGAAGCCGCTGCGCGGATCAGGCGCGGCCTGGGCTGACTGCTGCCGGGGTTCCTGAACCTCGGCTCCATCAAAAGGTGCCCGCAACGGGATGCGTGCAGAAAACGGATGCGTGCAGGCCGTTCCTCAGCTGACCTTTTGCGGGTGCTGGGACGCCGCGGCCCGGTCGTCCAGATCCGCAAGCGTCAGCCGGTGGCGCGGTTCCGGCGGCAGCGGATGGCTGCTTTCCATTTCCAGGCCGGGACCAACGTGGATCATTTCGCCGGAGTCCATCAGGCGCCAGTTCGGGTTGTCGTCCATTTTTTCAGTGGCCAGCAGGACGGCGGGCCGCTGCCCTTCGGCCAGTTCCTGGCTGTGCACGCTGATTCGTTTGGTGCGCATCCCCTGATGCCGGTCCGTTCCGGACAGTTCGAGGATGTACAGGGGATGCGTATCCGGATAGCGGACAGCCCACATATCGGCCCCGGTGGTCAGGATGATGTTCACGGCGTAGAGCCGCAGGTTTTCCGCCACCCAGGCCAGGGCGGACACGATCGCTGCCTCCACGTCGCCCCCGTTGCTGCGCACCTCCGCAGTGATCAGCGCAAACACTCTCTCACTGTCCGTGTCCCCCTTCACGAGATCCATGGCGCCGAGCTTCCGCAGCCGTTCGTCCAGGCGGTCCAGATCTTCCACCACGCCGTTGTGGGCCAGGAGGCGGTTATCCTGCTCGAACGGATGAGTGTTGACCTTCAGGTTTCCCCCGGTGCTGGCGTACCGCACATGGGCGAGGAAGGTGATGCTGGACAGGTCGCGGGCTTCGGCAGCAAAGGCCTTGTCCTCATAGGCCGCAATCGGAGCTTTTTCCACCATCGGACGGCCTTCCCGGTCAAAGGTGCCGATTCCGAATCCGTCCGCCTCCCGCCGGCTCTGCTCCGCCAGGCTGTCCGGCGCGCTGAGGAGCCAGAAGGTGGCTTTGACGGGGCCCTTTCCGGCGTGCATAGCAAAGAGACGACACATACGGGGATCCTCCACAGCTCTGCCGCAGCGCAGTTGATTCCACCGCGGGCTTGCCCTCCTACGCAACACTTTCGTTCAAGCGTCCCGCGGGCTCCAGACGAAGACAAGGGCGGAGGCTTCAGGAGGTCCGGCGCTGGGGATACAACGTGTGTCCGTCGGCGAGCATCTGCACGAAGGCTGCGATCCTGCGTTCCCGGGCAGCAGGGGTTTTCAGAGTACTGAGCCGGAAGAACATGGCGTAACGGTTTTGGGAGTTCAAGATGTCATACATGGCCTGCGCCCGGGGAACCTCCGCAATCGCAGCCAGCAAGTCCGCCGGTATTTGTGCGCTGGCCGGACCGGCGTACGCGGCCTCCCACCGCCCGTCGGCCTTGGCCTGTTCGACGGCGGCGCGGCCGGCGGGACGCATCCGGCCGTCAGCTTCCAGCTGCTCCGCGAAGCCCACGTTGCGCTGGCTCCAGATGCTGCGTTTGCCGCGCGGAGTGAAGCGCTGAATCCAGCTTTCCCCATCGCGTTTGTTGGCCTGTCCGTCGATCCAGCCGAAACACAGCGCTTCCTGCAGCGCTCCGGCATAGGTCAGCGCCGTGATGCTGCCTCCTTTGCGTCCCAGGACCAGCTGCACGCCCGGGGACTGCGCATGATGGACGTCCAGCCACTGCCGCCATGCCGCAGCGTCCGGCAGCAGGAGTTCGGGCAGCGGAGCCTTGGGCTGCGCCGGGGGCTTGGGCTGCGCCGTGGGTTTGGGCTTCCTGGGCTGCGTCGAACCCCGGGCATCCGTACGCTGGGCGGCCGAGGGTTTCTGCGGGCCGGCACCGGAGGCCGGGGAAGCGGGCCCGGCCGTCGTCGGCTCCTGATCATTGCCGCTCATACGCACGAGCGTAGTCTCCGTGCAGGCAGGGCAGAAGACCGGCCGCCAGTTCAGCCGAGGGCCAAAGCGCCGCGCGTCGCTGCAGCCCGCCCGGCGGATTGCGGTAGAACACTGCTATGAGCGTTCGTACCCCTGACCCCTATCCCGGCTGGCTTTCCGAAGATGAACTCAGAGACGCGAGGCAGCGGCTGCCCATGGTCTATGTGGAAGCCGTTCCCGTCCGCTGCGACCCCCTGGGGTACGTCACGGAAGTGGGACTGCTGCTGCAGGCCACGAGTGAGGGCAAGATGGTCCGCACTTTCGTCTCCGGCCGCGTGATGTACCGGGAGACAATCCGCGGCGCCCTGCTGCGGCATCTCGAAAAGGACCTCGGTCCCCTGGCCCTGCCCCAGCTGCCGCCCAGCCTGGTTCCGTTCACGGTGGCCGAATACTTCCCGTCGCCCTCCCAGTCGGGGCTGACCGATGAGCGCCAGCACGCCGTCGCCCTGGCATACCTCATCCCCGTCACCGGGGAATGCGACCCGCGGCAGGATGCCCTGGAACTGTCCTGGCTGACACCGGAAGAAGCCCTCAGCCCGGACATTTATGCAGAATTTGCCGGCGGCCGCGGGGACCTGCTGCGGCAGGCCCTGGCCTCCGCTGCCTGGGGCCGCTGAGCACCGGCACCGCTTCTTTATATACTGGGGGCCGACTGCTTCAAGAGAAGGAACCTGCCATGCCTGAGAGCCAACCGGAATCCTACACATTCCGGGTCAATGCCGAGTTGCTGGAGCCCGGGCAAATCCCGGTGCATGAAAGCGCCCCGCTGGCTCCGGTGAAGGACAGCACGGTGAAGGATGACGATTTCGGTACGCCCGCGCTCGTCAATCTGATCCTGGAGGACGGCATGGCCCTGTCCCTGGCGTACGGCTCGTCCGTGCGCGTGCAGGCTCCCCCGCCCGTCAGTGCCCCGGCCGACGCCGTGCGCCTGGTCCCTCATGAAGAGGAAAACTACGCTGCCATTGTGGAAGCCGCTGCGCAGGCCCACCCCGACGACGTCCGCGTCCAGGAGGTGGCCTCCCGGCTGGGCCGCGGCCTGAACGTCAAGTCCGGAAGCAACCTTCGTGACGTCCGGGATTTGGCGCACATGCTCTACGTGAACCTCAGCGACGCCGAAAACGCGCTGCAGGTCTGCAATATCATCACCGGCCTGCCGTTTGACGGGAACTTCGGCCGCTGGAACTGGATCCAGAGTGCACTTGCGCTGGCCGCGCGCATCACCCATGAGGCTGGAGATCAGGAAACGTCAGCCGCCTATGCGCAGGCCGTCCGGGCCGGCGACACTGCCGAAACTGATCCGCTCAAGGCCAAGCTCGCAGCAGAGTTGCTGCAGCGCCAGCTCAACCAGCCGAACCTCTACGACCGTGAAATCCACCGCGCGTCCGATTCCGGGGACGACCGCGGCGAACGGGACTGGAGGGTCCTGCGGCTGGACGCCCTGCTGTACCTGCGTGCCCACGGCGGCTCCCAGACGCTGTCGGAGCATGAGCTGGACCGCCGGATCCGCAACGAGCTCATTGCGGTCCGCGGACTGAACCAGGACCTTTAGGTCCCTTCGGGGTTCTGCGGAGCCGGGGTTCCGGATCCGGCATCCGGACGTGAACGCCCGCGGACGTGATCTGTCCACAGGCGCATGATGAGGACCATCGACATGCCCACTGCGGCGCCGATCACTGTTTCGATGGCCCTGTCCCGGATCAGGACCCCGGGGCTGCTCGGATGCGCCAGCTCGGTGCTGACCAGCGCCAGCGGCGTGACCACAATCTGCGCCAGGGCATACTGGCGGGCAATGAGCATTTCAGCCCCGAACTGCAGCAGCGCGATGACCACCACGATCTGCCACGGGCTGAGTCCCGGAAGCAGGATCAGCGCAGTAAGCACCAGACCGCCGAAGGTACCCAGAATGCGCTGCACGCCGCGGAAGATGCGTACCCGCGCGCCCAATCCCACCAGCGGCACCGTAGCCGCGACCATTGCCCAGTAGTTGTGTCCTATCCCCATCAGAGTGGCAATGGAACCGGCCACCGCCGCGGCTACGGCATACTCGCAGGCCTCAGCACATACAGCCTTCCGCTGGGCAGAGCTGAACCGCGGCCGGGCAGGCTTCGTCCACGGACCGCGGTGCCGGGGAAAGAGCCGGCCTGAAATGCCCAGCAAAAGGCAGAACGCCACGGTGCACACGGCCACCAGCAGCGCCTGCCACAGCGGCGGCTGGTTCGGCACCGAGGAGATGGCGGCATAGGCAAAAATGTGAAAGAGGGACCCGGCCGGACGCAGCCGCCAGAATCCGGAGGCCAGGGTTCCCAGCCCGGCAACTATGGATGTGCCCAGGACGATGTCCCAGGTACTGGGGTCAATCCGGGAAGTCAGCGCTCCGGCCGTAATCACCAGGAGCATGAGGAAACCCGCGCGCAGCTGATGCCCAAGCCGCTGGCGGTGCGGCTCGTTGCGGCCGTAGATGCCGGTGAAGGCACCGAAGCTGGCGAAGATCGCAAGATCGATCCGGTCCATCCCCAACAGCACCAGCAGCGGTAATCCCACACCCAGCCCGCAGCGGATAGCCACTTGATGGTCATTGTGGGCCGGACCAATCCGGAACATTTCTCGTAGCTGATCCAAGGGTCTGGTATGGCCTTTCTTTACACGGGAGGACGGCAAGAATCGCCCGTTCCACGTTACGCCCGGCACCCTTCCGTCCTTAAAAAGTGTGGTGCGCGTCGCGTCTTCCCCGACTTTTGCTTTCACGCCCCCTCCTCGAGCGGTGCAGCAGCCCCCGAGCGGCAGGAACGAGATGCCGGGTAGGGCAAAATGGAGAGGTGCCTTCCTCAACCTTTTCTTTCGCCCTTGGTAAGCGCCTGCGCGAAACCACTGCCCCCTCAGCTGAGCAGACGCAGGCCAACGGCGGTGAATTCCAGGGCCGCACCGGAACGATCACCACGCCGCACGGTGAAATTGCCACGCCGGCCTTCATCGCCGTAGGCACCAAGGCCACGGTCAAGGCGGTCCTTCCCGAGTCCATGGCGGACCTGGGCGCCCAGGCCCTCCTGGCGAACGCCTACCACCTGTACCTCCAGCCCGGGCCCGATGTTCTGGACGCCGCGGGCGGGCTCGGCAAGTTCATGAACTGGTCCGGACCCACCTTCACTGATTCCGGCGGCTTCCAGGTGATGAGCCTGGGCGCCGGCTTCAAGAAGGTCATCAACATGAACGCGGACGGCACCACCCACGCTACGGGAGCGGACGACGCCGTCGCCCCCGGCAAGGAGCGCCTGGCCCACATTGACGACGACGGCGTCTGGTTCAAGTCCCACCTCAACGGCGACAAGCACCGCTTCACTCCTGAGGTGTCCATGCAGGTGCAGCACCAGATCGGCGCGGACATCATGTTTGCGTTTGATGAGCTGACCACCCTGATGAACTCGCGGGAGTACCAGGAAATGTCGCTGGAACGCACCCGCCTCTGGGCGCTGCGCTGCATCGCCGAACATCAGCGACTCACAAAGGAGCGCGCGGGGAAGCCTTACCAGGCGCTGTTCGGCGTCCTGCAGGGTGCCCAGTACGAGGATCTGCGGCGCAAGGCCTCCCGCGATCTCGGTGCCATGGATTTTGACGGCTTCGGCATTGGCGGGGCGTTGGAGAAGGAAAACCTGGGAACCATCGTGCGGTGGTGCACCGAGGAACTGCCCGAGGACAAGCCCCGCCACCTGCTGGGAATCTCCGAACCCGATGACATCTTCACCGCCATCGAAAACGGTGCCGACACCTTCGACTGTGTCTCCCCCACCCGGGTAGCGCGCACGTCCGCCTTCTATACGCCGAACGGCCGCTTGAATCTCTCCAACGCCCGCTTCAAGAAGGACTTCTCTCCGCTGGTTGAGGGCTGCGACTGCTATGCCTGTGCGCACTACACGAAGGCATACATCCACCATCTGTTCCGGGCGAAGGAAATGGTGGCCTCCACACTGGTCTCCATCCACAATGAGCGGTTCACGGTAAAGCTCGTGGACGATGCCCGGCTGGCCATCGAGAACGGGTCATTCTTCGATTTCAAGGCCGAAACCCTCGGCAACTATTACAGCGCCAAGATCTAGCCGGGCCCGGTTGCTGCCCAGGCCCTAGTTCCAGGCCCGGGGCAGCGGCGGGTTCTGCTCCGGATCATCCTCGCCGGTGGGAGACTGCTCCGCCTCCGCGGGGTCTTCGGGTCCCCCGGCTGCCCCGCCGTTTCCAGAAGCGCTGCGGCCCTCCGGGTCGCTGCGGTTTTCAGAAGCGCCGCGGTCATCCGCAGCAGCTTGGCCATCCGGGGCAGCCGGGCCCGCGGACTCTTCCTCGTCGGGCCGCTCTTTTTCCTGCGCCATTGCTGTCCTCCCGGCTGCTCGCTGCCTGTTCCTCGACGGGACCGGCGGCTGGCGCCTGATCCCCCTCATCAATGCGACGCTAGCGCAGCAGCACCCGCAGGACCAGAGAAATTTGGACGGAACCGGTCAGTTTTCCGGCGGTCCGGCAAGCACCGGAGCTGTGTAGCTGGGTTCGCGCTTTTTGATGGCCTTGATGACCAGGGCCGTCACCGGGACAAACAGGAATTCAACAAGGGTCTTGTACACGAACCCGAAGATCACGTAGTTGATGAAGCCGCCGGCGTCGGTGATGCCGATGACGGGTGCGGCAATGATGCAGAAGATCAGCGTGTCCGCGAATTCGCCTACGCCGGTGGAAGCCATCAGCCGCCCGATCAGCGCGCGTTCCCGGAACTTCTGCTTCATCCGCACCAGGACCCAGGAATTGAGCATCTGACCTGCCACAAAACCGAGCAGGCTGGCCAGGACGATCCGCCAGACGGGTCCCAACGCCATTTCCAGGGCCGCCTGCTTGGACTGGCCGTAATCGTCGTCGAACCCCGGAAGCGCAATGATTACGGCAAAACTCACCACGGCCAGTGCCGCCATGGCAAAACCCGTAAAGATCGCACGGCGGGCTGCCTTGAATCCATAGACCTCGCTGATCACGTCGCCGAGGATGTACGCCACGGGAAAGAGGAAGAAACCTCCGTCCGTCACGATGTTGAAGTCGCCGAAGATCGGCCCGAGCACCACACCCTTGGTAGCGCCGATGTTGGAGATGACGATCACGACGCACATGAGCGTCAGGATGATGTCGTAATGTGAGCTGCCGCGCGCGGCGAAGGCCGGAGCGGGCGCCGTCGCGGCGCCTGTCTGCGTGTGCATCTGGGGTGTTCCGTTTCTTAGTGGTTCGCCGTAGCTGTTGCCGGCTGTATTAGCACTGGGCCCGCTGCACCGGGCTGCCCGAAGGGGCCGCCGTCAATTCTGCCACGTTACGCCCGGCACGTCGTCCGCCCCCGGCGTTTGTCCGCGGTTCCGCCACCCCGCCGCTGCAGCAGGCGCTGCCGCCCTATTCCGCAGCGAGTTGGCTCGGGACCTCAGCCCGCAGGCAGAGGAAGGTGGGAACGAGGGTAGCCGCCAGAAGCAGGACGAACCCGCAGCCGCCCACGACGGCGACGCTGGCCAGTGACAGTACCGGCGCGTCCAAACCCAGGGCGAGCGCAAGAACCACTGCACCGGCCAGAATTGCTGCCGTTCCCAAAACCGCAGCGGTAACGGTGTAAATAAGTGCTTCCCAGATTGCAGCCAGCACCACCAGGGCCGCAGTTGAGCCCGCGGCGCGAATCAGCGCGAACTCCCGCTCCCGGGCATAACCGGACATGAACACCGTTGCCATGGCGCCCACCCCGGCCAGCAGCAGCGGCCCGCCGATCATAAGGATGACCACCCCAACAGACAGTTCCCTCTTCTCGCCCACTGCGGCGCTCAGAGTCGCTGCCGTAGTGAAGATCCCGCCGGACAGGGCCGTGGCCATCATCAGCGGCGTGATGGAAGCAGTGCTCTGTCCCAGGCGGTAACCCGCGGAATTGCACGCCAGATACCAGGAGGCCGACCAGCGCCGGGGAACCAGCGATGTCCAGCCCTTCAGCACCGGCTGAAACACCACGGTTCCCGCGGCCGCCAAAACCGCTGCAAACAGTGGAATCAGCAATAGCGCGCTGCCGGCAATCGTCTCAAATTCGGCCTGCATCAGGCTCACGGAGAATGCCGCTGCGGCACCCGCCAGGACCAGGAGAACCAGGCCCCTCACCCACCCGAAAGGAATCATGGCGGTCTCCGCCGTCCGCAGTGCTTCCAGGGGCGACACCCGCCCTGCCCTGCGGGCGCCGCCGAACCCGCCCGCCAACACCACCAGGCACTGTGCAGCGGCAATCCCGGCCAGTCCCGTTCCGCTGAGATGGACACTGATGTCCTCAGCGAAATTCAGGGGCCTCCACAACCACCCGAAGATCGGCGCGGAGAACACCTTCACCACGGCCCATCCGGTCACGGCTCCCACGGCTCCGGTCACCGCCAGCTGGGCAAGAACGACGGCGGTCACCAGCTCGGGCGCCAATCCTGCCAGCTGCCACACCGCGTAGGTCCACTGCTGCAGTGCCACAGCGAGACCTGTCGCAGAGCTGAGCACGATCAGGGCGGCCGCCGTGGAAAACAGGATGAGGATGGTGCTGGCGCCGGCAAGATCGTATTGAATGCTGCCGCCGTAGTGGTTGCCTGTCTCGATCAGGCCAACGCTGACGGCGCCGATGCCGCCGGTGGCAATGCACACCAGGAGGACGCCCGCCCAGACGCGGGCATGGGTCCACAAATCAGCGACCACCAGCTTGATCATGCGGTAATTCCAGCCTCGGCGACGGCGGAAAAACCTCTGCCGGTGACGGAGCCCGCAGCTCGGCGTGGATGGCGCCGTCCCGAAGGACAAGCACCCGGTCAGCCAGCGCTGCCGCTTCCAGGTCGTGGGTCACCAGGACCACCCCGCGATCCCCGCGGGCGGCTTCGCGCAGCAGCTTGAGAACCGTGGCACCGGTGAGGGTATCCAGGGAACCCGTCGGCTCATCGGCGAAGACGATCTTCGGCTGCAGAGCCAGCACCCGGGCGACCGCCACCCGCTGTCGTTGTCCGCCGGACAACTGGGCCGGGCGGTTTTTGGCCTGCCCGGACAAGCCCACCCGTGCCAGCACGTCCTCCACCGCCTCTGCGCTGAGGCGTTTCTTGGCCAGACGGGCAGGAAGTGCGATGTTTTCCCGCACGTTCAAGGACGGGATGAGGTTGAATGACTGGAAGACAAACCCCACCTCATTCCGCCGGAGGGCAGCAAGCTGCCGGCGGCCAAGACCGGCGAGATCCTCACCCAGCAGGTGTACCCGGCCGCCGTCATATCCCTGCAGACCAGCGAGACAGTAGAGCAGGGTGGATTTCCCGGATCCGCTGGGGCCGACAATGCTGACCATCTCCCCCGGTGCAACGGCTGCCGAAACATGCCGCAGCACGGAGACCGGTTCCCCGCCGCGGCTCGGAGCGGGGAAAGCCTTGACGACCCCCCCGGGCATCCAGCAGCAACTCAGACAAGCAGCGCTCCGCACCGCAGCGAGATGGACATGGAACTCCTGACAGGTAGATGCCAAAGGCGGCCTGCGGACGCAAGCGGCGCCAAAATCGACAGCGTAGCAGGCAGGCTCCGGACACATTTTTGAACGCGTTCAAAAACGTGATGTACTGGCGGACGGACCGGGAGATCTGCGCGCATGGCAGCACGCTTCCCCGCCCGTCACTAAGCCCGCATATAACTGCATCCAGGAGCGTTGATGACCGCAACGGTCAAGAGTGAGCAGACCCGACGGCTGCTGATCGACTCAGCGCTCGCCCTGTTCAAGACACAGGGATATGCAAAAACCACCATGCGCGGCATTGCCGAGGCCGCAGGGGTCTCCGTGGGCAACGCCTACTACTACTTCCGGTCCAAGGATGAGCTGGTGGCTGAGCTGTACCGGTTCCTGCAGGACGAACACCGCAGCCGGGCCCTTCCACTGCTCCGCGACGGACACAGCCTGAGTGAACACCTGCGCCTGGTTCTGCTGGCCAACCTGGACATCTTGGGGCCGTACCACGACTTCGGCGCCCATTTTCTGCGCACTGCCTTGACGCCGCCGTCGTCGGCAGCGGAGGCCAACGGCGGCCGCCACTCCGGCGGAGGCGGGGCGGAAGTGGGCCGCGCCAAGTCGATTGCCCTGTTCCGGCAGGTTGTGACCGTTTCGCGGCCGCAGCCGCCGCTGGCCATCCGCGACGATCTGCCCGAATTGCTGTGGCTGATGCACATGGGGGTAACGCTTTTCTGGATTTATGACCGTTCTCCCGGCCAGCGGCGGTCGCGCAGGCTGGCGCAAAATGTGGCACCGCTGGCAGCGAAGCTCGTTATCCTCTCCCGCCTTCCCGTGGTCCGAAATATCGTTGAGGATGTAGTCCACCTCTTCCAGGGAGCCAGGCGCGATGACTGACAGAAGCGACGACGTCGTAGTTCCCTCCGCAGCCGAACCCGCCGCTCCGCTCTCCCTTCGCCGTGTGGTGAGCGTGCCTTACGTGGTCCCCGGTCCGCTGGCCTCCGCGCTCGGATATGCCGCCGCCTGCGTTGTCCTGGCAACAATTGCCACCGTTGCGGTGGGCTGGGGCGCCTCGCGGGACTTCTGGGGCTATGTGTGGACCGTCATCGTCGCCGCGTTCTATGCCGCCGGCCTCGGCCTGTTCACTCTCCTGCCCGTAGCCCTCGTCCTGGGCTGGTTGCTGCGCCGGGTCCCGAATCAGGGCATCCACCTTCTGGCGTTCTTTCTGGTCCCCCTGCTGCTCGGCTGGATCATCATCGGCCTGACCGTGCACGCGGTGCTGGTTCCCCTGCTGATGGGAACGGCGATCGGCGTGTCCATGGCAGCGGGCCGGGCCCTCATCTGGGGCCTTGTCGACTCATAGTCTTGCTTTCAGCCGTCGGGCTTCCCGGGGCCGGACCGGGGCGCATTTCGCGCTGCGGCCGGCCGGTGGCACCGAAGCCCGTCATGGGTGGAAGATGGAGGCATGTCTGCTAACACACATTCTGCGCAAACGGCTGCCCCGGCCGTTACCTTGACCATTGCCGGTTCCGAAGCCACGGGCGGCGCGGGCGCCCAGGCCGACCTGAAAACCTTCCAGGAGCTCGGCACCTACGGCATTGCCGCACTGACCTGCATTGTCTCGTTTGATCCGAAGGACAACTGGAACCACCGGTTTGTTCCCGTGGATCCCCAGGTCATCAGTGACCAGCTTGAAGCCATCCAGTCCGCGTACGATTTGGACACCGTCAAGCTCGGCATGCTGGGAACACCGGCCACCATCGACACCGTTGCCAAGGCGCTGCAGAGCCAGGAATGGACCAACATAGTCCTGGATCCGGTCCTGATCTGCAAGGGCCAGGAACCGGGTGCAGCGCTGGATACGGATCAGGCGCTCAAAGCCCAAATCCTGCCGCTGGCAACCTTTGTGACACCCAACCACTTTGAGTCCATGTCCCTCTCCGGAATGGATTCCATCGAAACCGTCGAGGACCTGAAGGAAGCCGCCCGGCGCATCCATGAAGCTTCCGGCGCCGTGGTCCTGGCCAAGGGGGGCGTTCGCCTTGAAGGCGACGACGCCGTGGACGTGTTCTACGACGGTGAAACCATGGAGGTCCTGCGGGCACCCAAGGTGGGCGACGTCGCCGTCAGCGGAGCCGGCTGCACGCTTGCCGCCGCCATTACTGCCGAGCTAGGCAAGGGCGCCACTCCCCTGCAGGCCGCAAAAACCGCCAAGGCTTTTGTCACTGAAGGAATCCGCAACCGGGTTTCCTCCAACACGCCGTTTGACGCCCTGTGGCAGGGCAACGCAGGCTCCGGCCCTGCTCTGTAGGTTCACGTAGTTTTGCGGCGGGCCGCTGGTGCCCGGGGCCCTGTTGGGATCCGGCCGGGGCCGCCCGCCGCAAAACGAGGCGGCCCCGGATTGTCGGCGGATGGGACCGGGAGCCCGGGCCCCGTTAGCGACGCAGGATCTTTGCGTACAGCCGGTGCGCGGAAAGCGCTGCCTTGACCGTACGGGAATTCAGCAGGCGCTGGTGCTCGGCCTGAAGAGCTTCGAGCTCACGGTCCCGCTGCACGGCGTACGAGCGGAGCCTGTCCTCTTCGACGTCTGTCTGGGCTGCCACCGCAGACCGGCCATGGAACCCGGCGGCTATCTCCTGTACCGCGGCATGCCAGGGCCCTGCGGCACGCAGCGCACGCGCCGGAGCAAGCTCGTCCACAGCAGCAGATGCATCCTTGCTGCCGGAAAGCACCGCCGCCACTCCGTCCCACCACTGGGCGAACCAGGCCCTCCGGGACGGCTGCAGTTCTTCCAGATGGGCCGAGATTTCCTCCCGGCGCTGCCAGGTCTCTGCCAGTGCTTCGGCCAGCGTGCCGTCGGAGAGCGCCGGCAGGGGAACCACAAAATCCGCCAGGCCCCAGTTGGCCATGACGCCGGCGAGCCTGGCGCCGCTGTAATTGTCTTTGGTCAGCGCCGCCACGGGCACTGCGGAAGAAAGTGCGAAGACGGCGGGGTGGTAGCGCGTTGTAGCTACAAGGGATGCGCCTGCAGTGACCGCCGCGACGTCCCGGGCAGGCAGTACCGGAAGCTGGCGCCGGGGAGAGGACATGCAGGCCGCGATCCGGGCATGCGTCTCCCGGTCACAACTGTCCTCGGTGCCGACACCGAAGTGCGGCAGGAAGACCGTCGCCAGGCCCGTACGGGCATGCAGGGCATCCAGCTGGGCACCCAGGAGTTCATGGAAGTTCTCGGGGTTCCCGGAATGCGGGGCCACGGTGACGGCAACATAGCCGGTTTCCGGGAGATTAAGGCCGGAGGCTTCCTTCCCTGCATCCTTCCCTGCCGTTCCGCCGCCGAAGGCCAGGAACGACGCGTCATCCAGGCCGCTCACGGCTCGTACCCCCAGCCGGCGGCAGAGCTCAGCCGAAGACCGCTCCCTCACTGAGCACAGGTTCGCTGCCTCAAACATGTCTGCCAGGATCCCTGCGTCCACGCCCGTCAGCTGCGGGCCCAGCGTCTGGCCGGATATCACCACGGGCTTCCCCAGGGAGCGGGCAACGGCAACCAGCGCGGCGCGTTCATGCAAAAGCCAGCCATAGCGTGAATTCAGGTTGCCTCCGCCCGCAATGACGACGCCGTCGCACTTCTGCAGCTCAGCGATCAAGGTCAGGGCCGGGTCCCCTGCCGGAAGCGGGGCGGTGCCGGAGAGGTGTTCGCGGATGCTCTTCAGATACGCTTCGCGCTCGGCCGGAGGCCAGGGAAACGGCAGCGTGGCCGCAGCACCGGCCCCAAAGAGGCGCTGTGTCTGTTCCGGATTGCGGGACAGCAGGAGGACCTCGAACCCGCGGGCCAGGAGCTCATCCGCAGCGGCGTGGCCCATGGCTTCATCGCCCGCGTGGTACAAATCCTGGCCAAGATCGGCAAGGACTGCAATCTTTGCAGTCATGATGTCCGCCGTAACTGCAGCGCATCCCGGACCACCGAGACGGCAGCTTTCCCCCTGGAGAAAACACTGCTCAGGCTGGTCCGGTGCTTGACCGTGTCTTCCACGCGCTGCAGGGCCTGGGTCAGTTCCTCCTGCATCCGGTCCATTCGCCGCTGGTTTTGAAGCAGCAGCTCTTCCTGCTGCGCCATCAGGGAGCTGAGCTGGAGCATGAAGCCCAATCCGCCCTTGGCCAGGTCCTCCCGGAGGTAGTTGTCCCGGACCATGCGGTCAAAGTGGCGATGCTCCTCCGCCTTCTCAAAAATGCTGTTGGCGTCGGCACCGGAGGCAGTGGGCCGCTGGCACCAGAACGCCAGCGGTTCGCCGTCGAGAAAACCGACGGGGTGCATCGCGAGGACACGGAGGTTGAATTCCCAATCCCCGCACACCGCCAGGTTTTCGTTGTAATATCCCACTTCTTCATGAAGTGAACGCCGGTAGAGGAAGGAAATAGGCACCGCGCGATTAATGCGCAGCTGCTCCCCGAGCGAAATCCGGTTGAAAGCCGGCCAACAAGGTTCGGAACGGGTTTCGACGATATCGTCGCCGACCACTTCCTCAAATCGGACGTTCGTCCGAACAACAACTCCGGCATCGAACGAATTTTCAAGGTGCCGGACGGTGCGCTGCAGGAATTCCGGATGCCACAGGTCGTCGTCGTCGTGGATGGCGATGTAAGCGGAATCACAGCTGCGGATGCCGGCATTGGAGGCTGCTTCCATGCCGGTGCTCTGCTCACGGTGGAGGATGTTGATCCGCTGCCGGACCTCCGGGGGCAATTCGGCAACCACTCCGTCAACCTCGTCGGCGTCGCCCCCGTCATTGACCACGACTACGGAGAAGCCGCCGTACGTCTGGCCGAAAATGTCCTGCAGAGCCCTTCTCAGGAACAGCGGCCGATCCTTGGTCCTAACGATTACTGCTACGTGCGATGGTTCGTGCGATGCCACTTGGCTCCCATAGTTCGGCTCCACTTCAGCCACTACGATATACCGGCCGGCCGAGGGCGGCACTCCGGGGAAAATTGGATCCGTTCATACTGTTGACATTCGATAAGAGACAAACAAAGGTACAAGCAAGGCCCAATTTGTTTCCTGACCGAAAAAATCGTGGACCTGATTCAGCTCCGTCTTTACGTCACTACGTCATTGCTAGGTCTCGGTCGGTGGACTAGAAATCAAACAGATTTCAATTCCGGCTCCGGCGGACCCTTAATAAGGAGAAGTATGAAGCATCCAAACCATCGGAGATCAGGAAAGGCCGCGCTGGCAACAGTTGCCGGCCTTGCTCTGGTCTCCAGTATGTGGACCCCGGCCGCGGCCGTTGAGGGGAACACTCAGGGGGAACCGACGGCCAAGGGCCTTGCCCGTGTGACGCCGGAACTTAAGGTCTCCAGCGACTTGTTGGCCAAGCAAGGTCAGGTCTCCGTATTTGTTCAGTTCACCGGCAAGGGTGCCTTTGAGCAGACCCAGCCGCAGGAAGTCCGCGACGGACTTGCAGCACCGCTGAACAAGACAGCCGAGGTCCAGCAGATCCGGGCCTCCATCGAGGCGCAGGCCGACGATGTTGCGGCGCAGGCGTCGTCCAGCATTATTTACACCACCACCAACACCATTCCGGGCGTAGCCATTAACGGTGATGCCGAAGCGATTCGGGCACTGGCAGCTCGCGGTGACGTCGCTAAGATCACCGGCATTGTCCCCAAGACGTTCGACAACAAGGGCGGGGACATTGATGTCCGGGCCCTGGACTCCTGGGTTCAGCGCGACCAGACCGGTGAGGGCGTCACCATCGCCGTCCTGGATACCGGCCTCGACTATACCCACTCCGATTTCGGCGGCCCCGGGACCATGGAAGCCTTCGCGCAGGCCCAGGCATCCGAGACCATTCCGGCCGCGGATTCGGGACTTTACGATCCGGCGAAGTTCGCCGGCGGCTGGGATCTGGTGGGTGACGATTACAACGCCGATCCCTCGGTCCCCGAGCTGTACAACCCCATCCCCAAGCCGGATGCCAACCCGCTGGACTGCCAGAGCCACGGTTCGCACGTGGCCGGTACCGCGGCCGGCTACGGCACCAACGCCGACGGCAGCACCTTCCGGGGCGACTACTCAGCCCTGACCGCCAAGGACGTCAACGGAATGGGCATTGGCCCGGGCACCGCGCCCATGGCCAAGCTTGTCAGCGTCCGCGTCTTCGGCTGCGAGGGTTCCTCGGAAGTTGTTGGCCAGGCACTGGACTATGTTCTTGACCCGAACGGCGACGGCAACTTCGATGACCGCGCCCAGGTAGTCAACATGTCCCTCGGCTCTTCTTTCCCGGCCTATGACGATCCGGAAAACGACATCGTCAATGCCCTCACCGCGCAGGGCATCCTGTCCGTTGTCTCCTCGGGCAACTCAGGCGACATCTACGACATCGGTGGATCCCCGGGCAGCGCTGAGACAGCCCTGACTGTGGCCAACAGCGTTGGTTCCCAGACCACTCTTGATGCCGCGGAGGTTCTCGAACCGACGTCGCAGAAGAAGTCCGGAACTGCGTCCGGCCAGTACACCGCGAACTACAACTACGCCACCGCATCAGATGAAGCACTGACCGGCACCGTTGTTATGGGTCCGGCCGGAGACAACTCCGACGGTTGCGCCACGCTTGAGCCTGCAGGCGCCAACAAGGGCAAGTGGGTTTGGCTGACTTGGGATGACAACTCCAGCACCCGCGAGTGCGGATCCGGAGTCCGGTGGAACAACGCCGCAGCGGCCGGTTACGCCGGTGTCATCATTGACTCCACCCTCAACGGTTTCGACGCCGGCATTGCCGGAAACGCAACCATCCCGGGCATGCAGGTCACCGCGAATTCCGCGAAGGAACTGCGTCCCGCCGCTGAGGCCGGTACTCTTCAGGTCCGCCTGAACAAGGACCTGCTGGGCACCGTGACCGGCGAGTCCGGTGCACTGGATACCCTGAACGCCAGCTCCTCGCGCGGCATCCACGGTTCCAACGGCGTCGTCAAGCCTGACGTTGCCGCTCCGGGCACCCAGATCAAGTCCGCTCAGGTGGGCACGGGCACCGGGTCCTCCATCAAGAGCGGAACCTCCATGGCGGCACCAAACGTCGCCGGACTCTCCGCCCTCGTCATCGCCGAGACCGACTACAACCCGTATGAGGTCAAGTCGATCATCATGAACACCGCCACCCATGACCTGCTGACTGCTGACGGTGTTGTCTATGCACCCAACCGCACCGGTTCAGGCCGCGTGGACGCGTTGGATGCACTGAACACGAAGGTCCTGGCCTACGATTCCGAGCAGCCCGGACTCACCTCGGTGAACTTCGGCGTCCTGGAACTCGGGTCCACGCCCATCGAGCTCACCCGTTCCGTGACGGTCGAGAACAAGAGCGACAAGGTGCTGACCTACTCGGCCGAATACCTTGCCGCAACGCAGATCCCCGGCGTCACCATCACCGCCGGCGGACAGGTCACCGTACCTGCCAACGGCAAGGCAACGGTTCCCGTCACGCTGAGCATCAAGGATCCCGCAGCGCTGGCCAAGACGATCGACCCCGCCGCAGAGAAGACCCAGGGCGACATTCCGCGCCAGTACGTGGCGGAAGCCTCGGGCCGTCTGCAGCTGACGAGCGACGCCGCCGGAACCCTCCGGGTGCCGGTCTACTCTGCTCCGAAGCCGACGTCCGACATGCAGGCCAGCTCCAAGATCACCTTTGCTGATTCTGCTGCCGGCACTGCCGCAGTAACCTTCAACGGCCGCGACCTTAATCAGGGCGAGGGCACCGAAGCGTACACCTCGCTGGTAACGCCGCTGGTACTGGGTGAAGAGAGCGCACGCCGGGACAACCTGGCTCTGCAGTCCCTCTACTCACTGGACCTGCGCAATGTGGGAGCCGCTTCCACCGTTCCCGCACTGACCGCCGCCAAGGGAGACCTGGCGGAGTCCGTCCTGAATATCGGTGTGAGCACGTGGGAGAACTGGGCCTCGCTGAACAGCAACAGCCAGATCTCCGTTGAGCTGGACACCAACAACGACGGCGCTGCCGATTTCCTGGTGAACACCGGCTCTGCTGACGGAATCGATCTGTCCGTGTTCTCGCTCTACCCGGTTGTCAACGGCACACCGGCTGTGAAGCCGCTGGGCACCTTCCCGGTCAACGGGGTTGTCGGAGATACAGATACCAACAACTTCGACACCAACGTGGTCACCCTGCCGATCCCCGCCGCTGCGCTTGGACTGGACCTCTCCAAGTCCGCTCCGATGCAGTACCGGGTCTCCACGTACAACGCCTTCAGCGTGAACGCGGACGGCGCACAGGTTCCCGTTGATGAAACCGCCTGGATCGGATTCAACGTCACCGAACCGGCCATGTGGTTCCAGGGAGCTCCCGGCTCCGAAGGCGCCAACGTGTTCGTAGACGAGAACGCCTCCCTCCTGGCGGTCAACCGCCAGGCCTCCACCACCAGCGGCAAGGCCCTGTTCCTGCACCACCACAACGCCGAAGGCGTCAAGGATCAGGTGTCTCCTGTTGAGGTGGGCGCCCTGCGCTTCACCGACGTCGCCGGTACCAAGTTCGAGAACGAAATCAACTGGATGGCAGATCAGGGACTGACCACGGGTTACTCGGACGGCACCTACCGCCCGCTTGGCTCGATCAACCGTGATGCCATGGCGGCGTTCCTCTACCGCCTGGCCGGATCCCCGTCGTACAACGCGCCGGCAAAGTCCCCGTTCACTGACGTAGCTACGAACAACCAGTTCTACAAGGAAATCTCCTGGCTCGCTGAGACGGGTGTTTCCACCGGCTACCCGGACGGTTCTTTCCGCCCGCTGGCGCCGGTCAAGCGTGATGCGATGGCTGCGTTCATGAACCGCTTCGCCGGCGAGCAGTGCTCCGTCGGGGATGCCTCGGAATACAAAGCCCCGGCTGCAGCTTCCTTCACCGACGTTGCCACGAACAACCTCTTCCACAAGGAAATCTCGTGGATGAAGGACTCGGGCGTTTCCACAGGTTGGTCGGACAACTCGTTCCGTCCGCTGGAGGATGTCTCGCGTGAAGCCATGGCGGCGTTCATCAACCGCTTGGACGGTTACACCACCGACAACGGCGGTAACTGCAAGTAGTCACCAACAGGTAGAAAGACAGCGGGCCCGGGAGATTCTCCCGGGCCCGCTGTTTTACTGTTCCCGGCGCCTCAGCGCCCGCTGTTTACTTTCCCCGGCGCTTCACGTGAAGCAGCGTCACTTCAGCAGCTTGGACATCCGGCGGTCAGCCAGTAGTTTTCCGCCGGTTTGGCAGTGCGGACAGTACTGAAGGGAGGAATCGGCAAAGGACACTTCCCGGACCGTATCCTCGCAGACGGGACACGGCTCACCGGTGCGTGCGTGGACCCGCAGTGCCCGGCGCTTGGAGTCCTTCAGCTGGGCGGCTGGGCGCCCCGCAGCATTGGCAATGGCAGATTCCAAGGTGCCCTCCATCGCCTCGTACAGCCGCTGGACCTCGTCGGGCTGAAGCCGGGCAGCATTGGCGAACGGTGAGAGGTGTGCAGCGTGCAGGATTTCGTCGCTGTAGGCGTTCCCGATGCCGGCAATCACCGATTGGTCCCGCAGCAGCCCCTTGATTTGGCCCCGGTGCGAGGCGACCAGCGCAGCAAAAGTGTCATAGTCGACGTCGAACGCCTCCGGCCCCAGCCTCGCGATGCCCGGAACCTCCTGCAGGTCCTCCACCAGGTAGACGGCCAGGGATTTCTTGGTTCCGGCCTCGGTTAGGTCGAATCCCGGCTCAGCCCCGCCGTCGTCGTCTGGGGAAGCAGCAAAGCGGACCCGCAGCGCCATGGGCCCCTTGCCTGGCCGCAGCCGCCCCGGCTTCAGCGCATCGGACCAGCGCAGCCAGCCCGCTTTGGCCAGGTGCATCACCAGATGGACACCGCCGGCGGTGATGATCAGGAACTTGCCCCGGCGCCGGACAGCCGTCACCGGCGCACCGGTGAGGGCGCTCAGCGGAACTCCTGCCGTCTTCAGGACGGAGAAGGAGAGGACCTCCACATCGGAAATCACAGCAGGCGAAGCATCGGCCTCAATCAACTTGGTCCGCAGGAAATCGGCGAGTCCCTGCACCTCGGGCATCTCTGGCATGCCTACACCCTAAACGGTCTGTGCCGGTGCATACAGGCCGCGGTGACCGGCGCCGGAAGTTCACCCGGAGCCGGGCCAAGCCTTAGGAGGCGAGCCGCTCATCCTTGCCGCGGCCGGATCCGCTGCGGACGGCGTCGTACTGTTCAACACCGGGCTGCTCAACACCGGGCCGGCTGATCTCATCCCACACCGCGTCCAGGGAGAGCCCGAGGACCCCGGCGATGGCAGCGACTGTGGGGAAAGCAGGCGTGGCCACGCGGCCGGACTCTATCTTTCGCAGGGTCTCCGGGGAAACATGTGCCTGCAGCGCAATATCCAGCATGGTGCGTTCGCCCCGGGCTCGGCGCAGCAGGGCGCCAAGACGCTGTCCGCGCTCGACTTCTCCGGGTGTAAGAGGCAGTCTGACCATGAGCACTATCCTACCGGGATAATATGGCCGGTATAGTTATTGGACATCTCGAAAGGCACCGCATGATCGAAATCCTGAATCCCGCCGAAATTGCCAAGGCACGCGTCACGGGCGCGCTGGTTGCAGACATTCTTCAATCGCTGAAGAGCCGCGCCGTGGTTGGCACGAATCTTCTGGACATTGACCGGTGGGCGGCGGCCATGATCACGGAAGCCGGAGCTGAGTCCTGTTACGTGGACTATGAACCGTCCTTTGGACGCGGACCTTTTGGGCATTACATCTGCACCTCGGTCAACGACGCGGTGCTGCACGGCCTCCCGCACAACTACACGCTTGCCGACGGCGACCTGGTGAGCCTGGATCTCGCCGTGCTCAAAGCCGGTATCGCTGCCGACTCGGCCATCAGTTTCATCGTGGGCGACGCCAAGCCTCCGCAGAGCGTGAAAATGATCAGGACCACCGAGCGTGCCCTGGCCGCCGGCATCGCCGCAGCCCGGCCCGGTGCGCGCATCGGCGATCTGTCCGACGCCATCGGCTCGGTCCTGAGCGACGCGGGATTCCCGGTCAACACGCAGTTCGGCGGTCACGGCATCGGATCAACCATGCACCAGGACCCGCACGTTCCCAATGCCGGCAGGCCCGGCCGCGGTTACAAGCTGCGCCCCGGGCTGCTGCTCGCGCTGGAGCCGTGGGTCATGGCCGACACCGATGAACTCACGACCGACGACGACGGGTGGACGCTGCGAAGCGCAACGGGCTGCCGCAGCGCGCACAGCGAGCACACGATCGCCATTACCGACGACGGCGCGGAGATCCTTACGCTGCCGTCCCGGCGTTCCTAGGGGATCCCTAGTCTGCCGAGTGCGCCTGAAGGAACGAATACACCTCGGTTTCATCCACGCCGGGAAAGGCTCCCGGCGGCAGGGCTGCCAGCAGATGCGAATGGGCCCGGGCACTGGGCCAGGCAAAACCGGACCATTCCGAGGACAGCGCGCCCGGAGGCGTGCGGCAGCAGTCCGGGTCCGGGCAGCGTGACTTGGAACGAGCGGTGGTGTCGCGGCCGCGGAACCATTTCACGTGCGCGTAGGGAACGCCGATGCTGAGGGAGAACAGCCCGCCGGAGCTGCGTTCGGTGCGCGCGGTGCACCAGTAGGTCCCGGCCGGGGTATCGGTGTACTGGTTGAATGCACTGAATTGGTCCGGCACGGAGAAGACCTCCCGCGACGTCCAGTACCGGCAGATTGGCTGGCCCTCAATGGCACCGGTGTGATCGGCGGGGAACGTGACGCCGTCGTTCTCGTAGGCCTTGTAGACAATGCCGCTCTCGTGCACCTTCTGGAAGTGGGTAGGGATGCCCAGGTGCTCCGTGGCGAGGTTGGTGAACCGGTGCGCCGCGGTCTCGTAGGATACGGCGAAGGCATCGCGGATGTCCTCCACGGCAATCTCCTTGGCCGCCTTGGCCCGCTGCAGGAACTCCACGGTGGCCTTCCGCGGCAGCAGCAGTGCCGCAGCAAAGTAGTTTGTGGCCACCCGCTGGCCGAGGAACTCCCCGTAGCTGCTGGGCGTCCGGTGCTGGAGCACATAGTGGCCCAGCGCCTGCAGCAACACCGAGCGCGGATCGTGGTCCGAACGCTGGGACTGCGTGAGATAGATCCGCCGGTTCTTCAAATCGGTGACGGACCGGGTGGAGTGCGGCAGGTCATTCACGTGATGCAGGCTGAATCCCAGGTGCGCGGCAATATCAGCGATCACGTGCTGGGACAGCGGCCCGGACGTGTGCCCCACCGAGTCCAGCACCTTCTGGGCCTCGGCCTCGTATTCGGGAAAGTAGTTGTTGCGCTCCCGCATCATCTTCCGCAGTTCGCCGTTGGCCCGGCGTGCCTCCTCCGGTGTGGCCACCTGCTCGTTGAGCCGGCGCTCCAGCTCCGACTGCAGTCCCACCAGTGACTCGAGGACGTCGATGGGAGTCCGCGAGCTGATCCGGACCTTCGGCAGGCCCAGGGAGGAATACAGCGGCCCGCGCTGGGCCCGTTCCAACTCAATCTCCAGGGCAGCACGCCGGCTCGGAGGCTCCGCACCCAGCAGCGAATCGATGCTGACATCCAGGGCGGCGGCCAGCGCCTGCATCATGCCCAGTTTCGGTTCACGCTTGCCGTTCTCGATGAGCGACAACTGTGAGGCCACGGTTCCGACGGCGGCGCCCAGGTCGTCGAGCGTCATCCCCTTGGCTTTGCGCAGGTGCCGAACCCGCCTGCCGAGGCTGATCACATCCAAAGTGCGCTCCGCTTCAGACCCGGGAGCGGAGGTTCGGGCTGCCGGAACGGGCCGGTTCCATGTTGTGTCGGTCACAAATTCACAATATGCGAAGAACTGCGTTTCTTGCCAGGGAAAAGTCCTAGAAAGGGGGTTGTTATTGCCGCAGAGTGGGTTGCACAGAGGAAATCACCGGTTCTCATGGCCGGAGAAGCAGCACCACTTCAAGGAGACGTTGGTCATGACCCAGGAACAGCACACCGCACCCACCGCCGAGCAGCTCGCCTCCGAGTGGGCCAGTGATCCCCGCTGGGCCGGTATCGAGCGCGACTACACCGCCGACGACGTCGTTCGCCTCCGCGGCCGCTTCCAGGAAGAGCACACGCTGGCACGCCGCGGTTCTGAGAAGCTCTGGGACCAGCTCCGCAACGCCGGCGACGAGGGTTACACCAACGCTCTGGGCGCCCTGACCGGCAACCAGGCCGTGCAGCAGGTCAAGGCCGGCCTCAAGGCCATCTACCTCTCCGGCTGGCAGGTGGCAGCCGACGCCAACAATTCCGGCCACACCTACCCGGACCAGTCCCTCTACCCGGCAAACTCGGTTCCCACCGTGGTCCGCCGCATCAACAACGCCCTGCTGCGTGCCGATCAGATTGAGTTCGCCGAAGGCATCCAGAGCGTGGAGGACTACATGGTCCCCATCGTGGCCGACGCCGAAGCCGGCTTTGGCGGCCCGCTGAACGCCTACGAGCTGATGAAGTCCATGATCCAGGCGGGCGCAGCAGGTGTTCACTGGGAAGACCAGCTCGCCTCGGAGAAGAAGTGCGGCCACCTCGGCGGCAAGGTCCTGATCCCCACGGGCCAGCACGTCCGCACGCTGAACGCCGCCCGGCTGGCAGCAGATGTTGCCGGCACGCCAACCGTCGTCATTGCCCGCACCGACGCCGAGGCTGCCACCCTGATCACGTCCGACGTCGATGAGCGTGACCAGGAGTTCATCACAGGCGAGCGCACCCCGGAAGGCTTCTACAAGGTCCGCAACGGCATTGAGCCCTGCATCGCCCGCGCCAAGGCCTACGCCCCGTATTCCGACCTCATCTGGATGGAGACCGGCACCCCGGACCTGGAGCTGGCCCGGAAGTTCGCAGAATCCGTCCGCTCAGAGTTCCCCGACCAGATGCTGGCGTACAACTGCTCGCCGTCCTTCAACTGGAAGAAGCACCTGGACGATGACACGATCGCCCGGTTCCAGCGCGAACTCGGCGCCATGGGCTTCAAGTTCCAGTTCATTACCCTGGCCGGCTTCCACGCCCTGAACTACTCCATGTTCGACCTGGCCCACGGCTACGCCCGCAACGGAATGAGCGCCTACGTGGAACTCCAGGAGAAGGAGTTCGCTTCCGAATCCCGCGGCTACACCGCCACCAAGCATCAGCGCGAGGTCGGCACCGGATACTTCGACGCCATTGCCACCGCGCTGAACCCGACCGGAAGCACCCTGGCCCTGGCCGGCTCCACCGAGTCCGCCCAGTTCCACTAACCCACCACCCTGAGCCCCCATCCTCCACCCTCACCTCCCCTCCCCCCGCTCATCCCCCGCTTCCCCCACCCCGCCCCGCGAGATGGCAGAAACTGCTCTTCCCAGGGCTGGTACGTGCAGTTTCTGCCATCTCGGCGGATGTGCAGAAGCAAATTCCCCCATCTTGAAGACCCGAAGGAGAACGCCATGAATGACCCCATCACGCTGAACGGTATTTCCCTCACCGCTCCCGCTGTGCGGCGCCAGGAGGAAATCCTCACCCCGCAGGCGTTGGACTTCGTCAAGGCGCTGCACCGGGCCACGGCCACGCGCCGGCAGGAACTGCTGCAGCAGCGCCAGACCCGCCGCCGGCAGATCTCCAACGGCGCGGACCCCGCATTCCTGGCCGAGACGCGCTCCATCCGCGAGGACGACTCCTGGCGGGTTGCCCCTCCGGCACCCGGGCTGGAAGACCGCCGGGTGGAAATCACCGGGCCGGTTGACCGCAAGATGGCCGTCAACGCCCTGAACTCCGGCGCAAAGGTGTGGCTGGCGGACATGGAGGACTCCTCCACGCCGTCGTGGTCCAACGTCATCAACGGACAGCTGAACCTGCGCGATGTCCTGGACCGCCGGATCGACTTCACCTCCCCGGAGGGCAAGGACTACAAGCTGACCGGCTCCTCGCTGACCGACCTGCCCACCATCGTGGTCCGCCCCCGCGGCTGGCATCTGCCGGAAAAGCACATGCTCATTGACAACACCCCGATTGCCGGCGGCATCGTCGACTTTGGCCTGTACTTCTTCCACAACGCCCACCGCTTGATTTCGCAGGGCCGGGGGCCCTACTTCTACCTGCCGAAGATTGAGAACCACCTCGAGGCACGCCTGTGGAATGACATCTTTGTCCTGGCACAGGATCTGATGGGCATTCCGCAGGGCACCATCCGCGCCACAGTCCTGATCGAAACCATTACCGCCGCGTTTGAAATGGAGGAAATCCTCTACGAACTGCGGGACCACGCCGCCGGCCTGAATGCCGGACGCTGGGATTACATCTTCTCCGTCATCAAGAACTTCCGGACCCGCGGCCCCCGGTTTGTGCTGCCTGACCGCAACATGGTCACCATGACCGCGCCCTTCATGCGCTCCTACACCGAGCAGCTGGTGCGTGCCTGCCACCGCCGCGGCGCCCACGCAATCGGCGGCATGGCGGCCTTCATTCCGAACCGCAAAGATGCCGCAGTGAACGACGTCGCCATGGAAAAGGTGCGTGCCGACAAGACCCGCGAGGCCGGAGACGGCTTTGACGGTTCCTGGGTAGCCCACCCGGACCTGGTTCCGGTGGCCATGGAGGTGTTCGACGGCGTCCTCGGCGAGCGCCCGAACCAGCTGGAGCGCACCCGTGAGGACGTGGCGCCCAGCGACAAGGCACTGCTGGACATTGCCTCCACGCCGGGCGTCATCACCGAGGAGGGCATCCGCAGCAACATTGAGGTGGGCATCCGCTACATCGAGTCCTGGCTGCGCGGCAACGGTGCAGCCGCCATTAACAACCTGATGGAGGACGCAGCCACCGCCGAGATCTCCCGCTCACAGATCTGGCAGTGGATCCATTGCTCCGCCGTCACCGACGAGGGCGAGATCATCACGCACCGCTGGGTGGAGGAACTCCTCGAGGAAGAGTTCAACAACCTGCAGCGCTTCGACGGTGACCGCTTCGACGATGCCCGGGCGCTCTTCGAGGAAGTGGCCTGCGGCGAGGAATTCCCGACCTTCCTGACGGTTCCGGCCTACGCCCGGTTCCTGCACGAAGCGCGGGAACTGGCTGCGGCCTAAGCAAGGACCGGAACCGTTCCCGGAGTGTTGGCGCACTCCGGGAATGGCTTCCGGTCCTTTCCGCGTTGCACCGGATATGAAGATTGATATTTGGTCCGACATTGCCTGCCCCTGGTGCTACATCGGCAAGCGCCGCTTTGAATCCGCCCTCGCCGGCTTCCCCCACCGGGATGAGGTGGAGGTCCGCTGGCGCAGCTACCAGCTGGACCCGTCCCTGCCCGAACACTTTGACGGCACCGAGGTCGAGTATCTGAGCGAGCGCAAGGGCATCGATCCCGCGCAGCTCGCCGGCATGCTGGAGCAGGTCACCGCACAGGCCGCCGGTGAGGGCCTGCACTACGACTACGACTCCCTGGTGGTTGCCAACAGTTTCTCCGCGCACCGCCTGATCCACCTCGCACGCGCCGAGGGCGGCAACAAGGCCGCCGACGCCGTCAAGGAGGCGCTGCTGTCCGCCCACTTTGAGAAGGGCCGGGACATCGGTGCCGCGGATACCCTTGCAGAGATTGGCGCCGGGGCAGGCCTCGATCCGGAACGGATCCGCGCCGTGCTGGCCACCGACGAATTCGCCGACGCCGTCAAAGCCGACATTGCGCAGGCCCAGTCGCTGGGAATCAGCGGAGTGCCGTTCTTTGTCCTCGACAACAAGTACGGGATCTCCGGTGCACAGCCCGCCGAACTCTTCACTTCGGCCCTGGAACAGGCCTGGCAGGAAGCCCACCCGCTGGTGAACCTGACTCCGGTGCCGGCATCCGGTTCGGCGGACGGTCCGGCGGACGGTCCGGCCTGCGGCCCGGACGGCTGCTAGGGGCGGTCCCCGAGGGGGCGTCCGGGGCCGCACCCTCCGGCGTCGCCCCCTTCACCGGCGTAACCCTTCACCGGCGTAATATGGATAGGCCGACTATTCGGCCTATCCCCCCAATCTCCAAGGTGCGTTCTCTTTGAAGTCCTCCTTTACCCAGGCGCTGGCCCGCGGCCTGAATATCAGGCACATCCGCTTCATGGCGCTCGGTTCTGCCATCGGCACGGGCCTGTTCTACGGGTCTGCCTCGGCCATCCAGTCAGCCGGTCCGGCGGTGCTGCTGGCCTACATGATCGGCGGCGCGGCTGTGTTCTTGGTCATGCGCGCGCTCGGGGAGATGGCGGTGCGGCATCCGGTCTCCGGTTCCTTTGGCCAGTACGCGAGCCGCTACCTCGGCCCGTTCGCAGGATTCATCACGGGCTGGACGTTCGCCTTTGAGATGGCCATCGTCGCCATTGCCGATGTCACCGCGCTCGGTATCTACATGGGGTTCTGGTTCCCCGAGGTGGCGCGATGGATCTGGATCCTGGCCGCCGTCCTGCTGATTTCGGCACTGAACCTGATGAAGGTGAAGGTCTTTGGCGAGACCGAGTTCTGGCTGTCCATCATTAAGGTCAGCGCCATCATCGCCATGATTGTGGGCGGCGCGGCAATCGTGGTGTTCGGCTTCGGCCTGCCGGACACGGCAAACCCGGGGCTGGAGACCATGCTGGGCTCCGGCGGGTTCTTCGCCAACGGCTTCTGGGGCCTGCTGGCCTCCTTCTCCATTGTGATGTTCGCCTTTGGCGGGATCGAAACCGTGGGCATCACTGCCGGCGAGGCCGAGAACCCCAAGAAAGCCATCCCCGCCGCGGTCAACACCGTGCCGGTGCGCATCCTGCTCTTCTACGTCTGCGCCCTGGGCGTGCTGATGATGATTTTCCCGTGGCAGGACATCAACGGCGAAACCAGCCCGTTTGTGCAGATCTTCGATTCCCTGGGCATTCCCGCGGCCGCCCACATCCTGAACGCCGTCGTCATCACCGCTGCCCTCTCGGCCATCAACTCGGACATTTTTGGTGCCGGGCGCATGCTCTACGGACTCGCGCAGCAGGGCCAGGCGCCGTCGTCGTTCTCGAAAATCTCCCGGCACGGCGTGCCGTGGATGACCGTGGCCACCATGGGCGTGGTGCTGCTGGCCGGCGTGGTGCTGAACGCTCTGCTGCCTGAATCCCTGTTCACGATCATTGCCTCGATCGCCACGTTCGCCACCGTGTGGGTGTGGCTGATGATCCTGCTCTCCCACATCGCGATGAAGCGGGACATTAAGCGCCGCGGCCTGCCGGCTTCCGAATTCGGCACCCCGTTCTGGCCCTTTGCCTCCTACGCCGCCCTGGCGTTCATGGCGTTCATCGTGGTGCTGCTGGGCATCATGCCGGACACCCGCGTGGCCCTGGTGGTGGGCGCGGCCTGGATTGTCCTGCTGTTCGCGGCCTACCGCCTGTGGGTGCGCGGAAACGGCCGGGTCCGCGCCGAACTGGCCGACGAAACCGTGGACAGCCGGACGGCTGCGCACGCCGACAGGTAGGTCACCGGCGCTCGGCGGTCCGGCTGCCAGCTGCCGGCGGTGAGCGCAGCGCCAGCACGACGACGGCGGCTCCCACTCCGGCGAACACCGCTTCCAGCGGCTGGAATTCCACGAAGGCGATCTCCCACGCTTCCAGCCCGATCAATGCCGTTCCGGCGGCGGCCGACACCAGCCGGGCGGCCCGGTGGCGGCGCAGCTGCAGCAGCCCCGCCACCAGGAAACCGCCTCCGCACCCGGCGGCAAGAAGCAGACCGGGAGCCCGCCAGTCGGAGAACGGCGTGCGGCGCAGGACCGACGGATCAGCGTGCAGGAACGCTCCGTCCGGGCGCACGGCCAGAAGGATGCCCCCGCCGAGCGCCGCAGCCGCCGTGCCGAACTCCAAGCTCAGCAAGGCACGTTCCTCCCAGGAATGCGTTGATGTCATGAACCCGAGTATTCGCACCGCGAGTCCCTGCGTCCAGCGTTCCGGCATCCTTTCGGAGCTTGCCCCCAGGAGCCCGGCCCAGCCCAAGCAGCGGGTCCCACTCAGGTGACAACTTTTGCTTGACTGTCGTCATAAGTCTCCCTAGATTGAGAGTGCCGTAGGTCACAGGGCACCACAATCGTACTCAACGAGGAGCAGAGCAGTGACATTCTCCCTTCAGCTGTACACCGTCCGCAGGGAGCTTGAGGCCGACCTTCCGGGGACACTCAAGCAGCTCGCAGCCATTGGCTTCCGCGAGGTGGAACCCTACAACTTCCATGTCAACGCGGAGGAGCTGGCGGCGGCCCTGAAGGAGAACAACCTCAGCGCCCCGTCAGGCCATGCACCCCTGCTGCGCAGCGACCAGGACGCCATCTTCGAAGCCGCCCGGCTGCTGGGCATTGGCACGGTGATTGATCCGCATGTTCCGGAGGAACAGTGGACCTCGGAGGAAGACATCGCCGCTACGGCCGCTGCCCTGAACGCAGCGGCGGAAAAGGGTGCTTCACTCGGCGTCCGCGTGGGATACCACAACCACTGGTGGGAATTGCAGACGCTCCCCGACGGCCGGACCGGCCTGGACGTACTGGCCGAACACCTGAGCCCCGACGTGGTGCTGGAGGTGGACACCTACTGGGCGGCCGTGGGCGGCCAGGACCCGGTGGAATTGCTGGAACGGCTCGGCGACCGGGTCCGGTTCATCCATATCAAGGACGGCCCGGCAACCTCCAACCCCGCGGACCAGGTGGCCGTGGGGAGCGGGACCCTGCCGATCTGGAACATCGTCGATGCCGCATCCGCACTGGAAAGCGGCGTCGTGGAACTGGATGACCACGCCGGGAACATGATGGACGCAGTCGCAGCAAGCTTCGAGTACCTCAACGCAGGAAGGCCGTCATGACCAAGCGGGGACCGGTCGGCGTCGGAATCATCGGCGCCGGTGTCATCAGCAAGGAATACCTCACCAACCTCACGTCCTTTCCGGACATCGCCGTGCACATTGTGGCGGACCTGTTTCCTGAGGCCGCCGCGGAACGCGCCCGGGAATTCGGTATCGCAGAATCCGGCAGCGTGGACGCCGCCCTGAACCATCCCGATGTCGAGATCATCGTGAACCTGACCGTGCCGTCCGCACATGTGGAAGTCGCCACGGCGGCGGTCGCGGCGGGGAAACACGTCTGGAGCGAAAAGCCGTTCTCGCTGGACCGCGAGTCGGGCCTGGGGCTGCTCAAAGCTGCCGACGCCGCCGGTGTCCGCCTCGGCTGCGCACCGGACACGTTCCTGGGCGCCGGACTGCAGACTGCCCGCCGGATGATTGAAAACGGGGACATCGGCACCCCGCTCACGGCCCTGACCCTGATGCAGTCCCCCGGGCCGGAGTCCTGGCACCCCAATCCCGCGTTCCTGTTCCAGGAGGGCGCCGGACCGCTGTTCGACATTGGCCCCTATTACCTGACCGCCCTGGTCCAGACGTTCGGCTCCATCCGCAAGGTGGGTGCCTTCGGCTCCCGCTCCCGGGAACTGCGCACCATCGGTTCAGGGCCGCGCGCCGGGGAGACGTTCCCCGTCACCGTCCCCACGCATGTCAGCGCCATCGCCCAGTTTGAGGGCGGCGAGTCCTCCCAGAGCATCTTCAGTTTCGACTCGCCCTACCGGCGGCCAGGCCTGGTGGAAGTCACCGGAACGGACGCCACCATTGCCTTCCCCGACCCCAACACCTTTGACGGCAACGTCATGATCTGCGCGGCCGGCGCTGATGACTGGACCACCGTCCCGTCCGTCGGTGCCACCACCACGCGGGGCAGCGGCGTCTTGGAAATGGCCCGTGCGCTGAGGGAGGAGCGCCCGCACCGGGCGCAGGGTGAACTGGCCTACCACGTGCTGGATGCAATGGCCTCCATCACGGAGTCCGTGGAAACCGGAAACTTCGTTTCTGTGGAGAGCTCGGCGGCACGGGTGCCTGCCCTGCCAGAAGACTGGGATCCCACGGCCGCCACTCTGGACTAATACGCGGGCAACGCACGGCACGCCGGCGTCTCCCCGGCCGGTTATCCGGCGGGAGGCGCCGGCGTTGCCGATTCCCAGGGGCAGCTCATGGGCCCGGGGACAGCTGCAGAAATCTTTTCCGCCGGCACCAGCTCGGTGTAACCGGAGCCCAGCACGACGTCGACGGTGCCGTCAGCGCGGTCGTCCTGGATGTATTCCGTTCCGGGAATCTGCTGCTGCAGGGTGAAGGCAGCGGCTTCCCCTTCCGGGCCGGAGACAATAATGGCCGTCATTCCCTCACGGTTCACGGAACTGTTCCCCACGGTTCCGGCCTGGAACCCGCGGGCCGCGAGGGCCTCGGAGACCTGCGAGGCGAGTCCCGCCGTCGCCGTCGTGTTGTAAACATTGACCGTGATGCTGTCCGGTGCCTGATAGGAGAAGGGCCCTGCGGGGCATTCCGTTGACGCCGCGGGCGCCGGCTCCGGCTCGGAAAGTACGATCCACCCCTGCAGGACAGCCGCAGCGAAGAGCGCAGCCGCCAGGAGCACAGCGGCCAGCAGGCCAATGACGATCCGGTGCCGCAGCCGTCTCCGCCGGCGCAGCTGCGCGGCAGCGTCAGCTGCGGGATCAAACACAGCCCCCAGATCGTCTTCGGTGACGATCCGGTGGCCGTGCCACTCGGTGGGGTCGTTCCTCGCTGCCCTGTTCCGGTGCTGCGCGCCGGAGGGCTCGTCAGTCATCGATCACCAGGACGCGCGCATGCAGGATGGTCCGCTGATGCAGCGCCGTCCTCACGGCCCGGTGCAGCCCGTCTTCCAAGTACATGGTGTCCTTCCATTGCACAACATGCGGAAACAGATCGCCGAAAAAGGTGGAGTCCTCGGCCAGCAGCGCGCCGAGGTCCAGAGTGCTCTTGGTGGTGACCAGCTCATCGAGCCGGACCTGCCGGGGAGGTACCGCTGCCCAGTCCTTGGGTGTCACGTATCCATGGTCAGGGTAAGGGCGTCCGTCGCCAACAGCTTTGAAGATCACTCATACAGAGTATGGAAGATCGGCGGCCTTTGAAACAGCGTGCCCCGGCGGGGCGCCGTGCATTCCGCTACATTACGGGCGCCAAAGGGTTCTTTTTCGGTGATTCGTGCTCTCACCAGCATCAATGCGAAGCTACGCCCCGCACCTGCGGTTTTTCGCCGCGGCTGCCCCGGTGAAATACTGGCACGGTGACTTCTCCCCGCTTTGGCCTGCTGCTCGACGTCGACGGCCCGGTAGCCAGCCCGGTTACCCGCTCCGTACCGGCCCACATCATCACCGACCTCGTACAGCTGGCAGTTGCCGGCTGGCCCGTTATCTTCAACACCGGCCGGTCCGATGAATTCATCCGCGGGCAGGTCATGGCCCCGATGATCGCGGCCGGGCTGCCGACGGACACCACGGTTCATGCCATCTGTGAAAAGGGCGCCGTATGGTTCTCCTTTACCGGATCCGGCCCCGGCGAGCCGCAGGTGGATTCCGCCCTGGCGCTTCCGGGCAACTACGCCGACGCCGTCCGGAAGCTGGTGGCGGAGAAGTACAGCACCCATATGTTCTATGACGAAACCAAGCGCGCCATGGTCTCCGTGGAGCAGCACGTGGACGTGGACAACGCAGAATACCTGGCCGAGCAGCAGCAGTTCGATGCCGACGCCCTGGCCCTGATGGGCGAGCTGGACCTCGGCGTTTGCCGGCTGGACCACCATGTTCCGGACAGTGACGACTCGATCGACTACCGCATCGATCCCACCATCATCTCCACCGACATCGAGGCGCTCGGTGTCGGCAAGGACCTTGGTGCCCGTCGCGCCCTGGCGCTCCTGGAGGCCGCCGGCACCGAGGTTCCCCGCACCTGGCGCACCGTTGGGGATTCACGCACCGACTACGCCATGGCCGATGAGCTGCATGCCCTGGGTTACGACGTCGCGCATGTGGACGTACGCCCGGCCGACGGCGTTCCCGCCAAGCCATACCCGGTCCTGACCGCGGGCGACCGCATCCACGACGACGCCGGCGGCGCCTACTTTGCCCGCTGGGCCGCGATGGCGGTTGGCACGGCGGCCGACGACGACGGCGTCAGCTAGCTTCTCAGCCGGCGGCTGGCCCGGCGGACCGCCGCAGTCAGCCGGTTCAGCCGCTCGGACTGGAGCGTCCAGGCTTGCCAGTACAGGACGACGTCGTGGTGTGCCCGCGCGTCGAGCAGCACCAGCCTGCCGTCGTCGAAGTCCGAGCCGACCTGGAGTTCCGGCACCATGCCCCAGCCCATCCCGGCCCGTACGGCGGCCACGAAGGCCTCGGAGGACGGAACGATGTGGGTCGGCGGTAGTCCGGTGACGCCATGGGATGCGAGGAAGCTGCGCTGCAGGTTGTCCTTTGAGTTGAACTGCAGCACCGGCATCGCTTCCCAGTCCACCCCGTCCGCCCGGGTGAACCGTTCCCGAAGTGCCGGGGCGGCCGCTGGAACGTAGCGCATGGCACCCAGCCGCACGGCCCGGCAGCCGTTCACCGGTGACGGATCCGAAGTCACCGCGCCCAGCACGTCGCCCTGCCGCAGCAGCTTGCTGCTGTGGTCCTGGTCCTCCACGTGCAGGTCCAGCGTGGTGTCGGTCCATCCGGCGGCTTCCTCGAGCAGCGGCAGGAACCAGGTGGCCAGGGAATCAGCGTTCACTGCCACGGGTGTGGCAGTCACGGCCGCCGTTTTCGATCCCAGGGCTTCCCGCGCCTCCGCTTCCAGCAGCTGCACCTGCCGGGCCAGGCGCAGCAGGTAAGACCCGGCGTCCGTCGGGGTGCAGGGCACGGCGCGCCGCACCACAACCTGTCCGGCCGACTTCTCCAGTGCCTTAATCCGCTGGCTTACCGCGGAGGGGCTGATGTGCAGACGGTCCGCCGCAGCCTCGAAGGTGCCCTCATCAATAACAGCAGCCAGTGCCCGCAGGTGTTCAAAGTTCATGAAGAGAATCTAATGCATGTGCAGAATCTTTCGTTTGCCTGTGCCGCATTCACGGAACTACCGTCGATTCCATGTGGAGCATTTGGAGCACCGGGTTATTGACCGGGCTGGGACTGATCGTGGCCATCGGTGCGCAGAACGCCTTTGTCCTGCGGCAGGGAATCCGCCGCGAGCACATCGCCGCGGTGGTGGTGCTCTGCGCAGTGAGTGACGCAGTCCTGATCCTGGCGGGTACGGCGGGCATCGGTGCCCTGGTGGAAAACTTCCCCCGGATCCTGGACCTCCTGCGCTGGGGCGGGGCGGCCTACCTCACCTGGTTTGCGGTTCGGTCATTCATCTCCGCCGCAAAACCCTCCGCGCTGACCGGGCAGGCGCCACGCTCCCGCGGCTCCGTCATCAGCACCACGCTGGCGCTGACGTTCCTGAACCCGCACGTATATTTGGACACCGTGGTTTTGCTCGGCAGCCTGGCCAACCAGTATGGCGAGGCGGCACGGTGGATTTTCGCTGCCGGCGCCGTCATGGGCAGCATCCTCTGGTTCACCGGCCTCGGTTACGGCGCCCGCGCATTGTCCGGACCTCTGAGCAGGCCGCGCACCTGGCAGGTGCTGGACCTGCTGATCGGCGTCGTGATGCTCGTCCTGGCGCTGAAGCTGGTGCTGGGCTGAGGCCGAAGCGCCCCTTACTCTGTCCGGCCGGATACCGGAACGTGGGTCGCCGTGACCCAGCGGAGCAGTGAGTAGAGCAGCTGGGAAGCTCCGGGCATGAACCCTGAACCGTGGTGATAAACCGGATCCATGGTTGTCACCAGCAGCCGGGCGGGCTGGTTCACCTCATCCACGTAGAGCAGGGCGCCTATTTCCACGCCGTTTTCCTCCATGACCACCGGTGACCGCGCGCCGGCGGGCGGATGCAGCAGGCCGTGATGGTGCCAGGACACCGCTCGGGGCGTGAAGTATTCCCACATCGGGTCCGCCGGCAGGCGCAGCCGGGTGCCGTTGTCCCCGCCCGTGCGCCAGGTCCAGAACACTGTGGGCCGGAAGGTATATCCGACGCCGGGCAGCCACTGCTCCACCTTGTTTTCGCCGAGCACGATGACGGTTTTCCTCGGATCCTGAAGTGCAGCACGGATGGCGGGGGCAAACCGGGCCAGCTGCCCTTCGTGCAGCCGATCCCCCACAATCATCACGTCAAGGCCGGCGAGGATCGAAGGATCAGCGTCCGGCAGGTGGACGGACTCGAGCCGGTACGGCTGCAGGGCGGGATCGGCCAGGGTGCGCAGCGGAGGGAAGGTGCCGCAGTGCAGCAGGCCTATACGGGGTGCAGTGCCGCCAGGGTTACGGGGGTCGACGGCGGGAGGACGGGCACCGCGGTTTGCCTCCACTGAGGACGAGGGCGCCGGGGAGCCTGTTTCCGCCATTCGGCTTCCGCCCTCGAGCCAAGCCACCAGGTTGGGGCCAATTCGGCCGATGGAATACCGGTCGTCGCTGAAGCTCTCCAAATCATTGCCGCCGTGGACCAGCACTTCGCCGCCGCCCAGCCGGTAGCTGTAATCCAGCGGCAGGGAATACTGTCCTATGCCGGTGACGACGGTTGCGTCCTCAGGCAGGTCCAGGTGGTAACCGCGGCCGTAGAAGCCGGCAACGCCGATCTCTTCCAGCCGCTCGTAGCTGTGCGTTCCCGGGACGCCGGTGCGGTAATGCAGGTCCTTGTAATCCACGCCCTCCCACACCGTATGGGCCGTAACCTGGTGCGGGCGCACGTCCCGCGCCCCATGGAACTCCAGTTTCCGCCAAACGGCCAGCCCCTCGATGAACGGCGTTACCACCTGGGCGTTGACCAGAACGCGGCCGCCGGACCGGACAAATCCGGTGAGTGCTTCGCGGTAGCGGCGCAGCAGCAGGTGGTCGGCGCTGCCGCTGATGATGAGGCCGTCCGCGGCGAGGATCCGGGTGCGGACGGCGTCGTCGTCGAGGCCGTAGGCGTCAACATCCTCCAGCGCGCCGCGCCAGGAGGGGTCGTGCTCGCCGCGCATCGGAGTGCCGCCGATCAGTCGATAAATCACAGGATGTCCTTTCGGGAGGGTGCAGCAGTTATCGGTCCGGCGCAGTCCTGGCGGCAGGACGGGCCGAAGTCCGGCACCGCGATCACACGGTTGCCCGAGCCGGTGCCGACCGTGGGGGTGCAGATGGGCAGTCCGTAGACCGCGGACAGTGCGGAACCGGTCAGAAGTTCGTCAGTGGGTCCCCAGCGGGTGTCGTCGCTGCCTACAAAAAGCAGTGCGTTACGGGAGACATGCAGCGCGTGGTCGGGGTGGTGGGTGGTCATGATGACCGACATGCCGTCGGTGGCCAGGCCCGCCAAGACCCCGAGCACACGGGACTGGTTGTGCAGATCCAGCGCCGAGGCAGGCTCGTCCAGGACCAGCAGTTCGGATCCGGAGGCCACGGCCCGGGCGATCAGGACCAGCTGGCGCTGTCCGCCGGAAAGTTCAGAGTAGGTGCGGTGAGCCCAGTCGCCCACACCCACCCGCTCCATGGCGGCGTCGGCGGCTTCGTGGTCCTCGCGGCGAGGGGTCTGGTAGGCGCGCAGGTGCCGGCTGCGTCCCATCAGCACCATTTCGGCGACGGTGAAGGAGGTGCCGCCGGCGCCGTGGTCCTGCGGCACGTAGCCGACGGCGGCGGCTGAGTGGATCTGCCCCTCACGCGGAGTCAGCAGCCCGGAAAGGCATTTGAGCAGCGTGGTTTTGCCGCGTGCATTGGGGCCGAGGATGGAGAGGATTTCCCCGCGTTCCAGCGTGAAGGCCAGGTTCCGGAAGAGCCACGGCCGGACGCGGGAGTAGCGGAAACCCAATCCGGAAACCTGCATCAGTGCCTGGGTTTCGGTGGCGGGGACCGCAGTGCCTGCAAGGGCAGCAGGTTCCGCGAACTGGAGGAGACCGGCGTTCGGGACGGGGACAGTGGTCATGAGATCTCGCCTTTTTTCTGGGAACGGGCCAGCAGCACCACAAATACGGGCGCACCGATGACGGCGGTCAAAATGCCCAGCGGCAGTTCACTGCTGGTGAGAGAGCGGCTGAGGGTATCGATCAGCATCAGGTATGTGCCGCCCAGGAGCAGCGAAGCGGGCAGGAGAACCCTGTGGTCCGCGCCGACCCAAAGCCGGGCGAGGTGCGGAACCACCAGGCCGACCCAGCCGACGGCACCGGCCACCGCCACGGTTCCCGCGGTCATCAGGGCCACGGCACACAGCAGCACCACCCGCGAGCGGTGCGGGTTCACGCCCAGGGCGGCGGCGTCGTCGTCGCCCAGCGAAAGCACGTTCAGGCGCCACCGCAGAGCCAGGACCACGGCCGCGCCGACGGCAACCGGAATCAGGGCGGTGAGCACCTTGTCATAGCCGGCGGCGGCAATGGAGCCCAGGAGCCAGTGCACAATCGACGGCAGCTCGGAGTAAGGGTCGGCGGTGTAGGTGATGAAGGAGACCAGGGCGTTGAAGAACGCGGCCACCACAATTCCGCCGAGCACGATCATCAGCATCGGCCCTCCCCTGCCGCCCAGCCGGCCGAGCAGGAGGACGACGGCGAGCGCGGCCAGGCCGAAGCCGAACGCTCCGCCCACCATCGCGCCGCCGGACAGGCCCAGCGTCAACACCAGCACTCCACCGAAGGATGCCCCCGCGGTCACGCCAATGATGTCCGGGCTGACCAGCGGATTGCGGAAAAGTGCCTGCAGGCAGGCGCCGCCCAGGGACAGGGCGCCGCCCACCAGGAACGCCAGGAGCACCCGCGGCAGGCGCACATCCAGGATCACTGTTGCTTCCTGCTCGGTCCAGGTGCGCCGCAGGGCGCCTTCTCCGCCGCCTGCGCCGAAGAGCGCGGTTGCCTCGTTGGCCAGGATGCGCAGGATTTCATTCGGCGGCACCCAGTACCTGCCGGCGGCCATGGAGATCAGGGCCACCGCACACAGGATCAGGACGCACAGCAGCAGCGGGATGCGACGGTTGCGGGAAGGTGCTGGTGACAGCGGTTTGGGTGAGCCTTGGGGACCGGAAGCCGACGACGGGACGGCGGCCGTCGTCGTCGTTGTGCCGGGCCTAACCGCGGAAGACGTCATAGCCGGCGCTCCCGCTGTTGAGCTCCAGCCGCAGGGCGGCGTCGATCTGGGCCTCGGAAATCCCATAGTTGTACAGGTAGGCAATCTTCTCGGCCATGGCGGTGCGAAGCGTGTGGCCGGTGAGCTGCGGGTGGTACAGCTCAGCCGCCCACTGCCACATCAGCGGGGACTCGGCACAGGGGACCTCCCAGCGGTACCCGCCCAGCGGCGCCTTGTAGACGCGGCGGTTGCGCACGGCAGAAACGGAAGCCAGTGATTTGTCGGCGTAAACCTCCGCTGGTGTGCGGGCATCAAAACCACCCAGCGTGATGACCTCCGGATCCCAGGCAATGAGCTGCTCGGCGTTGACCACGTTATCCGCGGAAATATTGTCCGCGGCCACGTTCCGCCCGCCGGCCAGTTCCATCCAATAGTGCATGTAGGAAGACTTGTTGGAGGCTGAGTATCCGTCGCCGGACTGGCCCAGATGGACCACGCGGACCGGATCCTTCACATCGGAGAGTTCCTTCTTGAGGCGGGCAATCTCAGCGTGCATCCAGTCCACAATCTCGCGGCCCCGCTCGGGCTTGCCCAGGATCGTGGAGAAGAGTGAAACCCAGGTCTCCAGGTGCTCCTGTGTGCCGTAGAGGAGGCAGACAGTCTTGAAGCCCGCGTTTTCCAGCGGTTCCACAAGGCCGTCGCCCTGGTCTGCCCATTGGAAAACGACGTCGGGCTGCAGCTTGGTGATGGTCTCAATGTTGGGCGTGAAGCTCGACGGGGAGATGGTGGTCGTGGACTTCGAGTCCGGATACATCTCGCCGAACAGGCCCTGGTTGTTGGCCTGGAGCGTGGATTCGTTAATGCCCACAATGCGGCCGTAGCCGCCGTCCACTGCGGCCAGCATGGAGGGCGAAGGGATCACCGTGGTGGCGATCCGCTGCACCGGAGCGTCGAAAGAGACCTCGACGCCGCGCATGTCTGTCACCGTGAAGCCCCCGGCAACGGCGGCACTGCCGGCTGCTGCAACTGTTTCACGAGACGAGCAGGCACTGAGGGCCAGGGCCATAAAGCCCAGACCGGCACCGCCGAGGAGCGTGCGGCGGGAGGTTCCATGGAGAGGAAGAGAGGCGGGCAACGAGGTTCCTATCGCTTCGGTAGGTAAGGCTTACCTAAAAACTGATGTAGATATCAGATCATATGGAATCGATTAGCGCACATTTACGTTGCGTAATTATTTAGTGATCCGGGCTGCCGAAGAGGCAACCCGGACCTCGGCCTGCCCGGCAGCACACGGACACGCTTCACCCCTTTCGATGACACTTCGAGCCGCCGCCCACCTTCCTGCCAACTCGAACCGACGAGTCACGCGCAGGACCCGTAAAGTGACCTCATGAGTCGCCGTGTTACATCGAAGAGCGGTTTATCGTCAGTAAACCCGCAGGTCAGAGCTGCCCTCGACCTTCCGCGCGTAACAATTGCTACTTACTTGACAGAGGCCGGTGGTAGCTTCGTCGCATGCCTGAATTTCCCAGCTCCATCCCTGTCCTGGACCTGAGCACGGCCCGCAATGCCGACGGTTCATTCAACCCGGAGTTCATCATGCAGCTGCGTGACGCAACTCACCGGATCGGTTTCTTCCAGCTCGTGGGTTACGGCGCGGGCGAAGCCAAGGTGGATGACCTGTTCGATGTCACCAAGCGCTTTTTTGACCTGCCGCTGGAGAACCGGCTGGAGTTGGACAACCGCAAGTCTCCGCACTTCCGCGGCTACACCCGGCTGGGCACCGAGCTGACCCAGGGCCGCCCGGACTCACGCGAGCAGATCGATTTCGGCCCGGAACGCGAACCTGTTGCGGATTATCCAGCCGATCAGCCGTTCTGGCTGGTTCAGGGACCGAATCTTTTTCCCGACGAGGTCCTTCCCGAGTTGCGGGAGAAGTCCATGGAGTGGGCGGAACTCATGTCCGAGGTGGGGGCGGAGCTGCTCAGCGCCATCGCGGTATCCCTCGAGCTGCCCGAGGACCATTTCGCCGAACCCTTTGAAGGTTCTCCGGCCTGGATGGCCAAACTGGCCCACTACGTTGGCGGCGAGGTTCAGGAAGCCGGCACCCAGGGCGTGGGCTCGCACGCAGACTATGGTTTTGTGACGCTGCTGCTGCAGGATTCAGTAGGCGGGCTCGAGGTCCGGCCACACGAGTCAGACACCTGGATTCCCGTGGAACCGATCTCCGGGGCGCTCGTCGTCAATCTGGGTGAAATGCTCGAAGTGGCCACCCAGGGCTACCTCTCCGCCACCATCCACCGCGTCACGGCTCCGGCTCCCGGCGTGGACCGCTACGCCATTCCCTTCTTCTGGTCCCCGCGGCTGGACTCCGTCATCGATCCGGTGGAACTTCCCGCCGAACTGGCCGCACAGTCCCGCGGCATCTCGGACGATCCGGAGAATCCGATGCTGGCGTCTTACGGCTCCAACGTGCTCAAGGGCTGGCTCCGTGCACATCCGCAGGTGGCTCAGCTGCATCATCCGGAGCTGGTTTCGGCGAAGTAACAGGATCGGCCCGGGAGCGCCGCATCACGTAAACTCGCCGAAAGTCCGTCCCCGACCCGAGAGACTTACGCTGTGACGATTCCTGCCAGTCCGCACCTTCAGCCCGCCGGCCCCGCAGAGCACCCTTCCCCCGAAGAGCTCGCCGCACGCATGCAGGATCCGCACTGGTGGCGGCAGGCCGCCGTCTATCAGATCTATCCGCGCAGCTTTGCGGACTCGAACGGGGACGGGATCGGAGACCTGCGGGGCATCACGTCCCGGATCCCGTACCTGAAGTCCCTGGGGGTGGACGCCGTCTGGCTCAGCCCGTTCTATCCCTCCGCCCTCGCCGACGGCGGCTACGACGTTGACGACTACCGCAATGTGGATCCCAAGCTGGGCACGCTCGAAGACTTCGACGAGATGATTGCTGCCCTCCATGAGGCAGGCATCAAGCTGGTTGCGCACATCGTCCCGAACCATACGTCCAACCGCCATGCCTGGTTCCAGGAAGCGCTGGCATCGCCCAGGGGATCCGCCGCCCGGAACCGGTACATCTTCCGGGACGGCAAGGGCCCCCGCGGTGAGGAGCCTCCGTCGGACTGGGACTCCGTCTTTGGCGGCCCGGCCTGGGAACAGGTTGAGGACGGCCAGTGGTACATGCACATCTTCGCGAAGGAGCAGCCGGACCTGAACTGGGACAGCCGCGAAGTCCGCGACGATTTCCTCACCACGCTGCGGTTCTGGTCCGACCGGGGAGTGGACGGCTTCCGGGTGGACGTAGCGCATGCCCTCACCAAGGACATGACCGAGCCGCTGGCAGCCAAGGCCGATCTCGGCGCCGAGAACGAGAACAACAACGGCATGCACCCGTTCTGGGACCGCGACGAAGTCCACGATGTGTTCGCCGAGTGGCGGCAGGTGTTCAACGAATACACTCCTCCGCGCACCGCCGTTGCCGAGGCCTGGGTCCATGCCGACCGCCGCGCACGCTACGCCAGCCCCGACGGACTGGGCCAGGCCTTCAACTTCGACCTGCTGAAGGCCGACTGGAACCACGGCCAGTTCCGCGACATCATCACCAAGAACCTCGCCGAAGCGAAATCCTCCGGTGCTTCGTCGACGTGGGTCTTTTCAAACCACGACGTCGTCCGGCACGCCACCCGCTACGGGCTGCCCGTCAGCGGCCCGGCCGACCCGGAAGGCCAGGACGGCTCTGCCTGGCTGATGAGCGGCGGCAAGGAACCGGCGCTGGACCACATCCTCGGCGAGCGCCGCGCCCGTGCCGTGTCCCAGCTGATGCTGGCGCTGCCCGGTTCCGCCTACCTCTACCAGGGCGAGGAACTGGGCCTGCACGAGGTGGCCGACATTGCCGACGAGCACCGCCAAGACCCCACCTTCTTCCGCAACAAGGGTGTGGACGTTGGACGCGACGGCTGCCGCGTGCCGCTGCCGTGGACCACGGACGGCAGCTCCTTCGGGTTCGGCTCCGGCGGAGCCCATCTGCCCCAGCCTGAATGGTTCGGTTTCTACGCCGTCGACAGCCAGGAAGCGGATCCTGCCTCCCACCTCAGCTTCTACCGCGGTGCCCTCGCGCTTCGGCGCCGGCTGCAGACCGAGGAGGACTTCGAATGGATTGATGAACCCTCCCCCGAGGTCCTGCACTTCACCCGGCCCAACGGGTGGCACTGCGTCACCAACTTCGGATCGGTCCCGGTGGCCCTTCCCCCAGGCGAGGTGCTGCTGAGCAGCTCACCTTTGGAGGACGGCATGCTGCCGGCCGACACAACGGCCTGGCTCGTCTAGGGCTGCCGGCTGCGGGAGCACCTCACTCGCTGGACCCGGCCTCCACGCGCGCAATGATCGCGCCGATCCGCTGCCTGGCCTGGCTCCGGGTAACGACGTCGAAGCAGGGGGCGCCGGTTTCGGCGCCCCAAGGCACCAGGACGTCGAAGTCGAGTTCACGTATGCGGTGAAGACTGGCGAGGTAGTCTGTACGGTTGCTGTCGCCCAGGACCACCGCTTTCCATTCCCCGCCCTGCACCCAGATGGAATCTCCGCTGAACAGGAACCGGTGCTCACCGCTGTCCCACAGGAACGTGGTGACGCCGGCAGTGTGTCCGGGAGTGGGAATCACCTCAAGATCCCCACCGGCCCATCCCCTTCCGGTAAACGTGCCGTTCACTGGAAGGGACGGTTCGGTGTGGGCACGGTCGTCCTGGTGCACCCATACGGGAACCTGCAGCTGCGGCGGCCCGTACATGGCCTCGTGCCAATGGTTTACCAGCAGCTGGGAGGGCTCGCCCAGCGAGCGGATCTCTTCCGCTGCCGCGTCAATGCCGGGTGAGTTGTAGATGATGGTGGTTTCCGAGCCTCGCCGCAGGACAAAGGATCTCACCACCACACCGGCCAGGAACGGCAGCGGCGCCGTGGCAGTGGCATACAGTCCGGCAATCGGCTGTTCCAGGCCGGCGGTCACGGCGTTCCGCCATGTTCCATGGTTTGTCCTTGAGCGAGAGAACGGAAACGGTCTCCTCGAAGGCTAGCGACGGAACCCGGCGGCCGCCACGGTAAAAGCGGAACTTATTCGGCGCGGCTGAAGACGGCAACCAGGAAGTCGGAATCCGGCGCGAAGGGGCGCAGGTCCCAGGTGGAGAACTTCTGCTCGCACTTCAGCCCCACAGCGGCAGCATCCTCGAGGAACGTTCCAAAGTCGTAGCCGCGGCCGGCGCCGAACCCGGTGACCAGGCGGCCGCCGTCGGCCAGAAGGTTCCGCAGGCGGGCCAGGACGTCCCGGTGCGTGCCGGGAGCAACGAAGGTGAGTACATTGCCCGTGCAGACGATCACGTCGAACGGCTCGGCGATGCCGGCCGCCGGAAGGTCCAGTTCCGCCAGATCCCCCACTACCCAGGGAACATCGGGGAAATCGGTGCGGGCGGCTTCGATCAGTTCGGGATCAACGTCCACGCCGACGACGTCGTGGCCGCGGGCTGCCAGCTCGCCGCCCACCCGGCCCGGGCCGCAGCCGGCGTCCAGGATCCGCGCCCCGCGCGGCACCATGGCGTCGATCAGCCGTGCTTCGCCGTGCAGGTCCATGCCCTGCTCGCGCATTTGGACGAACCGCGAGATGTACCAGGCGGAGTGGCCCGGCGATGAACGTTTTTGGGCTTCCCAAAGGGTTTCTTTTCGCACCCTTCCAGAGTACGCGGCGGCCACCTGCCCCGATCCTCGGTCCGGATCCCTGTTTCCTGGGCTGATCCGCTTCAGGCAGATAGGTTGTTCGCCATGAGCCTCCGCCAACCGCCGCTTGCACACGTTTGGTCCCGGCGTGCGTACAAACTGGGTGAACACGCGACACCCGAGTGGGCGGTGGCATGTGCGGCAGCGGCGTTGGCAGCTTTTCTCCTGTCCTCCGCACTTCTGATGACCGATGCCCTCTACTGGCCCGGAGCCGAAAGTGTCCGGGTCGCGGCATCGATGTTCATAGGGCCCCTCGGTCTGTTGCTGGCCGTGGCTGTCCTGTGGCATCAGTCAGGCCGGATGTCTGCACCGGCCGCCGCGTTCACCGCGCTCGCCGGAATCCCTGCATGTGCGTTGGCGGCCCTCACGGCGGGCAGCTGGTCCGCTGGTTTCGAAGCCGCCGACGCCGGCACTGATCCCGGGTGGTTTGGAGCTTCGACTCTGTTCTTCTTCGCGGCGGCTTGGACGGCCGGGACCGCCGCCTTGGTTCCTGCAGTGGACGATCTGCGGCAGCTGCAGGGTTTCCCGTTTCTCCGTGGTGTGCTGAGGGTGTTGCTCGCAGCGCTGGCGGCGTTTGTGCTGGGCCTGGTTTTTCTGGTTGCCTTCCCGCTGGCTCCGCTTGCCGCGACGGCACTGCTGTTTGTCTCCCTGCGGGCCGCCAAGGAGAATCAGCCTGCAGCAGATCGCCGGAGGCCCGAGGTGTCATTCCCTGACGGGGCACCGTCGGCATTACGGCAGCAACGGCTCGTCCACGTCGCTGCCCCACCCACGCTCCCGCGCACGGCCGTCGCCGTGACCGCTGCAGGCACCTTGGTTCTCGGTCTGATGTGCGCGGGATTCGCGCTCGCCGGCAGCGACTGGTCGAATCTGGCGGAGGATTCCACGGCCGCAATGAACCTCGGCCTGGCTGCCGGAGCGCTCAATGCCGTGCCGCTGACCGTGGCGGCCGGAATCGTGCTGCAGCCGCGGCTTGGCGGAGTGATCCGGTGGACGGTGCTTCTGGTGTGCGGAGGTCTCCTGGCAGAAGCAGCAGCCCAGTTTGCCGGCGTCGGTCACCCCTGGCAGTGGCCGCTGACCCTGACCGGCGGCATTCTCCTGGGCTTCGGCTTCGCCGTTCCCTTGGCCCGGTTCGTTCCGGGAAGCCCGCCGCTGCGCTTCAGCGTGACCGCCGGAGCCGGCCTTGCCCTGGCCTTCGTCGGCGTGATTGTTGTGTCGGGGGCCGGGTTCATTGCCCCTGCAGCATCGGCCGCGCTCCTTGTCTGGTGCTTCCGTCCGCCCGCCCGGCAGCGGGCCGTGGTCCAGCCGGCTTAAAGCCCGTTCAGCGCACCCGATCCAATTCACGGAACAAGGTGTCGGCGTCCGCGACGTCGAAGAAGGCGAAGCCCTGGTCTCCCCGGTTAAAGAATTCCAGTCCTGTGTTCTGGTACGCAGCGTTTCGGCCGCTTCCAAAGATGATCGAGGCATGCCGGCCGTCCCGGGAACGGACGGTTTTCATCGGGCCGCCCTGCAGGCCGATGTCCTGAACCGACCGCTCACCGGTGACGATGATGGCGCGTTGGTCAGTGAGCGCATAAACCGTTTTCAGCTTGCGCCGCTTCTTGTAGATGAAGCGTCCAAAAACGAAGTAGAGGCCAACTCCAATGAACGGGATTCCCCAGAGGGCAAAAAACCACGGGGCGTCAGTGGTGATGACCAGAAATTCCCACACAACCGCGAAGCCGCAGAACATCAGGCTGAACGGCACCATGAACATATCCGCCGGGGCAAAACGGACGGCGGGATCAGGGCGTCCGGACCACCGCAGCTTTTCTCCGGATCTCAGGATGGGCTCGAGTCGTGACCAGTCATCATTCATCCCCGGAGTCTTCCATAAGATGTAAGTGCTGGATCAGCACGCGCCGAAGGAGTTGTGGATCAATGGTCATGCCCCGGAACCTGTTTCTCGTCCGCCATGGACAGAGCGAAGCGAATGTCATGCAAAAGGCTTCCAAAGCCGGCGACCAGAGCCTGTACACCGAAGAGACCATGACCGTTCCGGACCGTTCCTGGCGTCTCACCGAACTTGGAGTGCAGCAGGCAAAAGTTGCCGGGGCGTGGATCGCGCAGCAGGACATCACCTTCGACCGGGCCGTCGTCTCCACCTTCACCCGCGCCCGGGAGACCGCCGCAATGCTCGGACTGGACGTGCGCTGGGAGGAGAGCAGGGTCATCCGTGAGCGTTCCTGGGGCGAGATCGGTTCCATGTCGAAACAGGACTTCGCCCGGAAGTACTCGCAGAACGCGTCGTACCGGGACAGTGATCCGCTGTACTGGGCTCCTCCGGCCGGGGAATCCATCGCCAATGTCGCTGAGAACCGTGTCCGGAACATTCTCAGCACCCTGCACCGGGAGAACCCCCGCGAGAATGTGCTGATGGTGACCCACGGCGAATTCATGTGGGCCACGCGCCTGGTGCTGGAGCGCTGGAGTGATGAAGAGTTCCTGGACCGGGATGCAGACAGGGCTGAAGTGATCCACAACTGCACCGTCCTTCAATACACCGCCGTTGACCCCCGCAACCCGGAAAATGTCCATGACAAGCTCAGCTGGGTCCGCCGCAGCTGGCCGGCCCTTGTGGACGGTGAATGGACCATGTTTGTGGGGAAGTGGGAAGAGTTTGACCGCAAGTATTTCAGCGGCGAAGACCTCCTGGAAAAGGTGGAAGCAAACCGGCATTTCTTCCAGGACGCCTTCGGCAACTAACGGAATTCCCGTTCAGCCCCGGGAATAGAACGCGGGCCCCGCTCCTTGTACCGCCCATGAAAGCAATCGTGTATTCAGCCACCGGTCCCTCATCAGTCCTCTCCCTCGAGAACCGCGAGGCCGCAGCGCCCGGTCCCGGCGAAGTGCGGGTCCGCGTCGTCGTTTCCGGCGTGAACCCCACAGACTGGAAGGCGCGCGCCGACGGCGATCTTGCCTTCCCCGAGGTGGTTCCGAACCAGGACGGCGCCGGTGTCATCGACGCCGTCGGCGACGGAGTCACGGACCTGCAGCCCGGTGACCGGGTGTGGATCTACCTGGCGGCCTACGGACGCCCCACCGGTACCGCCCAGGAGTTCACCGTCCTTCCCGCGGACCGGGCAGTGAAACTTCCCGAGGGCATCGGATTCGACGTCGCCGCCAGCCTGGGCGTCCCGGCAATGACCGCACACCGCGCCCTGACCATCCACGAAAACGGACCGGCCCGTCTCTCCCCGGGAGCACTGGCCGGACGCATGGTCCTGGTCCAGGGCGGCGCCGGAGCCGTGGGACACGCCGCCACCCAGTTTGCCTCCTGGGCCGGCGCCACGGTGATTGCCACCGTCAGCAGCGATGCGAAGGCCGAGCTCGCCCGTGCCGCCGGAGCGCACCACATTGTCCGCTACCCGGACGATGCCCAGGCCGACCGCATCCGCGAAATTGCGCCCGACGGCGTGGACCAGATCGTAGAGGTCTCCCCCGCCCAGAACGCAGCCCTGGATGTGAGTGTCATCGCCAACCACGGCAGCATTGCCTACTACGCAAACAACGGCGGCGACGAGTTCACCGCTCCCATCATCCCGAGCTTCGCCAAGAACGTTCGCTGGCAGGGCGTGCTGATTTATACGGTCGGAGAAGCAGCCCAGCGCGCCGCGGCGGAGGACATCACCGCAGCACTGCGAGACGGCGTCTTCCCGGTAGGCGAGGCCGCCGGCCTGCCGCTGACCTGGTTCCCGTTGGAGCAGACGGCTGCAGCCCACGACGCCGTGGAAAACGGCACCACCGGCAAGATCCTCATCCGCGTGGCCGAAGAAACCGCCTAAGGCCGCAAAAGCACCTCGGACCAGAGGGCTCGATGACGCAGGGCGTACCGGGTTGCGCCCTGCCAGTGGTCTCCGTGACCCTGCCCGTACATCGAGCCCCATGGTTCGCGGCCGGCGTCGTGCGATGTTTTCAGCAGCCGGTACATGGCAGCCGCACGGCGGTGCAGCGCCTCGGGCAGGTGTTCGCGCAACTCCCGGTCAGCCCCGTATCCGTCCACGAAAGCCGCGAGGTTCTTGGCGGCTTCCCGGGGATCCTGCCGCGTGTTGGAGAGCGTAAAGGACTGGGCTGCGTAGGCAAGGTCCCACAACCGTGTACTGGGTGCGGCGGCATCCCAGTCGATGAAGACCCAGCGTTCCCCGAGGATGAGATTCCACGGGGCGAGGTCGTTGTGGCAGATCAGCTCGTCCCCCGGCGCCGGGATGGCCGTGGTCCAGGATGCGTCCGGCGCGGGCACATAGGACTCGCACGCATCGTGGATCGCCCGAACCATTCCTCCCACCCGGTGGAGTTCAGCCCGGGTGAGCGGCTCCGCTTCGAGTGCGAGCTGCCCCGGGATGAACTCGAGGACCTGCCGGCCCTGATCGTCAGGGTCAAAGACGGCGGGCACGTCCACGCCGTCTTTGACCCTGACTGCTGCCATGAACGCCAGAACGCTGGGAGTGGATTCGGTCCATGGCTTGCGGACAGTTGATCCGATCCGCACTACGCCGCCGCTGGCGTTGCCGCCTGCCAGTTCCTGCTCGTCATCCATTCTGGAAATGCTAGCTTCGCAATTGCCCAAAAAACGTGGTCGGCTACCCTTTGGAGATGTCGAGAATAGCCATTGTCCTGCTCAGCATCTGCGGAATCGCCCTTTTTTGGCTGTTGTCCCAGGGTGCGATCAGCCAGGGACTGGCCCAGTGGGCAATTCCAGGGTGCTTCCTTCTCATCACGGCAATAATCGCCTTTGGTGCTCTTCGGAGCCAGCGAGAATAATCAGCACCCCGAACTTGGCCCCGAAGCTGGTGCCAGCGCAGGACACATGGGGCACACTGGTCGCGTGAACGGAAACCAGTGGGTGCTGCACGTTGACCTCGACCAGTTCATCGCGGCCGTGGAAGTGCTCCGGCGTCCGGAGCTTGCCGGGAAGCCGGTCATTGTGGGCGGCCGGGGAGATCCGACGGAACGCGCCGTGGTGTCCACCGCCTCCTACGAAGCCCGGGCGTTCGGCGTGAGTTCCGGAATGCCCCTGCGGGTGGCCGCCCGCAAAGTGCCCGACGCCGTCATCCTGCCGGTGGACCGCGAGGCCTACCTCGCGGCGTCGGAGGAGGTGATGGCCGCTCTGCGCGCCCGGCCCGGCGCCGTCGTGCAGGTCCTGGGCTGGGACGAAGCGTTCGTGGGCACGCAGACGGAAGATCCGGAGGCGTACGCCCGGGAACTCCAGGCAGCTGTACTGGAAACCACACGCCTGCACTGCAGCGTCGGTATCGGTGACACGCTGGTCCGCGCCAGGAACGCCACCGATCTCGGCAAGCCGGCCGGAGTCTTCCGGCTCACTGCGGAGAACTGGCTGGAGGTCATGGGCGGACGCCCCACCAAGGAGCTGTGGGGTGTTGGCCCCAAGATTTCCGGCCGGCTGGCCAAACTCGGAATCACCACAGTCTCGGAACTCGCGGCCGCCGATCCCCAAAGCCTCGCGCCGGAGTTCGGGCCCAAGATGGGTCCCTGGTACGCGGAGCTCGGCCGCGGAGACGGGTCAAGCGAGGTTGATGACACTCCCTGGGTGGCCCGCGGACACAGCCGGGAAACCACCTTCCAACGCGACCTGACCGAACTCGACCAGGTGCGCGGCGCCGTCCGGGAACTCACCGCAGGTGTCCTCAAGGACGTGGCGGCGGAAGGGCGGCCCGTCATCGGGCTGACCCTCAAAGTCCGGTACGCACCGTTCACCACCAAGACCCACGCACGGAAAATTCCGGAGACCTTCGACACGCAGGAGGTCCTCGCCCGGGCACTGGATCTCACGGAAGCGATCGAAGCCGGCCGGCCCGTCCGGCTGCTGGGACTCCGCGCGGAGATGCCGATGCCGGAGGATGCCCGCCAGGGACACACCCCCACTCGCGGCGGCTGGTGAACACCGCCGCCGTCCCCGCCCAGACGGCGAAGAGCCTGCCGCCGGTGCGCATTTCAGGAGCCGTTCCACGATGGAAAGGGTATTCTAGCGGTACTAATCTTCTCAGGACCCAACAACGGGTCGGATGTCAAGGGTGTGCAGCGAAAAACGCGGGCATCAGGAACGCGGGGTTTGAATGTCTGGCCGGATTCTCCACGTCTCCCGACGGACTCTGGCCGTCGTGGGACACATCGTGGTCTATGTCCTGATCTGGGCCGGCCTCGCGATGCTCATCGCCGCCGTCGGCATTCGCCACTTCTGGGGCGAGATCTCCCTGGCCCAGATGCGCCTGAACCTGGTCTCCGTCGAAACTGACGGCGGGGGCGGCGCGCTCGTCTGGATCGGCATTCTGGGCATAGGCGTGGCGCCTGCCCTGATCACCCTTGCCATTGCCCTGGCGCGGCACTTCCGGCGCCGCAAGCGCCACCGCGCCGCCGTCGTACCTTCCCGCCGAGCCCAGTGGGTTCGGCGGACGGTTTCCACCGTTTTGGTATCCGCAGTGGTTGTTGGCGGCACCACCGCCTTCAGCACCACGGTGGGAGTGGCGGACTACATCAAGTCCGCGAAGTCCCCCTACGACATCGCCGACTACCACGTGGAGCCCGTTGTCACCGGGAATCACAACAAGAACAACCTGGTGCTCATTTACCTTGAATCCGGTGAAGCCACACTGGAGGATGACCAGCTCTTCGAAAAGGACGGTTTTGCTCCGCTCAAGGAGGCCACCGACCTTTCAGCCGGCTGGCAGAGCGTGAGCGATCTGCAGCAGTACCGGGGCGGCGGCTGGACCATGGCGGGCCTCACGTCGACCCAGTGCGGCATCCCGCTCAAGGGTGCAGGCGGCTCCTCGAGCAGCGACGCCGGCACCGCCGACGACGTCGACACTTATCTGGGCGGCACCACCTGCCTGGGCGATGTCCTCTCGGACCACGGCTACACCAACGTTTTCCTGGGCGGAGCCAACGGCTCCTTTGCGGCGAAGAGCACCTTCCTGGACAGCCACGGCTATTCCAAGGAAAAGGACCTCTCCGACTGGCGGGCTGCGGGTGAACCGGAAGAGAACTTCCGCAAGGACTGGGGCTTGAGCGACGAACGGCTCATGGCCCACGCCGCGGAAGAAGTTGATGAGCTGCATGCCGAAGCGCAGCGGACCGGCCAGCCGTTCAACCTGTCGGTGCTCACGCTGGACACCCACGAGCCGGTGCATATCTATGACTACTGCGACGTGGATACGGAAAGCAACGTCACCTCCGTGTTCGCCTGTTCCATGGCCCAGGTGGCAGGCTTCGTGAACCACATGGAGGAGATGGGCTACCTCGAGGACACTGCTGTGGTGATCATGGGCGACCACCTCAAGCACATGAGCGCCGGCGACGCTTTCCATGAGCAGCTGGACAACCACACCAACCGCACCATCTTCAACCGGATCTGGGTTCCGGGCGGCACCCCGGGCAGCACGCTGCGCTCCGGAGTGGACCAGTTGAACATGTACCCCACGATCCTGGAAGCCGCCGGCCTCACCTTGGAGAACGGTGCCGCCGGTCTGGGCGTATCCGCCTTCGCACCGGAAGTTCCCGCCGGCTCAGCACAGTCCATGGAGCCTGACGCCTACGCCGAGCTGCTGAATTCACGTTCCTCGATGTTCTACGCCCAGGCGTGGGGTCCCCGGGACCTGTCCAAGTAACCCGCAAAACCGCGACGGCCCGAACCGGGACGGCCGAAGATTTTCCGCCGGGGGTGGCACCCGGACCGTGCCGGGTGAAGGATGGTTGAGTCAGAACGAGGCCGCTTCCATGCGTCTCGGACCTCAGCGGAAAGGACACCCAATGGCGGATCTGGGCGGTATGGCAGACAAGGCAAAGGACGCGGCCAAGGACAACCCGGAAAAGGTTGACCAGGCCAAGGACAAGGTCAAGGACGCCGTCGACGGCAACAAGGACGACGACCAGAAGTAGACGCGTCCGCAGAATCGACAGCCGCGACGCCGGGCCATCCCTTACCGGGAATGGCCCGGCGTCGTTTTTGACGGGGAACATGACTTATGCCATCGTCTACGCGTGAACATTCAGCGCGCGGCATTTGCCAAGCTGAGTTACTAAAGGACAGCAACCCGTGACACAGCAAGCCGCCACTCCGGAATCCAAGGTTCCGAAGCGCACCTCCGACACCGGCGTCGAACACGAAGATGAGGGCTACCACAAGGGCCTTAAGCCCCGCCAGGTGCAGATGATCGCCATCGGCGGCGCGATCGGCACCGGACTCTTCATGGGCGCCGGCGGCCGCCTCGCCACCGCAGGTCCGTCGCTGGTCATCAGCTACGCTGTCTGCGGCTTTTTTGCCTTCATGATTCTCCGGGCCCTGGGCGAACTGGTCATGCACCGCCCCACTTCCGGATCCTTCGTCTCCTATGCCCGCGAGTTCTTCGGCGAGAAGGCTGCCTTTGTTTCCGGCTGGCTGTACTGGCTGAACTGGGCCATGACCGCGATCGTGGACATCACCGCCGTGGCACTTTATATGAACTTCTTCAAGAAGTACTGGGCGCCGATCGCCGAGGTGCCGCAGTGGAGCTGGGCCCTGGCAGCCCTCCTCCTGGTGCTGGGCCTGAACCTCATCAGCGTGAAGGTCTTCGGGGAACTGGAGTTCTGGTTCGCGCTGATCAAGGTGGTGGCCCTGGTGACCTTCCTGGTGGTGGGCATCTGCTTTGTCATCTTCGGCACTCCCGTGGAAGGCCAGGAGGTTGGCTTCAGCCTCATTTCCGGCAACGGAGGCCTGTTCCCCAACGGCCTGCTGCCCGCCGTCGTCGTCATGCAGGGCGTGGTGTTCGCCTACGCCTCGATCGAACTCATCGGCACCGCCGCGGGCGAGACCGAACACCCCGAAAAGATCATGCCCCGGGCCATCAACACGGTGGTGATCCGCATTGCCGTGTTCTACGTCGGCACGCTCATCCTGCTCTCGCTGCTGCTGCCCTACAGCTCCTACCACGCCGGCGAAAGCCCGTTTGTCACGTTCTTCGGGTCCATCGGCGTGAGCGGCGTGGACGCGATAATGAACCTCGTGGTCCTGACCGCTGCCCTGTCCTCGCTCAACGCCGGCCTGTACTCCACCGGCCGCATCATGCGCTCCATGTCCGTGGCCGGTTCGGCCCCCAAGTTCGCTGCCCGGATGAATAAGGCGGGCGTTCCCTACGGCGGTATCGCCATGACCGCGGTGGTGGCCCTGCTCGGCGTTATCCTCAACGCCGTGGTTCCCGCAGCAGCCTTCGAGATTGTCCTGAACATCGCTTCCCTGGGCATCATCAGCACCTGGGCCATCATCGTGCTGTGCCAGATGGAACTGACCAAGCGGGCCAAGCGCGGGGAACTGGACCGCCCGGCGTTCCGGATGCCCGGTGCCCCCGTCACCGGCTGGATCACCTTGGCGTTCCTGCTCGCGGTGTTGATCCTCATGGCCTTCGACTCCCCCGTGGGCACGTGGACCATCGGCTCCCTGGTGATCATCATTCCGGCGCTGATGTTCGGCTGGCGGATGTGCCGCGACCGGGTCCTCGAGATTGCCGCGGCGCGCGACGGCGAGGGCCTGCAGGGTTAGGCGGCTTCGACGTCGATCACCCAGGTCACGCCGAAGCGGTCCGTCAGCATGCCGAAACCCGGGCTCCACGCGGATGCGGCGAGCGGCTCGATGATCTGCGCCCCGTCAGCCAGTCCGTCCCACAGGCGGGCGACTTCTTCCAGGTCCTGCCCGCGCAGGGACTGGAAGAAGGTGCGGTCGGTGACGGTGGTGCCGTTCTCGCGGCGGGTGGTCCCGGCGGTTTCGGTGGAGTCAGCACTGTTGTGGCCGGGGATGTCATAGGCCATCAGCCGAAACCCGTCATCTGTCTCGAGCTGGCCGAACACGAGCTTGTCCGCGCCCGGAACCTCCTTGGGCATTCCGAAGTCGCCGTAGCTGGCTGTGGTCAGGCGTCCGCCGAAGACTGACTGGTAAAACTCCAGGGCGGAGGAGGCGGTGCCGCGGAAGTTCAAGTGGGTGGTGGTGGCGATGCTCATGGGATCTGTCCTTTGTTTCGTCTCGGCCGCGCTTTGCGGCCCAAGAACAGACTGAACCCGGTAGCGGACAGGTAATGTCCTCTTCTGGCCACATACTGAAACCATGCCCGGAACTTCGTCCCGAATGCTCGCCCTGCTCTCGCTGCTGCAGTCCCGCCGGGACTGGCCCGGCCAGGTGCTGGCCGAACGCCTGGCCGTCACTCCCCGGACCGTGCGCCGGGACGTCGACCGGCTCCGCGGGCTCGGCTACTCCATCACCGCGGCCAAGGGGCCCGACGGCGGGTACCGGCTGGCAGCGGGATCGGAACTTCCGCCGCTGCTCTTTGACGACGAGCAGGCGGTGGCCATCGCCGTCGCGCTGCAGAGCGCACCCTCAAGCGGAGTGGACCTGGACGAGGCCGCCGCCCGGGCGCTGACCACGGTGAAGCAGGTGATGCCCTCCCGGCTGCGGCACCGCATCGAGGGCATCCGGTTTACCGACGCCGGTGCCTCCGCGCGCGTGGATCCCAAGGTCCTGGAAGCCGTCAGCGCCGCCGCCCGGGACCGGAAGATTCTCCGGTTTGACTACGGCGGGGACGAGTCCCGGCCGCCCCGGCGCGTGGAACCGCACGCCGTCGTCGCCCGGCAGGGCCGCTGGTACCTGATCGGCTGGGATCTGGAGAAGGCCGACTGGCGCATTTACCGGCTGGACAAGATGGTGCCGAAATTTCCGGGCGGTGCGGTGTTTGCGCCGCGGGCACTTCCCGCCGGCGATGCAGGCACCTTCCTCGCCGCGCGGTTGAAGGGGTCCGGGGGCGGGGACGCGTGGCCTTGCTATGGGGAGCTGCTTATCGAGCTTCCCGCCGCCCGGCTCGCGCCCTGGCTCGGCGACGGGGAACTCCGGCAGGTGTCCGACGGCGCCTGCCGCGTCCGCGTCGGGTCGTGGTCATGGGCGGGCCTGATCTCCTGGGCGCTGCGTTTCGATGCTCCGTTTACGGTCCTTGGCCCGGACACGTTCCTGGAGTCGGCCACCGGTTTCGCGGCCCGGGTTACCGCCGCTGCAGCCGGGCCGTCCCCTCACCACAGCTCCTGACGGGACCGCCGGACCGCTGACGGCCTGAGGCTGCTGCGCACCCTGGCAGTCCATATGCTGGTCCGGGCCGCGACAGCCGGCCCGCCGTCGGACACACTGACGTCATGACAACAACACTGATTACCGGAGCCAACAAGGGTCTGGGCTATGAAACCGCACGCCGCCTCATCGAGGCAGGCCACACCGTGTGGATGGGTGCCCGCGATGAAGTCCGCGGCCGGGAAGCTGCCGAAGCGCTGGGCGGCAACTTTGTACAGCTCGATGTAACGAGTGATTCCTCAGTGGAGGCCGCCGCCGCAACGGTTGCGGCTGCGGGCGGCCTGGACGTGCTGATCAACAACGCCGGCATCACCGGCCCCAACGTCCCGCCGGAGGAGCTAACCGCGGCGGATGCGGAAGCGGTGTACGGCACCAACGTGGTGAGTATTGTCCGGACCATGCAGTTCTTCCTGCCGCTCCTGCGCGAGTCTGAAACGGCAACCGTCGTGAACGTCACCAGCGGTCTGGGATCCTTCGCGGCCGTCCACGATCCCGCCCGGGTCGAGTCCCAGGTTGTGTCCCCGCTCTACACCTCATCCAAATCCGCGGTGACCATGCTCACCGTGCAGTATGCGCGGGCATTTCCGGAGATCCGCATCAACGCCGCCGACCCCGGCTACACCGCCACCGACCTGAACGGCCGGCAGGGAACCCAGACGGTGCAGGAGGGGACCGATGCCATTGTTGAGCTGGCCACCCGGGGCGGCACCGGACCCACCGGCACCTTCATCGACCGCTCCGGTCCCGCCGCCTTCTAGGCTGCCGGGCCCGGGTTGCACGGGGAACCGAACGGCTCGCAGTTACAGGCGGACGGTTCCCTCGATGCAGCTCGTGACGTGTCCGCCAACCCAGATGTTCCCGTCCCGGAGACTGATATGCACCCGTCCCCGGCGGCCCAGGACTGTTCCCTGTGACGCGGTGTAGGGCGGGGCAGCAAAACCGGTGTCGGTCAGCCAGCGTGCCAGGCCCGCATTGAGGCTGCCTGTCACGGAGTCTTCCCAGACCGGGTCGCCTCCCACGAAGGCACGCACCTCGAACCGGGTTGCAGCACCGGGCCCGTAGGGGCCCACCACACCTATTTCCAGGTTCCCTGCCTTGCCCGGGTCCGGCTGCAGGTTCAGGACGTCGCTGGCCGAGGCAAGCCGGACCCCAATCCACTGCGGCCCGTTGACCAGCCAGGAGGCGTCGAGGATCTGTTCCCGCGGGATACCCAGAACTCCGGCGATCCGGCCGGTGAGCTCTTCCTCCACGGGGCCGTACCGGGTCAGGGGCGGCGCTTCAAAGGCCAGCTGGTCACCCTCCAGACGGATGGGGATCAGTCCTGCCGCACATTCCTGGATGACCATTCCGCCGGGCCGCAGTGCTCCGCCCGCATCCAGCCAGGCCTTGGCGGAGCCGAGCGTCGGATGGCCGGCAAACGGCAGTTCTTCCTTGCCGGTGAAGATCCTCACCCGGTAGTCGGCCGCCGAACTGCCCGGGGGCAGGAGGAATGTTGTCTCCGAGAGGTTCGTCCAGGCGGCGAAGCGCTGCATCTGCTCGGTACTCAGGCCGTCGGCAGCATGCACCACCGCGAGCGCGTTGCCCCGGTAGGGCTCAGAGGAGAAGACATCGACTTCACTGTAGGGGCGGGTTTTTGGGGCGGTACTGCCCTCCATGCGGGCGCTCACGGGCGTGCCCAGCCGTCCAGCGCCGTCGTAATGCTCTCCACCAGGCGGTTGAAGCTGCGTTCGATGTCCCGGGGCATTCCGTAGCCGCCGCCGGTTTCCAGGGAAACGAATCCGTGCAATGCCGCCCGCAGGAAACGGATCGCGTCAATGGCATCATCGTCCGTCAGCTCATAGCCGGCCAGGACACCGGTCATGACGTCCAGGAACGCAGCCTCAACCTCCAGTTCGCCGGGGTCCGAGTTCTCCACAGGCAGCATGGCCAGCGGATACTGCCCGCGGTGCTCCAGCGCCCAGCCGCGGTAGGCCTCGGCGATGCGGCGGATCGCGTCATCCCTGGAGCGTCCGACGGCGGCCTGCGCGATGACCCGGGTGAGTGAGCGCTTTGCCTCGCGGATGATGCCCCTCCGGAGGCCGGCGACGCCGTCGACATGTTTGTAGAGCGACGGAACCCGGACGCCGAAGCTTTCGGCAACCGCCGCAAGGTTGAGGCCGTCGCTGGTGGGTTCATCGAGCATTTGTGCCGCCCGTTCCACGACGGCGGCGGTGGTGAGTCCAGCCCTAGGCATTGTGGGACTTCTCCGGTGCGCCGAGGACCCGGGAGAGGAACGGCAGGGTCAGTGCGAGGAGCTCCCCGGGAGTCTGGGCGTGCGGGTAGTGTCCGGCACCGTCGATGACGGCGAGGGTGCCCAGGCCCGACGGGAGGTCGGCAACAATGCGCTCACCCTCTGCTCGGGGGTCGGCCCAGTCCGGATCGGCGCTGCCCTGGATGACAAGGACGGGACTGCGGACATCAGCCAGGCGGGCCCCGGCGTCGGCGGGTGCGGTCTTCATCATGGCCTGCAGCACCTTCATACGCTCCGGTTCCCGCATCGTGGCGGCGATGTGTGCGCGCTCCGCGGCCCAGTCGGCGGGCTTCACGGGGATCGCGATGTCGAGGTAGTTCAGCCAGTTCGGCACACTCCCGCGGAGCATGGTCAGCAGCAGCTGGATGGACGAGGCCCGGTAGCGCTTGTTGCGGAGCAGGCCGCCGAAGTCCATGGACTGCTTCCGGGTGAACGGTGCAATCTCGACAGCGCCGGCAATGAGGCCGGGGGCATCGGCGGCGGCGATAGTGGCGGCGCCGCCGCTGATGGACTGTCCCATGAGGACAGCCGGCCCGCCGAGGTGCCGGACCAGCGCGACGAGGTCGCCGGCTATGTCGGTGCGGCTGTAGCCCTCCCAGCCGGTGCTGGATCCTCCGCAGCCGCGGATGTCCAGGTTTGCGACCCGGTAGCCGGCTGCGGCCAGTGCCGGCGCCACGAACCGATACGAGCGGCGGCTGTCGCCCATGCCGTGCGCGAGGACCACCAGCGGCCCGTCCCCGTGAAGGTCATAGGCGAGACGGTTGGTTCCAATGCTCAGGTACTCAGTCATGATGCCCTCCAGGCACTCGTCGATAATGCAAAGCTAACACCATTAGCCATACGGGTCAATGAGTTAGCTTTGTGGAACGGGGCGGACGCCCGGCAACTTCAGCGCTTCCACCGCCCAGGGCGCTGCTGCCCCTGATGGGTCCGGGGGTCGGGGGGATACGATCCTCACGGATCCCTATAAAGGAGCGACGATGACCAATAACAGCGCCTTCACGATTGTGGTCGGCTTTGACGGTTCCAAAGATGCGCAGGCAGCACTGGACTGGGCAGTGGACGAGGCCCTGCAGCGCAGCGGCCGGCTCCGCGTAATCACAGCCTGGACCCAGCAGCCGATGTCTTGGTATCCGGCCCTGCTGGAAACTGCGGTGGGCGGAATTGGGGTCGTTGATTCGGCGGAGGAAGACGCCAAGGCAATCCATGCCAGGGCACTGGAATCGGCAACAGCCAGGGGTGTGGCCGTCAGCGGCCAGCTCGTCCACAGCCATTCAGCGGCGTCGTCGATTCTGGGGGCGGCCGAGGACGCGGATCTTGTGGTTGTCGGTTCACGGGGCCATGGCGGATTCTCCGGGCTCCGCGTCGGTTCGGTAACAACGCACATCGTCAACCATGCACCGGGGCCGGTGCTGATCGTGCGGCCGAAGGGCCCGGCAAAGGGCGGGCGCGGGGACGCTGAATCCGCCGGCTGACGTTGGATTTGAGCCCGGTGCGCTGCCTTGTTTGTTGGCGTTCCCGCGGCCTCGGCAATCGCTGCGGAAGCCGCCGTCGGGCGCTTTGCGGGGTGTGCATCAATGCTCACACTAAGATGCAGTGACTGCCGAGTTGCCTATAATTTAAAGGAAGTGCTCGTGTGCTTGGCGAACACTTTGTACCAACAGATTCGTCTGTCTTATCTGGTGAGGTAAGTGACTCTCGTCCGTACTGATTCTGCCCCCTCAAGGTCGGCAGCCACCCGCCGTCCTTCGCCGCTGCCGTCCCGCGGACTGCTCATTGACTGGGACCCCGCGACGTACCGGCAAACGCTGGAGCGGTTTAGCGAATACCGGGCGACCCCCGTCCCTCAACCGGAAGCCGAAACCGGATCTCCGTTCCCGTTCCTCCTCAGGGTCCTGGACGCCGACGCGCCGCCGCCGATCATGCTGCATCCGCACTGGGCGCAGGCACTGGAGGGCTTCGTGCGGGAGCAGGCCCGGGGCGTTCCCATGGGCGCCGCAAACCGTAATTACAAGGACCGCAACCCGAAGTGCGAGGTTGCCGTCGCCCTCACCCCGGTGCGCGTGCTTGCCGGGGAACGGCCCGTGGAAGAGCTTCAGGCCATCGCTTCCGGGCTGGATCTGCCCTGGCTGCGTTCCTACCTCCGCTTCCGCCATGAAACCGCCACCCACTCCGTCCTGCGCATGACGGCTGGGGAAACCGCGGCTGCGCTGCGGGAAACAGCCGACGCCGTGGGCCGGGTTGGGCAGGTTGACGGTCCGGCCGCCGAGGCCGCCGCCGTCGTCCGCCGCCTGCAGCGGCGTTTCCCCCGCGACCGGGGCATCCTGCTGGCCGTCTGCATGAAGTTGATCCAGCTCGATCCCGGGCAGGCAGCCGTCATACCTCCGGGCTGCCTGCATACCTATCTGTCCGGCCAGGCAGTGCTGGTGATGGGCATGTCCGAAAATGCGCTGCAGGCCGGATTCGCCGACAGGTACGTGGACCTTGCCGAACTCCAGCTCCTGACGGGCAACGGGCAGCCGCAGCCTTCCATCCTGCCGGTGCTCGACGTCGGCGACGGTGAGCAGCGCATTCCGCTCTGGAGCGATGACCTGGACCTGCGGCGGGTGGTTGTGGGCGATGACCCACAGCCGGTGCGCGTGGGGCCCTTCAGCGTCGTGCTGGCCGCGATGGGATCCGCGGGCATCACCGTGGATGAGATCACAATGGCCCTGGAGCCCGGGGCGAAGATCCTTTACGCCGGGGAGCCGGTGACGGCCACCTTCACGGGTCCGTCCCAGATTTTCGTGGCCTCAACGCACTAGCTGCGCTCCCAACGGGGTCCGTCCGCAGCGCGCGGGTGGGCCCTAGCTGCCCTCTTCGGCGGCCTGCAGCCGGCCCGAGTCAACGGCGGCAGCGAAAGCCTGATAGTCCTTGTCATTCTGATCGGCGTAGCGGTGGGCAAAGTCGGCCATCGCCACATCGAACCGATCTTTCCGGCCCAGGTATCCAGCGATCGCAACGGGGTCTCCGGACCGGGCATGGGACAGTGCCAGCGCCCAGCCGCATGCCCGGGCATAGAACTCCATCCCGGGCGGCCGCATTGTCTCGACCACGGCGGACCCCTTCATGTCCCGCAGCTGCCGCCAGTACAGGTATCGGTTCTCCTGTACCCCTTTCGTCCAGCCCAGAAAGATATCGCTGGCGGTCTGCATCAAACGCTGGCCCTGCACCACCCGTGCGCCGGGCTGCTTGAACCTGCTCTTGGGCAGGTGGTCTTCCAAAACGGACCGTGTAGCCTCCTTGACCTGCAGAAACAGCGGGTCCTGCTGGTCCCTTCCCTGCAGCAGTACGATGAACGCCCGGGTGCCGACGCTGCCCACACCCACCACTTTGCGCGCGGCGTCAACAACTTCGAAGCGCTCCAGCAGCTGGCGCCGGTCCGCCTGCAGGGTGGCCCGGTAGGCCCGGAGCTGGTCCTGGATGGCTTGCTGCGCCTCCTCGCCGGACATTCCGTACGTGCCGTCCAACTCCCGTACAGGAACCACAAGAGGCGGTTGGCTGACAATCCGGTACTTCCCGTCCACATGCTCCCCGAGCTTGGACAGCGCCTGGAGGCTGTCCCGGGTGCGGGCCTTCGCAACAGTCTGCCGTGCGACTTTTTCGATTCTGCGGGACGCCTTCGACCCCTTGTTCTTCGGGGAAGACATCGCCGCCATGTTTTTCAGCACGTCGTCGGACAAGCTGGCATACCTGATGTCGAGGGTTCGCATCTGCGCGAACCGACCCATGGCCTCCCGGTAGGAGCGCACCGCCGCGAGAGTCGTTTGGCGGGCCTCCTTGTCCGTAAATCCGTTGGCCCGCGCCGCGACGACCAGGCTTGCCGCCAAGCGCTCGACGTCGTATTCAAAGGGCCCCGGAAGGGTTTCATCAAAGTCATTCAGGCCGAACAACAGGTTCCGCTCAGGAGAGGCGAAAAGCCCGAAGTTGGACAGATGGGCGTCGCCGCACAGCTGCACCTGCAGGCCTGCGCGCGGAGTCTCCTTCAGGTCGGCGGCCATAATTTTGGCCGCTCCCCGGAAGAAAGCGAAGGGCGAGGCAAGCATGCGGCTGTGCCTCACCGGCACCAGATCCTGTTCCCGGGTGAGGTTCTGCGCTTCCAGGAGGGCGATCGGATCAGGCCTGCCGGGGGAAGGAGCCCATCCTTCGTGGCTGGTGCGGGGCGACTCTTCCCGGCAGGCCTTGCCGGCCGCAGCCCGCTCCTTGACGGTGTTGAGCCTGCTCGTCATGTCCGCCATGATCGGGTTTCCCCCTAGCTTGTCAGGATCCCGGACAGCGGCGGCAGTTCCGGCGGCAGACACGGCGCAGGCCTCTGCCATGCCGGCCGACGGTGTCCGCCTATCCAGCGTGGCAGGATGAAGTCCGTTTAGACAGGGCGCGGAGTCAGCTATTCCCTAGGGCGGACGTCCCAGACGTGGTGCAGCGCGTCATGAAGGAAGTAACGGCCCAGGGAGTCCACGGTGAACGCGCTGCCGTCCGAGCGCAGCCCCCGCCGATCCAGCTGGGCAGGCTCGACGGCGGCAAAGGCTGCCGCTGTGCGCTCCGCTTCCGCAGCCAGCTCCTCCGCCACCACCGCCGGATCCTGCTCCGCATAACGCTCGGCGACTGCGGTGGCGTCCTGGTCCCAGTCCGCAAATTCGGCGCCGTTGTGCTCCAGCATCAGGGTCAGCCGCGTCCGGTAGACGCGGCACAGGTCCCGGACGTGGGCGGCGTATTCCAGCGGTGACCAGGTGCCGTCGTCCGGGCGCCGGGCAGCTGCGGGGCCGGCGAGGATGCTGCCCCATTCTTCAGCGCTGCCGCGGAGCAGGTCCGGCACATCGCTGAAGGCCGTGGTTTCGGCGTCGAAGCCGCACTCCGGACAGGACCGTTCCAGGACCCAGGTCCAGTTCTTGGTGTCGGGGGTTATCGCCATGGCCACATCCTAGGGCAACGCGGGCACGCCCGGGCGCAGATTTCCGGCGGGCGGTCGGCGAGCACCAGGCCGGACGCGCACTGCCGCACAATCACCGCGTTTGCACCGGTAATTCACCCAATACTTCTATCCGGCTCCAGCTGCTCCGCAGATACTGAAGACATGCCCAACAACGATGCCGCTGCACTGCGTTCTGCCGCCGCCGATGCCTATACCTTCGGGTATGCGATGGTGGAGAACTACCGCACTCTCTATGAGCAGGCCGTGGACCTTGCGGATCCCCGATCGGTGGGCGGTTTTGGAATGTTCCGCCATTACTCGGAGCCGTTCACACCTGCGAATACGGACATTGTGACGCCCAATAATGACACCCCCTATTCCTGGGGCTGGTTTGATCTGCGGGCCGAACCCTGGGTGGTCACGGTTCCGGCAATCGAGCGCTTCTACATCCTGCCGTTCCATGACCTGTACACCGTTTATGCCGGCTACGTCAGCGCCGCCACCACCGGCACCGGACCCGGCCGCTATCTGCTGGCCGGGCCGTCCTGGTCCGGCGGCACCCCCGAGGATTTTGACGGGGTGATCCAGGCTTCGACCGACGTCGTCGGCTGCCTCGGACGCACGGCGTTCACCGATGGGGATCTTCCGGGCCTGCGGAAGATCCAGGCCTCCTACGACGTCCGGCCGTGGCACGAGTACGCCGGCACCCCCGCACCTCCGGAAGCGAAAGAGATCCACTGGCCCCAGTGGAACGAAGAGAACGCCTCAGGCCTGGGTTTCTTCGACTACCTGGATCTGCTGCTTGGACTCTCTCCGGTGCTGGAGGAGGACCGGGCGGTACGCGAACGGCTGGCCTCGATCGGGCTGGACGGAAGCGGGCAGTTCAGCTCGCTCAAGCTCGACGACGCCGCCCGGGAGGAATTTGCCCAGGGACTCGCTGACGGAAAGGCCCGCCTGGAACAAACCGCAGCCGCGGCCAGCACCTCCACCGGCATGTTCGGCACCCGCGAGGAGATGGCGGGCGGCTACGACCGGCGCAATGTGGGCGCCAAGAAAGGCCTCTACGGCCTGCCGCCGGCCATCGCCTGGTACGGCGGATGGCTGGTGGACGCGGCCGGGAACCGCATCACCGGAGCCACCGACTACACGATCACCTTCACACCGGACACGCTCCCCAAGGCACGGTTCTTCTGGTCGGCGACACTCTATACGCTGCCCGAGCGCCTGCTTTCCGCCAATGAACTGGACCGGTACTCGATCGGTGACCGCAGCCCCGGGCTGGTGTACGACGACGACGGGTCCCTGACCCTGGAGGTGCGGCATACGCGCCCGGAGGAGGCGGCCGTGCCCAATTGGCTGCCGTCACCGGTTGGCCCATTCACCGTCATTATCCGCGCCTACGGCGGAGATTCCGCAATTGTTGACGGAACCTACCAGCTTCCGCCCATCGTTCCGGCCTGACAGGAATCCGATGCAGCGCCCGCTGGCGGGACTTACCCGGCGCAATGCCGCCCGCGAGGCCATTGCCGGCATCACGCTGCTGGCCATCGCCGTGCCGCTGAACATCGGGTACGCCCAAATTGCGGGTCTTCCGCCCACTGCCGGCCTCTATGCCCTCGTGGTACCGGGCATCGCCTACGCCATGCTGGTTTCGTCCCGCCAGGTGGTGGCCTCCCCCGACGCCGCGGCGGCGGCACTCGTCGGATCCTCCGTAGGCGGACTGGCGGTTGCGGGCAGCGCGGACTATCTCGCCATGGCCCTGGCCCAGGCGATCCTCTGCGGGGCACTGTTTGCCCTCGCTGCTGTTTTTCGGCTCGGCTTCCTTGCCAATTTCCTGTCCAAACCCATCCTGGTGGGCTTTGTTGGCGGGCTGGCACTGGACATTCTGGTCAGCCAAATTGCCAAAATGCTGGGGATAAAGATCGACTCCGGGAGCGGGTTTGAAGAAAGGGCGGGCGGCCTGGTCCTGGGGCTGCCGAACGTCAACGGCTGGTCTGTGCTGATCTCCGTCCCCGCGGTGGCGGTGCTGGTGGCGGGCCGGCGGCTGGCGCGCACGGTTCCCTGGGCGCTCGTCGTGCTGATTACGGCGACGACGGCGGTGGTCGCCGCCGGGCTCGAAGCCAAGGGGGTCTCCGTACTTGGCGCGGTCGACGCCGGGCCGCCCGCCCTTGTCTGGCCTCGCCTTGACTGGAATTTGTGGCTCGCTCTTATTCCTTCGGCCATCGCCCTGACCATGGTCACCATGGCCGAAGGGCTCCTCGTGGCCCGCAGCTACAGCGAGAAGCGCGGCTACGGCACCAGCCCCAACCGTGACCTGCTGGCGTTCGGTGCGGCCAACGCGGCCGCCGGAGCAACCGGCGGCTTCGCCATTGGCTCCTCGACGTCCCGGACTGCAGCCATGGATCAGCTGGGCTCCCGCACCCAGCTTCCCACCCTGGTTGCCGCCGGCGGGACCCTGCTCCTGCTCATGTTCGGCACCGCGCTCCTGGAACACATTCCGGCGCCTGCCATCGGAGCGATCGTCGGCGTCGCAATCCTGCCGCTGCTCGGTATCCGCGAGTTCAGGAGTCTGTGGCGGCAGGACCGGTTCGAATTTCTCATCGCCGCTGCCTGCTTCCTGGTGACGCTGCTCATCGGCGCCATCCCCGGCATTGTCATCGCCTTTGTGCTTGCCCTCATCAATCTCGCCCGGCGGGCCTCCACACCCGCAATCGACGTTCTCGCCGCCGATGACAGACCCGGCTCCTCCCTCCTAGATCCCGCGCCCCTCGGAACGCCAACGGCTCCGGGAGTGCTGGTCATCCGGATGGCCGCCCCGCTGTTTTTCGCCAACGGCTCCGTACTTTCCCAGTCCGTCAAACGCGCCGTTTCCACGATTCCCGGCGTGCACCATGTTGTCCTCGACCTGGAAGCCGTGACGGATATCGACGTCACGGGCGCAGAGGCCTTCGCCGCCCTTAGCGACTGGCTGCGCCGGCACAAAGTCAATCTGGCCTTCAGCCGCCCCCGCCGGCAAATCAGGGACCGCATGGATTCGCTGGGAATGGCGCGCGGCGCAACCTTCTACCCCACCAATCGGGAGGCGCTTGCCGCCCTGTCCTCCCCGTCCACGGAGACCTGACCAGGAGAAGCCATGAGTACCGTTATTGGGGAGATCCTTCCTCTCGCGCTCGGAATTGCCATCAGCCCGATTCCCATCATTGCGGCGATCCTCATGCTGCTCTCACCCAAGGCACGCGGCACCAGCATCGGGTTCCTTCTTGGTTGGGTGCTCGGCGTGGTGGTCGCCGTCGTCGTCTTTACCTTCGTCTCGTCCCTGCTGACGCCAAGCGACGGAGACGATTCCAAACCCATCGCCGGAACCGTCAAGATTGTGCTGGGCGTGGTGCTGCTGCTCCTGGCCGTGAGGCAGTGGCGCTCACAGCCGGCCCGGGGCACGGACCCGCCGCTGCCCAAGTGGATGGCCGCCATTGATTCGATGACCGCCGTCAGGGCCCTCCTGCTCGGACTCGCGCTCTCCGCCCTTAACCCCAAGAACCTGCTGATGAGCGTGGCGGCCGGCGTGGCCATCGGTTTTGGCGGGCTGAGCTTCGGGGAATCCGCCCTTGTAACCGCCATTTTCACGATTATCGCCGCATCAACGGTGGGGGTCCCCGTGATCGCCTACCTCATTGCCGCGGATAGGATGGCAGCGCCCCTGGAGAGCCTTCGCCAATGGCTCGTAGAGCACAACGCCGCCGTCATGGCCGTTCTCCTCCTCGTTATTGGCGTGGTCCTCATCGGCAAAGGCATTGGTTCGTTCTGACCAGCCGGGCGAGCGGATGCTGCGCGAAGGCATATACCCGTGGTGTGACAGGAGGCTGCCCGCTGGCTCCCGCCCTGCCACGGGCGTGTGAGCTGGGGGCGGCGTTTACTGAAATCCTCCTCGATACTCAGTGACCGCCGGCGAAGGTGACCGCGTCGGAACAGCTGCGCGAAAGGGCATGGGACCGGCCCGTGGCCTACGCTGGGCGAACGAGTGGAAAGGGGCCTACAGATGGATGCGAAGAACCACCCGACTGTCCGCCGCGGGACCAGCTGGCTCCGGCACCAGGCGATTTCGCTGGCAGTGGTCATGGTGGCTTTAGCCCTCGCACTGCTGCTGCGCGATCCGTCTCCCCTGACGGTTCTGGGAGCCGTTGGATGCATTGCCGTGGCCGGGCTCTCCATCTGGTTTGGTGAAAAGCAGGTGAAGAGCCTGCGCCACGAGTACCGATACGAGGACGAGGAGCCTGCGGACTGAGCGAGCACCGCAGCCGCAGCCGGAAGTGCCGGTCTTCCTGGTGCCGGGGGCAGCATTGCCCCGAACTACCCGGTGGTGACGGACTCTCACTGCATCCGCAGAACGCCTGCAAGTACGCGGCTTGAACCAATGCGTGGCTAATCTACTTGTTGCGGGCATGTGAGCCCCGCCGCAAAAGGAGATACGGATGACGCACCACGACGTACCGGACATTTACAACCGCCTGTGGACTCCCCGGCATGAGCCGGTCCTGACGATCAACAGCGGGGACACCATCAGTTTCGATGTCAGGGACGCCGCCGACGGGCAGCTGGATACCTATCGCAACGGTGATCCCATCCCCGACCGGGACCCCGCCCGAAGCTATCCCCTGCGCGGGCCGATCATGGTGAACGGGGCTCAGCCCGGTGACGTGCTGGAAATCGAGCCGCTGGAGTTCACCCCTCTGGGGTGGGGGTTCACTGCCAGCCGTCCCGGGGCAGGCCTCCTGCCGGATGACTTCACGGAGGCGTTCATCTATAAATGGGATCTGTCCACCGGTCTCACCACCGCGTTCCTTGACGTGGCAACTGTGCCCCTGAGACCCTTCCTGGGTGTCATGGCGTGCACACCCGCAACAGCGGATCCCCTGCCCGTGATGCCTCCGGGAAACTTTGGCGGAAACATGGACATCCGTGACTTGGTGGTGGGAACCAAGATCTTCCTGCCGGTCAGCCTTCCCGGTGCCCGCCTGATGTTCGGTGATCCCCATGCAGCCCAGGGGGACGGGGAAGTGTGCGTCACCGCCATCGAAGCACCCCTTAATGGAACGCTGAAGGTGACGCTGCACCGGGGACGATCCATCCCGTCACCGCAGTTCCAGACGTCGGGACCGCTCCGGCCCGGAATCGAGAACCAGGGATACTACGCCACCACCGGGGTGGGACCGGACCTCATGGAGGCGGCCCGGGACGCGCTCCGGCACATGATCGACCACCTGTGCTTCACCTACGGAATTGAACCCCACGAGGCATATCTGCTGTCCTCGGTCATCGTGGACCTGAAGATCAGCGAGGTTGTTGACGCACCCAACTGGATTGTCAGCGCCTACCTTCCGCTCTCCGTGATGAACCGGTGATTCCGTTCGCCGGTAGGCCGGCTCCACGGGTGGACAACTTTCCGCTGTACCCGCAGTTTTGACCCTCGGCCGCCGCTGCCGCCGCTGCCGCCGCTGCTCATTAAACACCCGACAAAGCGGCCAATAGGGCCTCGAAGAGTGCCTGAATTTTTTGCGCAGAACCGATTTAGAAAAACTATGCATTTGTATGCAATTTGCATCCGTCGACCACGGTGACACCGCTGCCCATGAATCCCCTATTGGTTGAAGCTCTAAGTTAAGTGGCATTTCCAAGAGCCCAAGGGGGTTGACGGATAGTTTGAAGGTGACTACCGTCGAATTTCATCACCAGAAATATACGTAACTAATTTCATAATTTGAACATAACTCAAAAGAAAAGTACTGGGAAGGATACCTTCGTCATGAGACCGACGAAAAGAATCCAATCAATATTTGCTTCATTGGCAGGAATAGCCCTAGTAGTATCGACGGCGGGCGCTGCACAGGCAGCACCCGGCACCGCGGAGTCACCTGAGCAAGGCATGGCCCAGGCCAGCGCACAATCGTCGCTGACAACGGTGGCAGTAGGCCCAGAGGAAGCGGCCGAGATAACCTCCGAAGTCGTCTCCTCACTCTCCAGCGGTGAAGTGACCATCGAGGCCCCACTGAGCGCGGTGAAGACGTCTGAAAGCAAAGTGAGCACTGTCTCCACCGATGACGGCGTCTTTACCACCGTGACGTTGCCGGTGGGTGGCCCGTACAGCCTCACGAGCAATGTCTCGATGATTCTGGACAGCTCCGGTGAACGGCTCCAGTACACAGAGACCTTGGTCAGCGAAAATGCGTCCGGAAATTTCAACGTGACGTCTTACGTGGACGGTGTGCTGACGAACAACCAAGACACTGATTTGGCCTTTATGTCCGATGCTGAACTCAAAGCCGACATGGCGAATTCAAAGTCAGAGGCCTCGGGAGCCGAGGGAGGCATGCAGCTGGCCGAGAAGAACACCGGTGCCTGCATTGCCACCGTCCTCGGCGTTGGCGGTGTTGTCGGAGGCATCATCGCTTACAGCTGCGCCGGCGCTTGCGCTGCAGCGGCAATTGGAGTCGGCGTCCCGTTTTGCGTCGCCTGCATCGCCGGTTTTGCCACCGTTGGTGGCGCTTCCATTACCGCTGTAGCAAGCTGTTTCTGAGAACCGGCAAAAACGTCAGAAAAAGTATTCTGAGAACCAGCACTAAGGACCAGTAATGAACAACAAAACCAATCGAGTCCTCATGGGTTTGTTAATTGCCATGGCAGTGGCAGCATCGGCCCTAGTCCTCACCATCCCGGCGCTCTTTGGCCCGCACGAGCCGCATCAGTTCTGGCTGACGGCGGTGCTGGGAGGCATTACCGCAGTTCTGGGAATAGCCCTGATCCTCCTTCGTCCCGGCAGGAACAATTCAGTATCAACGCCGCATAACTAGCACCGAATAAACACCAAAAAGAATGATGGCCTCCTACTTAGAGTAGGAGGCCATCATTGGTTGTTACAGCTTCATCGAAAGGGGGCCGCAAGGTCCAACGCCCCACACCCTGCCCGAGCGCCTGCTGTCCTGCTCCTGGCTCGGTACAACCTCAGAGCAGCTGGCGGGCGTTGGCCTTTGCCAGGTCGATGAGTTCGCGGCCGTTGCCGGCGAGCACCGTGCGCAGCGCGTAGACCGCAAAGCCGCTGGCCTGCTTCGCGTCGATCTTCGGCGGAATGGACAGCTCCTGCCGTTCCACCGCGACGGAAACCAGTGCCGGGCCGTCGTATTCAAACGCACGGCGCAGGGCGCCCTCGAGGTCCTCCGGGCGGGTCACGCTTTCGCCGTGCATCCCCACCGCCTGCGCGACCTTGCCGAAGTCAGGGTTCTGCAGCCCGGTGCCGAAGTTGACGATGCCCGCGGCCTTCATCTCCACCTCCACGAAGCTCAGCGCCGCGTTGTCGAACACCACAATCTTGATCGGCAGATTGTGCTGCACAGCCGTCAGCAGCTCGCCGAGCATCATGGCCAGGCCGCCGTCGCCGGCCAGGATCACCACCTGCCGGTTCCGGTCCACTGCCTGGGCACCCAGGCCGAGCGGGGTCGCCGCCGCCATGGTGCCGTGCCAGAAGGAGCCGATCAGCCGCCGTCGTGCACCGATGTGCAGGTGCCGGGACGCCCAGATGACCGGGGTGCCGACGTCGGGCAGGAAGACGGCGTCGTCGTCGGCGAGCTCGTCGATCAGGTGGGCCAAATGCTGCGGATGGATGGCGCCCGAGCCCTGCTTCTCCAGGTCGTCAAGCTGCTTCCGGGTGCGGCGGTAGTGGTCCAGCGACTTCTCGAGGTGGGTGCGGTTGGACTTGCGGTCCAGCAGAGGCAGCAGCGCCTCCGCCGTCTCGCGCACCCCGCCCACCATGCCCTGCGTGATCGGAGTGCGGCGGCCGAGCTGCTCGCCGCGGATGTCCATCTGCAGGATCTTCGCGTTCTTCGGGAAGAACTGCTGGTACGGGAAGTCGGTGCCGAGCATCAGCAGCGTGTCGCAGTCCTCCATCGCCCGGTATCCGGATGCGAAGCCCAGGAGCCCGGTCATGCCGACGTCGAACGGGTTGTCGTGTTCGATGAATTCCTTGCCGCGAAGGGCGTGCACAATCGGCGCGCCGAGTGCGTCGGCGAGGGCGAGGACCTCGTCGCGTGCGCCCTCCACGCCGGCGCCTGCGAGGATGGTGACCTTTTCGCAGGAGTTCAGCGTGGCGGCGGCTTCCTGCAGCTCCGCCGGGGAGGGCACGGTGACCGGGTCGCTGCGGCGAACGGTGAATACACGATCGTCCACGGCGTCTTCCAGCGCGGTGTCGCCGGCCATCACGAGCACGGCGACGCCGCGCTTCTCGATGGCCGTGCGCATGGCGATCTCCAGCAGCCGCGGCATCTGCTCAGGGCTCAGGACCATTTCGCAGAAGACAGAGCAGTCGCGGAACAGTTCAGTGGGGCGGGTTTCCTGGAAGTACTGGCTGCCGATTTCGTCGCTCGGGATGTGCGAGGCGATCGCGAGGACGGGAACCCGGCTGCGGTGCGCGTCGTAGAGCCCGTTGATGAGGTGCATGTTACCGGGGCCGCAGCTGCCTGCGCAGACGGCGAGGTCGCCTGTCAGCGCCGCCTCGCCGGCCGCCGCGAACGCGGCCTCCTCCTCGTGCCGGGTCAGCATCCACTCGATGCCCTTCTCCCGGCGGATGGCCTCGGTCACCGCGTTCAGGGAGTCGCCGGGAACTCCCCAGATCCGCTGGATCCCGTTGGCGGCGAGGTTGTGGACGACGGTTTCGGCGATCGTGGGCATGCTAATCCTCTGTTTGGTGCGTTCAGACGGCCCCTTCAGTCTATGCACCGGGGATCGGGCGGTGAAAGAGGTGAGGCTTCACACGACGCCGCGGCTTAGGGGCCTGCGAAACCTGCCGGCCCGCCGGATCAGGCTTCGTCCTCATCCGCGAATGAATCCGGGCTGATGCCTGCACGCGGCTGCGCTGCCCTGCTGTGCCCCGCGCAGATCATGCAGATAACCCCCGGGCCTTGGGTGGGTCCGGGGGTGGGAGATTTAGTTGTCTGGGTCAAGCGCGGCTAGGGCAACGGCCTCAACCTCAAGCTCAAGGATGTGAACCAGGTCAAGTAGCCAGTCAATGTCCGAGGCGGCCTGCGGGCTGTCGCGGTACTGGTCTAGCGCGGCGCGGTTCCTAATCTTTGTGAGTCTGTCTCGCGTGTCTGCCGTGGGCGGGCCTCCTTTTCTCTCGCGGCTGGGGGTGCCCGCCCGCAGGGAGGAAACAAGTGCACCGGGCGGGAGTCTGCACGGGCTAAATGTTCACGCGCCACCGAGTCTTGTTTGCGCGTGCTTTCGCCTTATAGAGAGAAGTATTGGTACAAGGCATCTCTTCATGGTTCCTCGAGACATCGTGATCCAACTCTTTATCCATCGTATCCGGCGCAAACCGGCCGTTCCAATCAGCCCCGAGCAGTACTGTTCTGGCTCTCAGCTACCCTGCCGGCGCCGGATCTCAAGCCACTTGCCCTTGGGTGCCGGCGGGTGTTGTGTGGCCGGTGAGCTGTGGACCATTCGTAGCCCCAAAGCGGTGATCGACGAGATCCACCGCCGGCCTGTAGCCGCGCATTCCGCGTTCCCGGCCGCCGTTGGCACCCCATGCGTTCACTGCGCTCGGCGTCGTTTTCGGCGACATCGGCACGAGCCCGCTCTACGCGCTGAGTACGTCATTTGGGCTCGCCCACGATGAGGTGGACCAGGTCGTTGTCTACGGCACGACGTCGATGGTGATCTGGGCGATCACGCTCGTCGTCACCGTGCTTTATGTGGGCATCCTGCTGCGCTTCGATAACGAGGGGGAAGGCGGATTGCTGGCGTTGCTCGCGCTCCTGCGGCGGGCACGGCCGTCGATCCGTCTGCGGTCAGCCGCCACGGTCCTTGCGGTCATCGGCGCGGCAATGTTCCTCGGTGACAGCCTGATCACGCCTGCCATCTCGGTTTTGTCGGCAGTCGAGGGGCTCGAGACGGTGACACCGGGACTCACCGCGCTCGTCGTCCCGATAACTCTCACCGTGCTTTTCAGCCTCTTCCTCGCGCAACGCTTCGGCACGGCCCGCATCGGCGGCATCTTTGGACCGGTGATGCTGCTCTGGTTCGTGGCTGCCGCCGTCTTCGGGCTCCTCTCCCTCGCGCAGACACCCGGCGTGATCCTCTCACTGTCACCGCACTGGATCGTGCTGCTGGTGATTGCCGACCCGAAGGCCGCGTTCCTCACCCTCGGCGGGGTGGTGCTCGCAGTCACGGGTGCCGAAGCACTGTTCGCGGACATGGGCCACTTCGGACGCCGCCCCATTACCCTGGCCTGGCTCGCCGTCGTATTCCCGAGCCTGATCATTACCTACCTCGGCCAGGCGGCATCGGTTCTGCGGAATCCCGCCGACGCAGGCGGCGCATTTTTCGCCACCGTCCCCGGCTGGGCTGCCATTCCCATGGTGGTCCTCGCCACCGCGGCTACGGTCATCGCGCCCCAGGCCGTGATCTCGGGAGCCTTCAGCATGGTTCAGCAGGCTTCGCAGCTGGATCTGCTGCCGCGGTTCAGGGTCATCCACACCTCGGCTTCCGAGCGCGGCCAGATTTACCTCCCCGGGGTGAACCTGCTCCTGGCAGTCGCCGTCACGACCCTGGCATTGCACCCTCCCCGGCATTGAGCCAACATTGCGCCATTCTTGAAGCAAATCAATGTCGCTATTGAGCGACACTTGCAATACTGATCAAGGATGAATTACACCCCTGCAATACATCATGTTGTGGTTGTAGACTACGTTGACTACTACATGTAGTGTCGAGCTTGAATCTTCTTCCACCTGATAGGCCCGCACCATCCATCGCTCCTACCGAGATCGGAGGGTCACCTCGTGGCTCACCTCAAACAGCAATTCAAAGATGCCCTGAGCTCCATTGAGCCCGGCGCAGATAAGGCAAACGCTCCAGAGGCTCACCTACTCGTGCGCGAGGCCTTGGCTGCGGATGCCAAACTGGCCGATTATGGAGTCGACCCAGTTCTCATTGGCTCATACAAGCGCAGCGTGTCCATCAAACGTGTCAAGGACGTCGATGTGTTCGTCCGGCTGCCCGACCTTCCGAACGACGTGACGTCGAAGGACATCCTCGACCGGTTCTTCAAAGTCCTCCACACAGAATTCGGTACGGATTCCAGTGGCCACCGTCGCGTAGTGCGGCAAGACCGGAGCCTGAAAATCGCATTCCCGGAATATGACCTTGACGTGGATGCTGTGCCAGCGCGGCGTCACTGGGACAGAGCAACATGGGAAATCCCTCAAAAGGGGGAGGATGACAAGTGGGTGCAAACCAACCCTGAAGCTTTGACCAGCCTTTCCAGCGAGATGAACGCTGCCCATGACGGCCACTACGTTCCCACTGTCAAACTCCTGCGGCAAACCCGCCGTGCCCTGCTTCGCCGTGGAGCGAAACCCGGAGGTTTTTTCGTCGAGGTGGCGGCCTTTCAGGCCTTCAAATCCGGCCTGGTTTCAGGAAATGACCACGCGGAATACTACGTGTCGGCCCTTGAAGAGGTCACCAAAATTATCAACGACTTTGTCCTTCACGGTACCGGCGTGACCGACCCAACCCTCTGGGGAGAGACCATCAGTATTCGCGCAACCGATGACGAGCTCGACACCGCGAGGCTCCGGTTTGCCGATGCTGCCGTCTCAGCCCGAGCAGCTCTCGAGGAAGAGGACGAGGGTCAGTCCGCTTTGGCTTTTCAAAAGCTGCTGGGCAAAAACGGAGACGATGAGACCGTGTTCAACATGCCCCCTGGATACAACGAAGACGGTAGCAAACGGGCAACCACGATTTCGGCGGGGGCACGACTCGTCCCCGCCGGAACGAGGACATTTGGGTGAACCTCGAGACGTATGCCGACGCCATAGCCCATGCCCGCCAGCACTTCGAGGAAGGCCTCATCCGAGCTGGCTTTACTGAAACGAACGAGGGGTGGACAGGTATGGCTGGGGCCCCTGGGAACCCAACCACCGTCTTGATTTCCCTGCCGGAACGCTTTCCATTTAGGCCTCCGAAGGTTGCCCCGGTTGCGGAGGATGCTGTGCCATGGTCTTGGCACCGCGAGTTGGACGGCACCCTCTGTCTGATTGCCGAGGACGACCACGAGGGGCTCTGGTGGGTTGAAGCGCCGGCATTCCTTGAACACGTCTCAGGATGGTTGGCCCAAGCAGCAGCTGGCTGGCCAGACGATCGCCCTGATCTTGACCTAGACCGGTATTTTCGCCCGTCAACGGAGGACACCAGAATCTACCTCTATGACGACCTTGGGACGTTGGGTGAAGGCCTCATTCGGTTCCGACCAGGCAAGAACAACATCATGCGGGCAAGCAAGGGCGTTATTCCCAGAAAACTCGTGAAAGCTGGGAGAGACCGCCCAGCGTACGTGGTCGACGCAGGTGACATCGACGTACCACCTCGGACGTGGGCGGACATCAGCGCCAGGATTCGGCCCGATATCAAGCTCGATGCCAGAATCCGGCGTCACGAGGTCTCTGTTGTGCTGCTTAGGTATCGTCGCGGGAATCACGATGGTGCCATCGCTTTGGATGTTGGGCCAACTGTCCGCGGCGAAATTGCTGTAAGGACACTGACTTCGGCGGCTGATACGACGGCAGCCCGGACGGCCCGTGCCGGTGCCCAGAAGGCAGAAATCAGGAACAGGAGCGTGGCTATCATCGGGCTGGGCGCACTCGGTTCCTTCATCGCAGATATGCTGACGCGCGCTGGAATTGGCCGAATGACATTGATCGACGGAGACGTGATCCTGCCTGGGAACATCGTCCGGCATCTCGTGGGACGCGACGCAATCGGATTACCGAAGAGCGAAGCTGTGAAACGCCACCTGGTTAGCAGGAATGAACTCACGGATGAGAACATCCAAGTGAGAACAAGACCCCTCAGGTCCGCCACAGAGGCAGCCCTTCTCATCAGTACTCATGACCTAGTCGTGAACGCAACCGCCGACTTTTCTACCACGGCCCTTCTCCGTGTAGTGGCGGAGTCCTCAGGCACGCGGATTCTCTCGGCTTCACTACATGATGACGGAACCGCCTATCGCGTCGACATCCTACCCCCTGCCGGTAACTCCTCACCTGCGCCGCCTTTGATGAAGGCCCTGAATCCGGGCCTTCAAGTATCGGAGTTGTTCGAGGCTGGATGTGGAAGCCCACTCTCCCCCACTCCGCCGCACGCCGTGATTGAAGCTGCAGCCGCCACAGTCCGGCACGGTATCGGGCTACTCACAGGGCGCATCCTCAATCCAGTAGGAGAATCACGTGACTTCACTGCTGATCCTGAAAGGCATCACCAATGAACCGACGACCTGTCCGTATCGAGCTGCAGCATGAAGCACATGAAGTCATCGCTGCCGCAACGGCGAAGAGCCTACCGCGGGAAACCGGTGGCATCCTGCTCGGATACCACGAATCCAGTGCCATCGTTGTGACCAATGCACTGACCATCGACAGCGACCGCGAATCAACAACCCAGTACGTCCGCAATGACGCCAAAGCCAACAAACTACTCGAGGACTTCCTCGCGGACCGAGCTACCGACGATCCCACAGGATATGTCGGCGAATGGCATAGTCACCCGGCCCCAGCAGGACCAAGCCCAATAGATGTCAACGTGCTTCGCACAATTGCCAAGACCAGCGACGCCCCCATCGCCTTAGTCGTCTGCTCCGCGTCGCTCACAACACCGTTTCATGGAGTCACCGCACATCGTCAACGGTTTGGTCGCACCACCAGCAGAACTGTCCCAGTCATATCCCCAGCTCCCAGGCTCCAGCCACTTCGCCCCTTGCCGTCAACTGCTGTACGGGGTGACGGCCCCATTTTCGTCTCGTACCGTCAAACAGACGGTACCGAGCAGGCATCACGGATAGAACACTTGCTGCGAGCCACCGGCCTCGTGGTCTGGCGTGACTATCGCGATCTGCGTGCTGGTACAACGACAGATCGACTCGAGCAAGCCCTGACCCAAGGCCTCTCGGCAGCGGTGCTCGTCGCTACTCCCGACATCGTCTACAGCGAAATCGTCCGAGAGCGAGAACTCCCCCGCCTGCTCCAACTCGACGAAAACGCTGACTTCAGCCTCAGTATTGCGAATACGATCCCTAGACGCGGTAGCTTCTCCAAATGTGACTATGATGCACCCGATCGACTCCTCCGCCTTTCGCCTAAGCGCACGCTTGCAGATAAGAAACAGACCAACATGCTCGATACCATGGGCGAGTTGGAGATTGCGCGCGACCTGCTCATGCACCGGATAGAACAACGCAAGCCCACGCTCCGAAGAACAAATCGAGCATTTACTCTTCGCGTGCAGAGCCGGCCGACGGCATTCGCAATCGACGCGGACGACGAGGACCTACACATTAGGGTCAACGCCGCAGAAAACGGACGCCTCCCATCAGCCGAAGGTCTCCATCTCCTTCAACGAACACTCCCTCTCATCAGCGACGCCATTTACGCGTCTCGGGCACCGCGTGTACAGATCCTTGGCGGAGCCCACCTGTCGATCGCACTAGCACTTGGATCAGCACTCCCTGAGACCAAATTCGGATTGGTTGAAGTTATAGACACGCGCAATGGAGCATGGGGGTCGGCGGCGTGTGAAGAGGATCCGCTCGATAACGTCGTCCGTGTGGATGAATTCCTCCTCCCAGCCCAACAGGTGTCCGGTACCGGTACCCAGAGTAAGATCGCGATCTTCGTAGGTCTCACACCGGCGGCAGATAGCACGGCCTTCGAGACACTTATAAGCTCATCACGTCACAAATTTGTCAAAGCGGCAATGGTTACCACGTCCACAGCCCAGCTTGATCCGCGTGAGGCCGGCCGCCTCAGCTCAGTAATCGCCCAGCAGATCAAACGACTCGCTGCCGAATATGGACGCGCTGAGGTCCATCTTGCTTTCCACGGACCGTACACAATGGCCGTGTTGATAGGACGCCATTTGAACACGCTCCGAACCGTAGCCTACGAATGGGAAGACGAGGGCGGTGCCTCGCGATACACACCAGCCCTTGTCATTGACACGGGCAGCGCTGGCGGTCCAATAGCCGAAATACTGCTTGAAATCGATGAGGCGCCAATAACCTAAAACGCGGTGTGGCCGGGGAGGAACGAAAGTGAGGTGTAATCAATCTTCATCGGTCTGATGGCCGGTGAACCAGGGTTGTGGAGTTTCATATCACTACTTCCCCCGGCTCCGGCAGGGTCCGCAGCTGGCAGTGCACCTGCACTCGATTTGGATGCATATGGAGAGTACCTCGAGGACGTGAAAAAGAGCTGAGACTACCAAGCGGGGTGGAGCCGTGGTCGTGACAGGTTCGGGAAGGCCCTGAGGTCATCGCGGACCGTGATGGGATTCGAGCCCGGACCGGAGCTGCCATCCTGTGAGCAGGCTAGCTTGCCACGTGCAATCGCGAGGTGCTGGAACGGAGCTTTGCAGAGGGGGCTTCTCATAGCCCCCTCTGCAACACTTACCCGCTTCTCCCGTTCCCGACGCCTACCCTCCCGTCCCATGCCCCGCACGCCCTGCCCCACCCCACTCCTCCACCCGGCTAAAATCGAGGAGGCCCGTTTTACCCCCACCGCACGGGCGGAAAGCGCAGAATGTCCTTCATCGAGAACGCCGTTGCCCGCTGGGCCGAACTGCAGCGGCTCCAGGCCTCCCCCGGCTGGAAACTGACCAACGCCAACGCCTGGGTCCCGGCGCTCTTCCGCGAGGCCTTCACCCGCACCCGGCCCCGGGTTCCACTCGACGACTTCCACGCCACGACGGACTCCTTCCTGAACCGTCTGCGCATGGACGGCGTGCAGCTGCGTGAGGACTGGACAGGCCGCAACTACGCCGATGACTGGGTGGCCCGCCGGTTCCTGGCCCGGCCCCGCGCGGACGGGAAGTTCGTCTACGAACTCACCGAATCCTCCGCCCGCTTCCTCTCCTACCTGGACGGCTTCAGCAGCGACAAAACCTCGCTGAACTCCTCCCGCCTGGCCACCCTGCTGGACCGGGTGGAGAACCTCGCGCAGGAATCCAACCCGGATCCGGCCGCCCGTATCGCCGTCCTTAAGGAAGAGGTCGCCCGGCGCGAAGAAATGATCCACGCCCTGGAAACCGGAGAGGCTCCCCCGCCGCTGCCGGAGGACACCGCCGTCGAAGCCGCCCGCGACATCCTGGACCTGGCCGCCGCCCTGCCGGCCGACTTCAAACGCATGCGCGACGGCCTGGAAAAGATGCTGCACAACCTGCGCCAGGAAATGGTGGAATCCAACGCCGCCAAGGGCCTGACCATGGGCGAAATCCTCGAAGCGGACAAAAAGCTGCGCAGCACCGCCGAAGGCCGCACCTATGAGGGCTTCACGGCATTCTTGAACGACGCCGACCAGCAGGCCCGCTTCCGCGCCGCGATCGCGGAGGTGCTGGAACGGGACTTTGCGGACAACCTCACTCCCGAGGACCGGCAGAGCCTGTACCGGCTGATTTCCGACATGCGGGACCAGGCCACCGAAATCCACCGCATCTACGGCCGGCTCTCCGAATCCATGCACACCTATGTGCAGAGCGACGAGTACCGCGAATCGGTCCAGCTGCGCCAGCTCATCCGCGCCGCCGAGTCCGCCATCCACAAGGCCCCGCGCGGACGCCGCCGCGCCGCCGTCGTGCCGGCGCCGCAGCTGTACGGGTCGGGCTTCGAATCGCTGAGCATGGTCCGGGTCTACAACCCGGAGGACCACGCCGCCCCGCGCAGCCTGCCCGAACCGCCGCAGTTCACCGAGGCGGACATCCACCGCTCGGCCCGCACCCCGCGCGCGGACCGGCGGGTACTGGCCGACGCCGTCTCCCGGGCGACAGCGAAACGCCCCGGAGCCACGGTGGCCCAGGTGTTCAAGCTGCTGCCGCCCGAACACCGGCATTTGAACAGCATCCGCGCCCTCCTCGCCGGCGGCGGCGCCGCCGGCGAAACCCTTGAATCCGTTACCTTTACCCAGATCGACGGCAGCGAGCGCACTGCGCTGCTGCCCGCCGTCGCCGTCGCGAAAGCCCCCGAAAAATGAGCGAGACCATCCACGCCGCCCCGGACGAGACCACCCCGGAAAACCCGGAGCTGAAAGACGAGCAGGCAAAAGAACAGGGCGCAGATGCCCCGCGCGACCTCCTCGTCGACGGCCCGGAACTGTTCCCCGGCGACACCGGGACCCTGCCGCTGAAGCTGCGCCAGGCCCTGATCCGGCTGCTGCGCGGTCCCTACCTGGATGCCACGTCGAGCGACAACGTGTACGAGACCGTGGTGGACAACCAGGAGCAGCTGCGCGTGCGGCTGAGCGAGCTGTTCCTGTCCCTGGTCATTGACGAGGACCGCAAGGTGGCCCTGCTGCGCCCGGTGGAAATGGCCGAGCCGCACACCTCCGCCCTGCAGCGCCAGCGCGAAATGACCCGCGAGGAAACCCTGCTGCTGCTGCGCCTGCGGCTGATCCTGGACCGGCACACCGGCACCGGGAACGAGGCCACCATCGCCCGGGAGGACATCCTCGAGGTGCTGGAGGCCTACGTGGACCCGGGCCAGCGCGACGCGAAGTCCGTGGAGGACACCGCTGACGCCGCCATCCGCAAGCTCGTCCAGGACCGCCGCCTGCTGATCCCCACCGAGCTGGACAACGTCTGGGTCATCTCCCCCGCCCTGCCGCTGGCCCTGCCGTATAGCCAGATCGGTGACATCGTCACCTTTATGAACACCCTTTCGGGGGACACCGGGGATGACGCAGCGGACGACGGCGGGGCCACCCTGGATCTTGACGGCACCGACACTGAACCCGCCGACACTGAACCCGCCACGAACGACGGCGAGGAGCCGGCATGAGCATCGAAACCACCCTCCCCATGGGAGACCTGATCAACCCCGGCCAGAACCGGCTCTCCTCCGTGCAGATCGTGAACTGGGGAACCTTCGACGGAGCGCACACCATTTATGTGGACCGCGCCGGCACCCTGCTCACCGGAGATTCCGGCGTGGGCAAGTCCACCGTCTTTGACGCCATGCTGCTGGTCATGGACGCCCGGCCCCGGATGAACGAGGCCGCGCAGAACAACAACGGTTCCAACGCCGAGGAAAAGCGCACCGCCTTCTCCTACATGCGCGGCCGGCTTGGCACGCAGGGAGCGGACGACGGCGCGGGCACCGCCTACCAGCGCCCCGGCGCCACCTGGTCCGCGGTCTGCCTGACCTTCGACAACGGGCTGGGAAAGATCACGTCCCTCTCCGTGGTCATGGACCTGCCCGCCACCGGCACCGAACACAACCTCGGGCGCTTCTACCTGGTGCACAACCGCCCGCTGGACCTCACCGCTCTGCAGACCGGCATGCGCGGCCGCTTCACCAAGGGCAGCCTGGAAGCCCTGCTGCCCGGCGCCGCCGTGTTCGACTCGCACAAGACGTTTGCCGAGCGCTACCGGCAGGCCCTGGGTGTGGAGGATGAGAAGGCGTTCAACCTGCTGCGCATCCTGCAGACCGGCAAGGGCCTGGGCGGGACCGTGAATGACTTCTTCCGCACCAACGTGCTGGACACCCCGCGCACGCTGGCCGCCGCCGAAGAAGCGGTGGAGGACTTCAGCCACCTGCGCAGCATCCGCCGCCAGCTTGAACGCGCCCGCCAGCAGCGCGACCACCTTCAGTCCGTGCCGGAGCTGAACACCCGTTACCGGCAGGCTGCCGACGCCCTGGCGCACAACCGTGCGCTGACCGCCGAGGGCCTGCCCGCCTACCGGCAGCGTCTGGCCCTGGAAGGCGCCTCGCGCACCGCCGAGAAGCTGGAGCAGGAAGCCGCCGCGGCCCGCGCCGAACTGTCCGCTGCGGAAGCCCGCCGGGCCACGCTCAAGGACCAGCGCGATGCGCTCAGTGCCCGCTACGCCGAAGAGGGCGGTGGAGCCATCGCCACCCTGGAACGCGAACTCGCCGCGGCTGCCGCGCAGCTGCGCTCCCGTGAAACCGTGGAAAACGCGTTCCGTGAGGAACTGGCCGCCGCCGGGATCGACGTCGACTTCTCCCCCGCCGGGCTCGTTACCGCCCGCAGCCGTGCCGCAGACCTGAGAAAGTCCCTCGGTGCGGAGCTGGACGCCGCCAAGGAACGCAGCAGCAACGCCCACGGTGAGGCGTGGTCCCTGAAGGGGCAGATCGCCAAGCTGGAAAACGAGATCGGCTCCTTCCGCCGCCGCAAGTCCAGCATCCGGCAGGAATCCCTGGACCAGCGCACCCGGATCTGCGCCGCCACCGGCATTGACGAAGCGGACATGCCCTTCGCCGCGGAACTGATTGACCTGCCCGCAGAGCACGCCTCCTGGCGTCCGGCCGCCGAACGCACCCTGCGCTCCCTGGCCACCGCCCTGCTGGTCCCCGGCGAGCACATGGCCGCGGTCACCCGCTTCCTGAGCGAAAACGACATGCAGGGTTACGTGCGCTGCATCGACGTCTCCGTGCCGCTGGACGGGCCCGCCGAGCCCGGCCCGGATGACCTGATCACCAAGCTCGTCACCCATGATTCAGCCATGGGTGACTGGGTGCGCCGGAAAATCACCGCTCACTACGACTTTGTCTGCGTTGAGGACCCTGCGGGCCTGGCCGGTGTCGCCAAGGGCGTCAGCCTCGGCGGGGCAGTCAAGCGCAACCGCAGCACCACCGAAAAGGACGACCGGCACACCAAGGCCTCGGACAACGTGCTGGGCTTCGACAACAAGGACACCGTCGCGGCCCTCGGCAACGAGTTGCTGGCCCTGCGCGCCGTCTTTGAGCAAGCGGACAACCTGTCCCGGCAGCACGCTGCCGAACAGGACGACATTGTCCGCCGGCTGGCCGCGGTCCGCCGCGTGCTCGACGACGAGCGCACCTGGGAGGAGCTGTCCGCCGAAGCCGCCCGCACCGCCGTCGAGCAGGCCACCAACCGGCTGGAATCGGCCCGGGACGCCAACGCGGACCTGGAGCAGATCCGCTTCGAGCTGGACACCGCCGAGCTTGACCTGACCGCCGCAACCGAGCGGGTGGGCGGCCTGAAGCAGAACACCGCCCGCCTGAACGCGGACCTGGCCGCCGCCGTCGAGCGCCGCACCGCGCTCTCCGCCAAGGCGCCGGAGAACCTCTCCGAGGGGCTGCGCACCGCGCTGGCGAATCTGTTTGCCCCGTTCGGGGACCTCACCGATGCCGCCGCGCTGAAGGAAGCTGCCGGTGAGGTGGAACGGTCGCTGATCACCGAACAGGCCCGGCTGGAGAAAACCCTGCTGGAGACCCGCGCCAAGCTGGAGCGGACCTTCGAGACGTACTCCGACAAATGGGGCTCGGACTTCGGCACCTCCGTGGAATCCGCCGGCGCCTACGAGGACCGGTTTGAGGGAATCATCACCGAGGGCCTGCCGCAGCGCGAGGCCGAGTTCAGCGAGTACTTCAACAACCGCACCTATGAACGCTTCAGCGACCTGCTGCAGCTGCTGGACGAGGAACGCCGCAGCATCTCCTCCCGCCTGCTGCCGCTGAACTCGGTGCTCCGCCGGGTGGAGTACCACGCTGGCAGCCACCTGGAGATTGAGGTGGCCACCACCATTCCCGACGCCGCATACAAGTTCCGCACCGAGCTGAAGAACGCGCTGCCGATGATGGGACGGCGGCAGGACAAGGCGGACATGGACGCCCGGTATGCCGCACTGGAGACGCTCGTGGACCGGTTGAAGGACCCGGAGGAGAAGCGCTGGCGGGCCGAGGTGCTGGATGTCCGCTCACACGTGACCATCACCTGCAACCACCGCCTCGCCAACGGGCACACCTACACCAACCTGCAGGCGTCGCTGATGTCCGGCGGTGAGGGCCAGCGCTTCACCGCGTTCATCATGGCCTCCGCGCTGGCCTACCAGTTGGGGATTGTGTCCCAGGGCTTCAGCACCTACGGCACGGTGATGATGGATGAGGCGTTCGTGAAGTCCTCGCTGTCCTTCGCCGAGGCGTCCATAAATGCGCTGCACGAGTTCGGCTTCCAGCTGCTGCTCGCCGCTCCGGAGGACAAGGTGGACCTTTCCCGGTTCCTGGGCTCGGTCACCGAAATCCTGCGCGACGATGTCACCAACCGGTCCGGCGTGCTGGAGCGCGGGCTGGGCAACTCCCGGTCGGTGGACATCCTGCTGCGGTAGGCCCGCGGCTCCCAGCTGCCGGGGCCATACTGGGACGATGGCCAATCTCCTCTCCACCTGGCGCCGGCAGCTGATCGGCACCTTCAGCAACAACGCCGCCGAGATTCCGCAGTGGGAACTGGACCTGGCGAAGGGCGACGACGTTGGGCACTTTGGTCCCGATTCCGCCGTCTGGGCGGTGCACGGATCCATGACGCCGATCATCGCCGGCATCCGGGCGCTGATGCTGCAGGCCCTGCATCCCGGGGCGATGGCCGGCGTCCATGACTTCTCCGATTACAAGGAGGATCCGCTGGGCCGGCTGGCCGGGACCATCCGCTGGATCTTCACTGTCACCTACGGGGACACGCACGCTGCGAAGTCCGGTTCCGACTGGGTCCTGCGCCTGCACGAACGCGTCCACGGCACTTATGAGGACGCCGCCGGCGTGGAGCGGCCTTATTCGGCGAATGATCCGGAGATTGCCCGCTGGGTGCATCTGGCCTTCGCTGATGCCTTTCTGTCCTCCCACGAGCGCTACGGCGCACCGATTCCGGGCGGTCCGGACGCCTACGTGTCCGAGTGGGCAGTGGCCGGTGAGCTCATGCGCATCGACAACCCTCCGCGGTCCGAGGCGGAGCTGCGGGCGCAAATGGCCGCGTACGACGGCGAGCTGCGGAACAGTGCCTACGTCCGGGAGGCCATGAAGTTCCTGCGCCGGCCGCCCCTGCCGCGCTCCCAGCTAATCGGTTACCGGGTGCTGTTCGCCGGCGCCGTCGCGTCCCTGGAGCCCCGGCACCGGGAAATGCTGGGAGTGAAGGAACCCCGGCTGGGCCCGTTCCGGATTCCGATGCGGCTGCCGGTCAAGGCGGTGCTCGGCGTGATCCGGCTGGGGCTCGGGCCGATGGCGCCCAGCGAGCGGTCCGCCCGCGAGCGCATTGCCCGGCTGGGCGGCTAGGGCTTGGCCGCTGCCACAGCCACCAGTTCCGCGGCCACCCCGGTAAGCCGGCGGGGACCGGCCCAAACGGCGGTCAGCGGACGGCTGATCCCCTGTCCTTCGAACGGAACCTGCAGCAGCTGCCCGTCGGCCAGCTGGTTCCGCACAGCCAGTTCGCTCAGCGCAGCCGGGCCGGCGCCGGCCATGACGGCCACGCGGACCGCTGCGTTGCTGCCCAGTACCTGTGCCGGCGGCGCGACGTCGTACCCGGACAGCAGTTCCTGCAGCGCCTCCCGGGTGCCCGATCCGGTTTCCCGCACCACCAGCGCAGTGGCGGCCAGCTCCTGCAGCGAGATCCGTGCTGTCCGCTCGGCCCAGTCATGCGTGGGTGCGGCCACCACCACCAGTTCGTCTTCCCGGACCACCAGGGCATTCAGCCGGACCGGAACGTTGGGCGTCTCCACGAACCCCAGCTGCAGGGCGCCGCTCAGCACATCGTCAATCACCTGCGCCGAATTCTGCACCTGCACCTCCACGCGCGCCTGCGGCAACCGCCGGTTCAGTTCCGCCAGCCACACGGGCAGCAGCGTGTCCGCGATCGTGTTGCTGGCGCCGACCCGCAGCTCCATGGGTTCGCCCCGGTCGGAGCGCACCAGCTCGTTGAAATGCCGGGCAGTGTCCAGCAGCTCCCGCGCCTGGTCCGCCAGCAGGAGCCCGCGCGACGTCGGGGCTGAGCCGCGGGGACTGCGTTCGAGCAGTGCGGTGTGCAGCCCCGCTTCCAACTCGGCAATGGCCCGGCTGGCATTGGACTGCGCCATGCCCACTTTGCGGGCTCCTGCACCGACGCTGCCCTCGTCCACCACAGCCACGAACAGTTCCAGCACCTGAAGGTTCGGCCACCTTTCACCCATATCAGAAGCATATAGGCCCATGCCGAATCCCGGACTACCGGGGCTTTGGAGCCGGTGACACGATCAAAATATGTTCACAGAGATCCAGCACCGCCGCACCAGCACCCCGCCGACCCGTACCTCTGCCGTGGGCCGCTTCGTCCCGGGCCTGCTGCTCTGCGCCCTGGCAGTAGCCGTTGCCCTGGCAGTCAACTCCGCACTCCCCGCAGCGAGCCCGTTAATCGTCGCCATGGGCCTGGGTATTGCACTGACCAACACGGTGCGCCTGCCGCAGTCCACGGCGCCGGGAATCACGCTCGCCGCTAAGAAGCTCCTGCGCCTGGGGATCGTGTTCCTGGGCCTGCAACTGGTGCTCTCTGATATTGCCGCATTGGGTGTGCCCATGCTGATTGTCATTGTCTGCATTGTGGTCGGCGGCATTTTCGGCACTCTTCTGATGGGCCGCCTGCTGAAAATGAGCCCCGCCCAGGTGCTGCTCATTGCGTGCGGCTTTTCCATTTGCGGGGCCGCCGCGGTAGCCGGCGTCGAAGGGGTCACTGACTCCGAGGAGGAGGACGTGGTCACCGCCGTGGCACTGGTAGTCATTTTCGGTACTCTCATGATTTTTGGCCTGCCCTTAGTCGCCGGCATGCTGGGCCTGAGCCCTGAAATCAGCGGCATGTGGGCCGGGGGCTCCATCCATGAAATTGCCCAGGTGGTTGCCGCCGGCGGAGTCATCGGCGGCGGAGCGCTGACTGCCGCCGTGGTCGTCAAACTGGCCCGCGTCCTGATGCTCGCCCCCGTTGCCGCCGTCCTGAGCGTCCGCCAGCGCCGGTCCGGCCGGGTTGAGGCGGGACAGAAGCGGCCACCCATCATTCCGCTGTTCATTATTGGTTTCCTGGCCATGGTGGTGCTCCGGTCAGTTCTCGATTTGCCCGGCGCCGTGATCCAGGCGGGAAGCTTCGTCCAAACCGCGCTGCTGTCCGCAGCAATGTTTGGGCTGGGCTGCGGCGTCAAAATCCGCAGCTTGATGCGGATCGGGGCCCGGCCGTTCATCCTCGCCGCAGCTTCGACCGTCCTCGTGGCTGGAATTGCGCTGGCAGGCATCCTGCTTGTCCAGCCCTGATGGACTGCAAATCGAAATCACACTCTTGGCTGGGAAATATATCTTCCGGTCCTCCGGCCGCCTTTGGAATCATTAAATAAGGCAACTTCAGGACAGCAACCGGCTGCATGCCGCACAGCCGTTCCCCCAACGGAAAGGAACTATGCGCAGGACTGCCCCTTCCCTGATTCTCGCCTCAGTACTCGCCCTCGGCAGCGTCGCCTCCTGCGGCGCACCCGATCCGGGGTCCGAGACAACCGCCCCGGCAGAAGCACCGGCCAGCGCACCGGCACAAATGACCTTCTCTGCCGAGCAGCTAAACCAGCTGGCTCCCGCCGAAGCACGGGTCATCAGCAACCCGGCAGACCCGCAGGCCACCCTGATCCTCTTCACCGACTACCAGTGCCCCTACTGCGCCATGATGGACACGCTGATCCAGCAGGCCAAGGAGGACTACGGAGACTCGGTCCGCATTGTGGTGCGGAACTATCCACTGCCCAACCATCGAAACGCCGAGCCGGCGGCCCGCGCCGTGGAAGCAGCGGCCGAACAGGGTGCCCTGGAAGAGATGGCGGCCAAGGTCTTCGAACACCAGCAGGACTGGAAGAGCGCTTCGGAGGTGGACGGCATCTTTGCCTCCTACGCCGAGGAGCTGAACCTGGACATGGACCGGTTCCGGGCCGACTATGATTCGGAGGCCGTCAAGGACCGCGTGGCGCGGGACCTGCAGGATGCACAGGAGCTGCAGATCCGGCACACGCCTACGCTGATCCTCAATGACCGGGAGATCCAGCTTCAGACGGGCGCCTACAGCGAGATCTCGGAACCTCTGGACCAAGCTCTGGCGAACAACTGATCCGGCCGACCCGGACTGGACCAGTTGATCCTGGACGGGATGATGCCCTCGCATATCGCGCAGGAAAACAGCAGCGACGCCGGCTTCCCCGCCGAACCGATCCGATGCCGTTAAACGAAACAAGCTCCATCTGCCGGATAAATCCGGCAGATGGAGCTTGAGTGGCGGAGGATGGGGGATTTGAACCCCCGAGGGCGTTAACCCAACACGCGTTCCAGGCGTGCGCCATAGGCCGCTAGGCGAATCCTCCAGGCTTTTGCTCCGTAAGAAGCAGATATAAGACTACCCGACGCAGGCCCAATCCAACGAATCGAGTCATTTCAGGGTCTCCGCGGCCGGATCGGGCAGTGTTCGCCCCCATAGCCGAAGTACCAGATTTCCCAGCGGAATCGCCAGCCAGGTGAGGATTCCTGCGACCGGATTCAGTAAGGCAATGGGTATGGAAATGAAAAAGATCACCGGCGTCAACGGAGCACGAACCCTGGCGAAGGTCACCAGGCGCGGATCAACGTCTTCCTTAAACATGTTCCGGTGTCCGGCATAAAGCCAAAGCCACGTGTTGGCCGCACCGATGAGCCCCAGGGTAGTGGCATAAACAACGACGCCGACGACGTCGTCGTTATGGAATGCCAGCATGTCGGTGGCATAGCTGAGCATCCCGATGAAGAAGAGCAGCACCAGGTTGATCCGCTGGAGGCCGGCGGTGAACCCCGTGAGCAGCCGAAAGAGGCGGTGATGACTGAGCCAGTAGGCCCCCGCGACAGTGAAGGACAGCAGGTAGGCAGCAAACTCCGGCCACTGTTCGGCGACGGCACGGCCCAGATCTCCGTCCGGAACCTCGGGGATCTTGATGTCTACGGCCACCAGGGTCATGGCAATGGCGAAGACGGCATCACTGAAGAACGTGGTGCGCTCAACATCTTCGCCGGAAGAAACCCGGCGGGTATAGGCGTGATTCATATTCCGGGGCACAGGACCATCTTGGGCGGCGTCCCCGGCTGCCGTCACCCCAAGAGGGCCCTGACTGCGGCCGGACGGCAGAAACGGTTCCTGCCTGACTCGGGAGGAGCCGCTCCTCCGGGGACCCGGGTCAGCCGCCCATCCGTTGTACGGATCAGGGGGCCATTCCAGCTTCGGAAGCCCTTTACCTGTACAACGAAGTGCTCAATGACACAGAACCTGCTGATTTCAGTGCGGCTCACCGGCAGCCGGCGACCCGTTGACGTCTGGAATTGGCGTGTTAAACAGTTCAGGCCCGTACCATCACTGGTACGGGCCTGAACCTCTGAACATAAAGTATGTCCGGCGGTGACCTACTCTCCCACACCCTCCCG
>NZ_JBIWDW010000007.1:0-191638 GCF_044762205.1 Arthrobacter sp. NPDC097144 | reverse complement strand
TGCCTGGCTTCATCACTACAATCATCATCGACCCCATACCGGGATCGAGGGCCTCTCACCTATCGAACGCGTTCACAACGTCCGTGAGAGTTACAGCTAGTCGGTGACGCCGGCTGTCGCCTTATCCGGCTGTTTCCCCTCCGGGTCCTGAACGGCGTCCGGATGCTGCACACCGTCCGTGTACCACTCGGTCAGCGCCGGATCGTCGCTCTCAAAATCAGCACCGGCGCCCTCTTCCTCCGGCACATGGGCGGCGCCGAACACAAAGTCGTCGCCGTGTTCGCCGATGCCGCGGCGGACGCCGCCCTTGATCGCCTCCAGCGCGTAGCGGCGGCGGATCATGAGCGGATCATTCCGGAGGTCCTTGCCCCAGGAGATCATGACGCCAATGAGGATGACCGCAAACGGCAGGGCGCAGGTGACCATGATGGACTGAAGCCCGGACAGGGCATTGCGCCCGCCGGCAAGCAGCAGGAACATGGCGATCAGTCCCAGGGCTGCGCACCAGACAATGGTGACCGGCTTTGACGGCACGGCCCGGCCGGACTGGGACATTGACCCCATGACGTTGCCGGCGGAGTCCGCCGCGGTGACGAAGAAAACGAGGATGGCAAGCAGGCCGATGACGCTGGTCACCGAGCTGAAGGGGAGGTTGCCCAGCAGGTCGAACATGACGTTCTCACCTGACCCTTCAACTTCCATGTCCCTGCCGTTCATATTCATCCAGATTGCGGTTCCGCCGAAGACCGTGAACCAGACAATCGAGATGGCCGAGGGAACGAAGATCACTACGGTGACGAACTGCCGCAGGGTGCGGCCCTTGGAAATTTTCGCAATGAACATGCCCACGAACGGCGACCAGGAAATCCACCAGGCCCAGTACAGGGTGGTCCAGGCCGTCAGGTATTCCTCCTCCACTTCACCCTGGCTTGCGGAAACCGACAGCATGTCTGTCATGTTCCCGGCAAACGAGATGAGCGAGGAGGGCAGCAGGTCCAGCAGGAAGAACGTTGGTCCGGCTACGAGGACAAAAACAGCAAGCAGAAGCACCAGTGCCATGTTGGTGTTGGACATCAGCCGGATGCCCTTCTTGATGCCGGCCACGGCGGAGATGGTGAAAACAACAGTGAGGAGGCAAATGGCTACGACGACAAAGCCGTTGCCCAGTTCCTGACCCGTGATGATCGAGGTTCCGGTCCGGATCTGAAGCGCGCCGATGCCAAGCGAGGTTGCTGTGCCGAAGAGGGTGACCAGAACGGCCATGATATCGATGGCTTTGCCCAGCACGCGGTTGTTGCCGTCCGGGAAGACGGGTTCGAAGAGGGAAGAGATCAGGGGAAGCCGCCCGCGGCGGAACGCGGCGTAGGCCAGGGCGCCGCCCACCAGGGCATAAATGCACCAGGCAAGGGTGGCCTGGTGCAGGAAGGCATCCGTCATGGCCGGAAGGACGGCCTCGGAGGTGCCCGCCTCAGCGTCTGTGGAAGGCGGCGGGGACAGGAAGTGGCTCAGTGGCTCCATGGGCCCGTAGAAGATGAGTCCGATGCCCAGGCCGGCGGCGAACAGCATGGAGATCCACGAAGTGGTGGAGTACTCCGGGGTGCTGTCGTCCGCGCCGAGGCGGATGTTGCCGGTGGGGCTGTAGCCGACCACCAGCATGAACAGCACAATCGCTACCACCGTGGCATTGAACAGCCAACCGAAATGGGCGACCACCCAGCCCTGCATTGAGGTGCCCACCACGTTGAGGTTATCCGGGGCCAGGATGGCCCAGCCAAGGACCGCCGCCGTTACGGCCAGCGCGATGACGAAAACGCTGCGCCGGGTCGGAAAGCTGGCCCCCGTGTCCTCGACACTGATACCGGGCACCAGCCCGGGGTGAATGCCGAAGGAGGGTTCAGAGGCGGCGTGGCGCAGCGCTTTTTTCATTCGGTCAACGGGCCGTCCGGGGGGCCTGCGTTCCGTCGCACCGGAACCGGATGACCTGTCAGTGCCGCCGGACAACTGGCTTGGCCGTGTTGGGTCAGAATTCATAACGTACGACAATAGCGCATGCATTGCAATTCATGACAATTCCGGTGTATTAGACGGCGTCATTCAGTAATAGTGCAATCCCTGCCATAGCAGTCAATTCGTGGCAATACTAATTACTTTCCTGCAAGGATTGGTGCCATACTTTCCCGCATGTAATCCGCGACCTCGCTTTGGGTGACGGCCACATCAAGCACAAAGAGCCCCTCAGCCCCGGCAGCGAGCCATTCCTTGAGCACCTGCAGGTCCGCAAGTGAACGCATTTTCACGCCCTGGGCGCCCAGGGACCGGCCCAGGGCACTGAAGTCCACCTCCGGAATCTGCATTGCCGTATCGTCGAGGCCCCGTGCCGCGTACTGATGGATTTCCGCACCGTACGCCGCATCATTAAAGATCACCATCACTCCGCTGGGAATGGCCCGGACCGCTGACTCAAGGTCCGCCAACGCCATCAGGGCGCCGCCGTCGCCGGCAACCAGCACAGTGGTGCGGTCCGGGCGGGCCACTGCCGCTCCTACCGCAGCGGGGATCCCCAAACCGATGGACTGGAAAGCCGTCCCAACCATCATGAGGCCCTGCGGGTCGGGTGCCTGGCAATACATGGGAATCCAGCCGCAGAAATGCCCGCCGTCCTGAACGATGGTGCGCTCGGCCGGCAGCAGGGCATCAAGCTGCTGCGCCACGGCACGGGGATTCAGCCGCCCGTCTGCTGCAAACTCATCCGCCGGCTGGTCGTGCGCAAAGGAGTCGGTGCACACCTCCCGGTGCTGGCTCCGCCAGCCTCCGTCCACCGCGGAGACCGCAGCCGTGAGGGCAGAAGCCACTTCCCGGGCGTCCGCCTGCACAAACCGGGTGACCCGTTCGTTGGTGGCCGCGCTGAGTTCATCAACCTGGATCACCTCGGCATCGTCCGCAAAGAGGGACCCGTAGCGCGTCTGGAAGGCGTTGAGGCTGGCCCCCAGAACAAGGATGAGGTCAGCCGAGCGCATGAGGTGCAGCGGTCCGCTCCGCGCGAATCCTCCGGCAATGCCCAGGTCCCAGGGCGTGTCCAGGCTGTTGCGGGCCATGACGGAGGTGGCAAAGAGCGCACCGATTTTATCGCCCAGTTCCACGATCGCCGGCCCTGCCCCGGAGATTACGGAGCCGTTGCCGGCCAGGATCAGCGGCCGGCGGGACCGGTTCAGCAGCGAGGCAAGCTGTTCGACGGCGACGGCGTCCGGAACCGTATGCCCAACCGGTTCCTGCGGTGCAGCCGGCTCCTGGGTGTCAGCAACCGCATTGGAGAGATCGTAGGGAATGGACAGGATAACCGGACGCCGTTCAGTGCGTGCCGTCGTGAAGGCCTCCTCGGTCAGGCGCGCGGCGTTGCGTGCGGTGACGGTGAGGGTCTGGACGCCCAGCCCGCGGGCAACCATCAGCTGGTCAATATCCCAGGGCCGGGGCCCGGAGGTCGGGGCCTCGCCGATCACCAGGACCAGGGGGGTGCGGGCCTTGGCCGCCTCGGTAAGTGCGGTCAGGGAGTTGGTGAAGCCGGCGCCGTAGGTCACGGTGGCGGCTGCGATCCTTCCCGACGCCCGGTAGTAGGCGTCAGCCATGGCCACGGTTCCGGCTTCATGCCGGGCGCTGATGTACGGCAGGCCCCGGGCCGTGAGGTTGGCCGTGAAGAACGCGTTGCCGTTGCCCATCAGGCCAAAAAGCACCTCGGTGTGCCGCGCGCACACTTCAGCGACGACGTCGGATACGTTCAGTTGTTCTGTCATGTCAGGTCCTTGGGGAGGGTTAGGGCAGGGGGGCCAGCAGCGCAGTGGCCTGCCGGGCCACCGCCAGGATCCTGTTGTTGGCTTCCGCATCACCAATGGTGATGCGGATGCCTTCGCCGGGAAACGCACGGATGGAAAGGGCGTTGCGCTCAAAGAGTTCGGTCAGCGTGCCGGTGCGGTCCCCGCTCTGGAGCCAGAGGAAATTCGCTTCCGAGGGCAGGACGGGCAGTCCGGCTTCCAAGAGGGCGTCGTACACCCGCCCGCGTTCCGAAACAAGCGTGTCAATCCGCTCCTGGAGCTCATCTTCGGCCCGCAGCGATGCCAGCCCTGCTTCCTGGGCCAGCGCCGTGACGCCAAACGGCACGGCAACCTTGCGCAGCGCAGTAACTAGGCCCGGTGCGGCCACGGCATACCCCAGGCGCAGCCCGGCCAACCCGTAGGCCTTGGAAAAAGTGTGGAGCACGGCAACGTTGGGATATTTGCGGAACAGATCGATTCCGACGGCGGTGTCCTCCGCGCGGTTGAAGTGGAGATAGGCCTCATCCAGCACCACAAGAGTGCTGGAGGGAACAGCTTGGATGAAGGACTCCACGGCCCCGGCGCTGAGCACGTTGCCCGTGGGGTTGTTCGGATTGCAGACAAAGACCACCCGGGTTTTCGGAGTGACCGCAGCAGCCATTGCGGCAAGGTCATGGCCTCCGTCCGGTGCCAGCGGTATGGGCTGCGGGGTGGCTCCGGCTGCTGTCACCAAAAGCGGATAGGCCTCAAAGGACCGCCAGGCGAACATCACCTGGTCGCCCGGATTGGTGGCCGCATGGATGATCTGGCTGGCGACTTCAACGGACCCGGTGCCAAGGGCTATGTTCTCCGGCTCCACGGCCCACCGAGCCGCAAGGGCGCCGGTGAGCTCTTCCGCGGCGATCTCCGGATAAAGGTTGATGCCGGACACGGCCCGGGTTACGGCCTGCACAACGGAGGGAAGCGGCGGATAGGGATTCTCATTCGAGGAGAGCTTGAAAGCCTTCAACCCGTCAGCATCCGCGGGGGTCTTTCCCTGCCGGTAGGACGGAAAGTTCTCGAGCCCGGCACGGTGCGGGATGTTCATGGTTCTCCTCATGGGCCGGAACTGAAGGGTAGACGCAGCGCCAGCGCGCTTCCCGATGAGGCTAGGGAAGGGCTGTTCCATAAACAAGCTGCCTAGGCAGCACCGAACAATTTGCCAGCCGCGGGCATCCCCCACCCCTGCTTTTGTGTACAAATTGTCTAGCTTGTCCCGGCAAAGTTGCTCATGGCCCTGTTTGTGATTAGCGTCACCCCGGGACTGCCAGCGTTGTACATTCCCCGGCAAAGGGCGTGTGGCTGTCATTTCCATCATTTCGAAGCGGAGCCCCTTCGCTTCCTGACGCTTGTGAGGCATCTGCATGACCACTGCTGAGACGAAGCCCGGCACCGCACTCCGCGAGCCGCGGGCCGGGCTGGGACGATCCATGAGCTCCCGCCAGCTGACCATGATGGGGCTTGGCAGCGCCATTGGCGCCGGGCTGTTCCTCGGATCCGGGGTGGGAGTCCAGGCAGCCGGGCCTGCCGTGCTGATTTCCTACCTCGTGGCCGGAGCCCTCGTCATTATTGTGATGCAGGCACTGGGCGAGCTGGCAGCAGCAAACCCCAACTCGGGTGCATTTTCCGTCTATACGGAAAAGGCCTTCGGAAAGACGGCCGGTTCCGCCGTCGGCTGGCTGTGGTGGTTTCAGCTTGTTGTAGTGATTGCGGCTGAAGCAATCGGCGCTGCCGGCCTGCTCGCCTCGGTCTTCCCCAGCCTGCCGGTCTGGCTGATGGCGCTGGCCTTCATCGCCGTCTTCTCCCTCATCAATGTGGCGGGAGTGAAGAATTACGGTGAATTCGAGTTCTGGTTTGCGATCCTCAAGGTCGCTGCCATTATTGCGTTCCTGCTGATTGGGGCCGCCCTGATCTTCGGCTGGCTGCCCAACGCTTCCTCCCCCGGGCTGGGCAATCTTGTGGGGAACGGCGGTTTTGCGCCGGCAGGACTGCCCGGGATCGCGTCGGCCCTCCTCGTGGTGGTCTTTGCCTTCGGCGGCACGGAGATCGTGAGCGTTGCCGCAGCCGAAACCGCTGACCCCGTCCGCAGCGTGGGCAAGGCCATCAAGACCGTTGTGTGGCGGATCCTGGTGTTCTACATCGGCTCGCTTGCTGTGATTGTCACCGTGGTCCCCTGGGATTCCGAAGCGCTCGACTCTCCCTTCGCCGCCGTCCTGGCCACCGCCCGGATCCCGGGAGCGGAGACCGCAATCGTCCTGGTCGCCGCCGTCGCCCTGCTCTCCGCGCTGAACGCCAATCTCTACGGGGCGTCCCGGATGAGTTACTCGCTGGCCGAGCGCGGCGACGCACCCAAGGCGCTGCTGCGGCTCAATAAGGCAAAGGCTCCCGTCCTGGCCGTCCTCGCGTCGGTGGCGGTGGGGGTGGTGTCCACGGTGTTGGAACTCTTCTTCCCGGACCAGGTCCTTCCCACCCTGCTCAACCTGGTCGGCTCCACGATCCTTTTGGTGTGGGCTTCGGTTCTCCTGTCCCAGTTTGTGCTCCGCCGCCGGGCTGACCGTTCCGGCCAGGAGCTCAAGCTGAGGATGGGTGCCTTCCCCTATCTGACCGTTGCCGGAATGGTGCTTTTGGCAGCCATCCTGGTGCTGGCCTGCTTCGACTCAGCCGCCAGGACGCAGCTGCTGTCCACCGTCGCCCTCACCGGGTGCATCGCCGTCGTCTGCAAACTGGCGCACACGTCCCGTGCCCGGAAGATGAAAACCGTCAGGAACTAGGCGCAGGCTGCCTGGCCCGCCTTCCCGGCGCGGGCCGGGCAGCCGCCTGCCCAAGCATTGACCCGCGGCCAGGTCCTCCCTAGGCTTGCGGCCAAGCCGGAGCGGCACACCCGCCCCTCCGCCTCCTGCTCTTCCTACGGCTGCCAGAGAGGGAATCCATGCCGCTGCACTCCTACCGCTGTCCAAACTGCGTCGATTTTGACGTCCTGCTGGCGATGGGCGACGCCGTCGGTTCCGTCTCCTGCCCTGCCTGCGGAGCGCCGTCGAGCAGGCGGTACACCGCGGCGCATCTTTCCAGCAGCTCCTCCGGTGCCTACCGGCTCATCGAGGCCACGGAACGCTCGGCCTCGGAGCCCGCCGTCGTCCGCTCGCCGGGAGGCAGCGCCGGCAAAGCCCGCGGCATCACCACCAATCCGCTCCATCGAAAGCTGCCCCGTCCCGACTGATCCGCGCCGCCCTTCCACCCGTATGAGGAGTAGCCATGCCCAAGACCGTCTTTCCCCTTGATTCGTCGAAAAAGTTCGAGGACCAGGAAAAGTTGGGACATAACCGGTGGCATCCGGAGATTCCGCCGGTCGCCGTGCTGAAACCCGGGGAATCCTTCCGCGTGGACTGCCGCGAGTGGTTCGACGGGGCCATCGTCAATGACGATTCAGCCGAAGACATCCTCAACGCACCCCTGCTCACGGTCCACAAGCTCAGCGGCCCGTTCGCGGTGGAGGGCGCCAAGCCCGGCGATCTGCTGGTGGTGGACATCCTCGATGTTGGACCCATTCCGCAGGAAGACAGCGGCCCGCTGGCCGGGCAGGGCTGGGGCTACACCGGGATCTTCTCGCGTGAAAACGGCGGCGGTTTCCTGACCGAGCAGTTCCCCGACGCGTACAAAGCCATCTGGGACTTCAACGGCCAGACGGCTTCCTCCCGGCATGTACCCGCCGTCTCCTTCACCGGACTGATCCATCCCGGGCTGATGGGGACTGCGCCGTCGGCCGCCCTGCTGGCCAAGTGGAACAAACGTGAAGGTGACCTGATCGCCACGGACCCGCACCGGGTCCCGCCGCTGGCGCTGCCGCCGGAGGCCGAACACGCGGTGCTTGGTGCCCTGCCGCGCGACCAGTGGGGACGCGTCGGAGCCGAAGCTGCGCGCACCGCTCCGCCGCGGGAAAACGGCGGCAACCAGGACATCAAGAACCTCTCCAAGGGCAGCAGGATCTTCTATCCGGTGTTTGTGGACGGCGCCAACCTCTCCGTCGGCGACCTGCACTTTTCCCAGGGCGACGGCGAGATCACCTTCTGCGGCGCGATCGAGATGGGCGGCTTCATCGATTTGCGCGTGGACATCATTAAAGACGGGATGGATACCTACGGGGTGCACGAGAACGCGATCTTCATGCCGGGAAACGTGGAGCCGCAGTTCAGCGAATGGATTGCGTTCTCCGGCACCTCGGTGACGCTCGACGGCGAGCAGCGCTACCTCGACTCGCACCTGTCCTACCAGCGGGCCTGCCTGCACGCCATCGATTACCTGACCAAGTTCGGCTACAGCCCGGAGCAGGCGTATCTGCTGCTCGGCGCCGCACCGATCGAGGGGCGGCTTTCAGGCGTCGTGGACATTCCGAACTCATGCTCCACCGTCTACATCCCGACGTCGATCTTCGACTTTGATGTGCGGCCCTCAGCGTCCGGTCCGTTCCGGATCGATCCCGGCATCGGCGCGCCGCGGGCCAGCAGCCGGTAAGGAACCTCCCAGTTCGAGTTTCCGGCACCAGGACTGCACAGCTGCGTTCCACACCTCGGGAGCGGAATTCCACTCCAGGGTGTGATGGGCGCCTTCAAATTCGACGAGTTCCGCACTCCGGCTGTGCCGCGATACGAATGCCCGGGAGAGCTCCACAGGTACGGAGCGGTCCTGCGTGCCATGCAAAATCAGTGTCGGAATATTCAACGGTTTGTGCGCAGGGGTCCCGGGCATGTCCTGCCACCGGAGCACCGGCTCCCCCCGCGGACGGACCAGGTTGACGGTGTGCGGGAGCCGGCGCGCCAGGAATCCGGGGCAGCCGGCACGCCGCAGCTGCGCTGCAATGATCCCGGGCCAGTCCAGCGCCGGCGATATCAGGAGGACGCCCGGAGTGCTTTCCGCCGGGAGCTGCTCAACAGTGCGCAACACAATGGACGCGCCCAGGGACCAGCCCGCAAACAGGATCCTGCGGGCCCCATGGTCCAGTGCGTAGCGTCGCGCGGCTTCAATGTCCTTCCATTCGCTGGCACCCAGATGGCTGCGCCCCGGCGCCGGTGACAAGTCCAGCGACGTGCGGTACGCCGGCAGCAGCGAGGTGTAGCCCAAGGCAGTGAAGGCGGCCACGCCGCGCAGGCACTGGCTGCGGGAGCTGCCCAGGCCATGGACATGAATGACCCACACATCCGTGCTTCCCGAAGACGGCGGCGCAATAACCCAGGCCGGAAGCCCCTGTATGACGGCGTCCTCTGCGGCAACTCCGAAATCGGCCGGAGTTTCGCCCAAATGCCCGCTGAGCCGGCCCCTTCCGTCCCGAATGATTCGTGCGGCGCTACCCCTCTCGACCATGCGCCGTGCCACCTGGCCGACGGCGGGCGGACCGAGTACCACCAACTCGCCGCCCGAGGCGGCACGCATGCTCAGCCGCCCGGGATGCGCACCGAATCCACTGGGGTCAAAGTCCAGGTACTCCTGCGTACCGGTGTTCCCATGTCCGCGGATGGGCACCAGTCTCTGCCCGGGACCTGCATCAGTGACCTTGGCCCGGATTATCGAGCCTGCCGCTGCGGGCAGGCAGACCGCTCCAAGGACGGCAGCCAGGGCGGCCGGAAGCGGCCGCACCATCAGAGGGACCACCCCTGCTTTAGGCACAGCCCCTCGGCCTTATCCACAACGCTCCGCTCAGCGTCCGACAAGTGCCTGCCGCGGTTCTCGGCCAGGTCCATCCAGTCATGTATTTCGATCACCAGGCGGTGAATCCTGTCAGCGGTACCGCGTGTGCGATTGGCGCGCCGGGCAGCAACCGGCCGTGCGGTGGTCCCCACCAGGCTGACGGCGGGCGCCTGGGCCACGGTGCCCAGCCAAATCTGCGTCAGCTGCGGCTCCAGCACCCTGATCCTGCGCCGGACGCTGAGATCGCTGAAGATCCGGCACATCGGGGCGACAGCCAGACCCGTGGCGAGCAGCACCACGGTCGCCGGGTTGGACACGTCATACACGGATCCGGCACTCTGCCTGAGCTCCTCGTTGCCGCTCACGTTTGCCCCGTCCATAATCACCACTGAAATGGACAGGATAATTCCGGAAACACAGCCCAGGGCAATAATCCGAAATCCTGCCCGGAAGCGTTTGCGCCTCATCTTCGGCACATTCCGCCAGCAGGTAATGAGCGTTCCAACCATCACCGCCAGGATATAAAGGTACTGAATTCCGGAGTAGACGGCGGCGGCCGGCTGGTAACCGAAGTCCAGCATGAAAGAGGCCGAGGGATAGGGATCATCGATGAAATAGAAGCTCACTCCCATAATGACAACCGCGGCCACGGCAGCACGCCGTATCCACGACTCTTCCCTGCTGTTTGCCGCGTCACCGGCCCTTGCACCGCGGGCAATTGCCCGGGACAGGTAATAGACGCCGATAACCAGCAGGACGTTGGCTGCCAGGTCCAGCCCGTTGGGCCAGGGCAGTTCACGTGCTGCCCACAGGTACAGTCCGTCGATGTTGGCGGTCAGTGACACGGCGATGACTATGGCTGCCTTCAGCATGGTGTTGTCCGGCCGGGACCCGGCCCGAAGGGCCAGCGTCACCACGAGCAGCCACATGAACAGGGCAGCGATCAGGGCGTTCACTCGAAGTACATCTCATAGCGGCAGATCTCACGGCTGGATTCGCGGATTGCGGCGGCCAGCAGGTCGGCTAGGTGTTCTGCCGCAGCTTCCAGATCGGAACGGAAGTCACCGCGCGCCAGGGCTTTGGCCACCGTCTCACCGGAGAGTTCCCGGAAAACACTGACTCCCTGCCGGGTGGCCTCTTGGTATTCGTCATGCCGGAGAACCATGTGCGAGAGCTCGTGCAGAATCATCTGCTGGCGGTGCAGTTTTCCCCGCGCGGCGGAGTGGTAGACGACGTCTGCATGTTCACGCGGGATCCAAAGACCGCAAATTGCCGTTCGGGAGAGTTTTTCACTCTGAATGATCTTGATGGGGCGTCCGCGAAGTTCGGCGATATGACGGATGAGGGATTCCAACGTCACCTGAGCGGGCAATTGAAGGCGGCTAAACGCAGCTCTGGCCGTTTTTCGCACATCTTTGTCCATGGGGTCCTCAGTAATCGGAATATTCAGGGTCCTACGGTAAAAGTGTAGTTCCGCACTTGTTCGGATGCTTTACTTCACATATGGAAGAAATACCGGGACAGCGCAGCGAACCGCATGAAGGCGGTGTGGCGGAACGTTTGAACTGGCTTCGTGCCGCAGTCCTTGGTGCGAATGACGGAATTGTGTCCACGGCGGCAACGGTGGTGGGCGTCGCTGGTGTTACGAACACCCTCGCTCCCATCCTGGTGGCGGGGACAGCCGCGGTTGTTGGCGGTTCGGTGTCGATGGCGCTCGGGGAATACGTTTCGGTCAGCAGCCAGCGCGACAGCCAAGAGGCATTGATTGAAAAGGAACGCCGGGAGCTGCGGGAAGACCCCGAGGGGGAACTGCTTGAGCTGGCCGGCCTCTATGAGCAGAAAGGGCTTTCTCCGGCGACCGCCCGTCTGGTGGCGGACGAATTGACTGACCATGACGCCCTCGCAGCGCACCTCGCCGTGGAACTGAACATCGATGAACTCGAAGTGGTCAACCCGTGGCATGCAGCGTTTGCCTCAGCCGGCGCTTTTGCAGCCGGAGCCGTTCTGCCGCTGCTGGCGATCCTCCTTATGCCGGCGGAAATCCGAATCCCCGTAACCTTTATTGCCGTCCTTGCAGCACTGGCCATCACCGGTGCCGCCAGCGCACACGTGGGCGGAAGCTCGCGGCGCCGGGCCGTGGCACGCCTCGTTATCGGTGGCGCGCTGGCGATGGCTTTCACCTATCTGGTGGGAACACTGCTGGGAACCACCGGCATCGCCTGACCCTGAACACGCCAAGGGGCGAGGATTCACCCGCCCCCAGCGTGCGTTCGGATAACCGTTCTGCGCGTCCGCGCCGGGTCTCTGCGTATTACTTCTGTGCCGCCCAGGCGGCGTAGCTGCCATCCAGTTCGACGACGTCGTACCCGGCGCGGCGCAGACCGCTGGCTGCCACTGAATTCCGCACGCCGCTCTGGCAATAGGTCACGATGGTGCCGCTCTCCGGGAGTTCATCCAGGTGCCACATCACGCGGCCGCCGCTGAGCTGGTGCGAGCCCGGGATGTGTCCGGCCGAATGTTCGGTGCGGTTCCGCACGTCCAGCACCATGGCGGCGTCAAAGTCCGGAAGGTCGGACGGCTGGACCAGCGGCGGGGTGAAGGCCGGCAGCCCGTCCAGACTGGTGACGTATCCGGCCACCTTGTCGATGCCCACTCGCACCAGATGGTCCCACAGTTCCTGCGCCTGCTCCCGGCTCTCGGCCAGCAGCACCAGCGGGGACTGGTCCTTTTCGGGATCCACCACCCAGGCACCGAAGCTGGCGACGGACTTTCCGGCGGGGATGTTCAGCGCGCCGGCGACGGTCCCCTCGTGGACACGGGCGTTGGGGCGGGTGTCGACGAAGATGGCGCGGTTAGCGGCGAGATCACGGACGACGTCGTCGGTGGCCAGTTCCGGCAGCGGCGCACGCTCGCCCATGACAGCCGGGCCCTGCCGGTTTTCACGCTTCATGCGGCCAAAGTAGGCGTGCGCGTCGGGCTGGCCGTCCAGCAGTTCATCAATGAAGCCCTGCTCGTCGTTGGCCTCGAGGTACGGTCCCCACCAGGCGAAGCGGCGTTCGTAGCCGACAGTGGAGGACGGGATGGCGCCCAGCGCCTTGCCGCAGGCACTGCCGGCGCCGTGGCCGGGGTGGACCTGGACGTAGTCGGGCAGGGTCAGGAACTTGTCCCGCAGGCTGGCGAACAGCTGCTGGGCACCGATGAAACGGGTGTCCACGCCGCCCGCTGCTTCATCCAGCAGGTCCGGGCGGCCGAGGTCGCCGGAGAAGATGAAGTCACCGGAGAGCAGGTAGCCGGGCGAGTCGCTGAAGGCGCCGTCGGTGATCAGGAAGGACAGGTGCTCCGGGGTGTGGCCGGGGGTGTGCAGAGCCTGGACCGTAATGTTGCCGAGCTTGACGGTATCCAGGTCATGCAGGCGTTCGCCGTCGAAGTCATACTGCCAGTCGGGTCCGCCTTCACCGGAAACGTAGATGGCGGCGCCGGTGGCCGCGGCCAGCTCCCGGGTTCCGGAAAGGAAGTCGGCATGAATGTGGGTTTCGGTGACGGCCACGATTTTCATGCCGTTGGCGGCGGCCAGCTCCAGGTAGCCGGCAATGTCGCGGCGGGCGTCGACGACGATCGCCTCGCCCTTGGCCTGGCAGCCGATCAGGTAGCTGGCCTGGGACAGGTCTTCGTCATAGATGCGTTCGATAAGCATGGGTTTCTCCTTCTGAAGGAATGGGGGGTGAAGCTGAGGATGGGAGGGGACAGCTGATCCGGATCAGCCCGTGACGGTGCTGCCGATAACCCAGGCCGCGACCAGGAATATGAGGATCGCGAAGGCCAGGCGGACCTGCTTGTCCCTGAACCTGCGGGCCAGCCGGGCTGCAGCGAGGGATCCGGCGACGGCGGGAACCGCGAACGCCAGGGTGGTGGACCAGTCAATGCTGAATCCTGAGGCGTGGGCACTGAAGCCGGCGGCGGAGTTGATGACGATAATGGCCAGCGACGAACCGACAGCCTGCTTCATGCGCAGCCCAAGGAAAATCGTCAGTGCCGGAGTAATCAGGAAACCGCCGCCGACCCCCAGCAGCCCGGTGAGGAACCCGACGAGCAGGCCGACGGCGACTGCTTTGGGTGCGCAGGTCCGAAAGGACCTCGACGGTCCGGTGCTGCAGGACCCGTCGCTCTCCTTGGTGCCGGAGAGCATCCGGATTCCGGCGATGACCATGATGGCTGCGAAGGCCAGCATCAGCAGGTCCGGGTCCAGGAGGCTGCCCACTGCGGCACCACCCCAGGACGACGGAATGCCGGCTGCACCCACCAGGGCCACCACCGGCCAGTTCACCGAGCCGCGGATCCGCGGGATCAGTGCGGCCAGCGAGGATACTCCCACCACCAGCAGAGAGGTGGGGATCGCCTCTGCAGGGCCGAGGCCCACACCGTAGACCAGCGCCGGAACGGCGATGATGGAGCCGCCGCCGCCGACTACGCCGAGGACAACTCCGACGAGGAGGCCCAGCAGAAGGGCAACAATCACGACGCCGCTGCCTCCGGGGATTTGGCGGCTGCGGACGGCAGGCTGGCGAGGACATCGTCACGGGTGGGCTCGGCGGCGGCTTTGTTCCACGGCATGACCGAAAGAGCCTTGCCCATGGCACAGGTGTTGGTTGCCGCAGAGAAAGTCAGGCCGGCGCCGATGACGCCGGCCACTGTCCGGACCTTCGGCGAGGCGAAGCGGCCGCCGGCCAGGCCTGCCAGCACCAGGGATCCGGCCGCCATGCGCACCTGGCGTTCCAGGTCCCAGCGCTCCCTGCCGCGGACCACGTTGCCGCCGGCTGCCGCGTAACCCGGGACTCCCCCGGTGAGGACGGTGGCGGTGACAAGACCCGCTGCACCAAGGCGTTGGCGGGCCTGCTCGGCGCGGACACCCGACTGGCAGACCAGCACAGTGCGCGCCCCGAGGCGGGTGGCCACGGAGTCGGCGTTGTCCTTCAGCAGCGGAAGCGGAACGTTGACCGAGCCGGCAATGTGCAGGGATTCGAACTCGGCTGCGGAACGGACATCCAGCACGATCAGGTCCGGATCTTCTCGCTGCCAGGCCTGCAGGGTCTCCGCATCAAGTGCGGTAACGGCGGATGCGGGGGTTGCAGATCCGGTGGATGAAGGTGTTGCAGAAGCCATGAGGTCCTCTCGGGACGGGGAAAGTGGATACCCCGCCCAGTATTATGGATACCCCCGGGGGTAGTCAAAACACCCGCCCGGGTATAAGCTGAGGGCTCCCCTAGCTTCGGAGAAATTCCATGGAACTTGATGCAACTGAGCTCACCCCGGTCATCAACCGGCTCAAGCGGGCACAGGGCCAGCTGAGTGCTGTCACCCGCATGCTGGAGGAAGGGCGCGACTGCAAGGACGTGGTCACACAGCTTGCCGCCGTTTCCAAGGCGCTGGACCGGGCGGGTTTCCTCATCATCGCCACGGGCCTTCAACAGTGCCTGACCCAGGAGGACAACGCCATGGACAAGAAGGAGCTGGAACAGCTTTTCCTGTCCCTCGCTTAGGTCCGGCCGGGAAGCAGTTTCGGGAGAGTCTTGTTTTGGAGGCCGTGGCCTGAGGACCCTTTAAGGGAGCAACAGCTCCGTCGAAGGAACCGGCATGAACTCCTCCCTAAAATTGGCTGCCGCCGCTGCCGCCAGCATTCTCACGCTCTCTGCCTGCACTAACAGTTCAGGCGAGACCGCAGAAGCACCGGTCACGGTCACCGTGTCCGCCCCGGCCGCCCCGGCCACCCCGCCGTCGGATTCTCCCGCCCCGTCCACCGTTACCGGCACTCCGCCAAGCAGCGAATCGCGCCAGACACCAACCGTCCCACCGGCTCAACCCCCGCAACGTCCCAAATCAGCACTGGAGATGACGCCGAGAGAGGCTATGGACGCGGTGATGAACGGGGACATCACCATGGCCGAGTACTGCACCCGGGACACCTTTCTTACTTCCGGGGACACGCAAATGTGTTACTACTACAACAACCCGGAAGAACTGTGGCCGGCGGATTATGTGGAACTTCCCTGGCAGGACAGCCCCACCCGGTTTACCTATACGCATGACCAGGCCTACGCGGCCTGGCAGCAGGGAACGCCGTATTACATTGCGTTCTGCCTCAACTACGAGCCGGTCACGCCGGGCGGGGTGTCGCAGTGCGAAGGTATCCAAGCCGGAACCGTGGACGGATACACAGGTGAGTACATCGGCCCCTGAGACGCAAGCGCCTGGTGCGCGGGCGACCCTATTCCTTCCCGCGTCGGCCTTTGTGTCCCGGGCGGCCAGGGTTGGCGTCCTTGCGGAATACCTGCACCACAGCGGGCCGGGGAACGCGCGCTTCACCGAATGCCGACGCCCCGCCGTCGGGCACATAATCCGGAAAATAGGAGTTGTGAGCTCCGTAGGTTCCGTCCTCCCCCGGGTGCTGTACCGCCACGAACACCATGGATTCTTCATCGTGGATTACCGGGCCGCAGGTTTCAGCGTCCCGCGGCACTGACAGGAACTGCTCCACTTTGCCCCGCTCGCGCCCGGTCAGGCCCACCTTGAACAACCCGTCATTGAAGCCGATACCCGAAGGTGCGCCGTCCGTGGAAATCCAGAGGTTTCCGGCGGAGTCAAAGGCCACATTGTCCGGGCAGGAGAGAGGACTGACCTTGTCCTGCGGATATCCACCGAAGTAGGTTGCATCGCCCTGGGCCGGGTCTCCGCACACCAGCAGAAGGTTCCAGCTGAAGCTGGTTCCGGTGGCATCGGAACGGTTCTCGCTGATTTCCACAATGTGCCCGTCCCGATTTTCCCGCCGCGGGTTTGCTTCATCGGCCGGGGTGTTGCTGCCAACGCCGCGGTTGGAGTTGTTGGTGCAGGCCACGTAGACCCGCCCCGTGGCGGGGTTCGGCTCCACGTCCTCGCAGCGGTCCATCTTCGTGGCTCCGGCCTTGTCCGCCGCAAGCCGGGTGTAGACGAGGACTTCCTCCACGCTCATGCCCGCAATCGCAGACTTGCCGCCCACCACCAGCGGCAGCCATTTTCCGCCGCCGTCGAATGCTCCATCCGAGGGGACCTTTCCGGAACCGTCGATCTCGGTGACCGGAGAATTCCCGGAGAACTGCGCCGCATACAGGTCTCCCTCCGTCAGCAGAGTCATGTTGTGGCGCCGGTCGTTCTTCCGGTACTTGTTCTTGGAAACGAACTTGTAGAGGTAATCGAAGCGCTCATCATCGCCCATGTACGCCACGGCCTTGCCGTTGTTGGCGATAATGACGTTGGCTCCCTCGTGCTTGAGCCGGCCCATGCTGGTGTGCTTGCGGGGCGTGGACTTCGGGTCCTCCGGATCCACCTCCACGATGTAGCCGAACCGGTTGGGCTCGTTGCGGGTGCCGGAGGAGCGGGCATCAAACCGCGGGTCTTCCTGTTCCCAGCCCATGGCCGTGGCCTTATTGCCCAGGCCGTACCGCTTGTCCTGCGCGCTGGTGCCCTCGGTGCGGAAGAAGCCGTTGAAGTTCTCCTCGCCCGAAAGCACCGTTCCCCACGGGGTGCTGCCCCCTGAACAATTCCCCAAGGTTCCGGCAACATACCGGCCCCGCGGATCTGCTGCTGTTTTCAAAAGCTCGGATCCGGCAGCGGGACCGGTGAGTTCGAAGACGGTGTCCAGGGTAATGCGCCGGTTCAGCCTGCCGCCGCGGATGTAGGACCAAGGGGTGCCGGCGCATTTGCGCTCCAGCTCCACCACCGACATTCCAACGGCATTGCGAAAGATGCTGCGCCGTTCTGCCTCCTCGGCGGCGGAGGCCGGTGCGGCCGGGAACATGATCTCGGGGTTCACATACTCGTGGTTGCAGACGAGCAGTCCCTTTTTGCCGTTGGGCTGGCGCAGTATCTCAAGATAGTCATTGTTGTAGCCGAACTGGCGGGCCTGTGCGGAAGGGCTCTGGCCGGCGAAATCAAACTCCGGGGAGTCGGCGAAAAGCGGGTCGCCCCAGCGCAGCAGCGGCTCCCAGCTGTACCCGTCAGGGACGTCGAAGCTGTCCACCGCCGCATCCACGGGGGCAATGGGGGCAAAGGCCAGACGTTTCTTGGCGGCATTGCCGCCGCCCGGCCCGGAGGGTCCGGCCATGGCAGGCGATGCGCCGCCAAAGGCCACCACCGCGGCGCTCAAAGCTCCGGCAGCACCCAGGCCCAGCGCGGTGCGGCGGGAGAATTCCGTTGAAACGATGTCCCGAAAGTAACTGTTGGCTGAGGTGTTGCAGACCGCCTTGCTGCACGCGTTGTCGCACTTCAGCGCGCAGGTGACGGCGCTGCGCTTGCCGCGGGTGTGGCCGAGCATGGGCAGCAGCCGCTTCTTCGGGGCGGGCGGCAGAGAATTCAGCAGATCGGTCAAGGGTCGGGCCTTTCCTGGGGCGGGTGTGTCACCGCTCACGGTGGCAGTGCAACACGACGCGCAGGGGACTCCGGGTTGAACGAGGAGTGAACAAACCGGGAGATTCGGTCCCCGGCCGGGGACCGCACTCCGGTCCGGCGCGCGAACCCGCTTAGAGGAAGAGCTTGAACCCAACGTGGGACGGCGTGAAGCCCAGCCGTTCATAGAACCGGTGAGCCGCACTGCGGGAATTGTCACTGGTTAGCTGGACCATCGATGCTCCGCGCCTGCGTCCCTCTTCGGCCGCCCAGCTCATCATGGCCGTTCCCAGCCCGTTGCCGCGCAGGCGGGCGTCAACCCGAACTGCTTCCACCTGCAGCCGAGTTGCCCCGGCACGAGCCAGCCCGGGGATGACGGTGAGCTGCATGGTGGCCACCACTGTCTCCTGCTCGTCCGTCACCACCACCAGCAGCTGCGCGGGGTCCGCGTCTATCCGGGCGAAGGCCTCCAGATACGTCCCCAGGCGTCCGGGGTCCGAGGAATCCACGTTCCGCCGCAGCTCGTCGGCCGCCATCAGTTCAACGATCGGCCCGACGTCGGCGGCAGCTGCGCGGCGAAGGCGGAAGTTTTGTCCGGACAGGGCAATGGCGGCCGGTGTCATTGGTGCTCCCGGGTGGCGCGGATGCCGTCTGCGATCGTCGCTCCCGGGTGCTGCGCCCGGTACTCCTTCACCCGTGCCGGATCCACATCGGAGGTGCTGTTGTCCGTTCCCACCCGGCCCAGAATGCCGGGAGCAACAGCCCACAAAACCAGCGCCAAGGCGATCAGTCCCAGCCCAATCATGTGGTTGTCCGCAAAGATCCACACACCCAGCCCGGCAGCCGCCATCACAACCGTCGCAGTTGGAAGCAAGTACTTCATACTGTCCCGTCCCCGCTCATCAGCTGCCCGTACACCCGTTCCAGCCGGTCCAGCCACCACTGCCGGCGGCCGGGAGCGGCAGCGTAACGCTCCAGCATGTCCTCGTCGACCAGCACATCGCGAACGGCCAGGGCACCGCCGTCGGGCACCATGGGCTCCCCGGCGACATCCCCCGTCATCAGCGACAGCGTGCCCAGGCCGCACGCGTACGGCAGCTCGGGCAGCGACGCGGCCAGCGCGACGCCGGCCCGGATTCCCACCGAGGTGTCCAGGGCCGAGCTGACGACGGCGGGCAGCCCGGCCGCAGCGACGATCTTCAAGGCACGGCGCACCCCGCCCAGCGGGGCCACCTTGACCACTATCAGGTCCGCCGCGTCCTCGCGGGCCACGCGCAGCGGGTCGGTTTCCTTGCGGACGCTTTCATCGGCGGCAATCAGCACCGGGATTCCGCGGCGCTGCAGTTCCAGCCGCACCTCCCGCAGCCCGGAAATCTCCGGTACCGGCTGCTCCGCATATTCCAGGCCGGCTTCGGCCAGGGATTCCAGCGCCGCGACGGCGGTGGGCACGTCCCAGCCGCCGTTGGCGTCCACCCGGATACCGGCGGCGGGCAGCAGCCGGCGGACCTCAGCCACCCGGGCCAGGTCCTCGGCCACGGACTGGCCGTGCTCGGCCACCTTCACTTTCACGGCGCTCACCGCACCGAACCGGGCGAGGACGCCTTCCACCTGCTCCACGGCCACCGCCGGAACGGTGCCGTTGACCGGGACGGAGGTTCGGACCGGATCCGGATAGCCCTCTCCCGCAGCCTCCAGTGCTGCCGCGAGCCAGGGCGCGGCTTCGGCGTCGTCATACTCGGGGAACGGCGAGAACTCGCCCCAGCCGGCCGGGCCGGGTACCAGCAGGGCCTCGCGGTGCAAGATCCCGCGGAATTTCACGCGCATGGGCACCGAAACCACGCGGGCGTCTGCGAGCAGTGCGGACAGGTCCGGACGGTATCCGGAGACGGGGGTCAAATCTGGGATAGCCACCCCGCCAGCCTAGCCCCGGCACGCATTCCGTGCCTCCCGGCGCCGGTTGCGGCCGGCATTCAGGCAAGTGCCAAGGTGCAGTGGCAGACTAGTAGGCAATGAATACCCGTGATCTTCTGAACAGGCGTGCTCCGGTCCGGCGCGCACCCGCCTCCAACCCAGCCATGTTCCTGTTCGGGGCACTGCTGTGCGCTGCTGCGGTGGCGGTGACGTACTGGGCGTTTGTCCGCACCACCACCGGCCAGCTGGCCGATGAATCGGCCTGGCGCGAAGCGGAAGGAGCAATGCCCGGAACAAAGCTTCCGGTGCTGCAGTTTTTGGACAGCCTGCCGCTGTTGTCCCTCTTCATCGCCGGGGCGGTGGTGCTGGCCGTCACCATAAAACGACGCCGGCTGGCACCGGCGGTGATTGCGCTGGGCACGTTTGCCGCGGCCAACGTCAGTAGCCAGCTGCTCAAACGGTTCTTCTTTGACCGCCCGGACCGCGGCGTGGTTACCCTGGATTTCAATTCGCTGCCCTCCGGCCACACCACGCTGGCAGCCTCCGCGGCGGCCGTGGTCTTCCTGCTCGCCTCGCCCCGCTGGCGGCCTGCCGTTGCGGCGGTCGGCGGCAGCTACGCCGTTCTGGCCGGAGCGGCCACTTTCATTAACCTCTGGCACCGTCCCGCCGACGTCGTGGCCTCCTTCTTGGTGGTGGGCACCTGGACGCTCATCGGCGGCTTGATCATGCTGCGGGTCACGCCCGACTGGAACTACTGGCCGCCCGGCGGCCGGGGCCGGGGCACGGCCCCGGTATTCGCGGCCATGTGCTGGATCCCCGGGCTGCTGGCCCTGGTGATCAGCGTGGGCTGCTACCTCTATGCCACGAAGAGCATGACGGCGCTGGGCAGCAGCGAGGCGATGCTGCTGTACTTCTGGTCCGGGCTGGGCCTGATCATTGGCGTGGGATACGTGCTCAGCGCACTGGCCTGCTGGCTGTTCTCTATTCAGGCGGGAGACCAGGACCGCTGACCGGCTGCGCGCCGGACCCGTCCGGGCGGCCATAACCCGGCCGGCCCTTCGGAACCCACTTCCACAGTGCTGCAGCTCCCAGCAGGCCAAGGACGGCAGTGGCACCGATACCCGCCGAGAGACTCACCAGCGCGGTGACGGCGGAGAGCAGTGCCGGGCCGGCCATGGTGCCGCTGTCCGCCAGCAGGCGCCAGATGCCCAGGAACTGCGGTCGGCCCGGTGAGGGCGAGAAGTCCGCGCCCAGCGTCATGACGATTCCCGATCCGATCCCGTTGCCGAACCCCAGGATCAGGGACACCAGCAGCAATCCGGTGGAATTGGTGGTCAGCGGCATCAGGCCCAGGCCCGCGGCCATGGTCAGCATGCAGGGCACGGCCACCCAGCGCCGTCCCCACAAATCCATCACCTTGCCCGCGGGATAAAAGATCAGCATGTCGATGGCCCCGGAGACGCCGTAGATCAGGGCGGTCTGGGTGGGATCCAGGCCGATGTGCTGGGCCCAGAGCGGAATCACGGCCTGCCGGGAAGCCCGGACTGCGGCGATCAGCAGGATGCCCAGGCCCAGGGTCCGGAACACGGTGCCGTGGCTGCGCAGCACGGAGCGCACGGTGGGTGCGGGAAGCGCCGGATCGCCGGCTCCGCCGCGGCTCTTCCCGGCACGTCCAAGGTCCGCGCCGCCGGAACGGCCGGGGGATCCGGGACCGGCCGCAACCGGTACGCGCAGCTCGGGCACCTGCAGGCTGATGACTCCGGCGAGCAGGGCAGCCGCGGTGCCCACCCAGTACGCGCCGGAAGTGCCGGCAAAATGGATGACGCCGGCGGCTGCGAACGGTCCGGCGAAAACGCCGATCCGGTTGACTCCGCCCAGCGTGGACAGCGCCCGGGCCCGGTAGTCCAGCGGAACTGCCTCGGTCAGATAGCTCTGCCGGGCCAGCCCGAACACTGAGCCGGCCATGCCCACCATGAAGACAGCCAGCGCAAAGATCCACAGCACCGGTGCCAGCGCGGCAGTGGCCATGGCCGCCGCACACCAGACCGAAGCAATGACCAGCGCCCACTTCTCCCCGAAGCGGGTGGTGAGCACGGTGGCCGGCACATTGGTGAGCAGGGAACCGATTCCCGTCAGCGTGATGACCAGCGCGGCCAGTGCCACGGATGCGCCGAGGTCCCGGGCGGTCAGGGCAATCACCGGCAGGATGGCGCCGGTGGCCAGGCCGTACAGGAGTGTGGGCCCGAATGCCGGCAGTGCTATGGATTTGAGGCTGAAGGAATCGGCAGGCACCGGTTCAGGCTACCGCTTTACTGCTTGAGCCATTTCCAGCGGGCGAGCGTCCGCAGCCGCATCAACAGCGCGCGGGACTGCTCCGGGCCGTACGGCAGGATGGGAATGGCCTTGGTCATGTCCACGGAAGCCTGGTCCATGGCGCTGCGGGTGACGGCGACGGCGGTGCGCATCTTGTTCATCTGCGTGGTCACAAAATCAACGGTCACGGGTTCACCGTGCCCGGGCACGAACACGGTGTACAGGTCCTCCAAGGCAGTCATTTTCCCCAGCGTGCGGATCCAGTCCTTGGGGAAGGAATCCTCAAAGGACGGATCAGCTCCCTGTTCCACGAGGTCTCCGGTGAACAGCACGTCCCCGGCACCAACGAGCAGGTCATGGTCCGTGTGGCCGCGGCCCAGGTGGAAAAGCGTCACGGAGATGCCGCCGAGATCCAGGTCCACCGGAGCGCCTTCCACCAGGCGGGTGGGGGCCAGAATGTGAGTGTGCGTTCCCTCACCGGCGGCCATCTCCGCTTCCACGCCGGCGACGGCGGGGCGCTGGGATTCGCCGTGCTCCCGGATCGCCTCGGCGCAGCGGCTCGTGGCCCAGATGTCCTGCACACCGTTGGCGGCCAGCACGGCGTTGCCGAAGAAATGATCAAAGTGCGCATGGGTGTTCACGGCGATCAGCGGCAGGTCCGTGCGTTCCCGCACCGCAGCGAGGATGGCGCCGCCCTGCCGGGGACCGGCACCGGTGTCAATGATCAGCGCCTGCTCGTCACCGATGACGAGGCCGGTGTTCATGCCAAAGCCGGGATTGGCCAGCACCAGCACCCGCGGAGCCACCTCCTGCCACTGCGCGGTTGCCTGCCGGGATACGTCCGTCATTGGTCCGTCCTTTGTGGGTCCGTGAACTGGCCGGAGCGTTGGGTGCACCGGTGGGAGCCGCTGGCTCCACTTGCTGGTTCCACGGTATCGCGGCCGCGGCGGCCGGACCACGACGGCCCGCAATTGTTGCGGGACGCCGTGCTCCGGCCGGGCTGCGCCGTCAGAGGTCAGCGAGGACGCTGCCCGGGTTCTCGATGGCATCGGCCACGTAGCGCAGGAACCCGCCGGCTGTCCCGCCGTCGCAGATCCGGTGGTCGAAGACCAGGGTCAGTTCGGTCATTTTCCGCACCATAAGGGCGCCGTCCACCACCCAGGGCTTGTCGATGATCCGGCCGATCCCGAGGATGGCGGATTCCGGATAGTTGATGATGGCGGCGCTGCCGTCCACTCCGAACACCCCGTAGTTGTTCAGGGTGAAGGTACCCGAGGTCAGCTCCGCCGGGGTGGCTTTGCCGTCCCGGGCGGACGCGGTGAGCCGGCGGATCTCCGTGTCCAGCTGGCGCGCGTTCATGGTGTCCGCCCTGCGGACGGAGGGAACCACCAGCCCGCGGTCGGTCTGGGCCGCGAAGCCCAGGTTGACTCCCTCATACGCGGTGATGCTTGCACCGCCGGCCGTGTTTCCGGCGGCGGGATCGAAGCGGGCATTGAGCTCGGGGAACTTCGCCAGCCCGGCCAGCACAAAACGGGCCAGGAAGGCCATCAGGCCCGGCGTGCTCTCCGGGTGCCGGCGTTTGAGGTCTGCGCGCAGCTCCAGCAAAGAGGTGGCATCCACATCCACCCACACCGTGGCCTCGGGGATGTTGGCGCGGCTGGCGGCAAGGTTCGCGGCGACGGTTTTGCGCAGTCCCTTCACCGGTGTCCGGGAAGCGACCATCAAGCCGGTGCGCGGATCCTCGGCAACGGCGCTGTCGGCCGTGACGGTTGGACTGCCGGGACCGTTACCGGCCAGGGCACCTTCCACGTCGCTGCGCAGGATCAGGCCGTTGGCACCGGAGCCCTGCAGGTCGGCCAGCCGGATCCCGCTCTCGCGGGCTAACTTGCGGACCAGCGGCGAGATGCACCGCGGCGCCTCGGCCGGGAGGTCCGGCACTATTGCGAGAGCCGGTGCCGGGGAGGCAGCTGAAACCGAACCCGGAGCAGCAACCGCCACCGGAGCCGCGGCTGTTCCAGCCGCTGCATTGCGCGGGCGGCGGCTCCGGCGGGCCACTGCATGGCCTCCGGGGGTGCCGTAACCGATCAGCACATTGCCGGAACCGGCCTTCTCTTCCTGCCGGTATGCTTCCCCGTCGGGGTCACTGGCACCAGGTGCAGCAGGTGCAGCCGGACCTTCATCCGGAACTTCGGGAGCAACCGGCGGCGGCGCCTGGTCAGCGGCGCCGGAGGGCGAGACGCTGATCAGGGGACGGCCGACGTCGAGCGTCTGCCCCGCCTCTCCGTGCAGCTGCGCCACGGTGCCGGCAAAAGGTGAGGGAACTTCCACCAGCGACTTGGCAGTTTCCACCTCGGCCACCGGCTGGTCCACGCGGATCTCATCGCCCACGGCCACGAGCCATGTAACCAGCTCGGCTTCGGTCAGGCCTTCGCCGAGATCCGGCAGCAGGAAGGTGCGCAGGCTCATCGGTCCTCCCACTGCAGTTCGTCAACGGTGTCCAGGATCCGGTCCACACTGGGCAGGAACCAGTGCTCCAGCTTGGGGGCCGGGTACGGAATATCAAATCCGGTCACGCGCAGCACCGGCGCCGCCAGGGAATGGAAGCAGCGTTCCTGCACGCGGGCCACGATTTCCGAGGCCACGGAAGCGAATCCGGGGGCTTCGGAGATGACCACGGCGCGCCCGGTGCGGCGGACCGATGCGGTGACGGTTTCATCGTCGAACGGCACGATGGAGCGCAGGTCGATCACTTCCAGCGACCGGCCCTCCGCCGCGGCGGCTTCCGCGGCTGCCAGGGCGGTGGACACCGAGGGCCCGTAGGCAATCAGCGTGACGTCAGTGCCGGAGCGGGCCACAGCGGCGGTGCCGATGCCGCCGGGACGCTGCCCGCCGTCGTCGTGCGCCGCAACGTCCCCCGCGTCGAACCGGCTGCGCAGCGCGGCCAGGTCCACGTCCTCCTTGGTCCAGTACAGCTTTTTGGGTTCCAGGAACACCACCGGATCGTTTAGCCGGATGGCTTCGCGCAGCAGCGTGTAGGCATCGGAAACGGTGGCAGGAGCCACTACGGTCAGGCCCGGGGTGTGGGCGTAGTAGGACTCGGAGGAGTCGCAGTGGTGCTCCACTCCCCCAATACCGCCGGCGTAGGGAATGCGGATCACCATCGGCAGGCGGACCCGGCCGCGGGTGCGGTTGGCCGTTTTGGCCACGTGGCTGACCACCTGCTCAAAAGCCGGAAAGGCAAAGGCGTCGAACTGCATTTCCACCACGGGCCGCAGCCCGTTCATGGCCATGCCTACGGCCATGCCCATGATGCCGGATTCGGCCAGCGGGGTGTCGAAGCAGCGGTCCGCACCGAAGCGGGCGGTCAGCCCGTCCGTGATGCGGAAAACGCCGCCGAGCGGGCCCACGTCCTCGCCGAACATGACGACGGCGGAGTCGGCAGCCATTTCATCGGCCAGTGCCGTGTTCAGGGCTTTGGCGAACGTGAGCGATTCCGGCGCAGCAGCCTGTGGCGCGGCCGGTGCTTCAAGAGTTTCAGTGACGGTCATGAATGGCTGCCTTTCAGGCCTGGCGCGAGAGTTCGTCGCGCAGCAGGTTTGCCTGCTCCGTGAGCTGCGGGGTGCGGCGGGTGTAGACGTGGGCGAACAGTTCCTGCGAATCCGGTTCCACCTCGGCGTTCAGTCCGTCGCGGATGGCGGAGGCAACAGCCTCGGCGTCGGCTGCGAAGCCGGCTTCGGCGTCGTCGTCGAGCAGGTTCAGGCCGCGCAGATAGGTGCTCAGGCGGGTGATCGGATCCCGCGGCACCCACGCCTGAACGGCTTCCTGCGTGCGGTAGCGGGTGGCGTCGTCGGCGTTGGTATGCGCCTGCATGCGGTAGGTGTGTGCCTCGACCAGGGACGGTCCGGACCCCTCGCGCGCCCGGTCCACGGCAGCGCCGAGGACGGAGAGCAGGGCGGCCAGGTCATTGCCGTCCACCCGCTCGCCGGGCATGCCGTAACCGATGGCCTTATGCGCGAGCGACGGTGCGACGGACTGGTTCTTCAGCGGCACGGAGATGGCGTACTCGTTGTTCTGCACAAAGAAGACCACCGGAACGTGGAACACGGCGGCAAAGTTCAACGCTTCGTGGAAGTCCCCTTCACTGGTGGCTCCGTCGCCGCACATGGCCAGGACAACGGTGTCCTCGCCCTTGAGCTTGGCGGCATGGGCCACGCCGACGGCGTGCAGCAGCTGCGTTGCCAGAGGCGTGGCCTGCGGGGCGGTGTTGTGTTCATAGGGGTCATAGCCGGAATGCCAGTCGCCGCGCAGCAGCGTCAGGACCTGCAGCGGCTCCACGCCGCGGGCGATCACGGACACTGTGTCCCGGTAGGTGGGGAAGAGCCAGTCCTGCGCCCCGAGGACGACGGCGGCTGCCACCTGGCAGGCCTCCTGGCCGTGAGAGGACGGATAAACGGCCAGCCGGCCCTGCCGGACGAGGGCATTAGCCTGGTCATTGATGCGGCGGCCGAGCATCAGCTGGGCGTAGGCACTGAGCAGGGATTCGCCGTCGGGCAGCGGATAGCGGTCATCGTGGCGGTGGACGCCGTCCGGGTCCACCAGCTGCACGGGAGATTCCGAGGGCAGCAGGTCCGAATGGGTCCCGGTGCCGGCACTGCCGGTGCGCGGTGCGTTCCGGCGGCGGTCTTCCATGGCGCCGGGGGGCGGATTGCCCGTGGAAATAGTCATTTTGCCTCCGTCAGCCGCACTTCCACCAGCGTCTTCGCCGTGGATGTTCTGTTATCCCAGTATGCTGATGGCCCTTATTCGTATCCACATGAGACCAAAAACGTGGATGATTGCTGCCCTAGGGGCTAGGCTTATGGACGAAATGTAGCGTGTGAGCTGGATTACCCGAAGGACGTAGACACTATGGCACGGGACACAACGGAACAGGCTGCTCCGCGGCTGGATGATATTGACCGCGCCATCCTGGCCGAGCTCACCGCAAACGGAAGGGCCTCGGTGACAGCCGTGGCGGAGGCCGTCCACATCTCCCGCGCCCACGCCTACTCCCGCATCGCGAAGCTGACGGAAACCGGCGTGCTGAGCCGGTTCACCGCCGTCGTCGATCCGGTGAAGGCGGGCCTGCGCTCCTCCGCCTACGTGACGCTGAAGGTGCGCCAGCATTCCTGGCGGGAGCTGCGCGAACAGCTCCGAGCCATACCCGAAATCCACCACATTGCCCTGGTGGGAGGCTCCTTCGACGTCATTCTTTTGGTGCGGGCGGAGGACAACGTCCATCTGCGCCAGGTCATCTTCGACCAGCTGCAGTCCATGCCCGGGATCCTGGACACCCAGACGTTCCTGGTGTTCGAGGATTTGGACGCGACATAGGCCCCCGGTCTGATTGCCTGCGGGTTCAGCCCACCTGAGACACAGCAGCGGCCCGCCGCCGGAAAGTCCGGTGACGGGCCGCAGGTATGCGCAGGGGATTATTCGTCGTGCCCCTGATCAGTGCTCATCTGATCTTCGGCGGGAGGGGTTTCCCCCGGGGGAACACCGCCGCCGGGCTCCAGCCCGGTGACGTTCCCGGCGGCCGGGTCCGGGTTGGCGTGCACGGCCTTGGCCGTGCTCGGCTCATGGTTTCCGGTGCCTTCCTGCGTGCCGTCCTGCAGCTTCCTGCCGGCATCCTTGGGCTTGTCGGGGTTGGCCGGATCATTGTTCGGATCGTAGCTGTCCGTCATCTGTGCCTCCATCTCTCCGTCATTGCCTGTGCCTCCGAAGTGTTCCGGAAAACATCAGCATGCTGATCATCAAGTTCCAACTTAGCCTCCTCCGCGTCCATGAGACAACCTGTCCGGACCGGCCGATCCTCAGCCGAAGAGCACCTCCCCCACAAATCCGCCCTCCTCAGCACCCGGTGGCACGGCAAACACGGCGGAGCCCACCGGCGTAGTCCATTCGTTCAGGATGTCCAGCTGGTCCAGGCGCTGTTGGATCGGCACAAACTGCCGGTCGACGTCGGCCTGGTAGGACACGAAGATCTGTCCGGAGTTGGACACCCCGCCGGAAGAGCTTCCCGCGGCGGGCGGATCGTCGTAGTTGTACGGACGGCGGAAAATCCGCTGCCGCTCATCATCGGGCCGGGCACGGCGGAGGTGGGAAGACTGGGCAATCACCGGGAATCCGAGGCTGGTGCGGGCTGCAAAGTCGGGCTCATCGTGCTCCGCGGTTCCGGTCAGCGGAGCACCGGTAGCCAGTGTGCGCCCCACCGATTCCTCACGGCCCCGGCGGTCCAGCTCATCCCAGGTGTCAAGATCCATGGCGATGCGCCGTACGACCATGGACGTCCCGTTCTCCAGCCACGGCGCAATCTCCGGGCTGCCCCAGACCACCCGTTCAAGCTCCCCGGCCTTCCGGGGGTTGCCGGTGCCGGGGTTGCCGGTGCCGTCCAGCTGCCCAAACAGGTTGCGCGGCGTGGCGCCGGCCTCCTTTGTGCCTGCGGCGTGCAGGAAACCGGACTGGACCCAGCGCACCGCAGCGAAGGCACGGGCATCCTTGAGCAGCATCCGCCGCGCGTGCGCCAGCGTCAGCGGGTCATCCGCGCACAGCTGCAGCAGCAGATCCCCGCCGGAAAAAGCCGGCTGCAGGCGGTCGATCCCAAAGTCGGGCAGCGGACGCAGCCAGGCCGGCGCCGCATCAGGGTTGGCCAGCGCCACCAGCGCCGGGCCGAAGCCGAACGTCACGGTCAGCCGGGCAGGGTTCACTGCCAGTTCAGGTTCGGTGTCCGCCAGTGCCGCACGCCCGGAAGCGAGGGCCGCGGCGTCGTCGGACAGCAGGCGCAGCAGCGCCGCCAAGCGCTGCCGGGTCAGGTTCGGCACCAGGTCCAGGGCCAGGAAAACTGCGTGGGCCTGTGCCGGAGTCTCGATGCCCGCCTGCCGCGCTCCGTAAAAGGGCACGACGGCGCTTCCGAGTCCGACTGCCGCAGCTTCCGCCTGATCCGCAGATGCCTCCGTACCGGAACCGGAACCGCCCGCAGCGCCAAGGCCGGCGGCGGCCAGCGCGCCGAGTCCCGCCGCAGCTCCGCCGAACAACAGGTGGCGGCGGTTTACCCCGCGGCGGGCATCGGCGGTTCCAGCGCTGTACGGGCTCATGTCCCGGCTGCGGTCCCCGGCGTCCGGGGCCCGGTCCTCACTCATTTTCCGTGGTAGCTCTCGTTGGCGCCGGAGAAGTCTTTGGCAGTGGCAGTGAAGTCAACGGTAGTTCCGTCGGCAAGTTCCAGGGTGAAGGAAACCTCGTCACCGGGCAGGACCGGGCCGGTGAGCCCCATCAGCATCAGGTGGTTTGCGCCCGGCTCCAGCAGGAATTCGCCGCCGGCCGGCACAGTGAACCCGTCAGTGGTTTCAGCCATGGCAAACTGCCCGTCGGCGCCCGCTGCTGTTTCGTGCAGTTCAACGGACGCTGCTGCCGGCGAAGAAGCACCGATGACCTGGATGTCCTCCGCGCCGTTGTTGGCGAGGACGCCAAAGGCGCCGGTCATCCCGGTCTCAGCAGCTTTGATCCAGGGCTCCTTGATGGTCAGCGGGGATTCCGCTGCCGGAGCATCCTGGGCGGCGGTTCCGCCTGCTGGGGCCGACGGAGGCTGCGTCGACTCTGCAGATGACCCGCCGGAGCAGCCGCCGAGCAGCAGCGCCCCGACGGCGGCAACACAGAGGAGGCCCAAGGCTTTGGGGCGCTTGGAAGCGGTGATGGATTCCGTGGCTGCGGAAGAGGCAGGGGAGTTGAAGAAGGGCATGGTGAAGCTCCTGAAGGGCATGGGCGCGCGCCGGCTCGCTCCGGAGCCGGGCAGGGTGATGCGCCGTGAAGTGTGGGGTGAAAGAAGCCGGACCGTTAGCCCGGACCGGTGCGTCCGGTTATTCGGTGCGGCTGCGCTTGCGGCGTGAGAGAACCGCGTACACCGCGTAGACGGCCAGACCCGCTGCACCGGCGATGACGATGGTAAACCACGGAGCGTTCCCGCCGTCGTCGGACGTCTCGCTGCTCTTGGGGTTCTCTGCGCTGTCCGTGCTTTCCACAGGTGAGTCCTCGGCGTCGTTCTCAGCCGGAGCGGCAGTGGAAGCCGAGCCGGCTACGGCGTTGGCACCCACCAGGTATTCGAACTGGCCCGTGATCGGGTGTCCGTCGGAAGAGACGGCACGCCAGCGTACCGAGTACTCACCCTCAGGCATGTCGGCAGGCAGCGGCTGCACCAGGTTGGTCCGGGTCAGCACCGGGGCGGCTTCCGCCCAGTTACGGCCGTCGGCGTCGAGCACAATGATCTGGTTGCCCAGGTCCATCAGGGCGCTGCTGAAGACCAGTTCCAGCTCGGAAGGTGAGGTTTCAAAACGTTCACCGGCGGCCGGGGTGCTGCTCACCAGTTCGTCATGGGCCAGGGCTGCCGGCGCGGTGGAAAGTGCTGCCGCGAGCCCGGCAAGCATCAAGGCGCCGAGAAGAAGGATCCGGACGGCCAGCGGCTGCCGGGCAGGGGTGCGGGAGGGGTGGCCGGAGGGAATCCGGCGGGAAAGGATGGAGAAGGAGAGCTGAGGCATGGCTGCTTTCTGCGCCGGCTCGTTACCGGCGGCTGCTGGAAGAAAAAGGCTCCGCCCGGAAGGGGAGGGCCTAGAAGGACACAGCAGCAGCCGGCGGGCCCCGGTGTCTCATCACCAGCAGCGGAACACCGAGGTTCGGCAGCGGTTCAGCAGGAATCAGAGTGGAAAGCTTGGGGATCCGCGGGCCCAGCGGCAGCGGAAGGATGAGCGGAAGGATGGCGGTGATGGTCAGCCGCATGGCGGCCAGGATCCGCAGCAGGGCGGCCTCTCCGTTGCGCAGAAGCACCACGGTTACCGCGGCAGCCAGCAGGTGTCCGAGCCACATCGCCGCCGAGGCGTGCCCGGCCGTCCCCATGGTGAGGGCCGTCCCGGCGCCGGTGTCAGCGAACTGCGCGGCCAGCGCCGCCGGATCCGCATGGCCTGCATGGCCTGCGTGTGCCGCACCGGCCAAGCCTGCGGAAGTCCCGGCAGTTCCGGAGACCGTTCCCGCCCCGCCGGCGGTAAAGAGCAGGTGGAAAATCCCCTGGCTGGCCAGCACTGCTCCGGCAATCCTTGGCACAGACAGGGATTTGCCGGCCAGGGCACAGGAGACCATGGCGGACAGCGCGAGGCAGAACAGCACAATGGAAGGATGGGGAATGGCACCGCCGGCGAGAACGTGGGAGGCTGCGGCAACGGCCGTGGCCGACAAAGCTGCGGCCCAGCCGCGCACCATGCGTGCGGCGCGCGTGCTCATGTTCCCTCCCGGAGACGGTTCGGACCGGGTGGGCGGGTGCACCGTCCGGCTGCTGATATTGTCCCCGGATTTCTACAGGTTGTCGAATACGCTGCGGTGCGTTCTGGCGGATTCTCCGCGCAGATGACGGGCCCAAAACCCGCTTCCCAAAATCCTTCGGGCAGGTCACGGGCCCAAAACCCGCATTTGAGCTCTTTTAGGGCCGTCTTCTGCACGAGAGATAATCCGCAGTCCCGTTATCTGCACGAAGGACCGCAGCGGGGTGAAGAGGCTTGCGGCCCGAGGGGGCCAGCTGAGACCACCGGGCCATTGCCCCGGCAGCCGCTACCCCTGAAAGACCGGCTTGCGCTTGTCGATGAACGCCGAGAATCCTTCGGCGTAGTCCTTGGTCCGGCAGAGGTCGCCCTGAGCGGTGTTCTCAGCCTCCATCGCGGTCCACAGCCCCACCCGGGAATCCCGGATCTGCGCCACCAGGGACTTCGACGCCCGGAATGCTCCGGTTGCGCCGCTGGCCACCCGTTCCACGATCTCGCGGGTGCGCTCCTGCAGTTCATCGGCCGGGAACGAACGGCTGAACAAGCCGGCCGCCACGGCTTCGGCACCACTCATCAGATCCGCCGTATAGATAAGGTCCAGCGTCCGGTGGGCGCCAAGGCGTTCGGTGAACAGCCAGTGTCCGCCGGAATCCAGGGTTGCGCCCAGGTTCGCGAACGGTGAGCCGATTTTGGCGTTGTCTGCCACGTACACGACGTCGGTCGCCACGAGCAGTCCGAGTCCAACGCCGAGGCATGCGCCCTGCGCCGCGGCGAAGGTCGGAGCGGGAAACGCCGCCATCTTCTTCAGCAGCGGAGTCACCAGGTCGCCCAGGTAGGCGTAGGCGTCGTCGTTGGCGGGGTCGACGGCGGAGATGTCCCGTCCGGCGCAGAACGCACGGCCTTCACCTTTCAGCAGCAGGGCCCGCACCCCGGCGGCGGCGGCGTCGTCGTACGCCTGTGAAAGCTCCGCCAGCGCCTCCTCGTCCAGGGCGTTGAGCTTCTTTGGCGCATTCAGCACAATTTCGGCGATGCCGTTGTCGACGCTCAGTTCAATCAAGGGGTGCTCCGTTCCTTCAGGACTAGGCGTCGTAGTCGACGGTGACGCCGGCACTGGTGGGCCGGGACTGGCAGGTGAGGATGTAACCCTTTTCCAGCTCGTCCGGTTCCAGGGCGTAGTTCTCTTCCATCTCCACCGTGCCGGTAACCAGCTTGGCCCGGCAGGTGCCGCAGACGCCGCCGGCGCAGGCGAACGGAACATCCGGACGGACGCGCAGCGCGGCGTTGAGGATGGTTTCACGGGCGTGGGTGGGGCTGGCCACCTTGCCCTGCAGCCCGTCCAGCCGGAACGTGATGTCGTAGGTCTCACCCCCGGTGTCCGCGGCCACCGGGCGGCCTGCCTGCCCCTCGGGACGGTTGGGCTGGCCGGTGGTGAAGAGCTCGAAGCGGATCTTTTCGGCCTCGACCCCGCGGTCCGCGAGCGTGTCCCGGCACATCTGCACCAGTTCGAAGGGGCCGCAGAGGAACCATTCGTCCACGTTGCGGGTGGGCAGCACGGAGTCGATCAGGGCAGACAGCTTCTCGGCGTCAATCCGGCCGGTCAGCAAAGGCGAGATCCGCTGTTCGCGGGACAGTACGTGGTGCAGGGCGAACCGGGCCGGATACCGGTCCTTCAGGTCCGCCAGCTCTTCCAGGAACATGACGTCCATGGCGGCCTTGTTCGCGTAGACCAGGTCAAACCGCACGGTCTCCGAGGCAGCCAGCACCGTCCGGGCGATGGAAATTACCGGAGTAATCCCGGAGCCTGCGGCCACGGCCACGAAAACGTCCTCGCTGCCCAGATCGATGTCCTCGGGGTGGTTCAGCCCGTTCATCGGATGCTTGGAGATGAAGCCGCCGGAAGGGCTCATCACGTCCAGCACGTCGCCGGCCTTCAGGAACTCGTTGGCCCAACTCGAGAACAGCCCGCCCAGGTCACGCTTGATCGCCACCCGGATCTCACCGGGCCGCGGCTCGGCACAGATGGAGTAGCTGCGGCGGACCTCGGAGCCCTCCAGCGTGGTGCGCAGGGCAACGTACTGGCCGGGCAGGTAGTCAAAGGAGCCTTCGAGCAACTCCGGCACCGCGAAGGTGACCTCAATGGCGTCTTCGGTCAGGCGCCGGACTTCCGCGACGGTCAGGGGATGGAACGCGGTGCGGCGGTTCGGCGCGGCCGACGGCGACGCGGCGGCAGGCGCTGCGCCCGGCTCAACGGCCGTTTCAGCGGGAACGGATGTAGTCATGGGTTAGAGCACCTTGAAGTAGTCGAAGGGTTCGCTGCAGTCCTGGCAGACATAGAGCGCCTTGCAGGAGGTGGAGCCAAAACGGGTCAGTTCGCGGGTGTTGAGGGAGGCACACTGCGGGCACTTCACGCTCAGGCCGAGCCGGACGGGGCCGGCGGTTGCCTTGCCGGTGGGCGGGGCGATGCCGTAGCTGTTGAGCTTGGCCTTCCCTGCCTCGCTCATCCAATCCGTGGTCCAGGCCGGGGCGAGCACCAGGTCCACGCGGACACGGTCATAGCCGGCAGCGTTTAGCGCCGCAGTCACGTCCTGGCGGATGGCGTCCATGGCCGGGCAGCCGGAGTAGGTGGGCGTGATGGTGACGGTAACGGCGCCGGGGGCGGTGGGCTCAACCGCGCGCAGCACCCCCAGATCCTCGATCGTCAGCACCGGAATCTCCGGGTCACAGACCGTGGCGGCAATGTCCCAGGCACGGGCCGCCACCGGCTCGGAGGGACGGAGCGTTTCGGTGCCGGCTGTTACGGCGTCCTCAGTCTCAGTCATGACCGCTTACCAGCTGGCGCCGGGATGCTCCCGGGCCAGGACCTGCATCTCGGCCAGCAGATAGCCCAGATGTTCACTGTGCTTTCCGCGGCGTCCACCGCCGGGAGCGGCCGGAACCTGCGGAACCTCGAGCTCGGCTTCGCTGAGAACGGCACCGACACCGGCGTCGAAGCCGGCACGGAGCGAAGACGGCAGCACTGCCGCTCCGGTTCCGGCCAGGGAAACAACCAGATCGTCGTCCTCGAACAGTTCGCCGACGTACGGCCACGTCAGTTCCAGCGCGCGCGTGATGCGGCGCCGGGATTCCTCGGTGCCGCCGGCCAGGCGCAGGATCCACTGGGCGCTGTGGTCGCGGTGGTAGTCGACCTCCTTGACGGCCTTGGCGGCAACCGCTGCCAGGGTCGGATCGTTGGAGGACATCAGCGCGGAGTAAAGCTCATAGAGGTAGAAGGACGCCGCCAGCTGGCGGGCAATGGTCCGGCCGAAGTCTCCGTTGGGCTGTTCAAACAGGTGTGCGGAGCGGAATTCGCCCTCGCGGCGCCAGTAGGCCAGGTCATCTTCGGTGCGATCGGAAGCGGACCCCGCGTAGGTCAGGAAGGACCGGGCGTGTCCAAGCAGGTCCAGCCCGATGTTGCCCAGGGCCACGTCCTCTTCCAGTTCGGGGGCGCGGGAAATCCACCAGCCCAGCCGCTGGGCCAGGATCAGGGAATCATCGCCAAGGCGCAGGGCGTATTCGGCGACGTCGGCGGGCGCCTTGACGCCTGATGCGGAGATATCCTCCGGGCGCAGGGCGTTGCCGGGGGTGATGCGGGTGGCGCTGTCCGAGCTCACAGGTGCTTCACTCCTTCGGACTTGGTGTAGTAGGTGGCGTGCCGGTAGTCCTTGCCCTGCGGGGATTCAAAGAACTGCCCCTTGGAATCGGGGTCGGAGGCGATAATGGCCGACGCCGGCACCACCCAGAGCGAGACACCCTCGTTGCGGCGGGTGTAGAGGTCGCGGGCGTTGCGGACGGCCATGTCCGCGTCCGGCGCGTGCAGCGAACCGGCATGGACGTGGGACAAGCCGCGGGAGGAGCGGACAAACACCTCCCACAGCGGCCAGGCCGTGCTCAGCGCGGCAGCCTCAGCAGCTGTCCCCGGCTCAGCGGAAGTCTTTGTACCCACCGGCTTGGCGCCGTCGTCGCCCGTTGTGGAACCGGAAACCATAACTCAAGCCACCTTCATCTTTTGTGCCTGTTTTGCCGCGTATGCGGCTGCTGCCTCGCGCACCCAGGCGCCGTCTTCATGTGCCTCGCGGCGGCGGGCCAGCCGCTGCGCGTTGCAGGGCCCCCTGCCGGCGAGGACTTCCTTGAACTCGTTCCAGTCCAGCGGCGCGTGCTCCCACTGCAAGGTGTCCTCGTTGTAGCGGATGGAGTCATCCGGCAGGGTCAGGCCCAGCACCTTGACCTGTTCCACGATCATGCCCACGAACCGCGAGCGCAGTTCATCGTTGGAGAAGCGCTTGATGTTCCAGGCCATGGACTGCTTGGAATTGGGCGAATCATCATCAGGCGGGCCGAACATCATCAGCGACGGGGCGTACCAGCGGTTGATGGCGTCCTGCGCCATGTCCCGCTGCGCCTGCGTGCCGTTGGCCAGTTCCAGGAGGATCTCGAATCCCTGCCGCTGGTGGAAGGACTCTTCCTTGCACACGCGCACCATCGCCCGGCCGTAGGGACCGTAGGACGCACGGCAGAGGGGCACCTGGTTGCAGATCGCGGCGCCGTCCACCAGCCAGCCGATCGCCCCCATGTCTGCCCAGCTCAGAGTGGGGTAGTTGAAAATGCTCGAGTACCGGGCCTTGCCGGCAATCAGGTCCTCCGTCATCTTTTCGCGCGGAGTTCCCAGCGTTTCCGCTGCGGAGTACAGATAGAGGCCGTGCCCCGCCTCATCCTGCACCTTGGCCATGAGGATGGCCTTGCGCTTGAGCGAGGGCGCGCGGGTAATCCAGTTGGCCTCGGGCTGCATGCCGATGATCTCGGAATGCGCGTGCTGGGAGATCTGCCGGACCAGGGTCTTGCGGTAGGCCTCGGGCATCCAGTCCCGCGGTTCAATCCTCGAATCCTCAGCCAGCAGCTGCTCAAAGTATGCCTCTGGTCCGGAGTCCTGGACGGTTCCCCCGGCCTGCGTGCCGGGGAAAGCATCGGTATGCAACGACATTTTTGCCACCTCACTGTGCGGAAGGAGTCGGCTGCCTGGGGTGCAGGAATAATTACCGACCGTTCGGTCAGAATATAGGCGTGACGGAGGGCACGTCAAGACGGCACTCGGCCGCTACATAGACAGGCTTACTAGTTCGTGAAAATATCTCAGCGTGCAGAATTTTTCCTGGCCCAGCGACTGGATGCGGGCGGCACTCAGCCTGTGTGTGCTGAAAGCGCTCGACGGCGGCGCCACCTATGGTTACGCGATCGCCTCCCGGCTCGAGCAGCAGGGCTTTGGTGAAGTTCGGGGCGGAACCCTGTATCCGCTGCTGACCCGCCTCGAGTCCGCCGGTTGGGTCACCGTCTCCTGGCAGGCCGGCGACGGCGGTCCCGGGCGGAAGTATTTCTCCCTCACCACGGCAGGGCGGCGGGAACTGGCCGGGCAAAGCGACCTGTGGACACGGTTCGCCGGCACGGTGGGGAGCTTCCTGGACAATGAAGGACACCATGAACACATCTCCAGGAGAAGCCTCCATGACAGCCCGTGACGCCCGGGATACTGCCGCTGAGGTCCCCGGCGCTCCGCCCGGCTCCGCTCCGAAGTCCGACCCGTCCCGCCGCAGGGTCTCCAGGGCGGCGCTGGCCGCGCTGCTGGTTCCCACCTGCCTGGGCCTCCTCGGGTTCTTCGCGGTGGCCGCGGCCGTCAGCTCCACTGAATCCCGGGTTCAGGTGACCCTGCCGGGCTTTTTGCTGGTTGCTGCCGGGCTTGCCCTTGCTGCCTGCGCTCCCCTGCTGCGGCGCCTGGCGACCCGGACAACGCTCCGGCAGTGCATCCTCGGAGCCGGAGCAGTGCTTCTGGCCCTCGCGGGGTCAGCGGTACTGGCCGGAGACCTGGTGCTTTTCAGCCTCCCGGCAGTGCCGACCGCCCTGATCGGCGGGCTGGTCCTGCTGTCCACCTCGCTCTGGGGACAGTTCCGCAAGGGCGCTGCCGCAGATCCCATCCTGGATCCGCCCGCCCGGCGGGCGGAGCAGCCCTTCGGGACCACCCTGCTCACGGTGCTTGGCAACTGGCTGCTGTTTTTGGCCGCTGCCGCGCTGACAGCGGGGCTGCTGCTGCAGGTCTGATCACACGCGCCCGGTCCCGCCGCGCGCCCCGACGGAGCGCCGGCCGCAGACGCCAGGGCAGCAGCACGCGCGGTGCAGGTCCAGGTAAGCCCCGAGCATAAACACTGTGGGGTTCTTCGCCCGTCCGGACGGTGTCGATATATTCGGGATATGACTACTTCTGCCACCCCTCCCGTTGCCAAAAAGGTTCCCATCGAACGCGTCCACCACGGAGATACCTTCGTTGACGACTATGAATGGCTGCGGGAGAAGGAAAACCCCGACGTCGTGGCCCACCTCAAGGCGGAAAACGCCTACATGGAAGAGGTCACCGCCCACCAGGAAAAGCTGCGGCAGGAAATCTTCGACGAGATCAAGAACCGCACCGAGGAAACCGATCTGTCGGTCCCCGCCCGCAAGAAGGGCTGGTGGTACTACTCCCGCACCGAAGAGGGCCAGCAGTATGCCATCCACTGCCGCACCGCGGCACAGGACACCGGGGACCTGGACGCTGACTGGACTCCGCCCGTCGTGACACCCGGCGTTCCGGTTCCGGGCGAGCAGATCCTGATTGACGGCAACGCCGAAGCCGAAGGCAAGCCGTTCTTTTCCCTGGGCGGCCTGGCAGTGACTGAGGACGGCAACCTGCTGGCCTACTCCGAGGACAACGCGGGCGACGAGCGCTTCACGCTGCGGATCAAGGACCTGCGCACCGGTGAGCTGCTGCCGGACACCGTGGAGAATGTTTTCTACTCCCTGGCCTTCTCCCCCGACGGCACCCGCGTCTTCTACACCGTCGTGGACGACTCCTGGCGCCCCTACCAGATCAAGGCACACACCCTCGGGACACCGGTGGAGGACGACGCCGTCATTTACCAGGAGGACGACGTTGCCATGTGGACCGGCTTTGACCTCTCCGCGGACCGCAGGCAGCTGCTGATCGGCATCAGCAACTCTGAATATTCCGAGTACCGGGTGCTGGACTTCGAGGATCCCGCCGGTGAGGTGCGCACGCTGATTCCGCGCAGCGAGCGCATCCTCTACGAGGCCGAGCCCGTCACCATCGCCGGCGAGCGCCACTACCTGATCACGCACAATAAGGACGCGCTGAACTCCATGCTCTCGCTCGTGGCGGAGACGGAGTTTGCGCTGCCGCTAGCCGAGCAGCACTGGAACACCGTGGTGGCGCACGACGACGCCGTCCGCGTCAACGGTGCGGCTGTCACCAAAACGCACATCATCGTGTCGGTCCGCAAGGACACCACCGAGCGCGTGCAGGTCCTGCCCCTGGAGGGCCTGGGCACGGAAGTGCAGGGCGATCCCGGGGAACCGGCCTTCGACGAGGAGCTGTACACGGCCAACCTCGCCAACGCCGAATATGATTCCCCGATCATCCGGCTCAGCTACACCTCCTATCTGACGCCCCCGCGCGTCTATGACTATGTGCTGGCCACCGGTGAACTGGAGCTGCGCAAAGAAACCCCGGTCAAGGGCGGCTACAACCCGGCCGAGTACGTGGCGGAGCGGGCGTGGGCTCCGGCAGCCGACGGTGCGCGGATTCCGCTGTCCGTGCTGCGCCGGGCGGAGGTCAAGCAGGACGGCACCAATCCGGCCCTGGTCTACGCGTACGGCAGCTATGAAATCAGCATGGACCCGGCCTTCAGCGTGGCCCGGCTGTCCCTGCTGGACCGCGGCGTCATCTTCGTCGTCGCGCACATCCGCGGCGGCGGCGAAATGGGACGCACCTGGTATGACCAGGGCAAGAAACTGAACAAGAAGAACACCTTCACCGACTTCGTGGCTGCCACGGACTACATGGCGTCCTCCGGCTGGGTGGATCCGTCCCGGATTGCGGCCATGGGCGGTTCTGCCGGCGGACTGCTGATGGGTGCCGTGGCCAACCTGGCTCCGGAGAAGTACAAGGCGATCGTGGCGCAGGTGCCGTTCGTGGACGCTCTAACCAGCATCCTGGATCCGGAACTGCCGCTTTCGGCGCTGGAGTGGGAGGAATGGGGCAACCCCATCACCGATCCCGAGGTGTACCGGTACATGAAGGAATACTCCCCGTACGAAAACATCCGGGCCGTGGACTATCCGCGCATTGCCGCCGTCACGTCCTTCAATGACACCCGGGTGCTGTATGTGGAGCCGGCCAAATGGGTGGCAAAACTGCGCGAAGTCACCACCGGATCCGAGCCGATCGTGATGAAGATCGAGATGGACGGCGGCCACGGCGGCGCTTCCGGCCGGTACGAGGCATGGAAGGACCGGGCCTGGGACTACGCCTTTGTGCTGGATGCGCTGGGCGCCGAAGAGCCGATCGCCCCGGAGACCGGAAGCAACTAGCGGCCGGCCTGCTCGGCAGCCGTACGGCCGCTTCCCCGCTTCGGGGGAGCGGCCCGGCGGGCAAACGCGCCCCGGGCCGCAGGAGGATCAGTTTCTTCTCCTGCGGCGGCGGTTGGCGGCTTCTCCGCAGCAGTGGGTTCATCCACCGGATTCGGAGGCACTGTGCCGGCCTCCGCGGCCTGCCCCGCAGTACCGGAGCTCCCCCGGCTCCCGGCTCCGCCGTCGCCGTTGTTCGCGAGGTTGCTCCCGGCGCCGGCAGCCGCCGCGGGGCCTGCAGTCCGCGGTCCGCCCTTGGCCGCCGCGCCGGCCCTGCGCCGCTGGCGCAGCAGACCCAGCCCAACGGGCACCACGGTCAGCAGGACCACCCCCAGGACCAGCAGATCCAGATGGTCGCGGATGAACGGGAAGCGGTTGCCCAGCACATAGCCGAGCACGGTGATCCCCACCCCCCACAGCAAAGCGCCGAAGGCGTCAAACGCTATGTAGACGCGGTAGGGCATCCGTCCTATGCCGGCCACCACCGGAGTGAAGGTGCGCACCACCCCCACAAACCTGGCCAGCGTCACTGCCTTGCCGCCGTGCCGGGCAAAGAACTGCTCGGCACGGATGACGTTCTCCTGCCGGAACACCCGTGAATTGGGGCGGGAGAAAACCGCCGGACCGGCTTTGCGCCCAATCCAGTAACCCAGCTGGTCGCCCATAAAGGCAGCCAGGGAAATCAACAGCCCGAGCACCCAGATGTTCACATGGACGGTGCCGGTAGCCACCAGCAGCCCGGCAGTGAACAGCAGGGAATCACCGGGAAGGAAAAACCCCACCAGCAAGCCGGTCTCGGCAAAAACAATGGCGCACACCACCAGCACCACCCAGGGCCCCAATGCCGGATCCGCCAGGAAAACCTGCGGATCCAGCCAGTCAGGAAGCACTGGGATCCCGGAGTACCAGAGCCGTTGTCCAGAAATCGGCCGCAGCCTCACACTCATCCACCTCCTCAAAGTACGCCACTGCGGGGCGCGGTGTCCTCCCGCCGGATAAACCGGCCCGGGCGGATGTGACACACAACTCCTCCCTGCTTGACAGCGCCGCCCCTCGCAGGATTACCTAATGAACATTCGGTAACTAAAACGAGAGGGCCCCATGGCTGACACCGGTGTCACCGCCCCAACGCAGGAAAACGGCGTGATCCATCCGATTCTGAAAGATGATTCCGTTGCCCAATGGCTCGGAATCGCGGTGGAGCATCTCGCTCCCGGGGAAGCCCGCTGCAGCATGGTGCTGCGCCCCGACATGCTCAACGGCTTCAGCATGGCCCACGGCGGCATGGTCTTCGCGTTTGCGGACACAGCCTTCGCCCTGGCCTGCAACCCCTCCACGGCAGAGCTCGCAGAGGCGGAGCTGATCACCGTTGCATCCGGCGCGGACATCACCTTCATCTCCTCCGCGCTGCCCGGCGAAACACTGCGGGCCGTGGCCGCGTACCGTGCCTCCTCCGGCCGAAGCGGCGTATACGACGTCGAAGTCACCGCCTGCGCCCCCGGCGGCGGCAGCCGGGTAGTGGCTGAGTTCCGCGGCCGTTCACGTTCCATTCCCAATCCCGCCCGCCGTCCCCGCAGCTGATCCGCTTCACCACTGAGACGCTCCAACGCAAAGGCCCCCCCATGATTTCCTCCCCGTCACTCCTGAAGTCCACAGCAGCAGATCCCGCCAGCCTTGATCCCGAAGAGCGGATGAGCCGCGACCAGATCGAGGCCCTGCAGCTGACCAGGCTGCAGCACACGGTCAAGTACGCGTACGAGCGCGTCCCGCTGTACACGCAGAAGTTCGACGACGCCGGGGTCCACCCCGAGGACCTCCGGGAACTGGCGGACCTCGCCAAGTTCCCGTACACCACCAAGGAAGACCTGCGCCAAACCTATCCGTTCGGTATGTTTGCCGTCCCGCAGGAGCAGGTGGCACGGATCCATGCCTCCTCCGGAACCACCGGCCGGCCCACCGTCGTCGGCTACACCGCAGGCGACCTGGACCGCTGGAGCACGCTGGTGGCACGGTCACTGCGTGCCTCCGGAGTCAAGCCGGGCTACAAGGTCCACAATGCCTACGGCTACGGCCTGTTCACCGGAGGCCTGGGCGCCCACGCCGGCGCCGAGAAACTCGGCTGCACCGTCATTCCGATGTCCGGGGGACAGACCGAACGGCAGATCCAGCTGATCACCGACTTCCAGCCGGACACCATCCTGTGCACCCCCACCTATCTGCTCACCATTGCCGATGCCATGCGCGCTGCCGGCATCGATCCGCGCTCCACTTCGCTGAAGAATGCCGTCCTGGGAGCCGAGCCGTGGACCGAGGAAATGCGTCACGAGCTGGAGCTGTCCATGGGCCTGGACGCCTGCGACATCTACGGCCTCTCCGAAGTGATGGGGCCGGGCGTGGCCGGGGAATGTGTGGAGTCCAAGGACGGCACGCACATCTGGGAGGACCACTTCCGCCCGGAAATCATCGACCCCTTCGATGACGCCAAAGTGCTCGGCGACGGCGAACACGGCGAGCTTGTCTTCACCTCGCTGACCAAGGAGGCCCTGCCGATCATCCGGTACCGGACCCACGACCTCACCCGGCTGCTGCCCGGCACCGCACGCCCGGGCATGCGGCGGATGGGCCGGATCACCGGACGCAGCGATGACATGATCATCCTGCGCGGCGTGAACCTGTTCCCCAGCCAGATCGAGGAAATTGCCCTGCGCATCCCCGCCCTGAGCCCGCACTTCCAGCTGGAAATCACCCGGCCGGACCGGATGGACGAGCTCACAGTCAAGATCGAGCGCCGGGAAGACTCCTCCGCTGACGACTGCCGATCGGCCGCCGCGGAACTGAAGGCACAGATCAAGATCCATGTGGGCTCTTCCTGCATTGTCCAGGTGGCCGAGCCGGGTACGCTGGCCCGTTCCAGCGGAAAGCTCCGCCGCATTTATGACCTGCGGTCAAAAGAGTCCGGCCTGCTGCCCGGCTAATCCCGGCCGGCCCGCGGCGGAGACAAACCTGCCGAACGTTCATGAGAAAATGGGGCCCATGCCTTCCACATCATCCGCCGCCGCCGGGGCGGCATCCGCTGCCGTCCGGCGGGGCCGCCCCGGGTATGACCAGCAGTCAGTCCTCGCCATTGCCGTGGACGTGTTCAACAAGCACGGCTACGAAGCCACCTCGATGGGCATCCTGGCCGAGAACCTGGGCATCACCAAGTCCGCGATCTACCATCACGTTCCCTCCAAGGGGGACCTGCTGCGGCTGGCACTGGACAACGCACTTGACGGCCTGGAGGCGGTGCTCGACGACGCCCGCGCCTCCAGCGGCGCCGCTGACGCCAAGCTGGAGTTCGTGCTGCGCGGAACCATCCAGGTCCTGACCGAGCGCCTGCCATTCGTGACGCTGCTGCTGAGGCTGCGGGGCAACACGGAGATTGAGCGGGACGCCCTGGCCCGGCGACGGGAGTTCGACCACCGGGTGGCCACTCTGGTGGATGCTGCCCGCAGCGAAGGAACCCTCCGCAGCGACATTGATCCGCGCACCACCACGCGCCTGCTCTTCGGCACGATCAACTCCATTGTGGAGTGGTACAAGCCCGGCGGTCCCATTTCCCCGGAGCAGCTGGCCGATGATGTCATTTCCATCATGTTCGACGGGCTGCACGCGCGGTCCTGAGGCCGTCTACAGCCCGTCGGCCCGCGTCATGCGGGCTCAGCCAGCTCCAGCAGCCTCGCCCGCGACGTCCGAAGTTCCGACGCGGTGAGGTAGGGGGTCCCGACGGACCCGGCGAGCCCCTCGGCGGCGAAGCGGACCGCCAGGGAGGTGGCCGGATCCAGCCCATCGGCGGCGAATGCCTCCCGCCACCTCTGTGCGTCCGCGCGAAGGACGCCCTGGATAGCCGGTTCGGCGCTGCCGATGATCAGCAGCAGGGATGTGGGGGCAAAGAGCCGGCGCACCGTGGGATTCTCCGCATCGGTCAGCGCCCGGACATAGCCGCGCAGCAGTTTCCCGGGCCGGTTCTCGCTCAGGTCAACATGGGAATGCACAGCGTCCCAAAGCTTTTCAGACGCATCCGCCAGAATTGCTTCCTCCAATGCGTTCCGGCTGGCGAAGTGATGAGTCAGCGCGCCTTTGGATACCCCTGCTGCCGCTGCAATATCTGCCAAGCTGACACCTCCGCCCTGTACATAAAGGGTCTGGGACGCCGCCTCAATGATCGCTTTGCGGGTTCTCTCCTTGTCCCGTCCGGCGACTGCCTCAGTGGATGGCATGGTCATCTTCTTTCGTGGTCTCTGATGGAATGAGCCGAGCAGCAAGGATCGCGGCAACAACCAGGAGCACGGCAGCAATAAATGAGGTTACCTGCATGCCGTAGGTGAAGGCATGCTGCGCTGTGGTCAGCAACTCCTCGCTGCGGCCGCCCAGATGGCCTGCAGCGCTGGCGAGGGAGTCCTGCACAGCTGCCGCAGTTTGCGGCGGGGTGCCGGCCGGAATCTCCAGCTGCGACCGGTACAGTGCCGTCTGCAGGGACCCAAGGACGGCGATGCCCAGCGCAATGCCGAGCTCATAGGCGGTCTCAGAGATTGATGCCGCAGCCCCGGCCCGCTCGGGCGGCGCCGCAGCCACCACGGCATCGGTGGACAGGGTCATGGCGAGCCCCGTGCCCAGGCCAATCACCGCAAGTGAAAGACCGATGCCAAGGTAACCGGGCAGGCCCTCCGTCACGCCAAGCGCGGCCAGCCCCAGGGCTCCGACCAACAGTCCGGAGGCGATGGCACGTCCGCGCCCCAGCTTCGAGAGCGCCAAACCAACAACGGCGACGACGGCGATGGAAGCAACGGTCGCCGGCATCTCCGCCATGCCTGCCCAGAAGGGCGAGTATCCACGGACCAGCTGCAGATACTGGGAGAAGAAGAACAGCACGCCCAGAAACGCGAAAATGGACAGTGTGTTGGCCGCGACCGCACCGCTGAACGCCGGGATGCGGAACAGGCTGATATCCACCATCGGGGTACGGAGACCGCGCTGCCGCCGCACGAACAACCAGCCGGCGGCCAGGCCGATCAGCACGCCAGCGAGGACAGGCCAGCCCGCTCCGGAGCTGACAGCCTGCTTGATCGCGTAGACCAGCGGAACGATCGCCAGCACCGACAGCACGGCGGACCAAAGATCGATCTTTCCGGCGTCCGGATTCCGCGACTCGGGCAGGAGCCAGAAACCAAGCACTGCGATCAGCGCAATCACGGGAACGTTGATGAGGAAAACTGAACCCCACCAGAAAAACTCCAGGAGGGCACCGCCCACCAGCGGTCCGACGGCGCCGCCGGCCATCGCCCCGGCTGACCAGATGGCAACCGCCCGCGTGCGCTGGACCGGGTCGTGAAACAGGTTGCGGATGATGGAAAGCGTTGACGGCATTACCGTTGCACCGGCGATGCCCAGCAGGGCACGGCTGGCAATGAGAACCTCCGCGGACGGGGCGAAGGCAGCCATGACGGAGGCAACTCCAAAGGCAAGGCTGCCGATGATGAGCAGCCTTTTTCGCCCGATGCGGTCGGCAAGGTTGCCCATCGTTACCAGCAGCCCGGCCAGCACAAACGAATAGATGTCGCCAATCCAGAGAATTTGCGTTGCGCTTGGTGCCAGATCCGCCGTCAGTGCTGGGACCGCCATGTACAGAACGGTCCCGTCGATGGCAAGCAGGGTGACGGCAAGGATAGGGACAATGAGGGCAACCCATTCCCTGCGCCCAGCCCGCGGCGGTACCGTCGGCATCGTGTTCATGCACCAAGGCTAACAAACCAAATGGTTTGCTAACAAGTACGTTTGGTTTGCAAAGAGCCGGCGGGTGTTGCTGGACGGCAACACCCGCCCCGGCGGGCCGGGTTCAGCCGGCTTGGCGGACTACTTCTCCACGAGGGTCAGGACATCATAGGTGGCCACGACGTCGTCGTTCTGGTTGGTCAGCAGCGCATCCCAGGCCACCTCGCCGTATTCATCGGTTTCGCGCGGGGTGATTTTCTTGGCGGTCAGCGTGACCCGGATTGAATCCCCGGCGGCGACCGGAGTAATAAAGCGCAGGTTTTCCAGACCGTAGTTCGCCAGCACCGGCCCCGGCTCCGGGTCCACGAACAGGCCCGCTGCCCAGGACAGCAGCAGGTACCCGTGGGCCACGATGCCCGGGAAAAACGGATTGGCCTCGGCCGCTTCGGCATTGGTGTGCGCGTAGAAGGTGTCCCCGGTGCTGTTCGCAAACGCGGTGATGTCCTCGAGCGTGACCTCCCGCAGGTCCGAACGGACCGAATCCCCGACCCGCAGTTCGGAGAGGTCCTTGCGGAACGGATGAGCTCCGTCGAAGTTGCGGTCCGCCCCGGTGTGCCAGAGGCCGGTGAGGGCAGTGAGCATGTTCGGTGAGCCCTGCACGGCAGTGCGCTGCATGTGGTGCAGCACCGAGCGGATGCCGCCGAGTTCCTCACCCCCGCCGGCCCGGCCGGGACCGCCGTGGATAAGGTGCGGCACCGGCGAGCCGTGGCCGGTGGAGGTGCGGGCGTCTTCACGGTTCAGGATCAGCACCCGGCCGTGGTGGGCGGCGATGCCGAGGGTCAGCTCCCGGGCGGTGTCCGGATCGTTGGTGCACACGGTGGCCACCAGCGAGCCGCTGCCCAGGGCGGCCAGCCGCACGGCGTCCGCCGCGTCGTCGTACCCGATCACTGAGGCCACCGGGCCAAAGGCTTCCACTGAGTGCAGTGCTTCGGCGTTGGCATCGGCCCAGGTGAGCAGGATCGGGGCCAGGAACGCGCCCTCGGCCGCAACACCGCGGGTACCGTCCGCGAGGAGAACCTCCGGAGTATCCAGCGAGCCGTAGGCCAGGGCGGCACCGCCGTCGAGCAGTGTCTGCACGGAGGACCGCACGCCGTCGAGCTGCTCAGTGGAAGCCAGCGCGCCCATGGTCGCACCATCGGCCCGCGGGTCACCCAGGACCACCCGCTCATCAATGCGCGACGCGGCGGCGGCAATGACGTCGTCCACCAAACCGGCGGGAACAATGGCACGGCGGATGCTGGTGCATTTCTGGCCCGCCTTGACGGTGATTTCAGTGACCAGTGACTTGATGAACGCGTCAAATTCCGGGGTTCCGGGCACTGCGTCCGGTCCGAGGATGGCGGCATTCAGCGAATCGGTTTCATTGGTAAAGCGGACGCCGCCCTCGGTGACGTTGGGATGGGCCTTCAGCAGCTTGGCGGTGGAGGCGGAACCGGTGAAGGACACGTAGTCGCGGTAGTCCAGGTGATCGAGCAGGTCCCGCGCGGAGCCGGAGATCAGCTGCAGCGAGCCGGCGGGCAGGATGCCTGATTCGATAATCAGCTTTACTGCCTCAGCGGCCAGATAGCCCGTGGGTGTGGCCGGCTTCACGATGCTGGGCAGACCGGCCAGGAACGCCGGGGCGAGCTTTTCCAGCATGCCCCAGACCGGGAAGTTGAAGGCGTTGATCTGCGCTGCCACCCCCGCAAGCGAGGTGTAGATGTGCTCCCCCAGGAAGGATCCGTCACGCGAGAGCGGTTCCGCGGGGCCGTCCACCAGCACGGTCGAGTTGGGCAGTTCGCGCCGGCCTTTGGAACCGAAGGTGAACAGCACGCCGATTCCGCCGTCGATGTCCACCAGCGAGTCCTTGCGGGTGGCGCCGGTGCGGGCGGACACCTCATAGAGTCCGTCCCGGCGCGCGTTGAGGTAGGCGGCCAGCTCTTTGAGCTTGAGTGCCCGCTGGTGGAAAGTGAGTTCCTGCAGCCCCTTCCGGCCCGTGGTGCGCGCGTGTTCGACGGCGGCCGCCAGATCCAGCCCGGCCGTGCTGACCAGCGCCAGGGCTTCGCCGGTGCTGGCATCGCGGACTTCCGCAGGTTCCGCGGCGGTGAGATCCGAGCGGTCCGGCGTCCACCAGGAGTCCCGGATGTAGCTGGGAACAATGCGGACGTCTATGGCAGTGGAGGTCATCGTTGACTGGCCCTTTCAAAACGGTGCTTGCGGCCGGCGGACCGGCCCCGGGCGGTACAGCATCCAGCGGAGCGGCGCACTGCAGGATAACTGACCGGACGTTCAGTAATGAGATTTAGCGTACAGGAGGATGCTGCGCATCACACTATGATGGCGGCGGCAATCCGGAGCACCGGCCACGGAGCACCGGATATCTACCCGTTCCCGGCGGGTTGCCCCGCCCGCGGTGTCCGCGGGGAGAGTCCGGGACTACCTTGGAGCGCACACCCGCATCCTCAGAAGGAGCATCATGAACGAGTTCGAATCCCCGGCTGCAGAGTCACTGCCCCGGTCCCCCGGCGAATCAGGTGACACTCGTCAGCCCGCCCGGCGGCGCCGGGCCATGCTGGTGGGCGCACTGCTGCTGGGCCTCAGCGGAGCCTTGTCCGGCGTCGCGGCCGGCCCGGCTGCGGCTGCAGACGCTGCGGCCGGTTCCGGCCAGACATCCTCGCCGGGCCCCGGGCAGCAGGCGCGGCCCGACGGCGGCGGGCGCGGCCACGGTTATGGGCACGGACACGGGAACGGTCCCGGCCGGGGCCACGGCAGGGACAAAACGGTTGATTATGTGGCTTTTGGGGACTCCTATGCTTCAGGATTCGGCGGCGGACCGTTGCTGGACGCCTGCCGCCGCACGGCCGAGGGTTATCCGACCCTGCTGGACGCCCTTCCGCGCGTTGAGCTGGACAGTGACCAGTCCTGCGCCGGAGCCACGGCACTGACCACTGACCCGGCGCCGCCCGCCGGCCCGGTGGACCTGCCCGAGCAGATCACCGCCGCCATCTCGGCAGACCTGTTGAACCGGCAGACAGATTTGGTCACCGTCACCATCGGCGGCAACGACATTCGGTTCACTGATGTCATCGCCGCCTGCGCCGGCCCCGCGATCCCGGACACCTGCGCCCCCGCACTGGCGGCAGCGCAGGCCTTCGCGGAAACCGCCGTCGTTCCCCAACTGCAGGCCAGCTTTGCGCAGATCCGCGACGCGGCACCGCGGGCCGAGCTGGTGGTGGCCGGTTACCCCCATCTGTTTGAGGGCAGCACGCCCGGAATCCTGAGCGTCGAGGCACAGAACCTGTTCAATGCCGGCACCGATGCGCTGAACGCCGTCGTGGCCGGGCAGGTGGGCGACGGCACGTTCGTGGACGTGACTGCGGCCTTCGCCGGCCACGGCATCGGGTCCGCGGACCCCTGGATCCTGGACATCACTGATCCTTTTGCCCTGCATCCCACGGCCACCGGCTACAGCGAGGGCTACTTCGCGGCCATCACCTCAGCCGTCGATGTGGAGCGGCTGGGCCATCCGGGCCGGGGCCACTGCCGCGGACGCGGCTAGGCGAACGGCTGGCCGCACGGCCGGGGCGGCGCGGCCGGCTACGTCCCGGCCGGCGCGGTCAGCACTTCCGCGAGATCGAATTTTGCCGGCTCCTCCAGCTGCTCATAGGTGCAGGATTCCGGGCTCCGGTCCGGGCGCCAGCGCAGGAACTGGGCGGTGTGGCGGAACCGCTCGCCCTCCATGTGGTCATACTTAACCTCCACCACCCGCTCAGGCCGCAGCGGAACAAAGGACAGGTCCTTGTTCCCGCTCCAGCGGCTGCCCTCTGAGTTGCGGGGCGTGCGGGTTCCGGCGTCCTGCTTGTCCGCCGTCCAGGGGTGTTCCGCCGAATCGGATATCAGCGGCTGCAGTTCCGAGAACAGTTCCCGGCGCCGGGCCATGGTGAACGCGCCGGCCACTCCCACATTGGTGAGGACGCCGTCGTCGTTGTAAATGCCCAGCAGCAGGGAGCCGACGGCGTCCGGCCCTGATTTGTGCACCCGGTAGCCGGCCAGCACACAGTCAGCGGTGCGCTCGTGCTTGTACTTGGCCATGGTGCGTTTGCCGGGCTGGTAGGAACCAGCGAGCGGCTTGGCCACGATCCCGTCCAGTCCGGCGCCCTCGAATTCCCCGAACCAGCGCTGCGCGGTGCCGGGGTCGGTGGTGCGGGACGTCAGGTAGACCGGGGCGGCGGCACCAGCCAGCGCTGTCTCCAGTGCGCTGCGGCGCTCGGCATACGGCCGCTCCAGATAGCTGGTGTCATCCAGCGCCAGCAGGTCAAAAGCTGCGAGGGCAGCCGGAGTCTGCTCAGCCAAAAGCACCACACGGCTGGCGGCGGGGTGGATCCGCTGCTGCAGGGCTTCAAAGTCCAGCCGCTTTCCGGAGGCGCTGATCAGGATAATTTCACCGTCCACCACGCAGCGCTGCGGCAGGTTTGCCTTGAGTGCCTCCACCAGTTCCGGAAAGTACCTGGTCATCGGTTTTTCATTGCGGCTGCCGATCTCCAGTTCGTCGCCGTCGCGGAAAATAATGGAGCGGAAACCGTCCCACTTCGGCTCATAGGAATATTCCCCCTCGGGCAGCGCAGAAACGGCTTTGGCCAGCATCGGGGCCACGGGCGGCATTACCGGTAGTTTCATGGGCCCATTCTTACCCGACTTTTAGGCGAGGGGAATGGAAACGCCCAGCCCGGCAGCGAAGGCGGTCAGCAGGTCCCGGCCCTGCTGCCAGTTCCCGATGCCGCTTTCATCGTTGATGTGGGTGAGCGGTCCGGCATCGATCACCGGAATGTTCCAGGCCCGGGCCAGCAGCCGCGCGCCGGGCAGTGTGCAGTAGGGATCGTTCTCGCTGGCGATCAGCAGCCCGGGCACCGGCAGCGGGTCCAGCCTCGGATCGCGGAACGAGCCTGCGGTGTCGGGGAACGCGGGCTCGGCGGGATCAGGCGGCGCTACCAGCAGCACGCCGCGGGCGCCTCGTGGATTGCGCAGCAGCCACTCCGCGGAGGCCAGGCAGCCCAGGCTGTGAGCCACCAGAATGGTGTCACCGTTCCGGGACCCGGCGGCAGCATCCAGCGCGTCCAGCCAGTTCTCCAAATTCGGATCATCCCATGACGACGGGGCAATCCTGGACATGTCCTGCGCGTCGGCCTGCCACCGGCTTTGCCAGTGCTCGTCATTGGAACCGCCAATGCCGGGGACGATGGTCAGGTGCATGCTGTCTGCCTTTCCGTTGAAGGCCGCCGCCGGGCGGAAGCCGGGAATATCTCCTCGGAAACCGGTGCTGTTCCTGACATGAAGAAAATCGGTTTCCTGTCCTTTGGACACTACCGCGATGTGCAGGGTTCCTTTGTCCGTACCGCCCGGGACGCCCTGCTGCAGACCGTCGATCTGGCCGTTGTCGCCGAGGAGCTGGGCATAGACGGCGCGTTCCTGCGCGTTCATCACTTCGCCCCGCAGTTCGCCGCACCGTTCCCCCTGCTTTCCGCCATGGCAGCGCGCACGAGCCGGATTGAACTGGGTACGGCAGTCATTGACATGCGCTATGAAAATCCGCTGTACCTCGCGGAAGAAGCCGCGGCAACGGACCTGATCAGCGGCGGCAGGCTGCAGCTGGGCCTGAGCCGGGGTTCACCCGAGCCCGCCCTTCGCGGCTACGAGGCCTTCGGCTATGTTCCCGATCCGGGCAGCACCGACGCGGACGAGGCCCGCAAGCACACCCTGGTGTTCCGGGCTGCGATTGCCGGCGCAGGTCTCGCTGCGGCCGACCCCGTCATGACCGGCAGCTCCGGAGCACTCGCGGTTGAACCGCAGTCGCCGGGGCTCAGCGAGCGAATCTGGTGGGGGTCCGGAACACGGGCCACCGCCAAGTGGACCGGCGAGCAGGGCATGAACCTGATGAGCTCCACGCTCCTAACGGAGGACACCGGAGTTCCCTTTGACCAGCTCCAGGCCGAGCAGATTGAGGTGTTCCGCAAGGCGCGGGCCGACGCCGGCCACGAAGGCACCGGGCTGGTCTCGGTCAGCCGGAGCGTCATTCCGCTGGTGACCGAGACCGACCACCGGTACTTCGGGCTCCGGGCCCAGACGGACTCCCGTGACCAGGTGGGCCGGCTGGACGGCGGACTTGCCCGGTTCGGCAAGAGCTACATCGGTGAACCGGATGTGATCGCGGCGCAGCTCGCTGCCGATGCCGCAGTACAGGCCGCAGACACCGTGCTGATTACGGTGCCGAACCAGCTTGGCGTGGACTACAACGTGCAGCTGCTGGAGAGCCTGGTGCAGCACGTGGCACCGGCAGCGGGCTGGCGATGACATCTGCCGTCAGATGACGGTACCGGCTGTCACCGGCATGCGCTAAGGTGGTGACAGCTTCACGAGAGGCGGCCAACGCACCCGGAGGAATCCGGATCCGTAAAAGCTCCGACTGGCCTCACACCAACCCCATTGTTCGGCGGGTGGTTCGGATGACGAAGCGGCCTGACGCCACCCGGCGCAGGCAAGGACAACCTGTAAAGGAACACACTGTGAGCGCTTCCGGTGATACTCGCTGCGTCAGCTTCTGGCCCGGCCACAACATCCATCAGATCCATGGCAAACGGCTCGCGGGCTTCGACGACTGGGTGGATGCCCAAGCCTATGTAGACGTTGAACTCGGCGTGATCCAGCTGGTCGTGGACGGCCGGCAGCAGCTGATGTGGTTCCACGACCTGCCGACGCTGGCTCTGGCCCTGGAGGGCTCGGGCGGGGCCGCACAGTGGTGCGCGCAGTATTCTTCGCTCCTGGTTCCCGGCGGTTTCGACGGTCCGGCCCGGCGCTCTTTTTTCTACTTGGCCGCGCCGGAGAAGCTCCGGCCGTGTAACGGGATCAGCCCAGCAGCCGGGACCGAAGCCGCTTCATCACAGCAGGGCTGACCCCGGCGGCGCGCAGATACTGCTCCGCGTCCAGTCCTTCCAGGGCGCGGAGCAGTTCGCGGCGGCCGTCTGCCACCCGCGCGTCTTCCTGCTCCGGCGTCAGCGGTTTTTCGCGCGGGTGCACCTGAGTGGAGTGGAAAGCGTTGATGCCGCGGACGGCCTGTTCATAGTCGTCGGCGATCGCTTCCGGCGACGCTCCGGCCAGCTGCAGGAGGAGCGCGGCGATGAGCCCGGTGCGGTCCCGCCCGGCCGAGCAGTGGATGACCACGCCGCCGTCGTCGGCTTCCGCAATGGACCGGACGACCGCCGCGATCTTCTCCGGCCAGCGGCGCAGGTTTTCCCGGTAGTAGCGCGGGGAGTCCATGTAGGGACCGGTCAGCGCCGTGAATTCGGGGTCGTTCGCCTCCTGGGTGGGCCGGGTCAGGAACGTGATTCCTGCGGCAGCCTCCGCAGCCGGCAGCGGATCGGTGTCCCTGCGGCCCTGTTCCTCCGTGTTGCGGAGGTCGACGACGGTGCGGACTCCGGCGGCGCGTGCCTGTTCCCAGCCGCGCGCGGTGAGCCATTCGGACCGCCCCATGCGGAAGATCCGGCCCGGGAGGACGGCGCCGCCGGCGACCGGGATCCCGCCCAGGTCCCGTGCGTTGGCGGCGCCCTCCCAGTCCACGTCGCGGCTGCTCATGACAGCTGTCTAGGACCAGTCAAAGAAGCCCTTGCCGGACTTGCGGCCGAGCTCCCCGAGGGCCACTTTGTCACGGAGGATCTGCGGCGGTTCGAACCGCGGGCCTAGCGTGGACGCCAAGTACTCGGCGATGCCCAGGCGCACATCCAGGCCCACGATGTCGGTGGTGCGCAGCGGTCCGGTGGGGTGCTTGTAGCCCAGCACCATGGCGGCGTCGATGTCTTCGGCGGACGCCACGCCCTCTTCGACCATGCGCATGGCTTCCAGGGCAATCGCCACGCCCAGCCGCGAGCTGGCAAAGCCCGGGGCATCGTTGACGGTGACGGGCGTCTTTCCCAGGTCCCGCGCCCAGGAGACGGCGGCTTCGGCGAGCTCTTCGGAGGTCTGCTTGCCCAGCACCACTTCGATCAGGGCGGAGGCCGGCACCGGGTTGAAGAAGTGCAGGCCGCAGAAACGTTCCGGGCGCTGCAGCTTTTGTGCCAGCTCAGTCACGGAGAGCGAGGACGTGTTGGAGGCCAGCCAGGCCTGCGGATCCAGCTGTTCCTCGACCGCGGCCAGGGCAGCGGCCTTAAGGCCAAAGTCCTCCGGCACCGCTTCCACCACCAGCCCGGCCGCAGCAAAAGCAGCGTAGTCGGTGGACACGGACAACCGCCCGGTCAGGTCGGCCAGGCTTTCGGAAACGGTGGCGCGCTCAACACTTTTCGCCAGTGCGGACGCCACGCGGTCGTAGGCTGCGGAGGCGGCGTCGTCGTCGCGCTCCACGACGACGACGGCGGCTCCCGCAGTGCAGAAGGCGTGCGCGATGCCCGCCCCCATCCGTCCGCCGCCGAGCACTCCTACTGTGGAGGGAACTGCCATTACTTTTTCTTCCTCTCAAGGAACGCTGACATGCGGTCAAACTTGGCCTGCGATTCAAACAGAATCCCCTGCGCCAAATTGTCGATGGCGGGGTGGGCGTCGGCCGGGGCCGCGAACACGGTTTTGGTGAGCCGGACGGCCAGCGGATCCTGGCGGGCAATCCGGTCCGCCAGCGCTTGCGCTGCGGCCGGCAGGTCTTCCGGCTCGGCGAGCTCGGTGACAAGGTGTGCGGCCAGCGCTTCCTCGGCGTTCAGCACCCGTCCGGCCAGCAGGATCTCCTTGGCCAGCGGTTCGCCCACCAGTTCCTTCAGCCGCCAGCCGGCACCGGCAGCTGCCAGGATCCCCAGCGAGGTTTCCGGGTTGCCGATCTTGACGCGGGGTGTGCCAATCCGGAAGTCCGCGGCGAAGGCCAGCTCCGCCCCGCCGCCCAGGGCATATCCGTCCACCGCGGCGATGACCGGCATCGGCAGTTTGGCGATCCGGGCAAACACGGTGGAGTTGATGCCGCGGAGGGCGTCGTCGCGGCGGCGCTCGCGCAGCTGGGCAATGTCCGCACCGGAGGCGAACACCCCGCCGCTGCCGGTGAGGATGAGGATTCGGGGGTTCTCTTCGAGATCGGCGCAGAGCAGGTGCAGCTCATCAACCATGGCGGCGTCAATGGCGTTGCGGACCTCCGGGCGGTTCAGGACCGCGGTGACGCGGCCTTCGCCCTCGGTGACCTGCAAGGTGGTGAAGGACGAGTAGTCAGCGCCCACTTAGACAGCCTCGACCAGCATGGCGGTGCCCTGGCCAACACCGACGCACATGGTGGCAATCCCCCGTGTTGCGCCCTCGCGCTCCATCCGGTTCAGCAGCGTGATGGCAATCCGGGATCCGGAGGAACCCAGCGGGTGCCCCAGTGCAATGGCGCCGCCGTCGTTGTTCACAATGTCCTCATTCACGCCCAGCCGGCGGATGCACGCCAGCGACTGAGTGGCAAAGGCTTCATTCAGTTCAAAGGCGCCGACATCGGACAGCTTGACGCCGCTGCGGGCGAGGACCTTTTGGGTGGCGGGAACGGGGCCGATGCCCATGATTTCCGGCGGCACTCCGGCGGACGCACCGTCGACAATCCGTGCCCGGGCAGTGAGTCCGTATTCGCGGATGGCCCGCTCGGAGGCGACGATGATGGCGGAGGCGCCGTCGTTCAGGGAGCTGGCGTTGCCGGCAGTGACGATGCCGCCGGGCTTGACCACGGGGCGCAGCTTGCCCAGGACCTCGGCGGTGGTGCCCTCGCGCGGACCTTCATCGGTATCTACCACGGTGTCGCCCTTGCGGCCCGGGACCGTTACCGGAACGATTTCGGCCTTGAAATGTCCGGCAGCAATGGCGGCCAGTGCTTTTTCATGGGAGCGCACGGCGAAAGCATCGGCGTCCTCGCGGGTGATGCCGTCCACCGCCGCCAGTTCCTCGGCGGTTTCCGGCATGGAATAGGTCATCTTGCCGTCCCGGGCGAGGTCCCCGGTGGCGAAGCGCTCGTTCACGAAACGCCAGCCGATGGAAGTGTCAAAGGTTTCTCCGGGCTTGGCAAAGGCCTTGGTGGGCTTTTCAGTCACCCAGGGCGCACGGCTCATGGATTCAGTGCCGCCGGCAATGACAATATCCGCTGCTCCCGCCTTGATCATGTGCGAGGCCATGATGATGGCCGACAGCCCCGAAGCGCACAGCCGGTTCACAGTAATGCCGGGAACGTCGCTGGGGAAACCTGCCAGCAGGGCGGCCATCCGCGCCACGTTGCGGTTTTCCTCACCGGCACCGTTGGCGTTGCCGAGGATGACTTCGTCGACGACGGCGGGGTCCAGTCCCTCGCGCGCCACCAGTTCCTGCAGCGTCAGTGCCGCCAGGTCATCGGGGCGCACGCTGGACAGGGCTCCCCCGTACCTGCCCACCGGGGTCCGAACTCCGCCCACCAGAAATGCTTCCGCCATGACTGCTCCCACCGTCTGCGTGTTGCCGGCCGACGCCGGCGGACACCAATTACTGACCATTCGTTCTGTAAAGAATTGCACGGCGGAGGAACGCGGTCAATGTGGGCAGGCCAGCATGACGGACAGCTTCTGCGGACAGGACTTGTCCACAAGCCCGCAGCGAGCGGAGTAACGGCTGGTTAGGCTCGCCGCATGACATCAACTATCCAGATCTGCATTGACTGCGAAAACGCCCATGATCAGGCCGATTGGTGGGCGGAAACCCTGGGCTGGGTGCTGGAACCCACTGACCAGGAGTTCATCGAGTCACTGCTGCAGCAGGGATTCGCCGGTCCGGAGCAGCTGATTGAACACAACGGACAGCGGGTATGGAAGGATGGCGCCGCGATCTGCCGGCCGGGTGAGGAAGCGGCACCGGGCCGTCTGCGGATATTGTTCCAGCCGGTTCCGGAGCCGAAGACGGTGAAGGACCGCATCCATTTGGACGTTCGCCTGGATGGCCGGAGCATGGACGAGGCCCGTTCGGAGCTTGAAGCCAGGGGCGCAGTGTTTCTCTACGCGGCAAGCCAGGGCCCGTCCACCTGGTACACAATGGCTGATCCCGAGGGCAACGAATTCTGCATCGCTTAGGTATCGGGCGGCTTACGCCATGTGCCGCTTATTGCAGCAGCTCGGCCGGAATCGCGTAGGTCAGCAGGACGGCCAGCAGGTTCTTGGCGGCGTGCACGGCATAGGAGAGCATGAAGTTGCTGCCCGCCCAGACAAAGACGCCCACCAGCACGGCTCCCATCACCAGGTACGGCAGCAGTACGGCCAGTGCCGGCGCTTCCTTTCCCGCAACGTGGATGCCCGCGAACAGCACCACCGAAATGACGCAGCAGACCCAGATGTTCAGGTACCTGCTCAGCTTGCCGATCAGCAGATGGCGAAAAATGTATTCCTCCACGAACGGGGCGATCAGCACCAGGAGGGGAATGATCAGCAGCGGAGGAAGGGATACCACCAATCCTTGGACCGCTTCCTGGTTCACCGCCGTTTCCGGAGGCCCGGTGAGGGCCGCAGCCACGGCGGTGAGCAGGAGCATGGCAAAGACGCTGGCGGGAATCACCGCCAGCGTCAGCCAGGGACGCGCGGCAAGGAGCCGGGCCTCCCGGACGGCAAACCGCCATGAGGCCCAGAGTGCCAGCGCCCCGGCCGAGAGATAGAACACCAGATTCACCACATAGCCCGCCAGCACCGGATCCGGTATCAGCCGGGTCAGTCCGGGAATACCGAGTCCCGGTGCAAAACTGAAAATCCCAACAAACAGCACATAGAAACCGGCCGCAATAACGTCGCGGCGGGTAAACGCGCCGGACAGGGAGGCCGGCACGCGGGGGTCCGCCACGGCTAAACGGTCAGTTCCGCCATGACGCGCGGCATGGCTTCCAGGAGTTCTCCGGCCAGGAAGCTCATGGGACCCTGGGCCGCCGAGAGGCGGTCGCCTGCCGTGGAGTGCAGATAGGTTCCCCAGCAGGCGGCCTGTTCGGGGCTGGCTTTTCGGGCGAGGAAACCGGCGATGGCACCGGCCAGGACATCTCCGCTGCCGGAAGTACCCAGGCCGGAGTTACCGGCGGGCACCTCCCAGCGGCGGCCGTCCGGAGCCGTAATGAGCCCCTGGGCCGCCACGACTGCCTGATACTTGGCCGCAATGTCGAGGGCGGCCTGTTCCACGTCAAGGTCTGCCTCCGGATCGAGTTCAAGGAGCCGGGCCGCTTCCTTCTTGTTCGGAGTCAGCACCAGGCGCCCGGCCCAAGACTTGTAGGCCTCCGGATACTGGTGCAGTACACCGAGGGCGTAGGCGTCCAGGACTATCGAGGTGCTGTCTTTCAGCAGCGGAGCAATCCCCTGAAGCAGCTCACCGGTGGAATCGGCGTCATCCAAACCTGGGCCCACCACCACCACGTCGGAAGTTTCCAGGTCGGCTTGCATGGCCTTCGCTGCCCGGGAGCCGGAAATCACGCCGTCGTCTTCAGGCAGCGGGGCGCATCCTGACTCCGGAACAGCCACAGCCACGGCCACGGCCACGGATTCCGTGACGGCTAGGGTCAGCCGGCCGGCTCCTACCCGCAGGGCAGCGCGGCCGGTGAGCATGGCGGCCCCGGGGGAACGGCGCGCGCCCCCCACCACCAGGACATTGCCGCGGTCTGACTTGCCGCTGGCCTCACGGTTGACCTGCCACCCCTTGAGGAGCGCCGGGGTTACGGGTTCAGCGGGGGTGGACATTGTTTTCATCTCCTGCATGCTCGGTGACCGGGGCACCGCCGGTTTCCAGATGGTCCACGGCGTTGAAGTCCGCCAGATCCCAGCGGCCTTTGCCTTCCGGACGCACCAGACGGGTAAGGGAAGCATTGCGGACACTGGTACTGGAGGCAATATCCAGCAGTTCGGCCTCGGTCAAACCTTCACAGATGTACCGGATCAGAAGGATCACCGCGTCGTGGCAAACGACGGCCACACGCCGGCCGTCCTCTTCGTCATCCAGGTCCCGCAGCACCGAACGCAGCCGCAGGGCGACGTCGGCCCACGACTCCCCGCCCGGCGGCCGGTAGGAAAACTTGCCCAGCCAGCTGCGCCGCTGCGCTTCCTCGGGAAAGCGTGCCTGGACCCCCGCGGAGGTGAGCAAGTCCAGGATGCCCAGCTCCCGGTCGCGCAGCCGTTCGTCAAGGCGGGGGTTCTCCAGCCCGGCGAGTTCAGCAGTTTGCCGGGCCCGCAGGTACGGCGAGCACCAGACGGCTTCGGGGCGTTCGTCTTCCGGCAGGGCGGCAAGCCAGCTGCCAAGGGCTTTCCCCTGGTCCCGGCCGGCGTCGCTGAGCGGAACGTCCGCGTCCCGCACGCCAACCTCGATGACTTCCGCGCCGGAGCGCTGTGCTGCTGTGGCAGCGACGTTGCCGGCGCTTTCGCCGTGACGGATGAGGACCAGTTCAATTGCACCCATGCCCCGACTCTACTCCGCGTCCGGAAGGCAGCCCCGCTTCTTCAGACCCGGTCCTTTCGGACGGTCCCGGAGGAAGTACTGCTTTTCGCGTCCGCGGAAGTGCTGTCCTTGCCGCCGGCGGCCGGTGTCCGCCGCTTCACCCGTTTTCCGGTGCCCGGCGTGCTGGAGGTGGACGTGATGTCCTGCCAGAAGTTGCTCCAGAACGCCTCCTGCTTTTTGAAGGTCTTGGGAACGGGCCCGCGCTCACCGCCGGGGCTGCCGGTCTCGGGAGGGCCTGAAGGATTGCCTGCTTCCTCGGCCTGGACCGCCGCCAGCGCGGCGGCTACCGGAGCGTTAAAGGCGAGGTCGCGCATGATCACATCAAATTCCGCCAAGCCGAAGTCCCCGAACTGGCTCCGTGCCGTGACGGTGTACCCGAACCTCATCCCCCGCAGCCGGGCGGGTTTACTGAGGGTGAGGGCAAGCCGTGCGCCGCTGCCCAGATTGGCCGACAGGTTCCCGGTCCGCAACAGTTCCCGGAAGTCCCGGACCCGGATAACCGGGGACAGGGGAAAGAACTTGCGGAGCTTTGGAGCGAAAGCCGCTGCGTCTCTTTTGGCAGCGACTCCGCTGATCACCAGTCGGGTTACTTCCCGCAGGAACAGCAGGCCGGCCAGCCACAGCCACGCATCCCACTGGAGAAGGGACAAGGCACCGTCGGGAAACGGCTCCCAAATGTTGCACGCCACAAGGGCGGCCAGAGCCGCCGCCCGGCGGAACAGCCGGATCCGGCTGTAGGTGCGCGTGTTGGTGACAAAGGAGAAGGTAGATGTTTTCACTTCAGTTCGTCCCGCCGCAGCTCCGCCAGGGCCTCCGCCTCGTAGGTGAGCCGGGTGGCATCACGCACTCTGCCCTCCAAGTCCCAGGTTACGGCGGCAGGGATCGGAGACAGTCCGGCAGGAGCAAGGTCGGGAACCTGTTGGTCCAGCGTCTGAAGCCGCTCCCGGTAGCCGCGTTTGAGGTCCCGGAGGCGGGCCTCGTTCTCCTTTTCAAGCCGGACCTGTTCAAGCCCGGCCAGAGCTTCAGTCAGCCGGGCCGCCGCGGCATCGATCTTGGCCACTATTCCAGCCGCACCGCGGTGGCGTTCCTTGACGGCGGCGCGCGCCTCGGCCACCTCCGTCCGGGCTTTCTCGACGTCCGCGAGCAGCGCCGCCGCGGTCCCCGCCAGTTCTGCGGCGGGTTCTGAATCCTGCGGCTGCGCCTGCACCTCGGCGAGCAGATGGTCCCGGCGGCGTTCAAAACGGGCCGCCAGGTCCGCGAGATATTCCAGATGCTTGTCCAGGAATTTTACTTGGCCTGTCAATTCCCGGCGGGCTTGCGCGGCCGGGATCCGTGCCCGCTCCAAGCGCCGCATGGCGGCCTCAGCACCGATAACGTCAGACCGATTCCCCACAGCGCTCCCCCTGAATTAACCTGTTGTCCACGACAATACCAAGGCTCCGGCGGCTGGCCTGACGGACAACGCAGGGCATGTTTTGCGAAGAATGCTGAGTATCCACAACAAAAATACACCGGGTAGTTTTGTCGAAACCTTGATTCCGGCTCCCCTATTGTGTTTAGGGTCTGGGATGGACCTCATCAGAAAAAGCACCCGGAAGGAATTCAGTACGGCCGGCTATTTCCCGAGGAGCGCAAAACCCCGCAGAAGCCAGGCCGTGCATCTCTTCCTTGCCTGCTCCCTTACCGCTGCCCTCGCGTCCTGCTCGGCCGGCTCGGCTGGCTCCGCGGACGAGCCGCAACCTTCAACCCCTGCACCCTCCGCCCAGCAGGCAAGTCCTGCTGCCTCCCCTGATGCGGACATGGCTGCACTGCAAGACCCGCTCGCGGACAAACCCTTGGGGACCGCTCCGGCACGGACGGTAATTTCCAAGAAGGGCACGGGGAGCGGGACTTACCAGGTAAAAGGCGGGCTGGCACCCGGACAAACGGTATTGGTGACCGTCTCCTGCCGGCCCGGTTCCCGTGCCGCAGTGACGGCCACGGCCACGCCACTGATTGATTCGAATTTTCCCTGCAGCAATATATCGGAGGCCTCATATACCAGCGCCCCGGTCCCCGAGTCCCTGCCGGAATTCGCAGTCACCGTAACCACCGACGAGGAAACCCCCTATTGGCTTGGCATTAGGGTTGCCGATGCCCAATAAGGCGGACTTCACTCCGTTGCCTAAAACAGCCAATTAGCCAAACCCCTTGAATCAGGCGCCGCGGATGTGCTTAGGGTTATCAATGGAAAATACACTTTGGAACCGCTCAACGGACATTTCCAAGACTTCCAGAAAGCCTGTGATCCTGCTGGCTTGTTCCGCGGCGGTCCTCTTGGCATCCTGTTCCGCCGGGCCGGCGGACGGCACTGCCGCAGGGAGTTCAGCCAGCCCGGAACCGTCCGCTTCTTCGGCCGTTCCGTCACCCACTGCCGAAAGCGAGCCGCTGTATGAGCCCTTGTCAGCGGAATCAAGGTCGTATCCGCCGGAAGAGCTGGTGCTCTCCGAAAAAGGAACAGGTACCGGCAGCTACGTCATTGAGGGCGGATTGAAGGAGGGCCAATATCTCACCGTTGCGCTGAATGCCACGTGCACACCGGGTGAAAAGGTTGCCCTGAGGACGGAACCCGCCATCGGCGGCATCGGCAACCATCTTTGCGAAGACTTGCCTTTCGTGATGTACAACCGCGCCTCGGAGGTGGCAGTTCCGGATTTGGAAGTCGCGGTCGAGACTTCGGCCGGCGGCACCTTCTGGGTTCAGGCGCGGGTTTCCGATGATGCAACTGTCGTTGAGACAAAGGCGGGCACCGGCCAGTAGCTCTCCCGGGGAAAGCAGCTTATGTGCGGGTGCGTTGGTCCACTTTGCCGCCGTTGCGCACTGTGAACGTCAGCAGGAAGGCGACGGCGGCGAAGGCCGCCAACAGCATCAGCCCCACAAAGTAGCTGCGGTTGGCTGGATCATAGGTGGCTCCCATGACCAGGGGCGGGAAATAGCCGCCCAGTCCCCCGGCGGCCGCGATGATCCCGCCCACGGTGCCCACGTCCTGTGCCGGAGCTGCGCGGCCCACCCAGGCAAACACGCCGCCGGTGCCCAGTCCCAGGAACAGGGCCATCAAAATGAACGCCGTGCCGTACACGCGTTCCTCTTCCGGCCGCAGCGCCACGACGACGGCGAGGACCACGGTTCCGGCCAGCGAGGTCAGCGTGACCAGCTTGGGGCCCACCTTGTCCGCAATCGTGCCGCCGATCGGACGGGCGATCACGGCAGCCACAGCAAATCCGGCAGTGCGTGTCCCTGCCGCGGTGGCGTCGTAGTCGTAAACGTTGCCCAGATAGGTGGGCAGGTAGTTGGAGAACGCCACGAACGCGCCGAACACCACTCCGTACAGGAAGCACAGCTGCCAGGTCACGCGCAGGGTGAAGGCATGGGTGATCTTCGGCAGCACCGGTTCAGTGGGGGCAGACCAGGCCGGTGACTCGCGCAGGATCAGCCAGCTCAGCACCGCCATGACCGCCACGACGACGGCGATGGTGATGTGGGTGCCCATGTAGCCGACGGCGGTGACCAGCCGCGGGGTGAAGAAGGCCGAGACGGCCGTGCCCACCATGCCGGCCCCGAAGACGCCGGTGGCGAATCCCTTCCGGTTGCGCTCGTACCAGGCCGAACAGAACGGAATGCCGATCGCGAACACCGTGCCGGCAATGCCCAGGAAGAACGCAATCACCACCAGGAACGGGAAGTTCCCCATTTGTCCCACTATCCCGGTGAGCAGCACCAGGGGCGCGGTGATACCCAGGATGACGGTGAACATGATCCGACCGCCGTACCGGTCCGTCATGGCGCCCACGGGGATGCGCGCCACGGACCCCACCAGGATGGGCATGGCCACCAGAATGGAGGTCTGGCCGGCTCCCAAATCCATGTCCGCGGCGTACCGGCTGGACAGCGGACCAATAATCGTCCAGGCCCAGAAGCCCACCGTGGACGCCACCGTGGCAACAATGAGGTTCCTCAGCTGCCCGGATTTCAGGTTCACGGCCGGCGCCGGGGACTGCGCTGAAGCTGGCATGGCAAACTCCTCTCGCTCCGGGCTGGTGCCGGGATGTCAGTCGCGGGGTACTCCCGGGCGGTTGCGGTCCGGGGTGCCCACCGGAGCCCAGCCCCGCCGCGGAGCGGCAGCTCCGGGAACGGGGCGCCGGCCGCGGGAGCGGTACACGATGTACGGGCGGAACAGGTACTGCACCGGAGCGGTAAAGGCATGGACCAGCCGGGTGAACGGCCAGAGGGCAAACAGCGCCAGCCCCCACAGGGTGTGGATCTTGAAGGAGAGGGACGCCCCGGTCATCGCAGTGATATCGGGCTGGAAGATGAAGATGGAGCGGAACCACGGGGCCACCGTGTCCCGGTAGTTCACAATGCCGGCGTCGAAAACGGAAAAGACGGTGGTGGCCAGGCCGGCAAGGATGGCGGCAAGCAGGAAGATGTACATCACCTTGTCATTGCGGGTGGTGGCCATGAAGACCGGACCGGTGGTCCGCCGCCGATAGATCAGCAGTACGATCCCCACCAGGGTGGCGAACCCGGCAACGGATCCCACGCTCAGGGCAAAGAAGTGGTACCGGTCCTCATTGACCCCGATGGCGTCCATCCAGTTCTTCGGGATCACGAGCCCCACGAAGTGGCCCACGATCACCGCGAGGATGCCAAAGTGGAACAGCGGAGAAGCCACCCGCAGCAGCCGGGATTCGTACAGCTGGGAGGAACGGGTGGTCCACCCGAACTGGTCATACCGGTAGCGCCAGATTGAGCCCAGAATCAGCACGGCCAGCACCACATAGGGCAGCACGCCCCAGAGCATCACATCCCCCAGACCCACCTGTACATCGGCGGGCGGGGGTACGTCCGCAAGTATCATGGCGCGTTCCTTTCATGCACCGGCAACAGCCGGGAGCTGTACGGTTCCAGCCCCACGGTTTCCGTGGGCGGACCGTAGCCGGCGGTCTGCATCACCGTTTGCCGGTCCTCGGGAGAGACTCCGGGCAGGGTCGAGCACACCAGCGCCAGGGCACCGGCATAGGCCAGGGCGTCATCGCGCAGCGCGAGCCGGAGCAGTTCCAGCGAGGGCCGGTAGCGCTGCAGCAGTTCATAGCCGTCAGCGGGGGAAACCTTGGCGGCAAATTCCAGTACAAGAGGCAGGTAGTCCGGCAGCTCGCTGCCCTCCGGCAGCGCTCCGTGCGCCCGGTAAACCTCCTTGAAGGCTGCCAGCGCCTCGCCCCTGCGCCGGGTATCGCCGTCTGTCCAGTAGGTCAGGTGCAGGCTGTGCCGCTTGGACAGGTCAAATTCCTGCACGTACTCGGCCTGCACCTGAGGCAGGTGTTCGGTGGTCAGCCAGGAAAACAGTTCCTCGACCGGCCCCGCATCGGCGCCGGCCTCGCCGAGCGCCGCCCGCATGGACGGCACCAGGTCCACCAGTTCCTGGTCCGGATATTCCAGCAGCAGGCCGCACACCTGCCGGACAACGGCGCTGCGCCGGGGGTTGCTGTCCTTGTACGGTTCCGGCTCGACGGTTCCCTTGCCGGGCTTGCCGAGCAGTTTCTCCAGCAGGCTCACCGGTCGCCTCCCTGCTGGTCAGGCCCGTCGCCCTCGGCTTGGTCGTAGCCTGCACCGATGCCGCCGTCGTTGTCCCCGGCGGACGGCGTGCCGCCTGTGGTTCCGGGCGTCCCGCGGTTGCCGTCAGCCGGGAACAGCCCCTTGGGCGCACCGCGCCCGTCCCAGTTCAACAGATTGACCCGGCCGCCCAGATCGCCGTTGCCCGTAGGGTCATCCCCGCGCTGGCGGGCCTGCAGGGCGGCGAAGTTCTCCACCGCCACCGGCATCGGCTTACCTGAGGCCTCGCCGAAGACCCCGGTCTGTCCCATGCCCGGTCCGCCCTCGACATCCAGCGAACAGCCGATCTCCTCCAGGTTGTGGGCATCCTCCAGATGGGCGCTGGGGATGACGTACCGTTCCTCGTACTTGGCGATGGCCATCAGGCGATACATAGCCACGATCTGTTCCCCGGTCATTCCGACGTCGGCGGCAATCTGCTCATCGGGAGCGTCGCCAAGGGTGATGTTCCGCATGTAGGCACGCATGGCGGCGAGCTTTCGGAGCACGCCGGTCACCAGGTCAGTGTCTCCGGCGGTGAACAGTTCGGCCAGGTACTCCACGGGAATCCGCAGCGCATCGATGGCGCCGAAGAGATTGTCCGCGCTCTCGCCGTCGTGCCCCTGTTCCTTCAGCACATCCACGATCGGGGACAGCGGCGGTACGTACCAGACCATCGGCATGGTCCGGTATTCGGGGTGCAGGGGCAGCGCCACCCGGAAGACCTTGGCCATGGCGTAGACCGGCGAGCGCCGGGCGGCCTCCAGCCAGTCCTCGGGGATGCCTTCGGCCCGCGCTGCGGCAATCACTTCCGGGTCATTGGGATCCATCATCAGATCCAGCTGGGCCTCGTAGAGGTCCTTTTCATCCGGAACCGAGGCCGCCGCGGTAACCCGGTCGGCGTCGTACAGGAAAATGCCGATGTAGCGCAGCCGGCCCACGCAGGTTTCGGCACAGACGGTGGGCAGGCCCACTTCGATGCGCGGGTAGCAGAAGGTGCATTTTTCCGCCTTGCCGGAGCGGTGGTTGAAGTACATCTTCTTGTAGGGGCAGCCGGTGATGCACTGCCGCCAGCCGCGGCAGCGGTCCTGGTCCACCAGGACAATCCCGTCCTCCTCACGCTTGTAGATGGCGCCGGAGGGACAGGAGGCCATGCAGGAGGGGTTGAGGCAGTGCTCGCAGATCCGAGGCAGATAGAACATGAAGGTGGAGTCGAATTCCAGCTTCACCTTCTCCTCCGCCTCACGGCGCATCTTTTCCAGCACCGGATCGCTGAGCTCGGTGCGTGCCGAGCCGCCCAGGTCGTCATCCCAGTTGGCGGACCACTCAATCTTCATGTCCTCCCCGGTGATCAGCGACTTCGGCTTCGCCACCGGAAAGTCGTTGCCGGCCGGAGCGTTGATGAGGTTCTCATAGTCGTAGGTCCACGGCTCGTAGTAGTCGTCCAGCTCCGGCTGCACCGGGCTGGCGAAGATCCCGAACAGCTTGGCCAGCCGGCCGCCGGCCTTCAGCTTCAGCTTGCCGCGGCTGTTCAGTTCCCAGCCGCCCTTCCACTTCTCCTGGTCCTCGTAGCGGCGCGGATAACCCTGCCCGGGCCGCGTTTCCACATTGTTGAACCAGACGTATTCGGTTCCCGCCCGGTTGGTCCAGGCCTGTTTGCAGGTGACGGAGCAGGTGTGGCAGCCAATGCACTTGTCCAGTGCCATCACCATTGCTGTTTGGGCCATGATTCGCATCAGTACGCCACCTCCTGGGAACGCTTGCGGACAACGGAGACAATGTCGCGCTGGTTGCCGGTGGGCCCAAGGTAGTTGAAGGCCCAGGACAGCTGCGCGTAGCCGCCGATCATGTGCGTGGGTTTGACCAGGATCCGGGTCACCGAGTTGTGGATGCCGCCGCGCCGGCCGGTCGCTTCGGACTTGGGCACGTCGATGATGCGCTCCTGGGCGTGGTGGACGTAAATGACCCCTGCCGGCATCCGGCTGGAGACAATGGCCCGGCCCACCAGGACCCCGTTGTTGGAAATGCACTCCACCCAGTCATTGTCATTAACTTCAATCAGTTCAGCGTCCTGCGTACTCATCCAGACCGCTGTTCCGCCGCGGGAGAGCGAGAGCATCAGCAGGTTGTCCTGGTATTCGGAGTGGATGGACCATTTGTTGTGCGGGGTCAGGTATCGCACCGCCACGGACAGGTCGCCCCGGGTCCCCAGCTGCGGTTCTCCGAAGAGCCGGTGCATGTCCAGCGGCGGCCGGTAGATCGGCAGCGCCTCGCCCATGTCCTGCATCCAGTCGTGGTCCAGGAAGAAGTGCATCCGGCCGGTGAGGGTGTGGAAGGGCTTGAGCCGCTCAATGTTGATGGTGAAGGGAGCGTAGCGCCTCCCGCCGGTTTCGGATCCCGACCATTCCGGGGAGGTGATGACCGGGGTGGGCCGGTCCTGGGTGTCCCGGAAAGTGATTTTCCGGTCCTCGGCGCCCTCGGCCAGGTCGGCCAGCGGAGTTCCGGTCCGCTTTTCCAAGGTCCGGAAACCCTGCACCGCCAGTTCCCCGTTGGTGGTTCCGGAGAGCCGCAGGATGGCCTCGGCCATCCGCGCGTCGGTGTCCACTGCCGGGCGCCCTGCCGCGGCGCCCCGGTCATACACCCCGTGCATCCGGGCCAGCTCCTGCACCGGCTTGGTGACGTCATACTTCACGAATTTGGTGATCAGGCCCAGCTTGTCCGCCAGCGGCCCAATAGCCACGAACTTCTGCGCAATGGCCGTGTAGTCCCGCTCCACCACTTTGAGGTCGGGCAGGTTCTTGCCCGGGATCGCCGGGATGTCGGTGCCCTTCCAGTCCGGGGCGTGGCCGCCGGGCTGGGCAATTTCACCCGGAGTGTCATGTGTCAGGGCCGTGGCCACCAGGTCCTTCCGGACCCCCAGGTGGGTCACGGACTGGCGGGAGACTTCCTCGGCCAGCAGCCGGAACAGATCGTAGTCCGTCTTTGCTTCCCACGGCGGCGCGATGGCGGGCGTGAACGCATGCACATACGGGTGCATGTCCGTGGAGGAGAGATCGTATTTCTCATACCAGGTGGCGGCCGGGAACACGACGTCCGAGAGCAGGGTGGAACTGGTCATCCGGAAGTCGGCCGAGACCAGCAGGTCCAGTTTTCCCTGCGGTGCTTTTTCGTGCCAGACGACGTCGGCGGGCCGGGACTCGTTGTGGTCCTCCCCCATCACGTTGTTCAGCGTGCCCAGCAGGTGCTTCTGGAAGTATTCCTCGCCCTTGGCGGAGGATCCCAGCAGGTTTGAACGCCACAGGACCAGCGTCCGCGGCCAGTTCTCCGGTGCATCCACATCTTCTACGGCAAACCGCAGCCGTCCGTCCTTGAGCCGCCGGGCCACCCAGCCGGCCTCGTTGTCGGCCTCGCCGCGGGCCACGCCGGCCGCCGCCTCATCGGCCACGTCCAGCGAATTCTTTTTGTCGAACTGGGGATAGAACGGCATCCAGCCCATCCGGGTGGACTTCGCGATGACGTCGGCGGTGTGCATGCCGCGCAGGTGTCCCTGTGCCAGCGGCGACTGCATCGAATCGGACGAGTAGCCGTCGGAGCGGAACTGGTCGGTGTGCATGTACCAAAAGGCCGTGCCGATCATGAACCGCGGGGGCCGGTTCCAGTCTCCGGCCGAAGCCATTGCAGCCCAGCCGGTAATCGGACGGCATTTTTCCTGGCCCACGTAGTGTGCCCAGCCGCCGCCGTTGCGGCCCTCGCAGCCCGTGAGCATGAGCATCGCCAGGATCGCCCGGTAGGTCACGTCCCCGTGGTACCACTGGCAGATCCCGGCACCGAGGATGATCATGGACCGGCCCTTTGACTTCTCCGCGTTGGCCGAGAACTCCCGGGCGGTGCGGATCACCGCTTCAGGGGACACATTGGTCACTTCCTCCTGCCAGGCAGGAGTGTAGGGGGTTTCTGCGTCGTCATATCCGGCGGCCCACTCCCCCGGCAGTCCGTCCCGGCCCACCCCGTACTGGGCGAGCATCAGATCAAAGACCGTAGTCACTGTGCGTCCCGCCACCGTGGTGACCGGCACGCCGCGGCGCAGCACGGACCCCACGCCGCTGGGATCGGTGAAGGCCGGAAGGTCCACCCTGCTGGTTTCCCCCTGCCAGGAGGAAGCATCAGCGATGGACAGTGCCGGAACCACGCCCTGCAGGTCCAGGTTCCATTTCCCGGCGTCGGCGTCGTTGTAGCGGAAGCCCACTGAGCCGTTGGGCACAACGGGGGTACCGGCGTCGCGGTCCAGCAGCACCGTCTTGAAGGCGGCATCTGCGGCTCCGGACTCACGCCCGCCGAGGTCCGCGGCGGTGAGGAACTTGCCCGGGACCACCGTTCCATCGGTGCGGGTGTCCACCGAGACCAGGAACGGGAGGTCGGTGAACTGGCGGACATAATCTTCGAAGAACGGAACCCTGCGGTCCACGAAGTTTTCCTTGAGGATCACGTGCCCCATGGCCATGGCGAGCGCGCCGTCTGATCCGGCCTGGGCAGGGAGCCACTCGTCCGCAAACTTGGTGTTGTCCGCGTAATCGGGGCTGACCGAAACCACCTTGGTCCCGCGGTAGCGCCCCTCCACCATCCAGTGCGCGTCCGGGGTACGGGTGACCGGGATATTCGAGCCCCACATCATGAGGTAGGTGGCGTCCCACCAGTCCCCGGACTCCGGCACGTCCGTCTGGTCGCCGAAAACCTGGGGGCTCGCCACGGGCAGGTCCGCGTACCAGTCGTAGAAGCTGTTCATCACCCCGCCGATGAGGTTGATGAACCGCGCACCGGCAGCGTGGGACACCATGGACATGGCCGGGATCGGCGAGAACCCGGTGCAGCGGTCCGGACCGTAATTCTTGATGGTGGAGACATGGGCGGCTGCCGTCATTTCCAGCGCTTCGGCCCAGCTGGAGCGGACCAGCCCGCCCTTGCCCCGGGCCTGCTGATAGGTGCGGCGGCCCTCGGGGTCCCCGACCACCTTTTCCCAGGCCAGCACGGGATCGCCGGTGTCCTTCTTCGCTGCCCGGTACATCTCCAGGAGCACGCCGCGGATATACGGATAGCGCACGCGGGTGGGTGAATAGGTGTACCAGGAGAATGCGGCACCGCGCGGGCAGCCGCGCGGCTCATACTCCGGCCGGTCAGGGCCCACCGTCGGATAGTCGGTTTCCTGGGCCTCCCAGGTGATGATCCCGTCCTTGACGTAGACCTTCCAGGAGCAGGAACCGGTGCAGTTCACCCCGTGGGTGGACCGGACCACTTTGTCGTGGCTCCAGCGGTTGCGGTAGAACGAATCGCCCTTCCGCCCGCCTTCCCGGAAGACGGCGCGGCCGTCTTCGGTCTCATCCCAGCGGGTGAAAAACCTGCCGAGTTTGAGCATTGCGTCTGTTGCCGGGCCATCGATCCCCGGAGCGGTGCCAGCCATGATTTCACGCTAGGCCCAGAGCCGGTATTCCCGACAGCCCTCAGCGCCAAATAGCCTCGGCGGGCAGCAGACCGGGCACCGCAGCAAAGCTGCGCACCTGCCTTCGCCGGTTCCGTGCGGGCCCCGCGGACCCGGTTTGGGCCGTAACGATAAACTCAGAAGTGTGAGCACAGAACTTCCAGAACAGGTGTCCGATATTTTCGACCCGCAGCAGTGGCGTCTCGTCTCCGGGTTCGAGGACCTGCAGGACATGACCTACCACCGCCAGGTGGAGCGCGCGGCCGACGGCGGCATCATCCGGGACCTGCCGACGGTGCGTATTGCCTTCAACCGGCCTGAGGTACGCAATGCCTTCCGTCCGGGCACCGTGGACGAGCTGTACCGGGCCATGGACCACGCCAGGATGACCCCCGACGTCGCCACCGTCCTGCTCACCGGAAACGGACCCTCCCCCAAAGACGGCGGGCATTCCTTCTGTTCCGGCGGCGACCAGCGGATCCGCGGCCGTGACGGCTACCGGTACGCCGAGGGGGAAACCCGGGAAACCATTGACCCGGCCCGCGCCGGCCGGCTGCACATCCTGGAAGTCCAGCGGCTGATGCGCACCATGCCCAAGGTGGTCATCGCCGTCGTTAACGGCTGGGCCGCCGGCGGCGGGCACAGCCTGCACGTGGTTTCGGACCTCACCATCGCCTCGCGCCAGCACGGCAAGTTCAAGCAGACCGACGCCACCGTGGGCAGCTTCGACGCCGGGTACGGCTCCGCACTGCTGGCCCGCCAGATCGGCCAGAAGAAGGCGAGGGAAATCTTCTTCCTGGCCCGCGAATACTCGGCCGAAGACATGGTGGCCATGGGGGCAGTGAACGAAGCGGTGGACCACGAGAACCTGGAAAAGGTGGCGCTGGAATACGCCGCGGACATTGCCCGGCAGTCCCCGCAGGCCATCCGGATGCTGAAGTTCGCGTTCAACCTGGCCGACGACGGCCTGGCCGGACAGCAGGTCTTCGCCGGAGAGGCCACCCGCCTGGCCTACATGACGGACGAAGCAGTGGAGGGCAAGGAAGCCTTCCTCGAGAAACGGGACCCCGACTGGTCCTCCTTCCCCTACTACTTCTAGGCCGCCGATCATGGAATTGCTGACCGTCCACACTCCCGCCGGGTTCAAAGCCGAGACGCTGCTGGCTCCGCTGGCCGCCGCCCTCGCCGGCGAAGGCCCCGCAGTTGCCCCGCATGCGGACCCGCTGCAGACGTTTACCGGTGAGCTGCCCAATGATGACATTGCCCTGGTGATCAGCACCTCCGGGTCCACCGGCACGCCCAAGCAGACGATGCTCAGCACGGATGCGCTCGCCGCGTCCTCCATGGCCACGGCCATGGCACTGCACGCGGACGGCCAGTGGCTGATGGCCCTGCCGGCACACTACATTGCCGGGGTACAGGTCCTGATCCGGTCGCTGTACGCCGGCACCCAGCCCGTGTTCATGGACACCTCCGGGTCTTTCAGCGCCGCCCGCTTCACGCAGGCCGCAGCTGAGATGACGGACCGCAACCGGTTCACCTCCCTGGTGCCCACCCAGCTGCACCGGCTGCTCACAAACCCCGAACCGGAGACCCTGCGCGTGCTGCGCCGCTTCAACGCGATCCTGCTGGGCGGAGCACCCGCCGGCGCCGGCCTGCTGGCCAATGCGGCCGCACTGGGCCTGAATATTGTCACCACGTACGGCATGAGCGAGACCTGCGGCGGCTGCGTGTACGACGGCGTTCCGCTGCCGGGCGTGGACGTCACCGTGGAATCGGGCGTCCTGTGGATCGCCGGGGATGTCCTTGCCGAGGGCTACATGGGCCGGCCGGAACTGACCGCCCAGCGCTTCCGTTTCAACTCCGGAAAACGCTGGTACCGGACCGACGATGCCGGCAGCGTGCAGGACGGGCGGGTCAGTGTCTCCGGACGGCTGGACGACGTTATTGTCAGCGGCGGCATCAAGATTTCCGCTGCTGCCGTGGCAGCCGCGATCGAGCAGCTGCCCGAAGTTTCCGAAGCTGTGGTCCTGGGCCTGGACAGCCCGGAGTGGGGCAGCCTGGTGGGCGCCGCCGTCGTCGGCTCCATTGACCCTGAAAAGGTCAAGGACGCGGTCCGCGCAGCGCTGGGAAAGCCGGCCGTCCCCAAGGTGGTCCTGCTGCTGGAAGCCCTGCCGCTGCTGCCCAACGGCAAAACGGACCGGATGGGGATCCGGCAGCTGCTGGCCGCCGCCGGGCACACGCACCCCTGAATGCACCGCGGCACCTTCGCACCGCGGATCACATCATCCAAGAACCATCACTAGAACAAGAGGACGTTGATTGTGGCTACAGCCGCGCAATGGTTAGAAGGAGCCCGCCCCCGCACCCTGCCCATGGCGGTGGCGCCGGTCATTATCGGTACGGCGGCGGCCTATGACCTGGGTTCCTTTAAACCCCTGAACGCCGTGCTTGCCGCGCTGGTGGCCGTCCTGCTGCAGGTGGGTGTGAACTACGCCAACGACTACTCGGACGGCATCAGGGGAACCGATGACAACCGGGTGGGCCCGCTGCGGCTCACCGGCTCCGGAGCCGCACCTGCCCGGCAGGTCAAGCTGGCTGCCTTTGCCTGCTTCGGCGCTGCCATGGTGGCCGGGCTGGTACTGGTTATCCTCTCCTCCGCCTGGTTCCTGATCCTGGTGGGAGTGGGCTGCGTCACCGCAGCCTGGGGATACACGGGAGGCCGCAACCCCTACGGCTACAAGGGCCTGGGCGACATTTTCGTGTTCGTGTTCTTCGGTTTGGTAGCCACCCTGGGGACCACCTACACCCAGGCCGGCGAGATCAGCGCACCCGCGGTGATCGGCGCCGTCGGTACCGGTTTGATTGCCACGGCCCTGCTCATGGCCAACAACGTCAGGGACATCCCCACCGACCGCGAAGTGGGAAAGCGGACACTGGCCGTGCGGCTCGGCGATGAAGCGGCACGCATCAGCTACGTCATGATGCTCGCCGTCGCCATTCTCCTGCCGCTGTTCCTCACGGCGGACTATCCCTGGATCCTGCTGGTACTGCTGCTGATTCCGGCGTGCCTCATGCCCAGCTGGCTGATGCTCAGGGGCAAGGAACGCCGGAGCCTGATCCCGGTGCTGAAGCAGACCGGCCTGATCAATCTGGGCTTCGCCGCGCTGTACAGCCTCGGACTGGTGCTGACCCGCCTGCTCGCCTAGGGCTGCTGCTCGTCGCGGGGACGGCGGTCGGAGTTGATCTGCACCTCGGGATTGGAGTCCAGCAGGCTGTCTTCGGCGCTGGCGTCCTCGCGTTCCACCCGGTTGGGGGTCCGCGGGGCGTCTCCATGGAAGCGCTTCTGCACGTTACGGGCAGCTGCATCACGCATATCGCGGAAGAACAGGTACGTTACGCACCAGGCGAGCACGGCACCGACAATGGCCGAGAGGACAAGGCCCAGTCCCAACCAGACGCATGCTGCAAAAAAGACGGCCACCAAACCAAGGCGGAGAGCGGTAAATTTCCAGAAAGCCACACGCTTATTCTAGTGGCTGTTCCTCCTCCGGGCGTCTGCTCGTGTTCCTTCACACCCCGTCCGACCCGCCCGGCACCAAACCCGAAGCTGCACGGGGGCCGCACTCCACTACAATTGGTGCATGCCTCGCCTCGTGCTTTTCGGTGTAATCATTGTCGCCGCCGTCATTATTTACGCCATCATCGACTGCATCATGTCGCGGGCGCAGGAGGTGCGGAGCATCTCCAAGATCGCCTGGCTCTTCACGATCGTGCTGCTTCCGGTCCTCGGCGCTCTCCTGTGGTTCCTTTTCGGACGCCCGATGAGCGGCCCGGAACCCAAGAACCGGAAGCCCCGGCATCCCACCGCACCCGATGATGATCCGGAGTTCCTCCGCAACCTGGCCATCCGCCGCCGCCAGCAGGAGAAGGAAGCTGAGCTGAAGCGCCGCGAGGCCGAGCTGCGTGAGCGCGAAAAGCAGTCCGGCAACAAGAAGAACGACGACGAGAAACCCAGCGCCTGACAGCCGCCGATCGTGAACAGCCAAACCCGTCTCCGGGATTCCGGAGGCGGGTTTTTCTGTCTGCCGCTGTGGCTGCGGCTCTCAACGGCCGTGGCTGCGGCTCCGGCCTCTCGTGCGCGGCTGCCGCTCTCCGTCCCGGCTGCGCGGCTCCGGCTCTCTCAGCGGGTATCAAACGGGCCGTGGTGGAGAGCCGAGTGTAGGGATGAGACGATTCACCGTAGTCGAGTGACGCGACGACGTCGTATTGCGCGCGGCTAAGGAGAATCAACGCGACACTCGACTGGCAAAGGGACGCGAACCCGACACTCGGTCCTGCCGCTGTACTCCTCCGCCGCCGCCACCCTCCCTCCGCCGCTTCATTCCTCCTCCGCCGCCGCCCTCCTCCGCACGGCCCGGAACCACAAAGCGCGGAACCACGAAGCCCGGCACCACAAAGCCCGCCCCCGGAGGACCGGGAGCGGGCTTCGCTGGAGCTGTGCAGCTGGGCTGCTGTGCGGGTGCTAGACGCCGGAGTAGCTGTGCAGGCCGGCGAAGAAGACGTTAACGATCGTGAAGTTAAAGACCACGCACAGGTAGCCGACGATGGACAGCCAGGCTGCACGGGTTCCGGTCCAGCCGCGGGTGGCCCGGGCGTGCAGGTAGCCGGCGTAGACCACCCAAATGACGAACGTCCAGACTTCCTTGGTGTCCCAGCCCCAGTACCGGCCCCAGGCCTGCTCGGCCCAGACTGAACCGGCCATCAGGGTGAACGTCCACAGGACGAAAGCGACGGCGTTGATGCGGTAGGCGAAGTTTTCCAGGCTCTGGGCGGACGGGACAATCCGCAGGAAGGACAGCTTGGAGGTTCCGCCGCTGCGGATCTTGGTTTCGCGGTCCGCCTGCAGCAGCTGCAGCACGGACATGGCGAACGTGAGCGTAAACAGCGCGGAGGCGATGACGGCCACTGACACGTGGATGATGAGCCAGTAGCTCTGCAGTGCGGGAATCAGGTGTGCCACCGGGGTCGGGAATCCAATGGTGGCCACCATCATCATGATCAGGACCAGCCCCAGCACAAAGGTGCCGAGGAAACGCAGGTCTCGGCGCAGCAGGACCACCAGGAAGACGACGGCGACGACGAGGGCGCCGGTGGTGCAGAACTCGTACATGTTGCCCCACGGCACCCGGTGGGCGGCCATTCCGCGGGAGATCACTGCCGCGGCGTGGATCAGGGCGCCGAGCACTGTCAGCGCCACGCCCACTCGTGCAGCGTTGCGGCGTGCTCCGACGTAGCCCATGGAGGCATCGGCAGTCTGAGCCACCGCTCCGCCGTCGGCGTTCCAGCCGCGGACGTTGCCGTCCGCCAGGTAGCTGTCATTTCCTGCACGGCTGTCGCTTCCCGCGCGGCCCGAACGGACCGATGCGCCGGCGGCAACGCCTGCGCTCACGCCGGACTTCTGCTGCGTCAGCTTGGACTCGACGGCCTGGATGGTCTTGCTGCTCTTGGCGAGGTCCCAGGCGAAGGCGAGGAAGGCCACCGTATAGGCGAACGCCGCCAGCAGCATGAACAGCTCACTGTATTCAGCGAGGGTGTAGTCGATGGGCATTACGAGTCCTTACCTGTTTCCTTCTCCGTAACGGCACTGCTGTCCGCCGCTGATGCTCCGGGCACTGCGTCCCGGTCTGTGTGCTGCTGTCCGGACACCGGAGCAGAGGCTTCCCCTGCGCCATTGTCCTCCACCGCGCTGCCGCCCGCCAACCACTGCCTCTCCAGCAGGCTGCGGACTGCTGCCGACTCGCCGGCCAAGCGCTGGTCTTCGCCGCGTGCCAGCAGTCCGTATTCGACCATGATCCGGCCGTCAGGGTGCGTGCCGGTGCGGACCCAGACGCGCCGGCGGGCCAGGAACAGTGAAGCCGCCAGCCCCGAGAGGGAAAGCACAGCAAAGACGAGGACCCAGATCTTGGCCGGATCGTAGTGGATATCCAACGCGGCATAACGCTTGATGCCGTCAAAAGTGATCGACCCCTTGCCCTCGGGCAGCTCGTAGGTCTGGTTCTCGCCGAGGACGATTCCGCCGGCGTCCAGGTTGCGGCTGTTGATCTCCGTGAGGTCTTCGGTGTCCAGGACGTAGACGTTGCTGGGCACGCCTTCGTCCAGTCCGAGGTCTCCGTAGTAGGCGTTGAGGTTCAGCTGCGGGTTGATCGGATCCGGATCGCCGGAGTAGGACACTCCCTGCTCGTCCAGCATTGCCGTGGGCAGGAAGAAGCCTACAAAGCCGAGCTGGTCGGGCTTGGCATCCGGAGCCTTGATCACCATCAGGGAGGTGTACATGCCGTCGCTGGGAACGGAAACCACCGGGCCCTGCAGCGCAATGTTGCCTTCGCCGTCGCGCACTGTAACCACCGGCGCGTACCCGTTGCCGACGAGGTAGACGCGGCTGCCGCCGATGGTCAGCGGCGAGTTCACCTTCAGCGTTTCCGTATGCTCGGCGGCATCGGGGCTCTCCTTGACCGTCATGGAAGCGGTGAAGTCCAGAGGCTGCCCGTAATGGGTGGTGGATTCCCGGTCAAACCTGGCCTCGAAGTCGTCCAGCGTCAGCGAGTAGGGAGCAAGCTGGTCCTCGCTGAAGCTGGTCCCGGGGGTGAACGAGTCGTAGCCCACCAGGGTGTTGACGAACGATTCGCCCTCCACCACCACCTTCTGGCCGGTGTAACCGAAGAGCCCGCCGACGCCGATCGAGAACAGCACGCCGATCAGGGCGGTGTGGAAGACCAGGTTTCCGACTTCCTTCGCGAAGCCGCGCTCGGCGCCCACTGAGGGACGGTCGGTGTCCAGGTCTCGGACATCCACCCGGTACCCGCGCTTGCGCAGCATCTGTGCCGCCTCCTGGACGGCGGAAGCGGCGGTCAGGCCGGATGCTGCCGGAATAGCCAGGGTGCCGTATTCCGGCAGGCGGGAAAGGCGTTTGGGGGTGCGCGGCGGCTTGGACCTCATGGCGCGGTAGTGCGCCCGGGCCCGCGGAATAACGCAGCCGATCAGGGAAATGAACAGCAGGAGGTAGATGGCCGAGAACCAGACGGAGGAGTACACGTCAAAGAGCTGCAGCCGGTCCAGCCAGGGGCCGGTGTCCGGGTTGTCCTTGAGGTACTGGGTCACGACGGCGGGGTTGGCCGGCCGCTGCGGGAACAGTGATCCCGGCACGGCAGCCACGGCAAGCAGCAGGAGCAGGAACAGCGCGGTCCGCATGCTCGTCAGCTGCGTCCAGGCCCACCGGATCATGCCCAGCGGGCCGAGGGCCGGCATCTGAACGTCGCTGTTGCGGCCCTTGCGGCCCTTCTTCCCGGGCACGCCGGAGGTACTCGCGCCGTTTTTCTCGGCTTCGGTCAAAACATCCGGTTCGCGGTTCAACTTGCTCTCATGGTTCTTTGAAGGGGTTCGTGCGGGATACAGGGTTCTGCGGGCCCCGGTTGGACAGCCGGGAACCGCCGGTGCATCAGATCGGCAGGGTCACACTATCCAACCAACCTTGGAGATTGTTGATCCAGATGTTCCAGACACCTGTGAGCATCAGGACGCCCAGGACAATCAGCATGCCGCCGCCAAAGCGCTGCAGTGCCAGGCGGTGCCGGCGGAAGATGCCCAGGGCACCCATCCCCCGGCGGAATCCCAGGGCTATCAGCAGGAATGGCAGGCCCAGTCCGAGGCAGTAGATGAAGGTCAGGAACGCGCCCTTGGCGGCAGTGGCGTCATCCCCGGAAAAGGACAAGAGCTGCACGGCGGAGAGGGTGGGGCCAAGGCAGGGCGCCCAGCCCAGTCCGAAGGTGATGCCCAGCAGGGGTGCGCCCCACAGCCCGGCCGGCGGACGGGCACTGATTTTCCGGTCCCGCTGGAACCAGCTCAGGCCGCCCATGAACACGATGCCCAGGATGATGATGGCTGCACCCAGAACCTGGGGAATCCAGGCCTGGTCGGAGCCCCGGAGCCATCCGCCCAGCTGGCCGACGCCGGCTCCGATGATGACGAAAACCACGGAGAAACCAAGGACAAAAAGTCCGATTCCGGCCAGCATCCGTCCGCGGCGCTGTTTCTGCAGGTCCACGCCGGTCAGGCCGGTGACATAGCCCAGATAACCGGGGACGAGCGGCAGGACACACGGGGAGAGGAAGGAAACGAGGCCCGCCAGGGCAGCCACGGGGATGGCCAGCAGCATGGAGCCGTTGAGGATGGTTTCGGCAAAGACGTTGGCTGAGGGAACCGCGGCGGGCAGGGCGGTGGCGAGGTGGAGGGGGTCCATGCCGGCTAGGCTGCCAGTGCGTCAGTGATAAGAGCCTTCAATGTGCCCTTGTCCGCCAAGCCCAGGATGCGGGCGGCGACGCGGCCCTCACGGTCCAGGACCAGCGTGGTGGGAACGGCCGACGGCGGGACAAACTGTGTCATGGCCAGCAGGATTCCGCCGTCCTTGTCCTGGAAGCTGGGGTAGGGAATCCCGAATGAGCGCTCAAAGGCCTCGGCCGTATTGGCTTCGTCGCGGATGTTGACGCCGTAGAAGCGGGCACCTTCGGACTCAAACTGGTCGTGCAGTTCCACCAGGTCCGGAGCTTCCTTGCGGCACGGTGCGCAGGCGGCGTACCAGAAGTTCAAAACCACCACGTCGCCTTCAAACTCGGAGGAAGAGACGGTGGTGCCGTCAAACAGGGTGCCCTCGAGCCGTACCGGTTCGCCGCGCTGATCAGCGGCATACTCGGTGACCGACCCGTCACCGGCAATGTAGTTCTTGTTGTCCCCCGCTTTGGCCTGTGCTGCCAGCGGATCCTCCACCGCGCAGCCGGCTGATGCTGCCACCAGGGATGCACTGAGAGCCAGGCCGGCGCCGAGCTTCAGGAAGGAGCGGCGGCGCAAGGCTTCCGGCTGGGGGGTGCTTTGAGGATTCTTCAACTATTTCCAGCTTTCATCGTGGCAGGGGGCCACTTCTACAACGCGTAGTAATTCTATTATGCTCCCGGGATATTCGCGGCACCCGGCAGAAGATCTGCAGAGGGCTCCGCGTATCGCACGCCGATCAGCGTATCCCCGTCGAAGTCCAGAGTGGTGACCGAGGTCAGCGTGCACTCGCGGTTGCGGGGATCATGCCACAGCTTCCGGCCCTCCGCGGACAGCCGCGTCACCCAAATGGGCAGCTGATGGCTGATGAGAACGGCTTCGGCGTGGTTCCCGCCCAGCTCAGTGGCGCGTATCCGTGCGTCGTTGACGGCTGCCATCACCCGTTCTGCCTGCGCTGCATAGGGTTCGCCCCAGGACGGCTTGAACGGGTTGTACATCAGCGGCCAGTACTTCGGGTTGCGCAGCCGGCTGGTGACACCCGAGAGGCCCTCGAACTTGTTCGTTGCCTCCAGGATCCGCTCATCGGTTGTGACATCAAGGCCCAGTGAGGCGGCAATGGGAGCAGCGGTCTCCTGTGCCCGGGTCAGAGGCGAGGCCACGAGGTGGACCAGGTTGGCGCCGTCGTTCTTCTGGGCTTCAAAGTATCCTGCCACGCGGCGCGCCATTTGCTGGCCCAGCTCGGACAGGTGGAACTCCGGCAGGCGACCGTAAAGGACACCGTCGGGGTTGAAGACTTCTCCATGGCGGACGAGGTGGATCGAGGCACGCGACATGTTCCTAAGTTTCGCAGAGAGAGTCCGCAGGACTAAATTCGTCACAACACTTGAAGCTTGAACTAATCCATGCAATAGTAGATGCAAATGCATGAACATGCAGCGGGGAACCTCCCCGATACCTACCAGCATCAGGAGAACACCATGATCCCCAGCGGACTCACCACCGGCACCTGGACCCTCGACGGCTCCCACAGCGAGATCGGTTTCACGGTCCGCCACGCCGGCATCAGCAAGGTGCGCGGCAACTTCGATGACGTCAACGCCGTGATGGAGATCGGCCCCTCCCTTGAGGACTCGACCATCAACGCCGTCATCAAGTCCTCTTCCTTCAACTCCAACGACGCCAACCGCGACGCCCACGTCAAGGGCGCGGACTTCTTCGACGTCGAGCAGTTCCCCGAACTGACCTTCACCGTGACCGGCATCGAAGGCTCCGGTGAAACCTACCGCGTGTCCGGCGACCTGACCATCAAGGGCACCACCCGCCCCGTAGTCCTGGACACCGAGTTCAACGGCGTGGCCGTGGATCCCTTCGGTGCCACCCGTGCAGGCTTCTCCGGTTCCACCGTCATCAGCCGCAAGGACTTCGGCCTGACCTGGAACGCCGCCCTGGAAACCGGCGGCGTCCTCGTCGGCGACAAGGTGACCATCAGCGTTGACGCCGCATTTGTGGCAGCAGCCTAGTTCCACTGCCGCCTCAGCCGCCGCACAACTGACACTCCGTCCAATCCGGGCGGGGTGTCAGTTGTTTTTGCCCCGCGATAGGCTGGAGCAATCCGATTGCGGTTCCCTGATCGGCACCCCGTAGGGAGCAGTACCTGCACCAACCAGCAAGTAGGCGGCAATGAGCACTCCTCCGAATATCCCGGACCCCCGTGACCCGAACAACCCCCAGCAGCCCGATGCCGACGAACCGAGGTACGGACAGCGGCTGCCGCAGCCGCAGCCGCCCGTGTACGGGCAGCCCGACCAGCCCTACACGCCGTACGGGCAGCCGGCCGCCGGCCCTGAGGGCAACCAGCCCACGTCCCCCTACGGACAGCCGTACGGCCAGCCCTACGGCTATCAGGCCGCCCAGCCCTCCGGATATGCCTACCCCGGACCAGGCAATCCGGTTCCCGCCAAAGGGCCGGCACCCCGTGAAGTGATGACCGGGTTCTGGCTGATCGTGGCCGCAGGGATCCTGACGTTCATCTCCACCCTCGTCTCCACGTTTTCCGCAGCGGATGACCCGCTGGCTGCGCTCACGCCGGAAGAACGGCAGATGTTCGAGGAGAACGGCGTCACTGACGAGCTGTTCCGCAGTACGTTTGTCACGGCCGGCATTATCCTTTCCGTGATTGCGCTGCTGGTCTACATTCTTCTGGCTGTGCTCATCCGCAAGGGCAAGAACTGGGCGCGGATTGTCGCTACCGTCTTTGCCGCTATTTCCGCCGTCGGCCTGCTGGCTACGCTCGTGACCGGGCTCGCGTTCTCCTCGCCCCTGAACCTGCTCTCCACCCTGGGCTCATTGGCAGGGATCGCCGGAGTCGTCATGTTGTATCTGATGCCTTCGAGGCCGTATTTCCGCAGCCAGCCGCGCTTTGGCCCCTATTACTAAATCCGCCTCCGCGGCGTTCACGGACCGGTCCCCTGGAATCCCCTGGATTCCAGAGGGCCGGTCTTTTTTCTGCCTTTGCCCTGCCCTTACCGGCCGGCACTGGTCACAGCAGGTGGCTACGGGCGTAGCGTTTGATCTCCCGCCGGGATGGACGCCCCGTTCCGGCGCTGAGAGCGTATCCCTTTTTTGGCAAAGGCGGCACCCGCGATGAGTTCACTTCCCGCTTCTCCCAATCCACAAAAATCCCGTGCGTTCACTCTTGGCCGCAGGGTCCGCAGCGCCCTGGCCGCCGGTTCCCGAGCCCCCGCCGCTATTCATGAGGACACCGCGGAGGGAACACTCGCCTCACCGGCTGCTCCCGCGGGTTCGACGGCTTCGCCGGCAGCATCGGCGACGGCGGCACCAGCGCCGGAGGCGCAAGCGCCGGCGACCATCGAGGGACGGTCAGGTCCGTCGGCGGTCCCGGCCTCCGTGACGGTCCCTGCGGCGCCTGGCTCCTCCCCTGCCCCTGCCCTGCCCGCACGGATCCCCTACAGCGAATGGAAGGGTCCGCGGCCGCTCACGGTGCGCCTGGGGTTTGCGCTGATTATGCTGGCAGGCTTCATCAGTCTCGGCGGCGGGGTGGCTGCCAGCCGCCGCCCTCTCACCGAGCTGCCGCCGGACGCCGCGCAGCTGGGGCAGCTGGGGGTCACGGCCGCCGAGTACTCCACCGCCATGCAGGCAATCACTCTGGCCACCTCCCTGGTGGTCTTTGGACTTTACGTGCTCTTCGCGTTCACGATTCGGGAGGGGCGGAACTGGGCGCGCATCGGAGCCTCGATTATTGCCGCGGCGGCACTGGTTCTGGCGCTGAGGGAGGACAGCACGCCGCAGATTGCGGCGCTGCTCCTGGCAGCCGCGGGACTGGTGCCGCTCTACGGGCGGCGGTGTTCCCGGTACTTTCGGCCGCGCCGCAGCCAGTATCTGGGCGAGTCCTGACCCAGGAAAGAACGACGGCGGCGCCGTAACTGGGACAGCTCTTACGGCGCCATCCGGGCCCGGGCCTGGGCGGCGATGTTCAACACCTGGGACCGCTGAGCGTGATAGGCCAGGATCTGGAGTTCGGTGGCCATATCCACCTTGCGCACCTGAACGTGGTCCGGAACCTGCAGCACCACGGGGGCGAAGCTCAGGATGCTGGTGATACCTGCGGCAATGACCCGGTCACACAGGTCCTGGGCCACCTCGGCGGGCACCGACAGGACCACCATGTTGGTCCGGGTCCGCACCAGCACGCTCTCCATGTCATCCACGGAACTGACCCGGAGCCAGCCGACTTCCTGCCCGATCACCAGCTGGTCGGCGTCAAAAAGGGCCACTACTTCAAAGCCGCGGGACCCGAATCCCGGGTACCCGGCCAGTGCCCTGCCCAAGTTTCCGGCACCAATGATGGCCACCCGCCAGTTGCGGGTCAGGCCCAGGGCTGCGGCAATCTGTTCGCTGAGGTAGGAGACGTCATATCCGACACCGCGTGTGCCGTAGGACCCCAGGTAGGACAGGTCCTTGCGCAGCTTGGGCGAGTTGACCCCAGCCGCTTCAGCCAGTTCATCCGACGACACACGCTCAATGCCGTCCGCCAGCAGCACGCTCAGTGCCCGCAGGTAAATCGTCAGGCGGGCGAGCGAGGCAGGTGGAATGTGCCGGTCGGATACTGCACTCGCCGGCGGGGCTGGTTCCTCCGAGATGCTCACGTGTACCTATCAATAGTTGGTGTCCACGGCTGGCGGTGACCACGGCGCTGGCTCGTTTTTCCACTCTAAGCCCGCTGCGGGGCGCGGACAAAGCGTCCCGGATCAGGCTCCCAGGAGGCGCCGGATCCTGGCCTCGTCAAGCTGCCAGAAGTCGCGCTGCACGCCGTCGATCAAGAGCACGGGAATCTCTTCGCCGAAGCGGGACGCTAGGTCGGCGTCCCCTTCGATGGACTGTTCACGCCAGCCGACACCCAGGTCAGCGCGGATCCTTTCCAGCACTGCGCGGGCTTCCACGCACAGGTGGCAGCCGGGCCGGGTGAGCAGGAGGAGGTCCGGGGCAGCGGCGGAAGATGTCATACATCTAAAGTAGCCGCTGCGTCCACCTGCTGCGGACGCCGGGCGACCCGTCGGCCACCGGAGCCAGTTTTTGCGTAGACTCGGGGTATGCCCAGAAGCAGCGCAATACGAGCCGCCGAGCCCCTGACCGAAGCGGTCAAGCCCGGCGAGGCTGCGTTCTTCGACGTGGACAATACCCTCATGCGCGGAGCAAGCCTTTTCCACGTGGGAAGGAAAATGTACCAGCGCAGGGTCTTCACCCTCCGCGAAGCGTTCGGCTTCGCCCGCAAGCAGGCGCGCTTCATGCTGCAGGGCGAGAACCTCAAGGACGTGCATTCGGTGCGCGACGCCGCCCTGACACTGGCCACCGGCCTGGCGCAGGCAGACATTCGCATCATGGGCGAAGAAGTTTATGACGAAATGATCGAATCCAAGATCTGGCCGGGCACCCGCGCCCTCACCGAGCAGCATCTGAAGTCCGGCCGTCCGGTCTGGCTGGTCACCGGAACCCCCGTCGAAGTGGCCTCAGTCATTGCAGACCGGCTGCACCTGACCGGGGCCTTGGGGACAGTCAGCGAGATTTACGACGGCCGCTATACCGGCCGGCTGGTGGGCGATTTCCTGCACGGTCCGGCCAAGGCCGAAGGCGTCCGTATCCTGGCCGAAAAAGAAGGCCTTGAACTGGAGCGCTGCTGGGCCTACAGCGATTCCTACAACGACGTCCCCCTGCTGAGCATGGTCGGCCATCCGGTGGCCATCAACCCCGATGCTCGGCTGCGCCGTCATGCCCGGGACCGCAACTGGCCCATCTACGACTTCCGGTCCGGCCGGCGCGCCGCGACCCTGGGCCTCAAGGGTGCCACGGTGGCCGGCAGCGCCTACGGGTTGTGGCGCGGGTTCTCCTGGGTCCGTTCCCGCTAAGCGTCCCGGCGGACACCGCGCCGGTTAAATAACAAACCCGCCGGCCCGGAAGGGAGGCGGGTTTGTCCAGGAAAAATCCTGCTTACTTCTTGTTGCGACGCTGGTGGCGGGTCTTGCGAAGCAGCTTACGATGCTTCTTCTTTGCCATACGCTTGCGGCGCTTCTTAATTACTGAACCCACAGAGTCCTCACAAACTTGAAATAGTCAGACGCCGGCTCCAACGCTTCGGTACCGTTGGCACCCGCGCGTCGACACCGGCAGTTGGTTGCCACGATGTAAAACGTTCTTTAACAGGGTACCGCCTCGCCGCGGTATCCAGTGACAGCGCTACGCGGTGTCCGTTCGCCGGTCCACCACGGCGTTTTTCAGCACCTGCTGCACCGCGGATTCCGGTACACGGTAGGACCGCCCGAAGCGCACGGCAGGCAAATCTCCGGAGTGCACCAGACGGTACACGGTCATCTTGGAGACCCTCATGACCTCCGCGACCTCTGAAACGGTCAGAAACCGTACATCAGAAAAATTCCCCTCGTCTGCCATATGACTTATGTTCCTTTGCTGATGTGCAACAACCGGATGCACTGCAGCGTCATCGGGGAGACGCGTGTGCCTGGCACTGGGATTGTCGTCCGGTCTTCCACTCTAGTGTCTTGGGTCACGCCAGCGGAAGTTCAGATGCCGTCAACAGGTCCCGTCAGATCGCTTCCGGCCGGCTAGATGATGCCCTGGGCGAGCATGGCGTCAGCCACCCGCACAAAGCCGTTGATGTTTGCGCCCACTACGTAGTTCCCGGGGGCGTCATATTCCTCCGCGGTGCGCGCGCAGTTGTCATGGATGTTGACCATGATCTCCGTCAGGCGCTTTTCGGTGTGCTCAAATGACCAGGAATCGCGGCTGGCGTTCTGCTGCATTTCCAGGGCCGATGTGGCCACCCCTCCCGCGTTGGCGGCCTTGCCCGGGCCAAAGAGAACCCCGGCCTCCTGGAAGATTTCGATCGCCCCGGGGGTGCAGGGCATATTCGCCCCTTCGGCCACAGCCACCACACCGGAGGCAATCAGCGCCCGGGCGTCGGCGTCGTTCAGTTCATTCTGCGTGGCACACGGCAGCGCCACCGTGGCACCGGCGTCCCAAATGGAGCCGCCGGAAACGTAGGCGGCGGAGCTGCCGCGGCGCTTGACGTAGTCCGTCATGCGTCCGCGCTCAACCTCTTTGATCTGGCGCAGCAGGGCCACGTCAATGCCCTTTTCATCCACTACGTAGCCCTGCGAGTCGGAACAGGCAATGACGCTGGCCCCCAGGAACTGCGCCTTGGCGATGGCGTTGATGGCCACGTTGCCGGAGCCGGACACAATGACCCGCTGCCCGTCCAGACTCATCTTCCGGGTCTTGAGCATTTCCTCCACGAAGAGCACCACGCCGTAGCCGGTGGCCTCGGGGCGGACCAGCGATCCGCCCCAGCTGATGCCCTTGCCGGTCAGCACTCCGGACTCGTAACGGTTGGTAATGCGCTTGTACTGGCCGAACAGGTAGCCGATCTCGCGGCCTCCCACACCAATGTCGCCGGCGGGCACGTCCGTGTATTCACCGATGTGCCGGTAGAGCTCCGTCATGAAGGACTGACAGAAGCGCATGACCTCAGCATCCGACTTGCCGCGCGGATCAAAGTCCGAACCCCCCTTGCCGCCGCCGATGGGCATCCCGGTCAGGGCGTTCTTGAAGATCTGTTCAAACCCGAGGAACTTGACGATGCCCAGATACACCGAGGGATGGAACCGCAGACCGCCCTTGAAGGGGCCGAGAGCCGAGTTGAACTCCACTCGGAAGCCGCGGTTGATCTGCACCTTTCCCTTGTCATCCACCCAGGGAACCCGGAAGATTATCTGGCGTTCCGGCTCGCAGATGCGTTCCAGAATGGCGGCGTCACGGAACTCAGGGTGCTTGCGGAGCACCGGCTCCAGGCTGTCAAAGACCTCCAGCACCGCCTGATGGAATTCAGTTTCCCCGGGATTCCGGCGAAACACTTCATCGCGCACGCTAACGAGTGATGGCTCCATGTTCAGTTGCTCCTTCGAAGTTATTCCACCTTCAAAGCTAGCGTTCGCGTGCCCGGCTTGCGATGTGTGACGGGAAAACCCGGTCTAGGAGCGGCGACGCCGAAACTTCGGGAACTGCCCCAGCAGATCGGCTGCCCGTTCCGCGGCCCGCCCAACAGTGCGTCCCAAATTGGGTGCCGACGCCGTATCCGCACCGGCGGGTGCGATCTCGGCACTGCCCGGTTCCAGTCCGGCGGCCACAACATCCGCCGCGGAGCGCGGGGCCGACGTCGTCGGCCGTGCCGTGAACAGCGGCCGGTTGGTGCGCATCCCCATTGATCCCGCACCGGTTCCCGGCGCGCCTGCACCGGCGCTTCCGGCGGCAACGGTGGCCAGGCGCTGGCCGGAAGCCGCACCCGTTTGCAGCGACGGGAGATCAAAAGCCTTCAGCCACAGCACGATTTCCTCCAGCGGAGCCGGCTGCAGCGAATAGTAGCGTTTCTGCCCTTCAGCCCGCATTGTCACCAGCCCGGCTTCACGGAGCACCTTCAGGTGCTTCGACACCGTGGGCTGGCTGACTTCCAGCTCCTCCACGAGGGTGCCTACGGATTTATCCCCGCTGCGCAGCGCCCCCAGCAGTTCCCGGCGGGTGCCTTCCGCAATGACGGCAAAAACATCATCGATGACCATGGGCACCACTTTATCCGTTCCGCAGACAAAGGCTGGCTTCGCCGCTGCCCGTTCCGCGGGGCGGGCAGCGGTGTTCCGCTGTGACCCGGTCAGTCAAACCAGGGATCCAGCCCGTACAGCGGGAAGATCTCTTTCCGGGTGGCCATCACCGTGCGGTCAATTTCGTCGTTGGGGTCGTATCCCACTTCCCAGGACCGCCACCACAATTCGACGCCGTCGCCCATCAGCGGCGGGGTGTCCTCCCCGTAGCGTTCCTTCACATAGGCCCGCCAGGGTGCCGGCACCTCGGTGTTGCAGCGGATTTTTCCGTTGGCCGCCACGGACATCAGCAGGGACCAGGAGCGCGGCACCACGGACGCCACGTTGTAGCCGCCGCCGCCGGTGGCTATCCATCGGCCGCCGCAGACGGTGGCGGCGAGATCGGCGATGGACAGAGCTGCCTGCCTTTGGGTTTCCACGCTGAGCCGCAGATTGGTGAGCGGATCATGGAGGTGGCTGTCACAGCCGTGCTGGCTCACGATCACCTCGGGAGCAAAGGCTTCGGCAAGCTGTGGAACCACCGCGTGGAAGGCACGCAGCCATCCGGCGTCGGAAGTCCGGGCCGGCAGGGCCACGTTGACTGCCGTCCCTTCGGCTCCGGGACCGCCGGTTTCATTGGCGAATCCGGTGCCTGGAAAGAGGGTGAGCCCGGTCTCGTGCAGCGAAATGGTCATGACGCGCGGATCATTCCAGAAGATGCTCTGGGTGCCGTCACCGTGGTGGGCGTCGACGTCGATATAGAGGACCTTGCCGACACCGCTGTCCAGCAGCCGCGCGATGGCGGCAGCGGCGTCGTTATAGATGCAGAAACCCGAGGCGCGGTCCGCGGCCGCGTGGTGCATGCCGCCGCCAAAGTTCACTGCATGCAGGACCTCTCCGGACAGGATGGCGTCCGCGGCGGCCAGGGAGCCGCCCACCAGCCGTGCGCTGGCGTCGTGCATTCCGGCGAACGCGGGGTTGTCCTCGGTTCCGAGCCCGAATTTCTCATTGGGGGACGTCGGGTCAGCGCTGACTGCGCGGACTCCGGCAATGTATTCGCTGCCGTGGACCGTGCCCAGTTCCTCGTCGCTGGCGACAAAAGGCTCGCCCACGGAGACTCCGGGCAGGTCAAAGATTCCCAGCTCACGCGCCAGCCTGGCAGTGAGGTCCAGGCGCAGCGGACTCATTGGATGGCCGGGACCAAAGTTGTAATCCAGCATGGACTCATGCCAGATGATGCGGGTTGGCATGATCGGGTGGCTCAAACCGCGGGTGATCATGCTGAACAGGCTACGCGATCTGCGCGATACTTGGAGGTTGAAGCTGCGGCCGCAGTGGCGGACCGGTCTCGGGGGCTCCCAGCAGTGGTGTACTACTGTTGAGCACCGCGCCGCAGAACAGCGTCTCTCTTGAACAGCGCCCCTTTGAGCCAAGGAAACAAGCACGATATGGCAACCATCCGGCAGCCCCGGCTGAAGCTGCAGCAGTTTCGACCCGCAAACGTTTTCTCCGCCGTGCGCGATTTTGTGGATGCCCTGGCAGCCGGCTCCCCTGCCCGGCTTGCCCTGATGGTGTTCGCCCTGGTGATCCTGGTTTTCACCGCCCTGCTTTCGCTGCCCGCCTCCTCCAGCACCGGCGTCGTGACGCCCCTGCACGATGCTCTTTTCACCGCGGTGTCAGCCGTTTGCGTTACCGGACTCACCGTGGTTTCCACCGCTACGCACTGGTCCGGCTTTGGCCAGGTCCTGATCCTGATTGCCATCCAGGTGGGCGGGTTGGGCATCTTGACGATGGCATCGCTGCTGGCACTGGCTGTGAACCGGCGGCTCGGTGTGCGTGGAAAGCTGATTGCGCAGGAAGGCATGAACACCGGCCGGCTCGGCGAAGTCGGTTCGCTGCTGCGCATCGTCGTCAGCACCACCGTTGCCATTGAGCTGATCCTGGCCGCGGTCATGGCGCCGCGGTTCATGATCCTGGGCGAACCCGCCGGCCAGGCGATCTGGCACGCCGTGTTCTATTCGGTGTCCGCGTTCAACAACGCCGGCTTCACCCCGCACTCGGACGGACTGGTCCCTTACGACGAGGACCTGTGGATCCTCGTCCCCCTGATGGTGGGGGTCTTCATCGGAAGTCTTGGCTTTCCGGTCATCATGGTCCTGCTGCAAAACAAGTTGAATGTCCGCGCGTGGAACCTGCATACCAAGCTCACGCTGCTGGTCACGGGCATCCTGCTCGTGGGCGGCAGCATCCTCTGGGGTGCCTTCGAGTGGTTCAACGAGCGGACCATCGGCGAGATGAACGTGGCGGACCGGATCCTGCACTCGGTGTTTGCCTCCGTTATGACCCGCTCCGGGGGTTTCAGCCTGGTCAACATGTCCGATCAGGATTCCAGTACCCTGCTGATCACCGACATGCTGATGTTTGCCGGCGGCGGCTCGGCCTCCACCGCCGGCGGCATCAAGGTGACCACGCTCGCCGTCATCTTCCTTGCGATCGTCGCGGAAGCCCGCGGTGACTCCGATGTTCGCGCCTTCGGCCGTACCATCGCCTACAGCGCCATGCGGGTCGCCATTTCCGTGGTCATCCTCGGTGCCACGCTGGTGGCCGTTTCCACCGTGGCGCTGCTGGCCATCACCAAGGAGACACTGCAACCCGTGCTGTTCGAGGTGATTTCCGCGTTTGCCACCTGTGGGCTGAGTATTGGACTTAGCGAAGCGCTGCCGCCGGAAGGCAAATACCTGCTGTCCGCGCTGATGTTCGCCGGCCGCGTGGGTACCATCACTCTGGCCGCGGCACTGGCGATCCGGCAGCGCAGCACGCTCTACCACTACCCTGAAGAAAGGCCGATCATTGGCTGACAGACCAGCTCACAATGCTCCCGTCCTGGTGATTGGGCTGGGACGCTTTGGCTCCGCCACCGCCGAACAGCTGGTCAAGCAGGGCCGGGAGGTCCTGGCCATTGAGCGTGATCCGGTTCTGGTCCAGAAGGCGTCGGGCATCCTCACCCACGTGGTGCAGGCCGACGCGACCAACATCGACGCGCTCAAGCAGCTCGGTGCGCAGGACTTTTCCTCCGCCGTCGTTGGCGTGGGAACGTCCATTGAATCCAGTGTGCTGATCACCGTTAACCTCGTGGATCTGGGCATCGAGCACCTGTGGGTCAAGGCCATCACCTCCGCCCACGGAAAGATCCTGGCCCGCATCGGTGCCAACCACGTGATCTATCCGGAGGCCGACGCCGGACGCCGCGCGGCACACCTGGTGGGCGGCCGAATGCTGGACTTCATCGAGTTTGACGACGATTTTGCCATCGTGAAGATGTATCCGCCCCGGGAGACCCAGGGCTTCACCCTCGGCGAGTCCAATGTCCGCTCCAAGTACGGCGTGACGGTAGTGGGTGTGAAGTCGCCCGGCGAGGACTTCACCTATGCCCGGGCCGACACCAAGGTGTCCTCCCGCGACATGCTCATTGTGTCCGGCCACGTGGACCTGCTTGAGCGGTTCGCCGCCCGACCGTAACTTCCGGCTGGGCCGGTTCTACGGTTCCGACGCCGGGAAGCCCGCCCACCCCCGACCTGCTCACGGGACCGCGCCTGGCCGGATCGTTTTGGCCCGGGCGTGTGTCGCCGGATCTTTGCGGCCCGGACCTTTGTACAGATAACGGGCCCTCTAGAAATCTCTCGTACAGATACGGGGCTCAAAACGTCGAAATCAGCAGGTTTGGACCCGTCATCTGTACACAGGATTTCGGGGCAGACCGAATAAGCCCGTTAGCTGTACACAGAAGCCCCGAGCAGGCCCGGGCAGATTATCCTCGCGCCCCAACGTGCCCTCCCGTGACGTTCTCATTGTGGCCGGCCACGTGGACCTGCTTGAGCGGTTCGCCGCCCGCCCGGACCTGCCCAAGGGATCGAGCCTGGCCGGATCCTTTTGTGGCCCGGATCCTTTGTACAGATAACGGGCCCTCCAAAAATCTCTCGTACAGATACCGGGCTCAAAACATCGAAATCAGCAGGTTTGGGGCCGTTATCTGTACACAAGATTTCCGGACAGGCCGAATAAGCCCGCTAGCTGCACACAGGATTTCGGGGCAGACCGAATAAGCCCGTTAGCTGTACAAAGGATTTCCGGACAGGCCGAATAAGCCCGCTAGCTGCACAAAGAATTCCCGGACAGACCATTCCCCAACCCTGGATGCCCGCCGTAGGACGCCCGCGACGGGCACCGCCGGAAAGGCTATTTCTTGGCGGAAAGTTCCGCAGTGATTTCAGCTGCGCGCTCGGCAGCGGCACGCGCCCCGCGTGCAATGACGCCGGGCAGGTCCTGGGAGTCGAAGCTCATGATGGCCGCTTCAGTGGTGCCGTTGGGGCTGGTCACTCCGCGGCGCAGCACGGTGGCATCCGCGCCGGGCTCGGCGAGCATGTAGCCGGCTCCGGCTACGGTGTCACGCGCCAGGACGGCGGAGAGCTCGGGGTCCAGACCAAGTTCCACGCCGGCGCGGGCCATCGCCTCGGCCAGGTAGAAGGCGTAGGCCGGACCCGATCCGCTCACCGCAGAGACGGCGTCCACCTGGTCCTCGGGAACCTGGACCACGCGCCCGGTGGCCGAGAGCAGCTCGGCGGCCAGCGACATCGTGGCCTCTGTGGCGCTGGTTCCGGCGGAAATGGAAACCACTCCGCGGCCCACTTTAGAAGGCGTGTTGGGCATGGACCGGATCACCGGCTGCCCCGCGGGAAGACCGGCCTCGAGCATCTCCAGCGACACCGCAGCGGCCACGCTGATCACCACGGCGCCGTGCGGCAGGGCCGGGGAAATCTCGTCCAGCAGATCGGCAACGCCCACGGGCTTGACGCCAATGATGACGACGTCGGCGTCGGCGGCGGCGGTGCGGTTAGCCTCGGCGTCGTCGCTGTTGGCCAGCACGGTAATGCCGTGGCGTTCGCGCAGCTCGGCGGCGCGCTCGGGCCGGCGCACAGTGGCGGTCACCTGCGAGGCGGGGAACCCGCCCGCGAGGATGCCGCTGAGGATGGCTTCGTTCATTGAGCCGCAGCCCAAAAAGGTCAGGTGGATTTCTTCGGTCTCCATGTCCCCGATTCTGTCACGGCCGGCGTGCCGCCCTGCTATTCGGAGACCTGGCCCAGGTTCATGCGGGCAAAGTCCAGTGTCTGCTTCAGCTGGTCCTCGCGCTCTCCGGCCCCCTTGGCCTTGCGGGTGCTCACCTCAATGGCCACAACGCCGTTGAACCCGGTTTCGCTCAGGTACTGCAGTGCTTCGGCGCAGCGCTGCGTGCCTTCGCCGGGAAGCATGTGCTCGTCCTTGCCGTTGGGCGTTCCGTCGGTGAGGTGCACGTGGTGCAGCCGCGAGCCGAGCTTGAGCAGCTCCTCATAGGAGTCCATCCCGGCGATGGCAGCATGGGAGAAGTCCCAGGTGACGTGTTCATAGGGTTCCGGAATCGGATTCCAGTGCGGCAGGTAGGCTTTGGCTTCGCGCCCGCGGACCCGCCACGGGTACATGTTCTCCACCGCAATGGTGACGCCGTACTGCTCGGCAATGTGCCGCACGCCCTCGGCGAAGTTCTCGGCATAACCGGACTGCCAGCGGAACGGAGGGTGGGCCACCACCGTGGTGGCTCCAACCTCCGCGGCCATGGCGGCGGAGAGCTCAATCTTGGTCCAGGCCTTGCCCCACACCTGCTGGGTGAGCAGCAGCGTGGGCGCGTGAATGGCCAGGATGGGCTGCTGATACTGCTCGCTCAGCGCATTCAGGGTCTGCGGATTCTGGCTGTCGCTGTTCCCGGTAACCATGACCTCCACACCGTCATAACCCAGGTCATGGGCGATGGCGAACGTGTCATGAACGCTCAGGGGATAAACGGAAGCGCTGGAGAGGGCCACCGGTATGGCCGGGGAGGTGCTCTCCTGCTCAGGTGACAGTTGGGATGAAGTGGACATCAGTCAGCTGGACTTTCCGTAGAGGAGATTGTGCCGGTCATCGAAGCCGGAGCGGCTGCCGGCGGCGCCGACGGTTTCCAGACCGTCGAATGGAACGATGCCCGTGGCGCTTTCAAGCTGCGAACCCCCGGGGATGCCGGTCAGCCCCGGGCTGTCCGGGAGAGGTCCGTCGGTCTCGAACCGGAGAGTGTCGAAACGCTGCAGGATCAGGCCCTCGCGCAGCGCCCACGGGCAGATTTCCAACTCGAAAAGGTCAAAAGCCTTCATGGCGGCATGGGCCGTCATTGCCCCGGCCAGCACCTGCGCCGCGCGGATCCGGGAAACCCCGCCCAGGTTGCTGCGGTCATCAACGGTCATGGTTTCCAGCCGCTTCATCCACAGGCGAAGGTCCTCGCGCTGCAGACGACGGCGGACATAGGGGCCCGCCGCGGACGGGGCAGCTCCGGCGATGCGTGCCAGCGACCGGAAAGTCTTGGAAGTACCGACGGCGAGGTCCGGGCGGCCCAGCGGCTCAAACTCCGCGGCGGCTTCCCGGACGGTGGAGCGGATGTACTTGCGGAGTTTCTTGATGCTCTTGGCCGTGGGCGGGTCCTCTGCCAACCAGTCCCGGGTCAGCCGGCCGGCCCCCAGCGGCAGGGACAGAGCCGTTTCAGGCAGTTCATCGGCACCCTGCGCCATCTCGAAGGATCCGCCGCCAATGTCCAGGTCCAGCAGGGTTCCGGCGCCCCACCCGTACCAGCGGCGCACGGCGAGGAATGTCAGGGATGCTTCCTCCGGGCCGCTAAGTTCGCGGAGATGAACGCCGGTTTCGGCCTCCACCCGGGCAAGCACGGCCTCGCCGTTGGATGCTTCACGGATTGCCGAGGTGCAGAAGGACAACAGGTCCTGGGCACGGTGCCGGCGGGCGAAATCCCCGGCTTCGGCCACAAAATCGATCAGCTCGCGCTGGCCCGTTTCGGTGATGGCGCCGTCGTCATCCAAATGCGCGATCAGCGACAGCGGGCGCTTGTGGGAGGCAAACGGTACCGGCCGGGCGCCCGGATGGGCGTCCACCAACAGGAGGTGGACGGTGTTGGAACCAATGTCGAGCACGCCTAATCGCATGGTTCCATTATCCCGCCCCGGGACGCAGCCGCCGTACACGGCAGCTGCGTCCCGGCAAGGGGACTTTCACGGCACGAGTCCGTGTGGCCCTACTTCTTCGCCGGTGTGCGCTTGCGCGCCGCAGGCTTGCGGGCCGCAGGCTTCTTGGCCGGACCCTTCTCTCGCTTTTCCGCCAGCAGCTCAATGGCCTGCTCGCGGGTGAGCTCCTCGATGGCCGTGGACCGGGGCACCGTGATGTTGGTGATGCCGTCGGTGATGTACGGACCGAACCGGCCGTCCTTGACCACAATGGGCTTCTCGGAGACCGGGTCGGTGCCGAACTCGGCCAGCGGAGCCGCAGCCTGCCGGCCGCCGCGCTGCTTGGGCTGGGAGTAGATTTCCAGCGCCTGTTCCAGCGTGATCGTGAAGATCTCTTCCTCGGAACCGATGGACCGCGAGTCCGTGCCCTTCTTCAGGTACGGACCAAAGCGGCCGTTCTGCACGGTGATCTCGTTGCCTTCGGCGTCGGTGCCCAGCACGCGCGGAAGCTTCATCAGCTTCAGTGCTTCCTCAAGCGTGACGGTGTCCACGCTCATGGACTTGAACAGCGACCCGGTGCGCGGCTTCTGCTTCACGGGCTTCTTCGGCGGCTTGGGCTTGCCGTTCTTGTAATACTCCACCGGCTGGTTGGCCAGTTCCTCGGCGGTGACCTCGGGGATCAGCTCAATGACGTACGGACCGTAACGGCCGTTGCGCGCCACGATGGTGCGGCCCGTTTCCGGGTCCTCGCCCAGGACGCGTTCTTCCGGTCCGGCGGACTCCATCAGCTCGATCGCCTTTTCAGCGGTCAGCTCATCCGGCGCAAGGTCCTCGGGAACGTTGGCGCGCTCCGGCTCGGTGCCTTCCGGGGCGTCGGCGGGCAGCGGACGTTCCAGGTAGGGTCCGAACTTGCCGACACGCAGCACGATGCCCGGTGCGATTTCAATCGAGTTGATGGCCTTGGCATCGATCTCGCCGAGGTCGTTCACGATCGTGTGCAGGCCGGTGTCCACGCGGTCGCCGTAATAGAACTGGTTCAGCCACTCCACGCGGCCGGCTTCGCCGCGGGCAATGCGGTCCAGGTCCTCTTCCAGTTCGGCGGTGAAGTCATAGTCCACGTAGTCCGTGAAGTGTTCTTCCAGCAGGCGGACCACGGAGAACGCGATCCAGCTGGGCACCAGCGCCTGGCCTCGGTTGGTGACGTACCCGCGGTCCATGATGGTGGAGATGGTCGCGGCATAGGTGGACGGGCGGCCGATGCCGAGTTCCTCGAGCACCTTCACCAGCGAGGCTTCGGTGTAGCGCGGCGGCGGGGAGGTTTCGTGTCCCACGGCATTCAGTTCGGCTGCCGTGAGGACGTCGTCGGCCTTCAGGACCGGCAGGCGGGCGCCGTCGGTGCCCTCGGCGTCGTCGTCGCGTGCTGCGTCGCGGCCCTCTTCGTACGCGGCCATGAAGCCGCGGAAGGTGATGACCGTACCGGAAGCGGAGAACTCGGCATCCCGGCCGTCGGAGGCCACGGCGCCGAGGCGCACGGACGCGGTGGAACCCTTGGCGTCGGCCATCTGCGAGGCGACGGTGCGCTTCCAGATCAGTTCGTAGAGCTTGAATTCGTCTCCGCGCAGCGAGGACGCCACCTGTGCCGGGGTCCGGAAGGAGTCACCGGCGGGGCGGATGGCCTCGTGGGCTTCCTGGGCATTCTTGGACTTGCCCTTATATACACGGCGGGCTTCAGGCACGTATTCGGGGCCGTACAGTTCCGAGGCCTGGCGGCGGGCGGCGTTGATCGCCTGGTCCGACAGGGCCGGCGAATCGGTACGCATATAGGTGATGTAGCCGTTTTCATACAGCCGCTGGGCCACCTGCATGGTCACCTTGGAGGAGTAGCGCAGCTTGCGGCCGGCCTCCTGCTGCAGGGTGGAGGTGGTGAACGGGGCGGCCGGACGGCGGGTGTACGGCTTGGTGTCCACGGAGCGGACAGTGAACGACGACGATTCCAGGTTCGCGGCCAGCGAGGTGGCTGCCGCTTCATCCAGGTGGGCTGCGGACTTGGCCTTAAGCTCGCCCAGGTCACTGAAGTCCTTGCCGGTGGCCACGCGGGCGCCGTCCACGGAAACCAGCTTGGCCTTGAAGGATTCAGCAGCGCCGGTGGCGAAGGTTCCCAGCAGGTCCCAGTAGGACGCGGGACGGAAGGCCATGCGCTCACGTTCGCGCTCCACGACCAGACGGGTGGCCACGGACTGCACGCGGCCGGCGGACAGGCCGCGGGCCACCTTGCGCCAGAGGACGGGGGAGATTTCGTAGCCGTAGAGGCGGTCCAGGATGCGGCGGGTTTCCTGGGCATCCACCATGGCCACGTCCACGTCGCGCATTTCCAGCAGGGCACGCTGGATGGCTTCCTTGGTAATTTCGGGGAAGGTCAGGCGGTGCACCGGGACCTTGGGCTTGAGCACCTGGAGCAGGTGCCAGGCAATGGCCTCGCCTTCACGGTCACCGTCAGTTGCGAGATAAAGTTCGTCGGCGTCCTTCAGGGCTGCCTTGAGCTCGGCAACCTTCTTCTTCTTGTCTGTGGACACCACGTAGTACGGCTCAAAGTCGTTGTCCAGATCCACCGCGAACTTGCCGACGGCTGTCTTCTTCAACTCGGCCGGCAGGTCGGAGGGCTGCGGCAGGTCCCGGATATGGCCCATCGAAGCCGTCACCTCAAAGCCCTCCCCCAAATAGCCGGCAATGGTCTTGCCTTTGGCGGGAGACTCGACAATGACTAACTTCTTCTTGCCGGTCTTCTTGTCCGTGGCCTTAACTGGCACTGTTCTCCTACGTAACGAAGGTGGTTCTCAAAGTATGGGGTTGCGGTGTCCGGGCTCTGCGCCTGGCCCGGTTCATCCTCAGACAGTATGCGGGATGCCCCAGCACTAGGGTAACTGCATTGAATGGGAGTTGCTGACGAGCCGCCCAAATTTCCGGAGGCCCGCCGGGAGGCACTAGTCAGCTGCCGGCAGCAGGAATCCGTCCAGCACCAGGTTGCGGACCTCGGCTTCCAGACCGGCGGCGAAGTCCGGATCGGCGCGGCCCAAAAGTGCCGCCAGGGCTCCAATGATCTGCCCCGCGGACAGTTCGCCGTCGCTGGCGGAGACAAACCCGGTCAGCTCGGTGCTCATCAGGTTGGTGCGCCGCAGCCCGGCACCCTGCCGCAGCAGAATGACGCCGGGATGCTCCGCTCCGGGGCGGGCGTGGCGTTCTTCCGTGACGTCGTCGGCCACTTCCAAATGCTCCTCCGTCAGCGAGGGATGCGCGGCCAGCCAGTCAAAGCGCTCGACGGCGGCGCCCAGGTGCGGTCCCACAGGCTGTTCCAGCGGGTGGGTGATTTCTTCAAAACGGCGCAGCGGAGCGGCTTCGGGGGCGGGGCGCCGGCGAAGGAACAGGGAACCGAAGCCGATGGCCGAAACGCTCCGTGAGGCGAAATCCTTCAAATAGGCGGCATAGGACGCAAGGTATTCGTCGCGGTCCCGGTTTTCGGCGGCGTCCCGCAGCCACATCTCCGCGTACTCCGCCGGTTCCAGGACCTCGCGCTGGATAACCCAGGCGTCTGTTTCCGGCGGCAGCCAGGACTCGATCCGGCGAGACCAGCGGGAGGAGTCTGCAGTGTCTGTTTCCTGCGGCTCAGTGTCGGCAAGATCACGTGCCGGAATCTCCCAGTTGCCGAGCATCTGCGCCGTTCCGCCCGGAACCAGCACGTCCTGGAGCGTCCCGACAAGCGTGGACACAATCGCATCGCCGGCCAGGCCGCCGTCGCGGTACGTGAAGCGGTCCTGCGGGCTGTCGGATGAGCTGCGCGGGGTAATAACAAAGGGAGGGTTGGACACCACCAGGTCAAACTGCTCTCCGGCCACCGGTTCCAGCAGGCTGCCCAGGCGGAGCGACACACGGTCCTGGAGATTCCGCGGATCCAGGTCCAGGGCGCCGGCATTGAGGACGAGGTTGAAGCGGGTGAAGGCGAGCGCCCGTTCGGAGATGTCGGTTGCGGTCACGTGCCGGGCATGGCGCAGGAGGTGGAAGGCCTGGATGCCGCAGCCGGTCCCGAGGTCCAGCGCCCGTTCCACCGGACGGCGGACGGTCAGCTGCGCCAGGCTCAGGGAAGCCTGGCCGATCCCCAATACATGGTCATGGCGAAGCACCCCCGGACGCTGGTGCGCGCCGAGGTCGCTGGCCACCCAGAGGTTGGTGCCGGCAGGTCCGGTGGTTTCGGAGCCTGTGGTTTCGGAGCCTGCGGGGCCGGAGCCGGTAGTTTCGGAGTCGGTAGTTTCGGAGTCGGTAGTTTCGGAGCCGGTAGCGGCGTCATCCGCAGCGACGGCGTCATCAATTTCATACGGGCGAAGGTCAACCGCAGCGCGGACGTTTCCCCCGGGCACCGTCTCCACCAGTCCCAGTTCCTGCAGCCCCCGGGTCCCGGTCCGCGGCAGAGCTGCGTCCAGCTCAGCAGCCGCGACACTTTCCCCGGCAAGCCAGAGCCGGATCAGTACGGAAACCGGGTCCGGATCTTTTGCTGCAGCCGCCGCCCGGCAGCGCAGAATGGCCGGTACCAGCTGATCCCGGCCCAGGGCGGCGGCAGCGGACTCCCCCAGGAAGTCCGCCACGCCGTCCACTGTGTAGCGGGCCGCCGCCAGATCCCAGGCAAGGCCCTCGATCAGCGGCAGGTTGGAACTCTGGGGTGCATCCGGTACTCCGGCGAAATCAGTCACTCCCCCAGTTTATGGCCGCGCCGTGCCCGCCGCCGGTTCAGGAGCCCGCCGCCGGTTCGGGCTCGCGTGCCGGTGCAGGGGCGGACTCTCCGGCGGCAGCGGGCCGGGCTGCCGCATGCCGCGCTGCCAGGTACCCGAAGACCGCCGCCGGGGCGATGGTGGCACCAGCGCCGGGATAGGTCCGCCCCATGACCGAGGCCGTGGTGTTCCCGGCCGCGTAAAGGCCTTCCATCACGGACCCGTCCTCGCGCAGCACCCGGGCATCCGGGTCCGTTACCAGGCCGCCCTTGGTGCCCAGATCTCCCGGATAGAGACGGACGGCGGTGAACGGCCCCTTTTCGAGGGCGCCCAGATTGGGGTTCGGCTTTACGCCGGGGTCACCGTAGTAGTTGTCATAAGCCGTGTTGCCCCGCCCGAAGTCCTCGTCCACGCCGGTGCGGGCAAATCCGTTAAACCGCTGCACGGTGGCCATCAGCTCTGCCGCCGGAACATCCATTTTGTCCGCCAGCTCCTCCACCGTGTCCGCCTGGACCAGCAGCCCTTCGGCAACCCACTTCTTCTTGCCGACCATGATGGCGGAGAACAGGTAGCGCCGCCGGTGCCGGGCCTCCATGACCAGCCAGGAGGGGTTGGCTGGCACCGTCTTATTGCGCTCGAGCATGTGGTGCCCAAAATCGACATAGGACTCGGACTCATTCAGGTACCGCTGGCCGGAGGCATCCACCACAAGGGAGTGCGGCATGGAGCGTTCGGCCAGCGAGAAGGCGACGCCTCCGCCCGGAGCCACCGTGGACGGCCCCCACCATGCGTCGTCCATGAGAGCCAGGGCTCCGCCGCGCTGGGCCACCAGATCAATGACATCGCCCCGGTCCCCCTCAGGCGCGGAGGAGTATTCCTGCTCCAGCCCGTGGTATTTTTTCCGCCATTGCGCGTTGCGGGCGAATCCGCCGGCCCCCAGCATCACGCCCTTGCGGGTCCGGATGCGCACGCTGCGCCCGCGGCGGGTGACAACGGCACCCACCACGGCGCCGTCGTCGTCCTGGATCAGGTCGGTCAGCGGCGAGGACAGCCACACCGGGGTCTGTTGCTGGCGCACAATGTGCATCAACGAACAGGACAGGGCACCGCCCAGCCCGTACAGCCGCTTGCCGCGGGCCAGCCCGCCCAGGGTGCGGAAAACAAACCGCGCACCGCGGATGAAACCGCTGGGGGTGGACCAGGCACGGGAAAGCTCCCAGACATCGTCAGTCATCAGCGGCACCGGAATCCCTGACTTGGCGGCGCGGGACTGCTTGAACCAGGCTCCGAGGACTTTGGTGTCAAACGGCCGGACCTCAAGTGACCGGCCAATCATGCCGCCGGGCTTGTCCGGGTAATAGTCCGGATAGTCCTTGGAGCGCATCCACTGCACTCCGAGCGAGGACAGCATGCTCACGACACCGGGGACGGCATTGAGGAACGCCAGCTTGCGCTCGCGGGAGGAGACCGGGCCGACGTCGGCGATCACCGTCTCCATATACGTCAGCGCTTTTTCGGTGCTGTCGGGAACACCTGCAGCGGCCATCAGCGGGTTGTTTGGCATCCACAGTCCGCCGCCGGATACGGAAGTGGTGCCGCCCCACACCTCGGTGCTCTCCACCACCAGCACATCCAGCTCCTCCTCGGCCGCGGTAACAGCGGCCGTAAGAGCAGCGGCGCCGGTGCCCACCACCAGGACGTCGACAATCCGGTCCCAGTCCCCGTGTCTGCCGGAACCGGTGTTTTCATTCGGCGTTGGTTTCCCGCCGCTGCCGGAAAGATCAGTGTTTCCGGAGTGCTCCTGCGTCATGGTCTGCTCCCCTGTATGGGTCCGTTGTGCCGGACGGCGTTGTCCGGGGTGCCGCGAATGCTACAGGGCGGCGGGCGGGACGGCACAAGAGTTTTCAGACAGGGGGAAACCGGAGAAAAATGTTGCCTGCATCACATTTGTGAATTAGAGTCCAGTTTCAGTTCATGATCGATAAACCCCGCGCTGCGCCTTCCGGCACATTCCGCCCTCCGCCGCGTTCCTATGACATTGGAGTCATTAAATGGCACTGGCCCTCACCGAAGAGCACGCGGATCTGTGTGCGGTCGCTGCAGATTTCGCTTCCCGATTCGCCGATATCCGGGAAACACGCGAAATCCTTCCGGCGTACGGAGCAGGTGAGCGGCCTTCCTTCTGGGATGAGCTGGTAGCCAACGGGCTGCATGCACTGCATATCGGTGAAGAGCACGGCGGCCAGGGCGGAACCGTCGCGGACACCGTCATTGTGGTGGAGGAGTTTGCCCGGCGGCTGGTTCCCGGTTCCTTTGCCGCCACGGTTTTCGCCAGCGCGGCCGTGGCCGCAGCGGACAACTGCAAAGCCAATACCCGCGGCCTGGCCGCTTTCGCCGAGGGCGCCCGGGGCGCCGTCGCGCTGGCCGAGGGGATCAGCGGCACGGCCAGTGCCGGCGGCTGGATTCTCCAGGGCAGCGCCCGGGTGCTCTCCCTTCTCTCCGCGGACCTCCTCGTCATCGGCTTCTCCGCCGAAGGAATAGTCCGCTTCGCCCTGGTCGATGCCGGCGCCCCCGGAATCACCAGCACTGCCGCACCATGCACCGACCTCACCCGCGATGCCGGAACCCTTGACCTGTCCGGCGTCGTCGTCGGGCCGGAAGCAATGCTGGAAAGTTTGAACGCCACTTGGGTGGACACCCTGCAGTCCTGCCTGCTGGCCGCGGAAGCTGCAGGCATTACCCGCTGGGCGGTGGAAGCCTCCACGGAATACGCCAAGCTGCGCGAACAGTTCGGCGCCCCGATCGGTTCCTTCCAGGCCATCAAGCACAAATGCGCCAACCTGCTCATCACGGCGGAACTCGCTGCTGCGGCAGCCTGGTCCGCCGTCGTATCCCTCGACCAGGATGAGGACCAGCAGAGACTCGCGGCCGGAGCCGCCCTGCAGGCTGCCGTGTTCCCCTCGGTGGAGGCGGTCACCGAAGCGGTGACCGTCTTCGGAGGCATTGGCTTCACCTGGGAACATGATGCCCACCTCTACTGGCGGCGGGCCATGACGCTTGCCGCGCAGGTGCCGTCCCGGGGCGGCCGCGCCGTGGCACTGGGCAGGACCGCTATGAGCCTGGACCGCCGCATCGATATCGAACTGCCGGATGAAGACCCGGCCTTCCGCGCCCGCATCGGCCAGTTGCTTGACCGCGCGCAGGCACTGACGAATGAGCACGACGGCGGCCGCTGGTACTCGCGCGGATCGCGGCGGACCTTCCTGGCTGAAGAGGGGCTGGCCGCTCCGCACTGGCCCGCGCCCTATGGCCTGGGCGCCACAGCCGCCCAGCAGGTGGTCATCTCCCAGGAATACGCCCGCCGCGGGATGACGCAGCCGTCGTCCGTCATCGGTGAATGGGCCATGCCCACCATCCTGGCCTACGGCAGCGAGGACATTAAGGAACAGTTCGCTCTGCCGACGCTGCGCGGGGAACTGATCTGGTGCCAGCTCTTCTCCGAACCGGGGGCAGGTTCCGACCTTGCCGGCCTGGCCACCCGGGCCGTGAAGGTGGACGGCGGATGGGAACTGCGGGGGCAGAAAGTCTGGACTTCCGGCGCCCATGAAGCCGACTGGGGCATTTGCCTGGCCCGTACCGATGCCGAGGTGCCCAAGCACAAGGGCCTCAGCTACTTCCTGATAGACATGCGCAGTCCCGGCGTGGACGTGCGCCCCCTGAGGCAGTCCACCGGTGACGCCGAGTTCAATGAGGTTTTCCTGGATTCGGTCTTTGTCCCCGATGCCTATCTGCTGGGAGAACCCGGCCAGGGCTGGCGCATCACTGCCATGACCCTCCAGAACGAACGGACCCAGATCTCCTCCGGTGTTTCGGTGGGCACGGAGGAGGCCCTGCGTTCCCTGATCAGCGAGGGCAGCTGCGTCGGCAGCGAAGAGGAGGCCTTCATCTCCCTTGGACGGATCGCGGCCGTCAGCTCCGCCATCGGGGCGCTGAACCTGCGCGAGACGCTGCGCCAGGTCAACGGCATGGCACCCGGAGCCGGATCCTCGCTGGCCAAGGTGGCGCATGCCCGGCTAACCCGCGAGGCCGCTTCCTCCGTGCTGGCCCTGGCCGGGCCGGGAGCACTCTTTGCGCAGGCCCCGGGCGACGCAGTGACCGGCCAGCTTGCCGTTCCGCAGGTCCTGATCGGCGGCGGAACCGTGGAAATCCAGCTCAATGTCATTGCCGAACGCATCCTCGGCCTCCCCCGCGGCTGACCGCCCGGGAGAACCACCCGCAGCACCCGCAGTGCAGTTATCCCGACCGCTGATTTTCACCGAGAGGAACCGTTTCGCATGACAACGTTGACGAGCGAGACCGACAGCCCGCAGATCCTGGACCCGGCACGCCTGCGCGAGCTTCTGGAACCCGGATCCATAGTGATCATCGGGGCGAATACCCGGTCCACCTGGTCCCACTTCACCTACACCAACCTTGTGTCCGGAGGATTCGACGGAGACCTTTACCTGGTCAACCGCCGCGGTGAAGAGTGCCACGGCCAGCCCACCTTCGCCTCGATCGCGGACCTTCCGGTTGCCCCTGATTTGGCGATTGTCCTCACCGGGACGGACTCGCTGGCAACCATCCTTGAAGAAGCCCGGGTCAAGGGCATCCGGAACCTGATCCTCCTGGCCGCCGGACTGGGCGAGGCAGGTGCCGAGGGTGCCGCCCTGCAGGCGAGTCTGGTGCAGCGTGCCCGTGCGGCGGACCAGCTGATCCTGGGACCGAACAACCTCGGTTTCCTCAATACCCACTCCAAGGTGGCGGCCTTCAGCCACATGACGCAGATGCCCCTGATCAGCGGCGGCGTGGGAATCGCCACCCAGTCCGGCGCCCTCGCCATCTACCTGCTGCCGTACATGGCTTCCCGCGGAGTGGGCTGTTCCACTGCCGTGACAGTGGGCAACGAGGCAATGATCTCCGCCATTGATGTGATGAGCCTGCTTGTCGATGACCCGAACACCACGGTCATCGCCGCCTATCTGGAACAGATCTCCGACCCGGCGCAGTTCCTGGACGTGGCCGGCCGCGCACGGGCAGCGGGCAAGCCCATCGTGGTCTTCAAGGCCGGCCGCAGCGAGGCGTCCGCTCGGGTGGCTGCCGCCCATACCGGTTCGCTGGTGGGCGATGACACCGTCATAGACGCCGCCTGCCGCCAGTACGGCGTTATCCGGGTGGAGAGCATCGAAGACCTGGTGGCGACCGCGGGCCTCATCGAGGCGTACGGTGCCCTGCCGGGACCGCGCATGGGCGTGGTCACCGGTTCCGGTGCCATGTGCGCACTGGTGGCGGACAAGGCCGACGCCGCCGGACTGGATTTGCCCGCGCCGCACCCGGCCACCGTGCAGGGACTGCACGACGCAGGGCTTCCAGCCTTTTCCACCGTGAACAATCCGATGGATACCACCGGCTACGTGTCGGTTGACCCGACCATCCTTACCAAAGCCGCCCAGTGCTTCATCGACGACCCGAATTACGACTTCGTGGTGGTCAACGGATCCTGGCCGGCGAGCCAGGCCGTAGCGGACATGAGCCGGACCACGCAGGATGAAATGCTCCGCCAGCTCACGTCCTCGCCCAAACCGGTTATCGCGATGAGTTTCCTGCCTACCGAAGTCACCGAGTTCGGGCGGACCTTTGCCGCTGAGCACGGCTTCCCGCACGCCTCGGATTCCTTTGACCGCGGCATCCCCGCGGCCGCCCGCAGCGCCTGGTGGGGACGCCGCGCCGCTGAACTGGCGGCCGACGGCGAAACACCCGCAGCTGCACCCATCACCAAGCCTGTTGGCGCCGAAACGTGGACGGAAGTGCAGAGCGGTGCGTTCCTGCGCAGCCACGGCGTGCCGTACGTTCCGGCCACGGTGGCCTTATCCGCTGAAGAAGCCGTAGCCGCTGCCAAGGATCTGGGCTATCCCGTGGTCCTGAAGGTTGCATCGGAAGATATTGCCCACAAGACCGAGGTGGGCGGCGTCCGTTTGATGCTTTCTGACGGCGCCGCAGTCGCCGAAGCCTACCGGGGTATCCGCGCCTCGGTGGCCGCGCTGGCACCAGAGGCCCGGATCCAGGGCATTGCCGTGTCCCCCATGCGCCCGGCCGGCACCGAAATGCTGGTGGGCGTGGTCCGGGACCCCCGCTGGGGGCTGGTCCTCGCCGTCGGGTTCGGCGGCGTCATGGTGGAACTGCTCAAGGACTCCGCCGTCCGCCTGCTGCCCGTGGGGCCGGCGGAAATCCGCCGCATGCTCGAATCCCTCCAGGGCATCGATCTGCTGACCGGCTTCCGCGGCAGCGAGGCCACCGACCTGGACGAACTGGCCGAAGCCATCTTCAAGATTTCCCAGGTTGCCGTGGGGCTCGGGGATGAGCTTGAAGAGCTGGAGATCAATCCGCTCCGGGTTTCCGGAAACCAGATCGAAGCGCTGGATGCGCTGATCCGCTGGAAGGACCGGTAGATCGGTGAGCCACAGCCCAGGGTTCCGGGAGGCGGTGATAACGTTGCAAATCCCGCGTCTGATCAGCCAGGAGGCACGTAATGGTTCGGCAGTTCACACGCGAGACTACCGACCTGCCCGCCTATCAGGTGGAACGCCGTCAGCGCATCCTGGACGCAGCCAAAAGCCTGCTTCGCACTACCGACTACGAGTCCATTCAGATCCGCGATGTGGCCTCCGAGGCGAACGTGGCCCTTGGCACCCTGTATCGGTACTTCTCTTCGAAGGAGCATCTGTACGCGAACGTGGTCTACGACTGGGGCGTGCCGTTCAATTCGGCGGATCAGGGATGGCCGGCAAGCCTGGGCACCACCGAACGGGTGGCCCATCGGCTGCGGCAGGCGGTGGCAGCCTTCTCCCGGCGGCCAAACTTCTATCAGACGATCCTCGTGCTTCGCACCTCTTCCGACCCGGAAGTGCGCGATCTGATGCAGCAGCTGGTCCTGGTCCTCGAGGAACCCTTCCGCAGCGACTTCTCCACCCTGTCTCCGGACGAGGCTGCGGACATCACCGCCATGGTGTGGGCCGTCCTCATGGATCTGGTGGGACGCCTGCTGACGGACTACTACACACTGGCCGAGGCCAACCGGGTCTTGGGCCGGTTTGTGGAAATGATCGGGCTGCGGCTGGAGCAGGTCGAACCGCGCCGCTGACCGCAAGCCTGCGCGGGGCGTTCATATGAGCGCCCATGAACTGGACCACGTTGCCTTTGCCGTTCCCGCCTGGGGCCCCGCCGGCGAGGTGCTGCACCGGGAGCTCGGTGCGCGTTTCGTCACCGGGTTCAGCCTTCCGGCCTTCAACCCGTGCCAGCTTGCCCTCGCGGAGGACATGAGGCTGGAGCTGCTGGAACCGGGCAGCTCCCCCGCGTCCTTTATCGACCGCTTCCTGGCCGGCAACGGCGGGAACGCAGCGCCGCACCACATCACCTTCAAGGTGCAGGACATCCGCGCAGCGATCGCCCTGGCACAGGACACAGGGATTGACCCCATCCTGGTGAACACCGAGCAGCCGCTGTGGCGGGAAGCCTTCCTGCATCCCAAAGACACCGGGCTCGGATTCCTGGTGCAGATCGTCCAGACCCTTGAAGCGCCGGAGGACATCACCGAGGGCAACGAATTCACTGCGGGCTGCCCGTGGGAAGAACACCCCGCACCGCAGGCCCGGCTGCCCGTCGTCTTCGGACAGGTTCCCGATCTGCGGCAGGCCGAACACGTGCTCGCGGGTGTCCTGGGTGCAGCGGTTCATCCCCTGCCGGTGACCGACGGCGGCGCCCCGGCCCGGGTGTTCCGGTGGCCCCGGGGTGCCGACCTGATCCTGCAGGAAGCCGCCGATCCGGCCGTGCCCTCGGGCCTGCAGTCCCTGGGATTCGCCGCGGAAGGTGAAATCCGGGCGGAACCGGGCCACCCGGCGCTGCTGGACCTGCTTGCCGGCGGGTCCTTCCATCCCGAACTGGGGATCCGGTTGTCATCCCTGTGCCTCGCTGCTACCCACCCCCGCTAACCGGACCGGCCGCGCCTGGCTGCCGTCCGGCGTCGTGCACCAACACCAGACTTTTACCCCGCTACAAAGGAGAACGATCGTATGGGACTTCGTGGAGAAGCCGCTATCCTCGGCTATTTCGAATTGCCGCCCGAACGCAAACTGACCCGTGACAAGACCTTCAACCTGGAGCAGTGGGCCCGCCTGTCCAAAGCCGCGCTGGACGACGCCGGCCTGGACGCCGCCGACGTCAACGGCATCGTGACTCCGATGATCGGGGAAGCGGACATGTTCGTGCCCTCCACCATCACCGAATACCTGGGCATCAACGCGAACTTCGCCGAGATCGTGGACCTCGGCGGCGCAGGTTCCGCGGCCGGAGTGTGGCGGGCAGCTGCCGCAGTGGAACTGGGGCTGTGCGACGCCGTGCTGGTCACCTTTCCGGGCACCCACGACGTGCCGACGGACCCCCGCCGCCCCTTCGTGATGGACGACAAGATGTACTTCGGTGCCTCGTCCAACGCCTACGGCTCACCGCAGGCTGAATTCGAAATCCCCTACGGCAATCTGGGACAAAACGGCCCCTACGGCCAGATCGCCAAGCGTTACGGCCACGAATTCGGCTACGACGAGCGTGCCATGGCGAAGATCGCGGTGGACCAGCGCACCAACGCCTGCGCCACCCCGGGAGCCGTGTTCCACGGCAAGCCCATCACCATTGAGGACGTGCTGGCCTCGCCCATGGTGGCCGATCCGCTGCACATGCTGGAGATCGTGATGCCCTGCCAGGGCGGCGCCGCGGTGATCATCGGCAACCGGGACCTGGCAGCCAAATCCAAGAACCGTCCGGTGTGGATCAAGGGCTTCGGCGAGCGGGTCCCCTATAAGACCCCCACCTACGCAGCGGACCTGATGTACTCCCCCATGATCCACGCCGCGGACCAGGCCTTCGGCATGGCCGGCATCAGCCGCTCCGAGGTGGACATGGTCTCCATCTACGACTGCTATTCGATCACCGTGCTGATGAGCCTGGAGGACGCGGGTTTCGCCGAAAAGGGCAAGGGCATGCAGTTCGTGAACGACCATGACCTGACCTTCCGCGGAGACTTCCCCATGAACACAGCCGGCGGTCAGCTTTCCTTCGGCCAGGCGGGCATCGCCGGCGGCATGCACCACGTGATCGACGGCGTGCGCCAGATCATGGGGCGCGCCGGCGAGGCGCAGGTGGCGGACTGCAACCGGGCTTTCGTCACCGGCAACGGCGGCATCATGAGCGAACAAACGGCACTGATTCTCGAAGGCAACTAGGAGCATCCCCATGAGCACCGCATACACCCCGCCGGTCCTGCAGCGTCCAATGCCGGTTCCCACACCGCTGACCAAACCCTTCTGGGACGCGCTGGCCGAACACCGGGTCCGCATCCAATTTTCGCCTTCCCTCGGCGAGTACATCTTCTACCCCCGCCCGCTGGCTCCCGGCACCCTCGCCGATGACCTGGAGTGGCGCGAGATTTCCGGAGCCGGAACTCTCTATACCTACACCGTCTCCACCCGCCCCGTGGCACCGCACTTTGCCAACGAAGGACCGCTGGTGCTCGCCGTCGTGCAGTGGGACGAAGGCCCCAAATTCTCCACCGAACTGGTCAACGTGGCCCACGAGGACATTCAGGTGGGCATGCGGGTAAAGCCCGTTTTCTGCGATTACCCGGAAGCGGGAATCACCATGCTGCGCTATGAACCGGAGAGCTGAAATGACCACCACCACTGATTTTGTCCTCCCCCCTGTCACCCTGCGCATCGGCGGCGAGACCCGCAGCACCGGCGGCGGCGTCCACTCGCACGTGGATCCGGCCACCGGCCGGGCCAACGCCTCCATTCCGTTGGCGAGCGCGGCCGACGTCGACGACGCCGTGCAGGCCGCTCACGCGGCCTTCGCCGTCTGGCGGGCCACTCCGGCAGGAACCCGGGCCAAGGCCCTGCTCAAGCTGGCGCAGCTGGTGGAGGAGCACACCGAGGATTTTGTGGAGCTGGCCATCGCGGACAACGGGATTGCCCGTTCCAATGCCTACCCCACGGTGAGCGCGGCCGTGGAGTGGATCCGGTATTACGGCGGCTGGGCGGACAAGCTCCCGCTGGGCCGGATTACTTCGGTGGCCGGTGCGGGAGGCTCCTTCGGGCACACGCTGCGCCAGCCCTACGGCGTGATCGGCGCCATCATCACCTGGAACGCGCCGCTGATGTCCCTGTCCATGAAGGTTCCCGCAGCCCTGGCCGCGGGAAACACCGTGGTGGTCAAGCCCAGCGAGCTGACCCCGTTCAGTGCCATGCTCTTCGCCGACCTGATCACCGAGGCCGGGATCCCCGCCGGGGTGTTCAACGTGGTTCCGGGCGGCGCCGAAGCAGGGGCCGCCCTGGTGGACCACAAACTGGTCAAGAAAGTCACGTTCACCGGCGGCCCCGAGACGGCACGCAAAATCACCGCAGCCTGTGCACAGACCTTCAAGCCGGTGGTACTGGAACTGGGCGGCAAATCCGCCAACCTTATCTTCGCCGACGCGGACCTGGAGGCAGCGGCCATGCACTCAACGTTCATGGCTTTCGGCATCATGAGCGGCCAGGCCTGCGCACTGCCCACCCGGCTGCTGGTGCAGGACTCCGTCTATGACTCCTTCGTCGCCACGGTCGGCGCCATTGCTTCCTCGTTCAAGACCGGAAATCCCCAGGAACCGGACACCATCTGCGGCCCGGTCATCAACGAGGCCGCCATTGACCGGATTCATGCGATGGTCACCCGTGCCCGCGGCGACGGCGCCCGCCTGATCACCGGCGGCCAGCGGCTTGCCGGCGAACTGGCCGACGGGTTCTATTACCCGCCAACGGTCCTGGCCGACGTGGATCCCGCCAGCGAACTGGCGCAGAAAGAAGTCTTCGGGCCGGTGCTGGCCATCACCCGCTTCAGCGACGAAGCGGAGGCCATCGCCCTTGCCAACGGCACCGAATACGGGCTCTCCGGATATGTCTGGACCTCAGATGCACGCCGCGCCGTGCGCGTGACGGAGGCCCTGGAAACGGGCGAAGTGACCATCAACGGCGCCCCCAGCGCCGTGGCTGAACGCCCCTTTGGGGGCATCGGGCACTCCGGCAACGGCAACGAAGGCGGACTGGAGGGACTCGAAGAGTTCTTCTGGACCAAATCAGTGGCTTACGGGAACGGCTAACACCCGCCCCTGCGGCCCGGCACCAAAGTCGAACTACTGAATACCGAACACCTTTCCAAAAGATTGTCTGCTCTACCGCCGCCGGATACTTCCATCCGCGGAGGCCAACGCATTCTTTTCACCCCGAAAGGCAGGACACCGATGTCCTCCACCACACGGGCGCTCAAGCGCCCCGGCTTCGTGCCGGTAGTCACAGTCCTGGTTCTGGCTGAGATCATTTCGGCCTTCGAACTGTCCATGATGTACGTCATGCTCCCGACCCTGATCAAGGATTTCCAGGTAGACGCCAACACCGTCGCCTGGGTAGTCACCGCTTATCTGCTGGTCTCGGCCTCTGCCGCAGTGCTGGGTGGCCGCTTCGGCGACATGTACGGCCGGCGGAAGGTCATGATCATCGTCCTGGCCATCGCCGCGGTCGGTTCGCTCATTTCCCTGCTGGGCGGCTCCCTCGGCATGATCATCTTCGGCCGGGCCATTCAGGGTGTTGCCGGCGCCGTCCTGGGCCTGGCCTTCGGCCTGGCGCGCGAGCACCTGGAGGAAAAACGCGTTCCGGTCGGCATTTCAATGGTCGGCGCCTCGGCCCTCATCGCCGGGGCCGCCGGGTCCATGATTGCCGGGTTCATGATCGATCTCTTCTCCTGGCACGGCATCTTCGTCTTCGCTGCCGTCCTCGCAGTCATCGCAGCTGTGGCCATCCGTGTGGTCATCCCCCGTGACACCAACGCGGCCGCCACGGACAAGCCTGATTACGTTGGTGCCATCCTTCTGCCCATCGCGGTCAGCGCCCTGCTGCTGGGGCTCTCCAACAGTTCAAAGACCGGCTTCCTGTCGGTGGAGTTCCTCGGCTTGTTCGGTCTGGGCCTCGCTGCTGCTGCGGTGTGGGCGTGGTGGGAGCTGAGGGTTGAAGCTCCGATCGTGAACCTGCGGATGTTCAAGAACAAGCAGATTGCCCTGGCCATGACCGCCACGGTGTTCGCCGCCGTCGGCCCCTTGGGCGGCGTGTCAGTTCCCTCGCAAATGATCATGCAGTCCCCCGAGTCGCTGGGTTACGGACTGGGCTTCACGCCCACCGAATCGGGCGTCATCATCTGCCTTACTGCACTTGTTGGCTTTGCTCTCTCACCGGTGGGCGGGAAGCTGGCCTTCCGGTACGGGGCACGGATTGTGTTTATCGCAGGGCTCGTGCTCATGGCCCTGGTCCTTCCCCTTATCCTGCTCACCTACGGAAACGTGGCGATGTACGTAGTGGCGATGACTTTGAACGGGGTCGGCATTTCCCTCACCTACGGTGCGCTGCCGAACCTGCTCGTTGAGGTGGTCCCGGAAACCCACACCTCGGAAACAGCAGGAACCAACACCATGATCCGCAACGTCGGCCAGTCCGCCGCGATCGCCATCGGTGCCTTGATCCTCGCCAGGAACACGGACCCGGCAACCCAGGCCATTTCGCAGCAGGGCATCAGCGCCGCCCTGCTCCTGGTCCTGGCCTTTGCCGTGCTGTCAGTCATTATGGGCCTGATGCTGAGCCGCAATCCCAAGCCCTGGGTGCCCGAGACGGTTGGCGAGCGCGACATTCGCCGCGGAACGGCCACCGACCCGGAAGACATCGTTTCCGCCACCGCGTAGGCGGCGTCCGGCGAAAGTCGCCGCCGGCATGCACCGCGTCCCGTGCGGGGTGCATGCCGGCCCATTATTTCCCTCAACCCGAAAGGCTGGACGCAGATGTCCTCCCCCGCACGGACGCTCAAGCGCCCCGGCTTCGCGCCGGTCATCATGGTTCTGGTCCTGGCCGAGATTGTCTCGGCCTTTGAACTGTCCATGATGTACGTAACGCTGCCCACCCTGATTCGGGACTTCCAGGTCGACGCCAACACCGTCGCCTGGGTGGTCACCGCCTACCTGCTGGTCTCTGCCTCCGCAGGGGTCCTGGGCGGGCGCTTCGGCGACCTGTACGGCCGCCGCAAGGTTCTGATCATCGTTCTGGTGGTCGCCGGAATCGGCTCGCTCGTGTCCCTGATCGGCGGTTCGCTGGGCATGATCATCCTGGGCCGCGCCATCCAAGGCGTCACCGGCGCCGTATTGGGGCTCGCCTTTGGCCTGGCCCGCGAGCATTTGGAGGAAAAGCGGGTTCCGGTGGGGATTTCCATGGTGGGCGCCTCCGCACTCATCGCCGGTGCCGGCGGAGCCCTGATTGCCGGCTTCATGATTGATGCCTTCTCCTGGCACGGGATCTTCGTGTTCGCAGCCGTCCTGTCCGTCCTGGCCGCAGCCGGCATCAGCATGGTGATTCCCCGTGACACAGCGGTGCCCACCCGGGAACGCCCGGACTATCTGGGCGCCGTCCTGCTTCCTGTCGCCGTGAGCGCCATTCTGCTGGGGTTCTCCGGTGCCTCCAAAACCGGCTTCGCCTCCACCTCCTTCATTGCCCTGATCAGCGTTGGCGTTGCCGCCGCCGCTGTGTGGGCCTGGTGGGAGCTGCGGGTGGAATCGCCGATCGTGAACCTGCGGATGTTCAAGAACCGCCAGGTGGCCCTGGTCATGACCGCCACGGTGCTTGCCGCCGTCGGGCCCCTGGGTGGAGGCAACGTTCCCGCGCAAATGATCATGCAGGCCCCCGCCTCGCTGGGCTACGGACTGGGGTTCTCCCCGACCGGAGCAGGCGTCCTGATCAGCTCCACCCTGCTGGTGGGTTATTTGTTCTCACCCCTGGGCGGCAAACTCGCCTTCCGCTACGGCGCCCGCATCGTCTTCATCGCCGGCCTCGCACTAGTGGCCCTGGTGATCCCGATGATTCTGCTGACCTACGGAAGCACAGAACTGTTCTTCATCGCCATGGTCCTGAACAGCACCGGCATTTCGCTGGCCTACGGCGCGCTGCCGAACCTGCTGATTGAAGTGGTGCCCCCAACCCACACCTCCGAAACCGCAGGCACCAACACCATGATCCGCAACGTGGGCCAGTCCGCCGCCGTCGCCATCGGCGCCTATATCCTGGCCAGCCACACGGACCCGGCCACCGCCGCCGTTGCCCGGGAGGGCATCAGTGCCGCCTTCATTTTTGTGTTTGTTTTTGCTGCACTGTCCGTCGCGGCGGCGCTGATGCTGCGCCGGTCTCCCGCACAATGGGTTCCGGAGACAGCCGGTGAACGCGACATCCGCCGCGGCACCGTGCGCAGCGCTGAAGAATCATTGTCCTCGCCGCTCTGACCGCAGGCGGTGAAGGATCCGGGCCGGAACCCGCACAACCCGAGAACTTTTGAAAGGCAACACCATGACCATCCATATTTCCAACATCGGAAAAGTTTCCGAGGGCGCCCCCGTCTCCTGGGAGTCCAAGGACGCACTCCTCTATGCACTCAGCGTGGGCGCGGGAGCCCTGGACCAAACAGCCAACCTCTCCTTCACCACGGAAAACTCCCGCGGCGTCAAGCAAAGTGTGCTCCCGACTTTCGCGGTCCTCCTGGGCAATTCCTCCCTGCCCATGGACCAGCTCGGAGACTTCAAGCTCTCCCAAATCCTGCACGGCGGACAGACCGTGACCGTCCACCGCTCCCTGGAACCGTCCGGGACCCTGATTCCGGTCAGCTCCATGAGCGCGGCTTATGACAAGGGCAAGAACGCCGTCATCGAGGTCACCACTCATCTGCTTGACCCCGAAACCCGCGAAACAGCAGCCACCTCGGTGACGTCCATGATCATTCGCGGCGAGGGCGGTTTCGGTTCGGAGCCGGCGCCGCGGGACGGATGGGAGCTGCCCGGGCGCCCCGCCGACTTCATCAGGACGCAAAAGACCTCCCTGGACCAGGCCCTGCTGTACCGGCTCAACGGGGACCGTAATCCGCTGCATTCGGATCCGGCCATGGCTGCCCTGATCGGCTTTGAGAAACCGATCCTGCACGGACTGTGCACCATGGGGATTGCCGGACGCACCGTGCTGGAAGCGGTGTCCGGTTCGGATGCGGACGTCTTCGGATCCCTTCATGTCCGCTTTGCCTCGCCGGTGATCCCGGGCGATGAGCTGACCACAAGCATCTGGACGACGGAGTCCGGCGCCCTGTTTCAGGTGCGGGTGGGAGACACCGTGGTCCTGGACAGGGGAACGTATCTCCGCCGTGACGTGCTGGGCACGGCGGAAGTCAGCGCGGACAACGCGGCGGAGGGCCTGCATGCCGAGGCGGCGCGGGCCTAGCGACCCGTCAACGCTTCTCCTGGCCGGGGCGCTGCCGGAGCGGGCGGTGCCCCGCGCCCCATGTTTCAGGCGCCCCTATTCCTGGCAGCCGTCGGGGCAGCGCAGGGTGGACGGGTCCGAGGCGCAGTCCGCGCAGTACAGAGTGAGCTTGCGGCAGGAGGGGTTGGAGCAGTTCTCGAACTTGCTGGTGGGTGCCTGGCAACGCACGCACTGTCCGATCGTGACGGCGTCGGGCGTGAATTCCGTGTGCATCCGTTTATCGAACACGTACAGGGAGCCTTCCCAAAGACCCTTGTCCCCGTAGGTTTCGCCATAGCGGACAATCCCGCCCTGCATCTGGTAGACCTCTTTGAATCCGCGGTTGACCATCAGCGAGGACAGCACCTCGCACCGGATGCCGCCGGTGCAGTAGGTGACCACGGGCTTGTCCTTGAGGTCGTCATACTTGCCCGAATCCAGTTCGGCAATGAAGTCGTGCGTGGTCTCAACATCGGGAACCACGGCACCCTTGAACTTGCCGATCTGGGCCTCAAAGGCGTTCCGCCCGTCAAAGAAGACCACTTCCTCGCCGCTGGCCTTCTTCTCTTCCACGAGCTCGTGCAGCTGCTCGGGCCGCAGATGCGTGCCGCCGCCCACCACGCCGTTCTCGTCCACCAACAGTTCGCCGGGGGCGCCGAAGCTGACAATTTCCCTGCGCACCTTGATGCTCAGCCGGGGAAAGTCATCGGCTGAGCCCTCGGAGTATTTGATGTCCATCTTCTTGAACGCCGGATACTCGCGGGTCGCCTTCACATACGCCTTCACGGCGTCAAGCTCACCGCCCACGGTTCCGTTGATGCCGTCGGGAGAGATGAGGATCCGCCCGCGCAGTCCCAGCTTCTCGCAGAGGGCGCGCTGCCACAGGCGCACAGCCTCCGGATCGGGAAGGGGCGTAAAGGCGTAATACAGAGCAATTCGGTTCAAAGCCACTCATCAAGGGTAGACCGAGGCGGGAGCTGCAATTTCATCAGCATGCATACCCTTCACCTGCCCGCGCCGTTAGTGTTCATTCATGAGAGTGCTGAACGACGATTTGTTGGAAACCTGGGTCACCGGATGGGCGCGTTCCCGGGGCTACCAAACCCGCAAGGAGGGCCGTTTCCCTGCGGCCTTCCTGCATGACAAGACGAACGACTGGGAGTACTTTGCGCTCGAGCCTTCCAACGACGAGTTTGCGGCGCTTGCCTCTTCAGCGCGGAAGAGCCCGGGCCGCCTCTTCACCATCGTCACCGGACGGATGAATGAATTCGACGGGGCGGCCCATGTCTACGGCCTGAACCTCCGGTCCGTGGATGAGGTGTTCATGACTCTGGACATGAGCGGCCAGGACATCGAAGATCCGCTCCCGCTGGACGGGTTCGAGGCTGAAACAGTCCGCAGCGGGGAAGTGGGAACTGTCACTGTGACTTTTAACGGCGAGCCCGCGGCGCGCGGCAGCGTGGCCATGGTCGAGGGATACGCGGTGTATGACCGGATTGTCACCGAACCGGATTTCCGCCGCCGCGGGCTGGGCAGTTATGTGATGCGCGCGCTGACGGCGGTGGCATTGGAGCACGACGTCGACGCCGGGCTGCTGGTGGCCACCGTGGACGGGCTGGGCCTGTACAGCTACCTCGGCTGGGAAAACCTGGCCAGCGTGGTGATGTTTGAACCGCGGCTCTGAACCGGCATGTTTGGCCTGCCGGGACGCGGGCAGCGCGGGTTCAGCCTGAAGCTGAGCGGCCGCGTCCGGCTGCAGCCTCCCGGGCATCCGGTGGGAGAATTGCACAGTGGCCCTACATGATTCCCTGATTCCCCTGCTCGGCTCCGGTGCCGACCCGGAACAGCTGGTGCATGTCCACGAAATCCCTGCCCGCCAGGCCGTGCCGGTGCCCTGGCCGGACTGGGCACATCCCGACGTCGTTGGGGCCTATGCCAAGGTGGGTGTCTCCGAACCGTGGCGCCATCAGATCGAGGCAGCAGAAGCTGCCCACTCCGGGCAGCACACGATTATTTCCACCGGCACCGCGTCCGGTAAATCCCTGGCGTATCTGCTGCCGGTGCTGGATGAAATCCACCGCACGGCACTGGATGACCGGGTCACACTCGAGCCGACCGGTTCGGTGGCCCTGTATCTGGCACCGACCAAGGCTCTCGCGGCCGATCAGCTTTCCGCTGTGAACGCCCTGCAGCTTCCCACCGTGCGTGCTGAAACATACGACGGCGACACGGACACCGGTGCCCGGCGCTGGATCCGGGACCACGCCAACCTGGTGCTGGCCAACCCCGATATGCTGCATTTTGGCGTGTTGCCCAACCATGCCTGGTGGGCGCGGTTCTTCCGCCGGCTCAAGTACGTCATCATCGACGAGGCCCACAGCTACCGCGGTGTCTTCGGCTCGAATGTTGCCAACCTCATGCGCAGGCTGCGCCGGATCTGCCGCTATTACGGCGCCGACCCGGTGTTCATCGGTGCCTCCGCCACCTCCGCGGACCCGGCCTCCTCGTTCGGCCGGTTGATCGGCGCCGAAGTCACCGCCGTCACCCGCGATGCCTCCCCGCACGGTGCCACCACCGTGGCACTCTGGGAGCCGCAGCTCACCGAGCTCAAGGGCGAGAACGGAGTACGCTCCCGCCGGACGGTCATTGCCGAAACCTCCGACCTGCTGGCGAATCTGGTGGCTGCCCAGGTCCGGACCATCGCCTTCATCAAGTCCCGCCGCGGCGCCGAAACCATCGCCACCATCACCCGGCGGCTCCTGGACGAGGTGCACCCCTCGCTGCCGGACCGGGTGGCCGCGTACCGGTCCGGGTATCTGCCCGAGGAGCGGCGCGAGCTGGAACGGCGGCTGCGCAGCGGCGAACTGCTGGGCATTTCCAGCACCTCCGCCCTGGAGCTGGGTATTGATATATCCGGGCTCGACGCCGTGCTGGTAGCCGGCTGGCCCGGCACCCGGGCTTCCCTGTTCCAGCAAATTGGCCGTGCCGGCCGCTCCGGTCAGGACGCACTGGCGGCGTTTGTGGCCAGCGATGATCCGCTGGACACCTACCTGGTGCACCATCCGGAGGCGATCTTCGACATCTCAGTGGAAGCCACGGTCTTCGACCCCTCCAATCCATATGTGCTGGGCCCGCACCTCTGCGCTGCAGCCGCTGAAATCCCGCTGACTCCCGATGAACGGGAACTGTTCGGTCCCACCGCTGCGGGACTGCTGGATCAGCTGGTGGACCAGGGATACCTGCGCCGGCGGCCCTCGGGCTGGTTCTGGACGCACTCTGAAAGCGCCGCCTCGATGGTGAATCTGCGGGCAGACGGCGGCGGGCCCATCAACATCGTGGAGTCGGACACCGGCATGCTGCTGGGCACCATGGACTCGCCGCAGAGCCAGTATCAGGCCCATACGGGCGCGGTCTACGTGCATCAGGGGCAAACCTTCCTCGTGGACGAACTCAACGAAGCCGACCACTGCGCCATGGTCACCCGAGGCAACCCCGAGTTCTACACCCAGGCCCGGGACGTCACCCAGGTCCAGGTGATCGAAACGGAACGGACCTCGCACTGGGGTCAAATTCAGGTCTGTTTCGGCACCGTCAAGGTCACCACCCAGGTTGTCTCCTTCCAGCGAAAGGCCCTGATTTCCAATGAGATCCTGGGCGAAGAGCCGCTGGAGCTGGACGCCAAGGAACTGTTCACCAAAGCGGTGTGGTTTGTCATTGACGAGCACCTGCTCACCGGTGCGGGCCTGATCCCGGCTGACTTCCCCGGCGCCCTGCACGCAGCCGAGCATGCGTCCATCGGAATGCTGCCGCTGATCGCGACCTCCGACCGCTGGGACATCGGCGGTGTTTCCACCGCGCTGCACGCCGACACCGAGAAGCCCACCATCTTTGTGTACGACGGCCATCCCGGCGGCGCCGGCTTCGCGGAACGGGCCTACGAAGCAGCTGAACTGTGGCTGACCGCCACCCGGGATGCCATCAGGTCCTGCGAGTGCGAGCGCGGCTGCCCCTCCTGCGTGCAGTCACCCAAGTGCGGAAACAAGAACAATCCGCTGTCCAAATCCGGTGCGGTGACCCTGCTGCAGGTGTTGCTGGACAACGCCCGCAGCAAGGAAACCGTGCCCGGCCGGCAGCTGGATCCTGCTGCTTCTTCCGCTGGCCCGCATACTGACTGAATCCGGCCCCGGAACACCGTCTATGACGCCAGGCCACGGCGGGTCACGGCGGTGGACCTGCCCTTGCGTGGCCGGCGGCAAAACCCATCAGCAGGGGAACCGGCACCTGGGTTTCCACCTGCACGCTCTTCTCACCGGCGGCCACCGTGCAGCCGGACAGCACGGCCCCGTTGCGTCCGGCGACCTCCCCGGCCACCAGGCACGGGTCTCCAATCCGGAGTTCCCGCACGGCGTCTGCGGCCGCCAGCGCCGCCAGATCAGCGGCGGTCGCAGCCCGGCTGGCTGCCACCGAGCTCTGCAGCAACAGCAAGACCGTGCCGCAGAGGATCAGCAGCAGCAAACCTGTCCCCAGCATCAGGACGGTGCCCGCACCCTGCTCGGAGTCACCTCCTTTCCCGGTTAGGGCCTTGCCCTTCTCCTTCCCCATGGCAGCTTCCCTCCTGCTGGTTATTCTGCTGGACGTCTATGTGCCCGGTGGCAGAGACTCCGGAAGTGCCGAAGCTGCTGCGGTCAGCTCAAGCGGCAGCCGGTCCAGCAGCGGCGCCGAGACGGAAGAACTTACTTCCACCCGGGCCCATTCGCCGTCGGCCGCAACCGTTACCCGCGCTCCGTCCCCCGCGATTCGATGGGCCGCTGCTTCCGCTTCGACAGTGCTGCCGCGCATGACTTCACGGGCCGCAGCACGTGCTGCCTCCTCGACGCGGAGCTGGGTTGCCCCCGCCGCGACGCCGGTCAGTACTGCGGCCAGCAGCAACGCCACCGCGGGCAGGCCGACCGCCAATTCGGCGGTCACCGCACCACGTTCAGAAGGAGCCGGATCCGTCCGCATCGCCGTTACCCCAACGTCAGGGCGCTGCGGATCAGTCCCATCAACAGGGAACGCACCTCCCCGCTGCCCAGGACGGCAACCAGCAGGGCTGCAAAGGCAACTGCCGCCAAGGTGGCAATGGCATATTCTGCCGTGGCCATTCCCGCTTCAGGGTGACAGAAGCTCATCCGGCGGCGGGCGGTGCTGACAGGCGTGCCCGGAGGGGCGTTCTCGGCTGTCCGCGGGTAGAGGACAGTCACGCTGCCCTTTCCCCTGCCGTCGCCGTCCTCTGCGGGAACACAGGTTCCCTGCAGCCCTTCGGTCTGAACGGCTCTGGCGGATCTGATTAAACCTGGCATGGTTCCTCCTGCTGTGACGAGTATTCCTAACTGCACCGCTCTTGAAGCGGTGATTTGATTCTTCAGCGGCCCCTGCACCGGCAACAGCGACTTTCCAGCGGTTCCGGATAACGCTCTGCGTGAAGTCGGCTGTGGAGGAGGAGCGGGTCACGGAAGAGCAGGCAGGAGGGACAGCAGCAGGGGCACCACCGTCAACACCACGAAAGCGGGCAGCGCGCAGAGCCCCAGGGGGACCACGAGCCGCACCCCCAGAGCTGCCGCCCGGCGTTCCGCTTCCCGGGAGCGCCGCCGGCGAATTTGGGCAGCCTCCGCCAACAGGACCGCGGCTGACGGTGCCCCCGTGGTGGCAACGAATTTCAGGGCATCACGCAGATCGGCTGCCGGAGTTGTCACAGCACCCGGATTCGGTGCCGCCAGGTCCCAGGCCGCCGCCCAGGGAGCACCGAGTTCCAAAGCGGCCTGCACCCGCCGCAGACATGCCGATGTGCCCGGGTCGACCACATCCGAAAGAATGCCCAGCGCTTGGAGCAGGGGTTGGCCTGCCTCCAGCATGGCTGCCGTCAGATCCAGCATTAGGGCAGGGTCCGCGATGCCCGGAGCGGCCCCGGCAGGGTCCGCAAGGCCCGCGCGCCGAAGGCGGCTTGTCCCCGGCGCGGGCCGGACGCCGGAGCCGGCGAATTTATCGGACAGAAGATTCCGCCGCGCGGCATTCGTTTCTGTCCCCCACAGCAGACTGAAGGCTGCGGCCAGCAGGACGGCTGCCAAAGCCCCTGCCATCAACTGCCGGCTGCCTGACGCACCAGGGTACGTGACCAGAATCTGCCGATCAGCGACAAAGCAACACCGGCCGCTCCTGCCACCCACCCCCAGGGGCTGCCCAGCAGCACTCCCAGAGGGTCCCCGCCCAACACGTATCCAAGGCCCAGCCCGCCCGCCGGCAGCCAGGTCAGCAGCCTGACCGTTGCCTGCGGCCCGGCCATCGCCGTCTCGCGGGCAGCTTCACTGTCCAAGCCGCTTTCGAGCTGCGCTGCGTACCTGCCGAGCACCCCTGCCAAAGCCGCGCCGCTGCGCTCCGACACTGCCACACAGGCCGCTAACTCCACCCACAGGGCCGCCAGGGGATCGGTGCGTCCTGATCCTTTTCTGCCGGTTCTTCGAGCCGGATCCAGGCGGCTTCGTTGACCGTCCCGGGCCGCAGCCTGAAATACCGGTGCCGGACTCAGCCCCAGCGAAGCAGCCTGCGCCGCAGCGTCCAAAACCGGCAGCAGCCGTTGTGCCAACGAACCGTCAGGCTGCGGACCGCTGATGGTTTGCAGGGCGGCCGCGTCTGCCCACAGCACGTGCGGCGCCCGACCGGCGGCCAGCAGTCCGGTGAGCTGATGGATCAGCAGCGGCAGATCCTGCAGGGCCGGATCGGAGCGGCGCCTGCGGAACCGACGTTGCAGTGACCGCCCGGGCACCGCATCGACCGGCCACCGGGGGAAGGGCCGCATGGAGAGTTGGACCGGCACACGGGAATCCGGCAGCAGCAGCGCCGCTCCCGCCCCCAGCAGGATAGCCACCCAAAATCCGGTCATGAAGCGTGGTTTTCCAGCACTGCGGCAGGATCCGCGGTCTGCCAAGGTGTGCCCGGGGGAACAGATACTGGCGCGGGCTGGCCCTGGCGGCCGAGGCGTTCCTGCAGCGCCGCCCATCCCCGGGCATGGCGGCCGGGAGCGTCCGGGGGCAACAGGGGCAACAGCGCCGGCACAGCCAGCAGACGGCCTTCCGCGTCGGCGGTAACGGCGGCAATTTCTGCAATCCGGCGGCCGGAGTCCCCGCGGGTAAGGTGTATCACCACATCCAGTGCGCTTGCCGCCTGCAGGTTGACCGTGGTGCTGCTCATCCCGGCGAGGGCGCCGAGGGCTGCCAGCCGGGCAGGAACGCTGGCGGCGGAGTTGGCGTGGATGGTGCCGCCGGCGCCGTCGTGGCCGGTGTTCATGGCGGCCAGCAGTTCCCGGACCTCGGCGCCGCGGCATTCCCCCACAATCAGGCGGTCCGGCCGCATTCGCAGCGCCTGCCGGACCAGCTCGGCCTGGTCCACTGAGCCGGCTCCTTCCACGTTTCCGTGCCTGCTCTGTAAACCCACAACGTGGGGGTGGCGCGGATCCAGTTCGGCAGCATCTTCAACGAGCACCAGCCTCTCGTGCGGCAGGCTAAGGGACAGAAGAGTGGACAGCAGGGTGGTCTTTCCGGTGCCGGTGGCTCCGCTGATCAGGAAATTCAGGCGCGACGCGATGATCCGGCGCAGCACTGCAGCGGCCTCCGGGTCCACGGCCCCGCTGGCCTGGAGTTCCTCCAGCGTGAAGGTCACGGTCCGCCGGATCCGGATGGAGAGCAGCGTGTAACCGGTGGAAACCGGGCGAAGCACAGCATGGACCCGGTACCCGCGCAGCTGCACATCCACGCAGGGGTTGGAGTCATCCAGCCGCCGCCCGCCCGCGGCAATCAGCCGGGCGGCCAGGGACTGGACCTCGGAATCGGAGCCGAACCGCAGGCCGGTCAATTCCAGACCATGTCCGCTGTCCACCCACACCCGGTCCGGGCCGTTCACCAGGATGTCGCTGATGCCGGGCAGCTCCGCGAGTTCCTGCAGCGGCCCCAATCCCTGCAGTTCTGCCTGCACCCGGTCCACGGCGCGCAGGGCACCCTCGGCGCCCAGCAGCCGCCCGCTCGAGTGCACGGCTGCCGCCAGCCGCGCAGGGGTCACTGGTTCGGCGTCGTCGAGCATTCTCCGGCGGACCTCCCGAACCATCGGCGCATCGCCCGCACGGGGAGGTTCTTGGTCACCGGACACCGCGTGTGAGGCGCGGCGGCCCCGCTGCCCGCTCATGACCTGGCCTCGGCGGCTGCCGCAGCGGGCCCGGCCAGCTCAGGGGCCAGGCGTCCCACCAATTGGCCGGTGACCCTGCGGATGTTCCGGCGGCGGCCACGTTCCAGCAGTAACCCGCGGGCTTCGGCATGCTCGAGATTCCGGGCATGGGGCAGATACCCGGCCAGCGGCAACCCAGCGGAGTCTGCGGCTCGGGCGTCATCCAGACCGTCACCGAGCGGGCCACGGATCACGGCTGCCTTCGGGACACCGGTTCCAAGGCTCCGGTGCAGGGACCTGGCCGCCAGAACGGGCCGCAACCGCCCAAGGACTACTACCAGCAGCGCGTCGCAGGAGAGCAGCAGCTGGCCGGAACGGGTGGATGCACAGTCCACTATGGTCAGGGTGAAGGCGGCCCGCGCCGCGTCCATGACCGCCCGGCTGCTCTCCGGATTGGGATCAACGGAGGGCTCTTCGGAGTATCCTGTTTCGGCGCTGTCTGCCGGTTCCGCAACACCGGACAGCAGAGCGAAGCCGGAGACATGGGGAAGGGCAGACACGAACTGCACGGGATTCAGGGCGCCGCGCACATCCGCCAGATCCGGCCAGCGCACACCGGGAACTTCGCTGCTTCCCAGGCTGGTGTCCAGCCCTCCTCCACAGGGGTCGCCGTCCACCAAAAGCGTGGACATCCCCTGTTCCGCAGCTTCGTGTGCCAGCCAGCAGGACAGCGTGGAAGCCCCCGCCCCGCCGCTGCCGCCAATCACGCCCAGTACAAAACCCGAAGCGTGGCTGCGGCGGCGGCTCAAAAACTCGGCCAGCCACGCGGACGCATCCGGAAGCACAGCAACCCGGGCCGCTTCCAGCCGGGCAGCATCCTGCCACAGGCCGGCTTCTTGCCCGGTGCCCACCAGAATGGTCTCACTGCCCCGGGGATCCAACCGGCTGTGCTGCCGGCGGCCGGGCAGCCCTGATGCCGCCAGATCGCTGCCCAGCAGCAGCACCTCAGGATTCCGGGTGAGGGCTGCGGCAGCTGTCGGCAGCACTTCGAGGGTGATGCCAGCCGCCGCCGCGATCCGCGCCACTTCATCGCGCAGCCGCTGCGATCCGGTGGCCAGGATCACCGCCGTTGAAGCATCCGAGGCTAGGGCCGCGGCATGAGCGGGAGCCGAACGGCTTTGGGAATGGAGCCGGAACCGTGAGGGTGCCCGAGGACCATCTCCAAGCATTTGTGCGGCCCGCTTCGCCGGTGCCGCCCTGCGGTGTTGAGTCGCCGGTATCCACAGCTGTTGATCGCTCATGGTGCCAGCGTGACGTGGTCCCGGCAAGGAAAGGCAGGTGCCATCCCTTCTGGGGACAAGGCGGAGCTCCCCTCGTGCTGTGGAGGAGGAGCTGGCTGTGGTGGCCGGCCACGCTGCCGAACCATGCACATTGCCAAGCAGGGACAATGGAACCATGTACGTTCTCCTCACCCTTGCCGGGCCGGGCGACGCCGCCGGGTCCCTGCTGCTGCAGGAAACGGACGACGCCGGGCAGCCCACCGCGCCTCCCGCCGTCGTCGCCCCCTCCTCGCTGGCCGCCGCAGTGCGCAGTTACGAGGACCGCCCGCAGACCGTCCGCTGGGTTTTCGGCAGCACCCGGGAGATTTACCCCCTGCTGCTCGAGGCCGGCGTCACGGTGGAACGCAGCCATGATCTGGCCCTGGTCCGCGGCATCCTGCGTTTTTCCGAAGCCGTTCCGGCGTCCCCTTATCTAGAGAAACTGCGCGCCGAGACGCCGGGCGAGGACGCAGATCTGCTCCCCCGCCAGCTGCTGCCGGTGCAGCCGGCGCCGAACCAAAGCTCACTGTTTGAGGAGCTCGAAGGATTCGATACCCTGACCGGCACGCGCGGCCCCTCGCTGGACGACCAGCTGGGCGAGCTGCAGGACCAGCTCGCTGCCGCGGCCGGCTCCTCCGCCCCGCGGCGGCTGGCACTGCTGCTGGCCGCGGAATCCGCCGGCGGACTGATTGCCGTGGAAATGGAACACGCCGGCCTGCCCTGGCGGCGGGACATCCACGAAGCCATGCTGGAATCCGAACTGGGACCGCGCCCGCCGGAGGGAGCGCGCCCGGTGCGGCTGGAACAATTGGCCGCGGAGCTGCGGGAGAAACTGGGCAACCCCGGGTTCAATCCCGACTCGCCGCAGGAACTGCTGCGCGCCCTGCACCGGGCCGGCATTGAAGTGAAAACCACCCGCTCCTGGGAGCTGCAGCAGCACGATCATCCCGCCGTCGCGCCGCTGCTGGAATATAAGCGGCTGTCCCGGCTGCTGACCGCCAACGGCTGGACCTGGCTGGATGCATGGGTGGACGGCGGCCGGTTCCGCCCCGAGTACGTAGTGGGCGGGGTTGTCTCCGGCCGCTGGGCCTCCCGCGGCGGCGGCGCCCTGCAGATCCCCAAATTTGTGCGCGACGCCGTGCGCCCGGATCCGGGGCACCGGCTCATTGTCGCCGATGCCGCGCAGCTGGAGCCGCGGGTCCTCGCCGCCCTGGGCCAGGACAACGCCCTCGCCTCTGCTGCCCGCGGCAAGGACCTGTACCAGGGCATCGCCGACCAGAACTTCAACGGTGACCGGGCACTGGCCAAGATGGCGATGCTCGGCGCCATGTACGGGGCCACCTCGGGCGAAGCCGGACGGCTGATGCCCGCCCTGACCCGGTCCTACCCAAAGGCCATTGCCGTGGTGGAGCGCGGCGCCCGGGCCGGCGAGTCCGGCAAACCGGTCAGCAGCCATCTGGGCCGCAGCTCCCCTCCGGTCTCCGAACGCTGGCTGCGCGCCCAGCAAAGCACCTCTGCGGAAGAACAGCGCCGTGCAGACTCACTGGCCCGCTCGCAGGGTCGGTTCACCCGCAACTTCGTCGTGCAGTCCACGGCAGCGGAATGGGCCCTGTGCTGGCTGGCAGAAATACGACGGCGGCTGCGGGCGGCGTCGTCTGCCGCACCGGCCGGGCAGCTGGTGTTTTTCCTGCACGACGAAGTGATGCTCCATGTGCCGGCAGAGCGGACCGAGGAAGTCAGCGCCCTGGTCACCGAGGCCGCTGCCGCCGCCACCGGCCTGTTGTTTGGCCGGATTCCGCTGGAGTTCCCGGTGGTGACCGTCACCGTGGATTCCTACGCCGAAGCCAAGTAACCCTCCGGCTGCCGCGGGGGCGCCGACGCAGGTGCCGGGAACCAGCGGACCACTAGCAGGCAGTAGACCAGCGTAAAAGCCAGCGAAAACGGCAGGGCGGACCACGCCAGGTCAGTGGCGTTCACATCGCTGAACCCGGCTGCACCCAGGCCGAACGCTCCCACATTGTTGACGATGTGCAGGGCGATGGCGGCTTCCAGCCCTCCGGTGCGCCAGGTAATCCAGCCAGCCGCAGCGGCAAAGACTGCAATATCAATCTGCCCGGCCAGTCCGTAGCCGTGGCCGGCGACGAACAGCGGAACCGGCAGCAGGATGGCAAAGGCCGGATGCCGCAGCCAGGATCCGATGCCCTGCATCAGCAGGCCCCGGAACATGTACTCCTCAGCGGCTGCCTGCACCGGAACGAAGGCCAGGACCACGAGCAACAGCAGCCACACGTTGCCGGAACCGCCGCCGTCCGGCGTTTCTCGCATGGTGTCCGGCACCAGCAGGCTCAGGGCATTCGCGGACACGAACAAACCGGCAGCCAGGGCCAGCGGCTTGGGAAAACTGCGCCAGCGCAGCCGGCCGGTCACCGAGGACAGCGTGCCCGCCGAACGCCCGGCTCCCCAGCGCACGCCCAGCACCGCCGCGGGCCAGAGCAGGCCGACTGTTCCGAGCAGGAAGGCGAGCTGCCCCGGGTCGCCGAGGTCTGATTCCGCAGACAACGCCCGCTCAACCGTCGCGGAAGCACCCGGCACAAAAATCCCCGCCGCCGCCGTTACCCCTATTGCCAGCATCATCAGGACAAAAAAGAGGACGACAGTGACCAGCAGCGTGGTCAGCGGGTGCCACCAGCGGTAACCGGGCAGGGAACGCGGGAGGCGGTGGAAAGCAAAGACGGGAGCGGGGGCAGGATGCTCAGCGGAGAAAGTCATGCTTGAAGCCTCCCCGCTCAGGGTTCCCTTCCGCTTCAGCCGTTCGGCTCCTGTTCCAGCCACTCGGCGAAAAGGACTTCATGCTTTTGGCTAATTGTGGTCCGGCACACGCCTCACTAGGATTCATGGAATGCCGCTCCCGACTCAACGCCCCAGCGCCTGGAAGACGGCAGGCATCTGCGCAGCCGCCGCGGTTGCCGGGGTCCTGGTTTTCCTCGTCGTCCAAGGCTCAACGCTGCCGGCCGACGACGTCGATCCGCTGCCCTTTATGGGACTGATGTTCCTGGACTTCTTCCTGGGCCTCTCCGCCGTCGGGCTCCTTCCGCTGGCCCTGCGCCGGGCACCGGTGGGCGCTGGACTGGCCATCATTGCCCTGAGCGGCCTTTCAACCCTGGCCTTCCCCGCGGCCTGCCTGTGCATTATCCACATCGCGGCCCTGCGGCGACCCCGCCTCCTGGCCGCCACTGCGCTTGTCTATGGTGCGGCAGTGTCAGTTGACCTCGCCGTCAACCCGGTTGACGCTGCCGGAGACTACGGGTGGGTTCTCCTGGTCGCGCTGGGCATGCTGGCCGTCCTGGTACTGATCGGGCTGAACCGCGGCGCCAAAAAGGCATTGATCGTCTCCCTCCGGCAGGAAGCGGACAGCGCCCGCCGGGAACAGGATGCTCGGGCAGATCAGGCACGGCTGGCCGAGCGGACCCGAATCGCCCGGGAAATGCACGACACCTTGGCGCACCGTTTGAGCCTGATCAGCATGCACGCCGGTGCCCTGGAGTACCGCACTGACCTGGATCCGGAGACCATCCGGTCCACGGCAGGAACCCTGCGTGTGACCGCACACAAGGCCGCGTCGGAACTGCGCACCGTATTAGCCGTCCTGCGTGAAGAAACCGCAGATACCGCGCCCCAGCCAACCATCTCTTCCATTCCGGCACTCGTGGAATCAGCACGGGCGGCGGGCACTGACATCACGCTGAATATCGAACCGGCTCTCCTGGCCGCCGACGGTAACTTTCCTGCGGATGCCACCTCCCGCCACCTGTACCGCGTGGCGCAGGAGGGCATCACCAACGCCCAAAAGCATGCTCCCGGCCATCCTGTGTCGGTCTCCCTCACCGGTGCGCCCGGGAAGGGCATCACCGTGACGGTCAGCAACCCGGTTTCCGGGTCCAGGCCTGCTGCGCCGGACGGACTGGGCCTGATTGGATTGGCTGAGCGTGCCCGGCTCTCGGGCGGCTCCTTCGAATCGGGCGCCAAGCGCGGGATCTATACCACCGCTGTGCAGGTCCCCTGGTGAGCGCTGCGTCAGTGAGCGCGGCCTCAATAAAGGTGCTGATCGTGGACGATGAACCCCTCATCCGCGCAGGGCTGCGGCTCATCCTCGAGGGGGCGCCGGACATTGCCATCACCGGGGAAGCAGACGACGGCGAGACCGCCGTTCTGCTCGCCGCCCGGTTAACCCCCGACGTCGTCCTCATGGATATCCGGATGCCCCGCCTCAGCGGCATCGCCGCTACGGAACGCATCACTGCGGCTCCGGCGCCGCCCCGGGTGGTTGTCCTCACCTCCTTCGACACCGATGACTTCATCCTCTCCGCGCTGCGTTCCGGTGCGAGCGGATTCCTGCTCAAAGACACGCCACCCGCGGACATGATCTCTGCCGTCCGTGCCGCCGCTTCGGACAACCTGCGATTCTCCCCCGGCGTGCTCAAACGCATCGTCGCGGCCGCGGCTGCCTCGACAGTCGAATCACCGGAGCCGGCGGAACCGCACAACCCGCTGGCGGCGCTCAGCGAGCGTGAATGTGTCATTGCCCGCGCCGTCGCCCGCGGACTGACCAACACGGAGATCAGCGCCGAGCTCTACGTCAGCGTTGCCACGGTCAAAACCCACATCGCCAACGCCTTCACGAAGCTGAACGTCACCAACCGTGTCCAGCTGGCCGTGACCGTCCTCTCCTCACCGCCGCCGGCGCCGTCCAGAGTCAGCGGAAGGGCCGGCCGTGCCTGACTTCATTCTGCTGAACGGACCGCCCGGCATCGGAAAATCAACGCTGGCCCGGCTGTTCGCCGATCGCCATCCCGGCACATTAAACCTGGACGTTGATCAAGTTCGCTGCCTGATAGGTGGATGGCAGCAGGATTTCCAGACAGCTGGAGAACTGGTCCGGCCCCTCGTGAGGAGTATGGCAGCGGCCCATCTGTCAGCGGGGCACTGCGTCATCATGCCCCAGTTTCTCGATGCGGCTGGGGAGGTCGCGGACCTGCAGGCGGTCGCGGAGGCATCAGGCAGCACTTTCCGCGAGGTGGTTCTCCTGGACAGCAAGGAACGTTCCCTTGGCCGCTTTGCCGGCCGCGGCACCGGGAACGATGATCCGTGGCATGACACAGTCCGGAACATAGTGGATCAGGGCGGAGGCACCCTATTGCTGGAGTTCCTGTATGACAATTTGGTGGACGGCCTGGCTGAACGGCCGGAGGCAACGGTCATCCGCAGTACGGGCGGAGCCGTTGAGGCGACCTACTCCGCACTGCTGGACGCGCTCTCACCCGAATAGGCCCGTCGGGCCAAGTGCTCTGGCTGGCCAGCGGAGGAAAATATCCCCCGGCGGGGCGCCTGCTTAGTATTGCCCTATGAAGGAATGGGGGAGAACGCATCCATATTTGGCCCTGACCGCCGGGTACCTGCTGTTTTTTATTGTCTATGCAGGTCTGTGGGGCGCTTTTAGGGCAGGGGATCTGGAGGACGCTGTTTTCAATGCTGCCATGTGGACGCTGGCGTACTGGCTCCTTGCTTTCTTTGAGACAAGGCGGAGACGGAGGACCAAGGCCCGTCTCGATGAACGTGGCCAAACCATGGCCTACATCCGATACCCGGACGCACGTGCCGGTTCACTGAGCAGCATATGGAACCAGGGGATAGCAACGCCCGGTGCCGGGTCCATCCACTTCCAGCCGGCCGTGTACGACACCTTGGAACCATCGGGGCGGGCCATAAACATGAAGGTTTACGATGTCCTGCCCCAACGCCGAAAACTGACAGGCAAGGACAGGAAGTACATCCAGGCCCCGGGGATCCAGGCCCTGACGCTGGTGACGGATGGAGGCAAGGTGGAAATTGCCGCCTCCCCGGAATCATTGGACAAGCTGAGCGAGGTTCCAGGGCGTCGGGGCGCAGCCGCCGACTGAGGTTCCTGAACCCGCGCCTAATCCAAGCGACCTTACAGAGCCGGAACGATCTCCCGGCTTTCATCCCAGGGCAGGGTCCAGCCGAGTTCTTCCAGCACCCCGTTGAGGATGATTCCGGTGAAGCCCCACACCAGGACGCCGTTCACGAGGAACGCAGGTGAGCGGTGCTTTTGCCGGCCGTTTCCCAGCACCGCAGTGCGCCGGTTCTCCGGGTTCAGCAGGTCCGCAACCGGCACCCGGAACACGGACGCGGACTCGCCGTAATCCACCACGTCCACGGGCGTGGGCCGGTCCCACCACCCCAGCACCGGAGTTACCAGAAAGTTGCTGATCGGCAGTCCCGCTTCCGGCAGGGTTCCCAGGACGACGACGCCGGACGGGTCCAGCCCCGTCTCCTCGCGGGCTTCGCGCAGTGCGGCGGCCACCGGCCCGGAGTCCCCGGCATCAACGGATCCGCCCGGAAAGGCCACCTGCCCGGGATGATCGTTCAAGGTTGCTGCCCGCTCCACGAGCAGCACATCCAGCTCTTCCGGAACTCCGGCGGAGCGAAAATCAGCGGGCTTGTCATCCAGGTTGCCGAAAAGGATCAGCACGGCGGCGCGCCGGGCCGTGGCTGGATCCACGCTGCGCCGCAGCAGCTCCAGGTTGGCATCAAAACTGGTAGTGCGCGCGGAGGCCGACGCCCCCAGCTCGCGCAGGTCAGCGTAGGCGCTCATGCTTCGAGCCCGTAGCCGGCCGCACGCAGCTGGGCTCGGGTTTCCGCAGCCATCATCCTGGCATGCAGCTCCTCGCGGCCGGGAGCCAGCTCATACTTCAACAGTTTCTTCGCCTTCACGGGATCCGTTTCACCCTCACCGTAAGAGGGGCACAGCGCCGCAACGGCGCAGGCTCCGCAGGCGGGGTTCTTGGCGTGGCAAACCCGGCGCCCGTGGAAAACCACCCGGTTGGACAGCGGGGTCCAGTCCTTGGGCTCAAACAACTCGGCCACATCTTCTTCGACCTTCACCGGGTCCTTGGCGGTGGTCCAGCCGAACCGGCGCGAAAGCCGGCCAAAGTGCGTGTCCACCGTGATGCCCGGAATGCCGAAGGCATTGCCGAGCACCACGTTCGCCGTCTTTCGCCCCACTCCCGGCAGGGTGACGAGCTCTTCCAGCTTGTCCGGCACCTCGCCGTCGTACTCATCAACCAGCCGCGTGGACAGGGCCTTGATACTGGCGGCTTTGGCACGGAAGAACCCGGTGGGCCGGATCAGTTCCTGCAGTTCCAGCTCATCCGCCTCGGACAGGGCCTTGGCGTCCGGATAACGGGCAAAAAGCGCGGGAGTGACCGCATTGACCCGGATATCGGTGGTTTGGGCGGACAGGACGGTAGCCACCAGCAGCTCAAAAGCGTTGGTGAAATCCAGTTCCGCCACGGCGTAGGGATACAGTTCCCCCAGCATCCGGTTGATCTTCCGGGCCCTGCGTTTCAGTGCCAGCAGGGAGGAGTCGCTCCCGGTTGCCTTTGCCACGTCGTTGATGTCCTTCTGTATTGCCGGTTACGCCGGTTCGGCTGGAGCGGGCGGTTCCGGACTACTCGCCGGAATCTTCACCCACACGCTCAATGTTGCTCAGGTCCCGCAGCACGCCAATGCGGCCGGTGCGCTTGTCCTGCACCAGGAACTCTGTGCCGCGGTCTTCCAGACCCAGCTCCCAGTCCCCCGGGTGGAACATGAACAGCGGCAGGCCGGTGCGCTCGTCCACGATCTGGCGCGGAGTGCCCACGGCAAACCAGAACGCTTCAACCACGTTCTCGGACTCTTCACGGGTGGCGCTGATGGATTCGGTGGCAGGAGACGACACCTGGGCCGACGACTTGGCAGCGGGCTCGGCATCGGCCGACTTTGCCTGCACCACCGGATTGACCGTGGTGGCCGCGACGGCGTTGTCACTGCTGGAGGCAGCAGGGGCCTGAGATGCTGCAGGAGCCTGGGAGGCGGCCGGAGTCTTGGCAGCTCCGGATTCCGGGCGGGCAGATTCCGTCCGGGCAGATTCCGTCCGGGCAGATTCCGTCCGGGCAGATTCAACGGCGGAAGAGCCGGGGGCAGGTACGGGGTTGGCCGTTGCAGGCGCGTTCTTGGCCGCGGCTCCCTTGTTGGCGGATTCCTTGTCGGCGGATTCCTTGTCGGCGGGCGCAGCGGGTTCAGCAGCAACGGGTTCGACGACGGCGGGTGCGGCAACGGTTTCGGCCGCAGGTACGCCGTTGACTGCCGGCTCGCCGGCGTCGGGGGTAACGCCGTCGTCGGCCTTGCGGCCGAACAGTCCGGTCGGGGCCAGCTTGCCCATTCCCTTGCCCATCCCGGCGAAGCGTGACTCGGCGGGCTTGGCACCGTTCACGGCGCTCTCGCCGGTTTCGGAGGAATCGGCAGCAGCTGCGGGACGCTCCGCCGCGGGCCGGGCGGGGCGCCGGGTCAGACGGACTGCCTCGCGGGCCATCACGTGGGCAGGCGTTTCCGGGCGTTCAGCGAACTCGCGGGAGAAGGGCGGGATGTGCGGAGCGAGCGTGGTGGCAGCCACCAGCCCGAGGGAACCGATCAGGGTCAGCAGGGCGCCGATGGTGAACTCGTTGACCAGCTGCAGGAAGAAGAAGGCAAGCGCGAGAAGTCCCACCACGGAACCGAACTGATCGACAGAGAGCGAGCCAACACGGTATTTCAGTTCGGGGGCCAGCCGGCGGGCAGCAAAGAGCCCGGCAACAACCAGCGGCAGGATGATGCCGATGGCCAGGAAGAACAGCGGAGTTGCCGGTGCCCACAGATTAACTTCAAGCCCGAAGGCAAGGCTCCACGGCAGGAGGGAGCCGATCAGCATGAGGAGGACCGAACCGCCAACCACGGTGTCGCGCAGGCCAAACGGACCCAGAACCGCAGTCCGGGCTTTGTCCTGGCCGGCGGAATGGCTCTCGGCTGGCGCCGGAGTCTCCGCCGCCGTTCGGGCGTCGTTCTCAACGGGGGGCTGATTCATTCTGTTCTCCATTCGCGGCCGCCGCCTGCGGGCCCGCAGACAGCTGCGGGTTAGGGCAAAGGACTGGCCGCATGCACGGTTCAAAAGTGGTTGCTTTCCCTGCACAGCCTAGTCAACACCCGGACGTCAGACTAGCCGAACTGCCGCAGGCCCACCGGCCGTGATTGACCGCTCACCGCACGGTTGCCCCCGCTGCCGGGCGCAAATGTGACGGGTAACACGCAGGAGGGCGATCAGCGCTAGGGTTGTTCCAACGCTACGGCAGCCCTCCGATCCGGGCTGGACCGTGGGCAAGCAGCTAGCGAAAGGGTTCACGATGTCTGAACAGTCCCCCGTCAAACAGCATGGCGACGCATTGGAGAACCTGCTCCATGAGCACCGGAGTTTTCCGCCCAGCGCTGACTTTGCGGCCCATGCGGTGGCTCAGCCCTCGCTGTATGACGAGGCTGCGGCGCAGGGACCGGAGTTCTGGGCCAACCAGGCACGCAGCCTGCTGACCTGGGACGAGGACTTCACTCAAACTCTTGACTGGTCGGACGCACCCTTCGCCAAGTGGTTTGTCGGCGGAAAGCTCAATGCCGCGTACAACGCGCTGGACCGGCATGTGGAGGCCGGACGCGGCGACCGGGTGGCCATTTACTTCGAGGGCGAGCCGGGTGACACCCGCACCTATACCTACGCCCAGCTCACTGAAGAGGTCAAAAAGGCAGCCAACGCCTTCGAATCCCTGGGTGTAAGCAAGGGAGACCGGGTGGCCGTGTACCTGCCGATGATTCCCGAGGCAGTGATCACCATGCTTGCCTGCGCCCGGATCGGCGCCGTCCACTCGGTGGTCTTTGGCGGCTTCTCCGCCGACGCGCTGCGCAGCCGGATTGACGACGCCGAAGCCAAACTGGTGGTGACCGCCGACGGTTCCTACCGGCGCGGCAAGCCCACCGCCCTGAAACCGGCGGTGGACGAGTCCCTGGTGAAGGAAGGCCACACGGTCAGCAGCGTCCTGGTGGTCCGCCGCAACGGCGAACCGGTGCAGTGGACCGAGGGCCGGGACATCTGGTGGGAGGACGCCGTGGGAAACGCGAGCGCCGAGCACACTCCTGTGGCCCACGATTCCGAGCACCCGCTGTTCATCCTGTACACCTCCGGCACCACGGGCAAACCCAAGGGGATCCTGCACACCACCGGCGGATACCTGGCACAGACCGCCTTTACGCACCGCAACACCTTCGACCTTCGGCCGGAAAGCGACGTGTACTGGTGCACCGCTGACATTGGCTGGGTCACCGGGCACAGCTATGTGACCTATGCTCCGCTGGTCAACGGCGCCACCCAGCTCATCTACGAGGGCACCCCGGACACCCCCCACCAGGGCCGCTGGTGGGAACTGGTCGAAAAGTACAAGGTATCCATTCTGTACACGGCCCCCACCGCCATCCGCACCTGCATGAAGTGGGGCCGGGACATTCCCGGGAAGTTCAACCTGGACTCCATCCGTGTCCTGGGCTCCGTGGGTGAACCCATCAACCCCGAGGCCTGGATGTGGTACCGCACCGTCATTGGCGCCAACGGCGGCAAGAAGGAAAACCCGGCACCCATCGTGGACACCTGGTGGCAGACGGAGACCGGTGCGCACATGATCGCTCCGATGCCCGGGGTCACGGCGACGAAGCCCGGGTCCGCCCAGGTTGCCGTACCCGGAATCTCCATTGACGTGGTGGATGAAATGGGCGAATCGGTGCCCAACGGATCCGGCGGTTTCCTGGTGGTCAAGGAACCCTGGCCGGCCATGCTGCGCGGAATCTGGGGCGACCCGGAACGGTTCAAGCAGACGTACTGGTCCCGGTTCGACAACATGTACTTTGCCGGCGACGGCGCCAAGAAAGACGAAGACGGCGATATCTGGCTCCTGGGCCGCGTGGACGACGTGATGAACGTATCCGGGCACCGGCTGTCCACCACGGAGATCGAGTCGGCGCTGGTCAGCCACCCGTCGGTGGCGGAGGCCGCCGTCGTGGGGGCGCGGGACGAAACCACGGGTGAAGCCGTGGTGGCGTTCGTGATCCTGCGCGGCAGCGCCAAGGACGACGACGACATTGTCACCACCCTGCGCAACCACGTCGGCAAGGAAATCGGTCCCATTGCCAAGCCGCGGCACATCCTGGTGGTGCCGGAGCTGCCCAAGACCCGCTCCGGCAAGATCATGCGCCGCCTGCTTAAGGATGTTGCCGAAGGCCGCGAGGCCGGGGACTCCAGCACGCTGGCGGACAACACGGTGATGCAGCAGATCGCGGAGTCGATGCGCAAGTAATTCCCCGCAACACCCACCGCGCGGACTAAACCCCGCGGACTAAACCACCACCGAAATGGCAGAAGGTGCGCTTCCCAGGCCTGGGAAGCGCACCATGTTCCAGTTGGCGGGGGGGGGGCGGGGGGTAGCCCCCCCTTACGTCGAGGTCGTCGGGGTGGTTGGCGCGGGTCGCGTTGGAGTACGGGCACACCTGGTGTGCGGACTCCACCAGCTTCTCGGCCGTGGCCTGGTCCACGCCGGACATCTCCACGTGCAGGGCAACGCCAAGCTTGAAGCCGACTTCCTGCTTGTAGATGCTGACGTCAGCGGTGATTGCGGCGTCGGCGATCGGTGCCTTCTCGGCACGGGCAATCATCTTGAGGGCGGACAGGAAGCAGGCCGCGTAACCGGCTGCAAAGAGCTGCTCCGGGTTGGTGCCGTCTCCGGCGCCGCCCATTTCCTTCGGAGTGGCCAGATTGAGCTTCAGCTGGCCGTCGCTGGTCTGGGCTTCTCCGTTGCGGCCGTCTCCGGACGCGGTGGCAACTGCAGTGTACAAAGCGCTCATGGCAACTCCTTCAAGTCTGAGGTCAGGTAGACTAACTAGTACGTCTACCTGTTGACCCCAGTAAACGCGTCTTTCCAGCAATCCGCAACTCAGGAGAATTACATGACCGTCCAGCCGCCGGTACGCACCCGTATCTTGGATGCCGCCGCCACCCTCTTCTATACCGAGGGCATCCGCGCCGTGAGTGCTGACCGGATCATCGCCTCCGCGGAAACCACCAAGGTGACGTTCTACCGCTACTTCCGCACCAAGGAAGATCTGGTGGTGGCCTACCTGAAGGCCCAGTCGGAGCGGATCCGTTCCGCTGCGGCAAACCTAAGCTCCGATCCCTGCGCTGCGCTGTTGGAGCTGGCGCAGGCGATGGGCGACGAAACCTGCATCCCGGGTTTCCGCGGCTGCCCGTTCATCAATGCCGCAGCCGAGTTTCCCGATGCCGATTCTCCGGTCCGTGCAGTGGTGTCCGAGCACCGCCGGTGGCTGCACTCGGAGGTCCGCGGCCGGCTTGCCCAGCTGGGCGCACCCGATCCGGATGCCCTGGCGGATCAGCTGCTGATGCTGCGCGACGGCGCCATGGTTCACGGGTACGTGGCCGATCCCGAAGGCGTAACCCGGTCATTGGTCAGCGCCGGCCGGGCCATCCTCGGCGGCGCGCTGCACTAAACCGGCCCGGGGCCCAAACTGCGCTCCAATGTGACGTCCCGCTCATAGACTTGGCAGCGAAGCACCCGGGGTAGCAGAATCAGTGCTCGTGTCCACAACCAGCACTTCATCCCCAGACTCCACGCCCGCGCCTTCCGCGGCGCAGCCGCCCCTCCCCCGCTCCCGCCGGATGGCCCGCAAGGTTGCCGGCGCATCCTTTGTGGGCACGGCCCTGGAATCCTATGACTTCTACGTCTTCGGAACCGCAGCCGCCCTGGTCCTGAACCGGATTTTCTTTCCGGAAGTCGATCCGCTGATCGGCACCCTGCTGTCCTTCCTCTCCCTGGGCATTGGCTTCATCGCCCGCCCCCTCGGCGCAATCCTCTTCGGCCACATTGGCGACCGGATCGGCCGCAAGAAGTCCCTGATCTGGACCATCGTCCTCATGGGCACCGCCACCGGAGTCATCGGCCTGCTGCCGGACTACAACACCATCGGTGTCTGGGCCCCCGCGCTGCTGGTCCTCCTGCGGCTGCTGCAGGGCCTGGCAGTGGGCGGCGAATGGGGTGGAGCCGTCCTCATTGCCACCGAACATGCCGAACCGCGCCGCCGCGCACTCTATGCCGCCATCCCGCAGATCGGTTCCCCCGTGGGAACCATCATGGTCACGGGCATCTTCCTGGCCCTGGCCAATGTTTCGCCGGAAACCATGGAAGCCGGGCTGTGGCGGGTTCCGTTCCTGCTGGCCTTCCCCTTCATGGCCATAGCCCTGTACCTGCGCTTCGCCATTGAGGAAACTCCCGTTTTCAAGGACGTGGCGGGACACCAGGCCCTGCCCCGGGTGCCGGTGCTGGAGGTCCTGAAGACCCAGCGGCTGGCCGTACTGGTTGCCACCGCGGCATCCCTGCTGGGCATCGGTTCCTACTTCCTGATGACCACCTACACCCAGGCCTACGGCACCGAGCAGCTGGGCCTGAGCAGCGCCACGGTGCTCAATGCCGCACTGGTGGGATCAGTCCTGCAGCTGGCCACCATTCCGGCGTTCGGCTGGCTCGCCACCCGGATCGGCTCGGCCCGCATGGTGGCCGCCGGCGCGGTGGCCACCCTGCTGATTTCCTTCCCGCTGTACTGGATCATCAGCACGGCGGACCAGACCACCTATATCCTGACCATCCTCATCGGCGGCATTGCTCCAACTGCGGCCTGGGCAGCACTGGGCGGCCTGATGGCTGACCTGTTCCCGGCCCGGACCAGCTTCACGGCCCTGTCCCTGGCTTACAGCTTCGCCGGCATCCTCGCCGGTTTCGCCCCGGCCGTCACCTCCGCCTTCGCCCAGGCGACGGACAGTGCATGGTGGCATCCCGGCGTCGTACTGGCCCTGATGTCACTGGTGACGATCATCGGCGCGCTGGCAGCGGGACGCATGACACGCCGCCATGAGACGGCCGCCGCATCCGATCGGCTTGGCGCATAGTTAACCCATGACTGCCTCCCGCACCCGCAACCTGCTGATCCTCAACGGACCCAACCTGAACCTTCTGGGCACGCGTGAACCCGGAATCTACGGGACCGAAACGCTCGACGACGTTGAGGCGCTGGTGCAGGAGGCGGCGGAAGCCTCCGGCTGGACGGTGGACTGCATCCAGTCCAACCATGAAGGGGATCTGATCGACGCCATTCACGGAGCCCCGGGGCTGGCCGATGCGATTGTCATCAATCCGGCGGCGTACAGCCACACGTCGGTGGCCATCCCCGATGCCCTCTCCGGCGTGGGCCTGCCCGTGGTGGAGGTCCATCTGAGCAACATCCACCGGCGCGAGGAATTCCGGCACCACTCCTACGTGTCCGCAGTGGCCGACGCCGTCATCTGCGGGGCGGGGATCGCCGGCTACAAGATGGCCGTGGACTACCTCGCCGCCAGGCTGGACCGGGAAGCGGCGCAGGACTAGGCCCGCCTTACTCGCTCGAGGTTTATTCGCTGGAGATGCACTGGCCGGAAGACACCGCGTCCTGGTACCCCGGGGCGGCCTCCGCCACCGGAGCGAGTTCAGCCAGGGACAGCGCATAGCCGATCGGCTGGTCTCCGGTGGTCTTGGCGAAGATGACGCCGGCCACCCGGCCGTCAACGTCCAGCAGCGGGCCGCCGGAATTGCCCTGCTGCACATCGGCAGCGAGAGTATAGACCTCCACGGTTTCCGGCGAAGACCCGTAGATGTTCCGGACGGAGACATCCGACAGGCGTTCCACGTTTGCGGCCTGGAGCCGGAACGGACCACCGGCGGGATACCCGGCAAAAGCGGCTTCAGTGCCGTTGGGCAGGACCTCCCCCAGCGGAATCGGATCCGCATCCAGGTTGTCCACGGCAAGGACGGCCAGGTCGTGTGCACTGTCGAAGTACACCACTTCACCGGGAAGGGCACTGCCGCCCGGAACCTGAACCACGGGCTTGGAGACTCCGGCCACCACATGGGCGTTGGTAATCACCCGGTCATCGGCCACCACAAAACCTGAGCCGGTCTGGTTCTGCCCGCACTGGTACGCCGTTCCAGTGATCTTCACCACCGAGTCCGACGCCGTCTGCAACGCCGGCGAGGACAGCTCCTGCTGGGGTGCCACCACGGTTTCGGGCGCTGCGCTGTCCAAGATGGTCGGCAGGCCTTCGGCCAGTGTGAAGGACCGCACCTCAGCCGTCCAGGTTTTAATCCGGTCCGGAGTGGCCTCGTCAATGGTGCTCAGCACCTTGGAGGAGGTGATCTGCTGCGAGAGGAACGGCACACCCAGCGTGTTGACGCTGAAGGCCAGCATGGACATGATCACGGCGGACACCGCCAGGTTCACGGCGCCGCCCAGCAGACGGTCCAGGAAGCGCAGCGGCGGAAAGTTGAGCCAGCGGCGAATTCCGCGGCCCAGCGCGGCCCCCACCGCGTGTCCGCCCAAAACGAGCACCACAATGGTGGCAATGACGGCCACCAGGCGCCAGCCGTCGTCGGGCACCCAGGACGTCACCAGCGGGATCGCAAAGAAGGCAGCCACAGCTCCGGCAACAAAGCCCACGATGCCGCCCAAAGTCACCACCAGGCCATTGCGCAAACCGGCGATGAGATAGAACAACAGCGCCAAAAGCAGAATGACGTCGAGCAGTGAAAAACCGAGCAAAACAGCTCCAAATGCGTTGAAGAAGGGGTCGTGGAGGCCGGGGAGAGGCGACTCCTGGCTCCCGAGTTTAGCGGCCCAAGCTGTGGACGCCGTCCCCGGCACCTTCCGCAGGGCAGCACGTCGGGGCGTCCTTTTTATCATCCGTGGGCGAACAACGCTATTACAGGTGTCACATGGGGCCGTAGTGCGAGAAGATAATAGAAGGGACAACTATTTACAGGAGATTTCATGGATATCGAGGTACTGCGCCGTGCGCCACTGTTCGCCTCATTGGGAGACGACGTCTTCGCAGCTCTGACCGACGAGTTGACCGAGGTCGACCTTTCGCGCGGTGCATCAGTTTTCCGCGAAGGTGACCAGGGCGACCAGCTGTATTTCATCGTGTCCGGAAAGATCAAGCTCGGCCGCTCGGCCCCCGACGGCCGTGAGAACCTGCTGGCCATCCTCGGCCCGGGCGAGCTCTTCGGCGAAATGGCGCTGTTTGATCCGAGCCCGCGCAACGCCACCGCCACCGCGGTGTCTGAGACCCGCCTCGCCGGACTGCGTCATGACAACCTGAAGGCACTGCTGGAAACGCGCCCCGAGGTGTCGGTCCAGCTGCTCCAGGCTCTGGCCCGCCGCCTGCGCCGCACCAACGAGTCCCTTGCGGACCTCGTTTTCTCGGACGTTCCCGGCCGCGTGGCTAAGGCACTGCTGGATCTCGCGGACCGCTTCGGCCGCCCTGCGACTGACGGCATCCTGGTGGCCCACGAGCTGACCCAGGAAGAGCTGGCCCAGCTGGTTGGTGCTTCCCGCGAAACCGTGAACAAGGCACTTGCTGAGTTTGTCCAGCGCGGCTGGCTGCGCCTGGAAGCACGCGCAGTCGTCATTCTGGACGTGCAGCGCCTGCGCCAGCGCTCCCGCTAGGTCTTTTCGACCCGTACACAACGACGACGGCGCCGCTCCCCCACCCGGGAGCGGCGCCGTCGTTGTTTAAGCCGTGGTGCACCCGGCAGTCCTGCCGGTCACCCGTCCAGCCAGTGCGCCGGCATCACCAGGTCCGGCGGCAGGGCGGTTGCCGCACTGCCCCGGGCGGCGTTGAGCTGCGGCTGCGTCAGGAAGAGGGCTTGGGAGAGGTCCGCGCCTTCCAGCCGTGCGTCCCGGAAGTCCGCGCCAAGCAGGTCCGCGCCGGACAAATTGCTGCCGCGCAGGTCGGCGGCAATGAGATAGGCGCCCCGCAGATCCGCGCCGGACAGTTGCCGGGCACTGAGGTTCCGGCCCATCAGGTCCGCTCCGGGCCGCATCTCTGCGCCCAGATGGCCGGTACCGGCAGCACGGTAGGCGGACCGCACCTCTTCGCTGATATCCATCAGTGTGAGCCTCACCCGGGAATGCAGATCCGGCACATCCAGCACCAGCAGCTGCGGCAACTCCTGCATGGCTTCCAGGATGGTGTTCCGCAGCGCCAGCACGGCGGTCACCGTGTCGGGGTCATACGTGCGGGTCCGGGCCTCGGCCAGGTACCAGAGCATTTCGTGGAGCTGCCGGACGGTCTTGAACGCGGCGAACATCGCATCTTTGCTGCCGGGGTCCTCTAGCCAGCTGGTTCCGCCGAAGAAATCCCCGGACACCTTTTGGCCGGCCCCGAAGCAGTCGAAGACTGTGCACCCGCGGAATCCCCGGGGGCGCAGCCTGTCGTGGATGCTGCAGGAGAAGTCGGCCGAGAGGTTTGGGCACACAGACCCTGCAGGTTTGTCGACTGCGAAGTCTGCGGACCGGGAGAAGCCAAAGGCCGTACAGCAGAGGGCAAAGCAGTTACTGCAGTCGGGGCGCAGGGACTGCCGGACAGAGTCAGTGTTCAGGGACGCGGGGGATGGTGCTGAAGAAGGTCGCATGGTGTCTTCCAGTGGTGAGTCCGGTGGCGGGCCGCAGCGGGGGAACTCCGAAGGGAGTTCCCCCGCAGGACATGCGCCATCACCGCTCCGTGCAGGAGCGAACTGGAAGTACTGAGATGACTCTGGGTCACAGAGGAAGGGTAAGTTTCACTGCCGCCAGAGTACCTGACCCCTGACCCTGGACAAGGCCCGCAGGCCGGCGTGTCAGCGGCCCCGCTGCGCCGAACCTTCGGTGACACCGCTGAGCTGCACCGCAAGCCAGTAGTCGCCGTCGGCCTGCACCAGCTCGGGCTGGAAAACGGCGGCGGGCCTGCGGGAGGTCAGATACGCGATGCAGCCGCGGGCCCGGGCCAGCTTCTCCAGGACCAGTTCCACCTGCGGAACCGTCAGTTCCGCCAGGGTCAGGCCGGTCGTGTCCGGCAGCCCGATTTCATCCCCCAGCGCGGTGGTGTCCCGGTTGGCTGTCTCGGCCGCGGCAGAACGCCACTGCCCCCAGCTGCCCTTGCCCTCCAGCAGCGAGGCTTCCTGGCCCAGGGGCTGCACAACGGCAAAGTAGCGGGTATCAAAGCGGCGCAGGGCAAAGTCGGCGGTCTGCCAGTTGGAGAGCGGACGCAGCAGATCGGTGCGCAGGCCCAGGCCGCGGCGGGTCAGCAGATCCAGGAAGGACGCGTCCCCGCTGGCAATCGCTGCGCGTGCAGCCATCCATTCCGGTCCGCGGTTTGCCTCCAGCAGGGTCGACTCATCCGGACCGGCAAGGAGGATTCCGGTTTCCTCGAACAATTCACGGATAGCGGCCACCACGTGGCGGCGGGCCAGCCGGGCATCGTCAATGCCCATGGTCTTGGCCCACACTGCCGGCGCCGGCCCGTACCAGGTGGCGGCGTCGTCGTCCCCCGGATCGATGCTCCCGCCCGGGAAGGCCACCCTGCCCAGCGGAGACTCCCCGCGGCGGTAGGCCAGATAGGTCTCGGTGCCGCGCGGCGAATCCCGCACCAGCACCACCGAGGATGCCAGACGCGGCTTGCGCGGGGTGCGGTCACCATGTTCAAACCAGCTTTCCGCGGCTCCCCGAAGATACGGGGGAACCGGGAAAAGCCGTACGGAGGAGTTAGGCAAATTCAGCAATCACTTCTACTTCAACGGGAGAGTCCAGCGGCAGTACGGCCACTCCGACGGCGGAGCGTGCGTGGATGCCTGCCTCGCCGAAGACCTTTCCCAGTAATTCGGATGCACCGTTGATGACGGCGGGCTGTCCGGTGAAGGACGGGTCCGAGGCCACGAAACCCACCACTTTGACGATGCGGCTGATGCGGTCCAGATCACCGATCTGGGCCTTGATGGCGGCCAGCGCGTTCACTGCGCAGGTGGCAGCGTAGGCGGCTGCGTCCTCGGCGGACACGTCGGTACCCACTTTGCCGGCCGCAGGCAACACGCCGGAGACAAACGGCAATTGGCCGGATGTGTAGACGTAGTTGCCCGTCACTACGGCCGGAACGTACGCGGCCACGGGGGCAGCGACGTCGGGAATGTCAATGCCCAGCTCCGCCAGCCTCCGTTCAACGGCCGAGACCGCTCCGGTCAGCTCAGTCACTGCGACTTCTCGCGTTTCATGTACGCCACGGAACCGGTGCCGTTGGGTGCAGGCGTGATCTGGACCAGTTCCCAACCTTCTTCGCCGTGCATGTTAAGGACAGCTCCCGGTGTGTGAAGGGGCAGCGGTGTAATGAAATATTCCCATTTGCTCATAATCCAAAGACTAACGCGTGCTTGTAGACTGATGCGCATGGCAGCTCGCAAATCACCCTTGTTTGACACGGCTACCACCCTGGGCAAGATTGTCGCGTTCTTTGGCGTCAGTGCGCTCTGTGGTGTTCTGGCCGCGGGACTTCTGGTTCCCGCCGCCGCAGCCGCGGGCACCGCCGCGTCCGGATCCCTGCAGTTCTTCGACGATTTGCCCTCGGAGCTGCAGGCTGAAGCCCTGGCCCAGCCGTCCAAAATCCTTGCCAATGACGGCTCCCTGATCGCCACGGTCTACTCGGAAAACCGCCAGCCGATCACCTTGGATCAGGTGTCCCCCGCCATGATCGATGCGATGCTTGCCATTGAAGATGACCGCTTCTACGAGCACGGCGGCGTGGATATGCAGGGAATTCTGGGCGCTTTGGCCTCCAACCTCACCTCCGACACGAACCGCGGCGCCTCCACCATCACGCAGCAGTATGTGAACAACGTCATCATCGACACGAACCTGCAAAACGGAAAAGAAGTTGTCCTCAGCGGCAGCGCAGACCGTAAGTACGGCGACAAGATCCGCGAAATGAAGCTGGCCATCGCACTGGAAAAGCAGATGTCCAAGGATGAGATCCTTCAGGGCTACTTCAACATCGTTCCGTTCAGCGGCACCACCTTCGGGGTCCAGGCCGCTGCCAAGTACTTCTTCAACCTTGATGCGTCGCAGCTGAACCTGCAGCAGGCAGCCCTGCTGGCCGGCATCGTCAACGGGCCCACCGTCTACAGCCCCACGGGCAACCCGGACATGGCACTGAAGCGCCGCAATGTGGTCCTCCGCGCCATGCTGGACAAGGGGCGCATTACCCAGGAAGAACATGACGCCGCCGTCGCCACCGGCCTGGACCTGAATCTCACGCCCGTCCCCCGCAACTGCACGGGAGCCGCCCAGGCACCGTATTTCTGCGACTACGTGGTGCACCTGATCCTCAACGATGAGCGATTCGGCGCCACCCCGGAGGACCGGGAGAAGCTGCTGTACCGCGGCGGCCTCACCGTCACCACCACCCTGGACCCCGAGATCCAAGCTGCGGCCCAGACTGCGGTTCTCGAGACCGCGAATCCGGACACCACTGATCCCGAGATCGGCCATTCCATGACGTCCCTGGAACCGTCCACGGGCAAGATCCTCTCCATGGCGCAAAACACGCGGTACAACCCTGAAGCCGGACCCGGCAACTCGGTACTGAACTTCAACGTGGACCAGAACCAGGACGGCGATCCCGCCAAGCCGCTAAACGGCATGGGCGGTTTCCAGCCGGGTTCAACGTACAAGCCGTTTACGGTTGCGGCTTGGCTGGATGCCGGCAAAACCCTGAACACCACGCTTAACGGCAGCAAGCGCACCTACCCGGCCGGTTACAGCTGGAACGCCAGCTGCCTGCCCGGAGGCCGGTACGGCATTCCGGAGGCTTGGACGCCGATCAACTACGGAGACACCAACTACAAGACCACCACGGTCATTGACGGCCTGGCGAACTCCCTGAACACCATCACCATGGCAGAAATCAACCAGCTGGATCTGTGCAAGTTCCAGCAAATGGCCTTCGCCGCGGGCGTCCACGACGGCAAGAGCGCCACCGGCTCCAATGAAATGCTGGGCATCAACCCGCCGTCCTCCTTCGGCGGCGGCGGGGATGCCTCCCCGCTGTCCATGGCCACCGGTTTTGCGACCTTTGCAGCGGAAGGGCTCAAATGCGAGCCGCGCGCCCTGGTGTCGGTCAAGGCCGTGGACGGACGGGACTTCGACGTTCCGCCGCAGGACTGCGAGCAGGTCATGAAGAAGGAAGTGGCGCAGGGCGTCAACGCCGCCACGCAGCAGGTGATGACCAAGGGTTCCGGCTATTACCTTCAGAACGGCCAGCCGGTGGCCGGCAAGACCGGAACCAACGACTACCGTTCGCAGACCTGGTTCATGGGGTACACCACGGGTATGGTGACCGCTTCCTGGCTCGGCAACCATGTCTGGGGCAATGAGAAGGGGTCCATGGAAGGCAAGCAGATTGGCGGCCGAACCTATCCCGAAATTGACGGCTCCAAGATCGCCGGACCGTCCTGGAAGAACTTCATTGACCGGATCCCCGGCCAGTACGAGGCCAAGCCCTTCACTGCCCCGCCCGCCAGCATCATGGGCAATGTGACCCCGGCCCCTGCTCCGTCCGCCAAGCCTGCCCCGGCCCCCTCCCCCAAGGCCAGCGACCAGAACAACGGCGGAGACAACAAGGACACCGACAAAAAGGATGACGACGACTAGCCATGGCATCATCTCCCTGGGGGAAAGCCCTGCGTTCCGCTGCCTGGGTTGCGGGCGGTACGGCAGGCGCCGGAACCGCTGCACTGGCCTACGCATCGCTGATCGAGCGCAATCTCTTCGGAGTCCGTGAGGAAACGGTGGCCGTGCTTCCGGCGGGGAGCACGCCGCTGCGGGTGCTGCACCTCTCGGACATCCATTTTGTCCCCCACCAGAACATCAAGGCCCGGTGGCTGCAGTCCCTTGCTGACCTGGAGCCGGACCTCGTAGTCAACACCGGCGACAACCTCAGCCATCTCGAGGCGGTGCCACCGCTGTTGGAGGCGCTCAAACCGCTGATGCGGTTCCCCGGAGTGTATGTGCCCGGCTCCAACGACTACTACGGGCCCCGGCTCAAGAATCCCCTGACGTACTTCACGGGTCCTTCGAAAATCACCAAGGACCCGCCGGCTCTTCCCTTCGGGGAGCTGTTCGGCGCGTTCGAGGACGCCGGCTGGGCCGGGCTGACCAACCGCAGGGATTCCATGACCCTTGGCGGAGTGCGGCTGGACTTTTCCGGCGTGGATGATCCGCATCTGAACCGCGATGTCTATGCCGGGTTCCCCTCGGCTGATCAGGGCAGCGACGCTCCGTCCATCCGGGTGGGGGTGGCGCACGCCCCCTATCAGCGCGTCCTCAACTACTTCACCGACGGCGGTGCGGACCTGATTCTGGCCGGCCACACCCACGGCGGCCAGGTGTGTGTGCCGTTCTACGGCGCCCTGGTCAGCAACTGCGACCTGCCTACGCGTCTAGCCAAGGGCCTGGCCGTGTGGGAACACAACGGCCGGCGGGTGCCCATGAACGTCTCGGCCGGCATCGGTACTTCCCGCTTTGCTCCGGTCCGGTTTGCCTGCCGCCCGGAGGCAGTACTGCTCACTCTGACACCGCGGAACTAAGCCCTCACAGGATCGAGGCCGGCTCCTCTGGGCGAGCGTCGAGTTCGTGCCGCGGCAGATCTGCGCCCAACGCGCCAAACCTGACCAAACTCCGGACTGCCATCGATTCCTTCCGGGGTGAGGCTTAGGATTGAGCCCTCAAAGGGACGTCCTGCTGTGGCGGCACCCTCCACCCGCTTCAAAGAGGTTTCATGCCTGCGCAGACATCACTGTGGCTATCCCTTGCTCGGCTTTTTCCACATTTGCGGCCCATCCTCCCCCGTTTAATCCTCGGACTGTTCTGCGCCCTCGGGGCCAGCCTCATGGCGCTGGCCATTCCGCAGGTTTTCCGGGTGCTGATCAACACCTCCCTCAGCCCCGGCGCATCCTCCTCGGCAGTGTGGGCTGCCGCCGGAGTGGTCCTGGGCCTGGGACTGCTCGAAGCAGGGTTCATTGCCCTGCGCCGCCAGTTTGTCATTGCTCCTGCCACCACGGTGGAAACCCGGATGCGCACGTCCTTCTACCGGCACCTGCAGGACCTCTCGGTGGCCTTCCACGACCGCTGGGGCAGCGGACAGCTGCTCTCACGGGCCATGAGCGACCTGAACCTCGTCCGCCGCTGGATGGCTTTCGGCGCGATCATGCTGGTGGTTACCGCCCTGACCGTGGTGGTCGGCTTCGTCATCATGCTGTTCACCAGCTGGATTCTGGCGCTCATTTTCATAGCCGCCGCAATTCCCATTGTCATTTACGGCTTCCGCTTCAACCGGTTCTACCGGCAGGTTTCCCGGCAGAGCCAGGACCAGACCGGCGACCTCGCCACCACGGTGGAAGAATCCGTCCACGGCATCCGTGTCCTGAAGGCCTTTGGCCGCAGCCAGGAAGCCCTGGATTCCTTTGAAGAACAGGCGCAGGAGCTGCGCCAAACCGAGGTGTTCAAGGCCAATTCACTGGCGAAATTCTCGCTGGTGGTCACTCTCCTGCCGGAAGCCGCCCTCGCCGTCGCCCTGGTGGTGGGCATCATGTCGGTGGCTGACGGAACCACCAGCATCGGTGCCCTGGTGGCGTTCTTCGCCACTGCCGCCGTCGTTGCCGGTCCGGTGGAGGCGATCGGCCCGCTGCTGTCCATGACTCTCACGGCCAAAACAGCAATTGACCGGCACTACGAAGTGATGGACGCCCAGAGCAGCATCCGGAGCCCCGAGCATCCGGCGCATCTGAGCGACGTGCGCGGCGAGCTGGTGTTCGACAACGTGCACTTCGCGTACCCGGACACCAAAGAGGGCACCCGGGACCTGATTGACGGCGTGGACCTGTGCCTGCGCCCCGGCGAAACCATGGCGCTGGTGGGCGTTACCGGCAGTGGAAAATCCACTCTGCTGCAGCTGGTGCCGCGGCTCTATGACGTCACCGGCGGTGCAATCCGGATCGACGGAACAGACCTGCGGCAGCTGGACGTGGAAGAGCTGCGCACCATCGTGGCCGTGGCCTTCGAGGACACCACGCTGTTCTCCAGCTCCGTCCGTGACAACGTACTGCTGGGTGCCGAACCGGAAAGCTCCGCCGAAGCGGATCAGTTGCTGGCCCAGGCGCTGGATGTGGCACAGGCCGACTTTGTCTATTCGCTGCCCAACGGCACCGACACGCTGATCGGCGAGGAAGGGCTCAGCTTGTCCGGCGGACAGCGCCAACGCGTCGCCCTGGCCCGTGCCATCGCCGCCCGGCCCACCGTCCTGATCATGGATGATCCGCTGTCGGCCCTGGATGTCAGCACGGAGGAACTGGTGGAGGGCCGGCTGCGCGAGGTGCTCCATGACACCACCACCCTGGTGGTCGCCCACCGCCCCTCCACTGTCTCCCTGGCGGACCGCGTTGCCCTGATGGAGGACGGACGGATCAGCGCCGTCGGAACCCACGCGGAACTGCTGGCCGGCAATGACCACTACCGGTACGTCATTGCCAGCCTGCCCGCTGAACCGGAAGACCTGGACAGCAGCCTGGAGGACGCACCACCGCCCGTTGAAGAAGCCGACGGCGGCGGCACCCTCGCGGCACCGCGCCTGGATGATGAGGAGATAGTCCGATGAGCCGCTTCACCGTGCGCCGCGGCGCCGATGATTCCGCCAAACCTGCCAAGTCCGCCAAGGGAACCGACCCGGAGTACGACGCCGGCGCCCGGCTGGGAACTGCCGGCGAGGATGCCGTCCACCTGGGCAAGGAGGAAAACCGGGCTGTCCGGCGCCGTTCGCTGGCGCTGCTGGGGTCCCTGATCCGGCCCAACCGCGGCCGGTTCATCGGCACCGTGCTGCTGGTGGTCTTCTCCCAAGCTGCCCGCGTGGCGGGACCGGCCATCATTGCCTACGGCATTGACCATGCCCTGCCGGACCTGCAGGCCGGCAACAATCTGCCGCTGATCCTCTCCGGGGTGGCGTACCTGGTGGCGGCCCTGCTGGCCGCTGGCCTGACCGCCGGTTACGTCCGTGCCACTGCCCTCCTCAGCCAGGCCATGCTGCTGGACCTGCGGCTGCGGGTTTTCCGGCACACCCAGCGGCTGAGCCTGGAATTCCACGAAAAGTACACCTCGGGACGAATCATTTCGCGGCAGACCTCGGACCTTGAGGCGCTGCGCGAGCTGCTGGACTCAGGCATCAGCTCGCTGGCTTCCGGCGCCATGTACATGCTGTTCACGGCCGCCAGCATCTTCCTGCTGGACTGGCGGACCGGGCTGCTGATGCTGGTGGCGTTTGTGCCCATGTACCTGCTGACCCGCTGGTACCAGAAACGCTCCCAGCTGGCCTACCGCGCCTCCCGGGTGACCTCCGCGAAGCTGATTGTGCACTTCATCGAAACCATGACCGGCATCCGCGCCGTCAAGGCGTTCCGCCGCGAAAAGGTGAATGCGGAAAAGTATGACGAGCTGGCTGAGGATTACAGGGTGGCCACCGTCCGCTCCATCAACCTCAACGGCGTCTTCCAGCCCGGACTGGTGCTGATCGGCAACGCCACCGTGGCCGTGGTGCTGCTGGCCGGGGGCTTCCGGGTGCTCGACGGCGGCCTCGAGGTGGGTGCCCTGCTGGCCCTGCTGCTGTACTCCAAGCGTTTCTTCCAGCCGGTGGACCAGATGGCCATGTTCTACAATTCCTTCCAGTCGGCCTCGGCTGCCCTGGAAAAGGTTTCCGGCCTGCTGGAGGAAGTGCCCACCGTCCGCCCGCCCAAGCATCCGGTGGAGCTGCGCAATGCCAAGGGCGACATCCGCTTTGACGGCGTGGAATTCCGCTACGGCACCGGCCCCGTCATCCTGCCGCAAATGGACCTGCACATTCCCGCCGGCCAAACGGTGGCCCTGGTGGGGCAGACCGGCGCCGGCAAATCCACGCTGGCCAAGCTGATCGCCCGCTTCTATGACCCGTCACAGGGCTCCGTGCTGCTGGACGGCGTGGACCTGCGGAGCCTCACCCAGCGGGACCTGCGCCGCGCCGTCGTCATGGTGACGCAGGAGGCGTTCCTGTTCAGCGGTTCGGTGGCGGACAACATTGCCCTGGGCAAGCCCGAGGCCAGCCGCGCGGAGATTGTTGCTTCGGCCAAGGCGGTGGGCGCGCACGAGTTCATCGAAGCGCTGCCGGAGGGGTATGACACCGATGTGAACAAGCGCGGCGGCCGGGTCTCCGCCGGCCAGCGCCAGCTGATCAGCTTCGCCCGGGCCTTCCTGGCCGATCCCGCGGTGCTGATCCTGGACGAAGCCACCTCCTCTCTGGACATCCCCAGCGAGCGGCTGGTCCAGCACGGACTCAAAACCCTGCTGGGCAACCGGACGGCGCTGATCATTGCGCACCGCCTGTCCACCGTGGAGATCGCAGACCGTGTCCTGGTAATGCACTCCGGCGAAGTGGTGGAGGACGGCACCCCCGCCGAGCTCACCGGCGGCACCGGCCGGTTCGCCAAGCTGCAGGCCGCCTGGCAGGAGTCCCTGGTGTAGGCGGAAAGGCCCGGTTTCGCGGAATCAGTGGTGATCGTCTACACTTGTAAAGTTGCTTCAGCGACGGGGAAACCCGGAGCAAAAGCAATGGTTACGGGGTGTGGCGCAGCTTGGTAGCGCGCGTCGTTCGGGACGACGAGGTCGCAGGTTCAAATCCTGTCACCCCGACCAAAACCACATACGGAAAAGGCACCGAGAAATCGGTGCCTTTTCCGTTGCCCGGAAAGCGGGTCGCTATCGTAAGGCGCATGACTACTATTGGGCGGCTCCCGCTGACCTGATCATCGGTGTGAGCGACGGCGTCGATGTCCGCTTTGCCGGCGTAGACATTGAGGCATTCCAGCCTCCGGCCACCCAGCCCGATGGTGCGCCGTGCAGCGAGTGGGACGCCTCATGGTTCTATTTCCCCGCACCGCCCCGGGAAGCGTTCCTGCTCACCCTTGCCTTCACCCTCAACAGCGAATCCACCGGCAAGAAAGGCGTCCTCCAGCTCCGGGACAGGCAGTAACAGGGGACCCTTTGATGCGCCCGCCGCCGCGGCTAGGCTCGGCTTAGGACCGGTCAGTGCCCAGGAGGATTCCATGGTTGTCCGCGTTGATCTCAATATTTCCCTCGACGGTTTCGCCACCACCACGGACCAGACCCCGGAGAAACCGTTTGGAGAGGACTGGGGCCGGCTGGTGGGCCCTTACACCGCCACCAGGACGTTCCGCGAACGGGTGCTGCACGAGACCGGCGGTGAAGGCACCACCGGCGTAGACGACAAATACGCCGAGGCCTACTTCGACGGGATCGGGGCGGAAGTGATGGGGGCCGGGATGTTCGGCCTGCACAACTTCCCGGATGATCCTGATTGGCAGGGGTGGTGGGGCGATGAACCGCCGTTCCGGGTCCCGGTGTTTGTCCTGACCCATGCCCCGCACCCGGCCATTGACATGGCCAACGGAACTCGGTTCGAGTTCCTGAGCGCCTCTCCCGAAGAAGCGCTTCGCCTGGCCACGGACGCCGCAGCGGGCGGGGATGTGCGGATCGGCGGCGGCCCCACCCTCACCAAGGAGTTCCTGGCGGCCGGACTCGTGGACCGGCTGCACGCAGGCATCACCCCCATCCTGCTGGGACGGGGCATCAACTTCTGGGAGGGCCTGCGCGGCCTCGAGGCCGGTTACGAGGTCAGCGCGGAAACTGCTGAAAGCGGAGTCATTCACCTCACCTTCCGGCGCTGACGGCAGCGCGTTAGGCGAAGGTCCGTCCCGTGAGCCGCTCATAGGCCTCGACATAGCGCGCCCGGGTGCGCTCGATAACGTCAGCAGGCAGCGCCGGCGGCGGCGCGTCCGAGGACTTGTCCCAGCCGGACTCCGGCGAGGTCAGCCAGTCCCGGACGTACTGCTTGTCAAAGGACGGCTGTGCGGAACCCGGCTCGTACAGGGACGCGTCCCAGAACCGGGAGGAATCCGGCGTCAGCACCTCATCTCCGAGCGTCACCTCGCCGGTGGCCGGATCCAGTCCGAACTCCACCTTGGTATCTGCCAGGATGATGCCGCGCTCCCGGGCAATCGCCTCGGCCGCCGTATAGATGTCCAGCGTCAGCGAACGCAGCGTCTCCGCCGTCTCGGCCCCGACAATCTTCACCACGGCGTCGTAGTTGATGTTCTCGTCATGCTCTCCCACTTCGGCCTTGGCCGACGGCGTGAAGATGGCCGGTTCCAGCCGGGAACCATCCACCAGCCCGCCCGGCAGCGGCACATCGCACACGGTCTGCGAGACGCGGTATTCCGCCAGGCCGGTCCCGGTGAGGTATCCGCGGGCAATGCACTCCACCGGATACATGTCCAGCTTCCTGCAGATCATGGCCCGGCCTGCCACCTCGTCCGGCACTCCCTCATCCGCCGAGATCACATGGTTGGGCACATTGAGCTGGTCAAACCACCACAGGCTCAGCTGGGTCAAGATCCGTCCCTTATCCGGGATCTCGGAGGACAGGACATGGTCAAAGGCACTGATCCGGTCGCTGGCGACCACCAGGACCTTTTCTCCTGCCCCCGGGGCGGACAGATCCGCAGGAACGTACAGGTCGCGGACCTTTCCGGAATAGGCGTGGGTCCAGCCGGCCAGCTCGGGGGCGCTCATGCCAGGTCTCCTTCAACGTCGCTGTCGGCAATGTCGCGGTCTGCCATGCCCCTCGGAGCAACGTCGCCGTCGGGCAGGTCCCGGCCTGCCGCAGGTTCAGCGCCCTGCGAACCCGCGGGAACCACAACCTCTCCGCGCAGCGCCTTCAGGGCAATGTCGGTACGGTGCAGGGATCCGTCCAGCCGAATTTTCTCCACGCCGGCATAGGCCTTGTCCCTGGCGGCCGCCAGGTCGTCGCCCAGCCCGACGACGGCGAGGACCCGCCCGCCGGAGGACACCACTTTGCCGTCCCCGTCGAGCCGGGTGCCGGCATGCAGCACGTGCACGCCGTCGATTTTTCCGGCCTTTTTCAGCCCGCGGACCCGGTCTCCCGTGCGGGGTGCCTCCGGATAGTTGGCGGCGGCCACCACCACGGACACCGCGGTGCGCGGGTCCCATTTGAGCTGTTCCAGCTGATCCAGCTCTCCCTTGGCCGCAGCCTGCAGCAGCCCGCCCAGCGGGGTCCGCAGCCGGGCCAGGACTGCCTGCGTCTCCGGATCACCGAAGCGTGCGTTGAATTCAATCACGCGCATCCCGCGGGATGTCAGGGCCAGTCCGCAGTACAGCACACCCACAAACGGCGTTCCCCGGGCGGCCATCTCATCGATGGTGGGCTGGGCCACCCGGCGGACCACGTCCGCCACCAGGTCTGCCGGAACCCAGGACAGCGGCGAGTAGGCACCCATCCCGCCGGTGTTGGGGCCTTCGTCGCCGTCATGGATGCGTTTGAAATCCTGCGCCGGAGCCAGCGGAACCACTGTCCGGCCGTCGGAGATAACAAAGAGGGATACTTCCGGACCGTCCAGGAATTCCTCGACTACCACGGTGCCGCCTACGTCAAAGCAGGACTGCGCGTGGGCCAGGGCTTCGTCCCGGTCCGAGGTGACCACTACGCCCTTCCCCGCGGCCAGCCCGTCATCCTTGACCACATACGGGGCGCCGAAGGTGTCCAGTGCGTCGGCAGCCTGCTCCGGAGTTGCCGCCACACGGGCCATGGCGGTGGGAACGCCGGCCGCCGCCATCACCTGTTTGGCGAAGGCTTTGGAGGCCTCCAGCTGGGCCGCTGCCTTGGAAGGCCCGAAGACGGGGATGCCCGCCTCGCGGAGAGCATCAGCCACTCCTGCGGCCAGCGGCGCCTCGGGGCCAATAACCACAAGATCGGAGCCCAGCTGACGTGCAAGTGCGGTCACCTCCGCCGGGCTGGAGGCATTGACTGCATGGACCGGAACCAGCTGCGCCATGCCCGCGTTACCGGGGGCTGCGTGCACCTCGCGGACATACGGATCGGCCAGCAGGGATCGGACAAGGGCATGTTCGCGGCCGCCGGGGCCAACAACGAGAACCTTCACAGTAGATCAGCGTACTGGCTGCGCTCCGGCAGCAGAAAGAAACAGCATCCGTGTGACGAAGGCTCCTGCATCTTTCGCCGCGCCCATACAAGCGGGCAGCGGCTGCGAATAGGAGCCATGACCGCTTCCCCGAAGTACCCCGCCGTCCCGACCCGGCCCCGGCACGGAACCGTGCACCGGCCCGTGCACCGCACCCTGTACGCTGCGCTTGCCGGAATCCTCGCCGCCGCAACAGTACTGGCCGTCGCGGAGCTGTCCGGCGCCTTCTTCTCGGCCCGGGCCCGTCCCCTGATTGCGCTGGGGTCCACGTTCATCGACTTCACTCCCCTGTGGCTGAAGAACTTTGCGGTGGAGACTTTCGGCACGAATGACAAGGCCGCCCTGTTTGTAGGCATGGCCGGCACGATTGCGGTGCTGGCCGCCTGTGCGGGAGTCCTGGCGAGCCGGCGCTGGAAGCTGGGCGTGGCCGCCGTCGTCGTCATGGGAGCGGTGATTGTGGCGTGCGTGCTGACGCGGGCGGGTGCCGCCGCCGTGGATGCCGTCCCCGCGGTGCTGGGCACCACCGTCGGAATCCTTGTCCTGCGGGGACTGATTCGGCGCATTCCTGCCTCCGTTGCCGGGCCAACCGTTGCAGTGGCCCAGGAGCAGGCGGATAGTGGGGACCTTGCAGCGGGTTCCCCCGAACCGTCTCCCGCTGTTCAGGCGGTCTCAGCGGGGGGCGGAGAGAACGACGGCGGTGCCGGGGCCGTCATCGGCGACCCGTCCCCCGCACCCCGCAGCCCCCTGAACACCACCCGCCGGGGATTTTTCGCCGCCGCCGGAATCACCGCCGTTGCCGCTGCCGCCGCCGCGGCGGGCGGACGTGCCATTGCCTCGGCCCGGAACACCACCGCGTCTTTCCGGGCCGCCCTGAAGCTGCCAACCCCGGCGAATCCGGCGCCGGCGCTGCCCGCCGGGCTGCAGTCACCGGTATCCGGTGTCACCCCGTGGCTGACGTCCAATGCGGATTTCTACCGGATTGACACTGCTTTGAGCGTGCCGGAAATCGACGCGGAGACCTGGGAGCTGCGCATCCACGGCCTCGTGGAACAGGAAGTGCGGATCAGTTTTGCCGAGCTGCTGGATTCTGCGCTGGTGGAACGCCACCTCACCCTGACCTGCGTCTCCAATCCGCTCGGCGGAGACCTCGCCGGAACCGCCAAATGGCTGGGTCTTCCGGTACGCGAGCTGCTGGCCCGGGCGCGGCCCACCGCCGACGCGGACATGGTGCTCTCCACCAGCATCGACGGCTTCAGCGCCTCCACTCCGCTGGAGGTGCTGCAGGATGACCGGGATGCCCTGCTGGCGGTCGGCATGAATGATGAGCCGCTCCCCCCGGTCCACGGTTATCCGGTCCGGATGGTGGTGCCGGGACTGTACGGGTTTGTCTCCGCCACCAAATGGATCATTGACATGGAAGTCACCCGTTTTGACGCGCAGAAGGCGTACTGGACGGACCGCGGATGGGCTGAAAAAGCGCCCGTGAAAACCATGGCGCGGGTGGAGGTGCCGGGGTCCTTTGCCCGGGTGCCCGCCGGACCCGTGGACGTGGGCGGCACGGCCTGGTCCCAGCAACGCGGCATCACCGGCGTGGAGGTGCAGGTGGACGACGGCGACTGGCAGCCTGCGGCGCTGGCCGCGGAAGCTTCGGTGGACACCTGGCGCCAGTTTTCCTTCCGCACCGAGCCCCTGTCCCGGGGCAACCACACCGTCCGGGCCCGCGCCACGGACCCGCAGGACGGTACGCAGACCGAGGCGCGGGCCGACACGGTTCCCGACGGAGCCTCCGGCTGGCAGTCGGTGCAGTTCATGGTGGAATAGAAGTATGCCTGCCACTTTTACCGCATCCGATGCCGTTGAACTTGCCGTTGTGGAACGCAGCGGATTCATAGAGTCCCGCCACATCGGTTCCGCCGTGGTGATGGCCGCTGACGGAACGGTGGTCACCGCCCTGGGCGACATCACCACGCCCATCTTCCCGCGGTCCACCCTCAAGCCTTTCCAGGCAATCGCCGCGATGCAGGCCGGGGTTCCGCTGCGGGGACCGCAGGTTGCGCTGGCCGCAGCCAGCCACATCGGCGCCAAGGAACACACCGACGTGGTGTTGACCATGCTGGCCGCCGCCGGCGTCACCGAAGACCATTTGCAGTGCCCCGAAGACTGGCCCCAGGACGAGACCGCCCGGCATGAGCTTATCCGTGCCGGCAAGGGCAAGAACCGGCTCGCCTTCAACTGCTCCGGCAAGCACGCTGCCTTCCTGTGGGCCTGCACCGAGAACAACTGGGACCACGCCACCTATCTGGATCCGCAGCATCCGCTGCAGCAGCGCATCGCCGGCGTCATCGAGGAATTCACCGGCGAAACCATCACCCACTGGGGCACTGACGGCTGCGGAGCGCCGCTGGCCGCGGTTTCGCTGACCGGTCTGGCCCGCGGAATCGGGCGCCTGTCCAAAGCTCCCTCCAACAAGCACGGCAATGCCCGGGCTGCCACGGTGGCGACTGCCATGCTCGATTACCCCTGGGCCGTCCACGGCCACGGCCGCGAAAACACCGTGGTGATGGAGGATCTGGGCATCATCTGCAAGAACGGCGCCGAGGGCGTGCTGGTCCTGGGCACTGACACGGGCGTGTCCGTGGCCCTGAAGATGCTCGACGGCGACACCCGGGCTGCGTCCCTGGTGGGCCTGACCCTCCTGGCCGCCAGCGGTGCCGTGGACCCCGGAAAGATCAGTGCCGTGCTGGACAAGATTGTCCGCCCGATTCTCGGCGGCGGAGAGCCGGTGGGCAGCATCCGTTTGGGCGCACCGGTGATGGCGCTGCTGGACTCAGCTTTGCTTGATTCCTGAGCGGCGGGGCCAAAAGACATGGCACGACGACGGGTTCCCGCCCCTGACGGCGAATCGGCCCTGCGTGCGGCCCTGGCCGCCTCGGCCGCCGGAACCAAGACCGACCGCAACACCCTCGCAACGGCGGTCCGCTTCACGTTGGAGGAACTGGCGGAGCGCGCCCCGGGCAACAGCGTGGAGGTGCGGGTACCGCCCTTCGGAGTCACCCAGTGTGTTGCCGGCCCGCGGCACACCCGCGGCACGCCTCCCAATGTGATCGAAACCAACGCCGCCACCTGGCTGGCGCTGGTCTCGGGCGGGCAGTCCTGGGACGACGCCGTCGCAGCCGGAAAGGTGGCGGCATCGGGGCTGCGGGCCGACCTTTCACAGTGGCTGCCGCTTTTCCGTGCAGCCCATTAATCTCTACTGCCGGTAGAATTTGGATATGAATTCCGAGCAGCACAGCCCCGAGCGCCGTGAGATCACCGTCCGCCGCGCTCCCCGCTTCGTTCCGTTCCTGTTGCTGGGCGTGGTCCTCGGCTTTATCGCCGCGCTGGTGGTGGCGTACGGCGGCCCGGAAGATCCCACCTACACACGCTCTGCGACCCTTGGCTTTTTCACCATCATGTTCGCCATTCCCGGCGTAGGCCTGGGCGCATTGGCGGCCTTGCTGCTGGACTGGATCAGCGTCCGCAAAATGCGCCGCGCCGTGGTTGAACGGGACGAAGAATAAACCATTTCTGCACGCGGCCGTAATGGTTGCGCATCAAGGTAAACCTTTCGCTCAGGCGTGAGAGACTACTCCCATGGCACGCGGTGATGGAAAGCTTTCCCACGATCTCATGCCCGGCGAAAAAGGTCCGCAGGATGCCTGCGGAGTTTTCGGCGTCTGGGCCCCCGGCGAAGAGGTAGCGAAGCTTACCTATTACGGGCTGTACGCCCTGCAGCACCGCGGACAGGAGTCCGCGGGCATTGCCACGAGTGATGGCAAAAGAATCAGCGTCTACAAGGACATGGGACTGGTTTCCCAGGTCTTTGACGAAACCACCCTCAACACCCTGACCGGCCACATTGCGGTGGGACACTGCCGGTATTCCACTACCGGAGCCTCGCAGTGGTCCAATGCCCAGCCCACCCTGGGGGCAACCGCCAGCGGAACTGTGGCCCTGGCCCACAACGGCAACCTGACCAATTCCGCCGAGCTCTACGACATGATCATTGCGCGCGAAGGCCGCCCCCGTTTCGGGGAAATCGCCCAGGGCAACACTTCGGACACCGCCCTGGTAACGGCACTGCTCAACGGCTCCGACGGCCGCTCCCTCGAAGCCACTGCCCTGGAACTGCTGCCCAAGCTGCAGGGCGCATTCTCGTTTGTCTTTATGGACGAAGGAACCCTCTACGCAGCCCGCGACACGTACGGAGTCCGTCCGCTGGTGCTGGGCCGCCTCAACCGGGGATGGGTGGTGGCCTCCGAAGGCTCCGCCCTTGCCACCGTTGGCGCCAGCTTCATCCGGGAAATCAAACCCGGCGAATTCATCGCGATAGATGAAGACGGTATCCGGAGCACGATGTTCGGCGAGCCCACCCCCGCCGGCTGCGTGTTCGAGTACGTCTACCTGGCCCGGCCCGACGCCGTCATCAACGGCCGTTCCGTTTACGAGAGCCGGGTGGAGATGGGCCGCCAGCTGGCGCGTGAACATCCGGTCGACGCAGACATCGTGATTCCGGTGCCGGAATCCGGAACCCCTGCGGCCGTGGGTTATGCCGAAGAATCGGGAATTCCCTTTGCCCATGGGTTCGTCAAGAACTCCTACGTGGGCCGCACCTTCATCCAGCCCAGCCAGACCCTCCGCCAGCTGGGCATCAAGCTCAAGCTCAACGCCCTGGAATCCGTCATCCGAGGCAAGCGTGTGGTCGTGGTGGATGATTCCATCGTCCGGGGCAACACCCAGCGTGCCATTGTTCGGATGCTCCGCGAGGTAGGTGCCGCCGAAGTACACGTGAAGATCTCCTCCCCTCCGGTCCAGTGGCCGTGCTTCTACGGGATCGACTTCGCTTCCCGGGCGGAACTGATCGCCAACGGTGCTGCGGTGGAGGAAATCTGCGCCTCCGTGGGCGCGGACACCCTGGCGTACATCTCCGAGGATGGAATGATCGGTGCCACCCAGCAGCCGCGTGAGCGCCTCTGCACTGCGTGCTTCACGGGCGTCTACCCCATTGAGCTGCCCCCTGCGGACAAACTCGGCAAGTCCCTGCTGGAAACCTCTTCCTCCGCCAACCCTGCCGAGGACAGCAGCGCCAACGGCTGCGACCCGGGACCTGATTCCGAGTTTGAGAACCTCCTCACCGAGTCCGACAAGAAGGAAGCCGTATGAGCTCGTCCAACACCGCCATCACCTATGCCTCTGCAGGCGTTGACGTTGAGGCCGGAGACAAAGCCGTTGAACTGATGAAGTCGGCAGTCAAGGCCACCCACAACTCCTCCGTCCTGGGCGGGGTGGGCGGTTTCGCCGGCCTCTACGATGTTTCCCGGCTCCTGACCTACAAGAAGCCGCTGCTGGCAACCTCGACCGACGGCGTGGGTACCAAGGTGGCCATTGCGCAGGCCCTGGACATCCACGACACCATCGGTTTTGACCTGGTGGGCATGGTGGTTGACGACATTGTGGTGGTGGGTGCCGAGCCGCTGTTCATGACCGATTACATCGCCTGCGGCAAAGTGGTTCCGGAGCGTATCGCCGATATTGTCCGCGGTATCGCGGCAGCGTGCGAGGTGGCCGGTACCGCGCTGGTGGGCGGCGAAACCGCCGAGCACCCCGGATTGCTGGGGGAACACGAGTACGACGTCGCCGGTGCCGCCACGGGTGTGGTGGAAGCCGCCAATCTGCTGGGCCCCGACCGGGTGCGGAACGGCGACGTGGTGATCGCCATGGCGTCCTCGGGCCTTCATTCCAACGGTTACTCCCTGGTCCGCAGGGTCATCAATCATGCCGGCTGGCAGCTGGAACGCCAGGTCAGCGAACTGGGCCGCACGCTGGGTGAAGAGCTGCTGGAACCGACCCGGGTTTACGCCGCCGACTGCCTGGACCTGGCCCGCCTGGAAGCAGCCGGAGTCCACGGGTTCAGCCACGTCACCGGAGGCGGCCTGGCAGCCAACCTGGCGCGCGTACTGCCCAAGGGACTCGAAGCCACAGTGGACCGCTCCACCTGGGAGCTGCCGCCCATCTTCAAGCTGGTAGCCGAGCTGGGCAACGTTCCGCAGCCGGATCTCGAGCGCACGCTCAACCTCGGCGTGGGCATGGTGGCAATCGTGGATGCTGCGGGCGCGGATGCAGCCATTGCCCGGCTGACAGAACGCGGAGTTCCCGCCTGGGTGATGGGTACCGTGGGTGCTGCGGGCTCCGTACAGCCCGGCCCGGACTACGTTCAGGGCGCCAAGGGCGTTGACGGCGGAGCTGTCCGGCTCGTGGGACAGTACGCCGTCTAGCCAAAGCGTCCGCTTCCCTCAGCGCCCTGCAGAAAGGGTGCCCATCGGCTTCGATGGGCACCCTTTTCCGTGGTGATATCGCGGTACTCAAGACAGCGCTGACAAAGATACGGCATCAAGCAGTAGAGCTGCCTTAACGGCCTTCAGCGGATCCACCCGGGGGTGATCCGCTGAAGGATAGCAAATTGGCCGACGCTTTGAAGTGCCGCTTTAGCCGGTGCGGCGGGAAGTACCTTCATCGTCGTCATCGTCGCCAAATTGATCCGCGTACTTGTCTTCGTACGCCGAGTAGTCCGGCTCAGCCGGCTCCTCGGGATATCGACTCGATGGACGGCTCGTTGGTCCCGCAAGCTCACGCTGCAGTGCCGAGTAGTCCGTGGCCGGGGTGAAGTACTTCATTTCCCGGGCCTGCTTGGTTGCTTTTGCCTTTTGACGGCCGCGCCCCATGGCGTGACCCCCTTTTTGCGTCGATCCGGAGGTGGTCGCTCTGAGCAAATGAGCGAGGCCCCGGAATATTTGGTCAATTTGTCGTAAGTACAGGTTACATGTTTTCCGGGCACCTTGGTGCCCGCCTCGCCTTATAAGGCACTCCAAGGCGCCGGATTGTTCACAGTCCAAGAATGCCCCGGCCCTGCGGTCCTCCGGCAACACTGGGTAAAGTCAGGGGTAGAGACCGATTCGGGGCCCCAAAAGGCCATCTGCAGGGAGGAAAGACGTTCACCATGAGCGATAAAAACAGCACGCCGGAGAACAGTCCCTCTCCTGCGCACGGAGCTTCGGACCCCACGGCGGATACCGCTCCGGAACCGTCGCCGGAGGCGGCGGAGACGGCTGCGGTTCTGCCGGATCTTGAAGCCCACGCAGAGCCGCCGCAGTGGCTCACGGGAGACCAGGGCCACGACGGCCAGCTGTGGTCCGCGGCCTTCGACAGCCAGGCGGAGAACCCTGCAGGCTCACAGGCTGAACCCGGCAGGACTGCGGGGGAACCCGAGCTGACCGACGTCGATGACGTCACATTGGCGGAGCCGGCGCTGCAGAGCGCGGACATCAGCGCCGATGCCGCGGAGGCCTCCTCCCTCGCTGACGCAGCGGATGAGGTCAAGGCAGTGGAAGCCGAAGCCGCAGACGCAGCCGTACTGACCGATCCGGCGGCCAATCACCCGGCTGCCCGGGCTGCCGGCCAGTCCGGGGCGGCGCAAGCCTCCCGGCCGGAGAATGCAGATGCCGATCCCGTCGCTCCTGAGAACCCAGCCGCCGCACCGGCTCCGGAATCGCGCCGAGCCCAGCGGAACGCGGATCAGCCCCCGGGAACCGGCGGCAACGGCAACGGCTCCGGCAATGGCTCCAGCGACGGCGGAAATGCCAAGCGGATCCTGATCATCCTCGGCATACTGGGCATCCTTGCCGTCCTCGTGGTACTGCTCTTTACGGTGGTGCTCCAATCGGAAAAGGCTCCCGGAGTGGTGGAAGAAAACGTGGAACCCCTGGATCTGAAGGCAGGCGACTGTCTGCAGGGATTTGAGGCATTCGACCAGCCCGTCACCGTGGTGACCTGCGAGACGCCGCACAATGCCCAGCTGGTGGCAACTGACTCTTATCCGGATGATGACAGCTTCCCCGGCTCCGAAGCCCTTTCCGCCAAGGCCACCGAAGTCTGCGCCCAGGTGCAGTACTCAGAGACCATGACCGCCAACCCGGATTTACAGCTGCAGGAAACCAAAGTGGTTCCCACCGAAGACTCCTGGGATGACGGGGACCGCCGGGTGGACTGCTTTGTGGTTTCCAGCGGCGACCAGGACCTGACCGCCTCCCTGCTCCAGGAATAGGAGCGGGGAGGCGGTCAGGGAGGAGCTGCTGCGCCTAGGCGGCTTCCACCGACAGCCCTGGTTCAGCCACCAGCTCTTCGCCGTCCACGGTCATGCTGCCCTCGGGGCGGTCCACCAGCACAGTGTCACCGTCGGAGATCTTGCCGGCCAGGATCCCCTTGGCCAGTTTGTCTCCGATCTCGCGCTGCACCAGACGGCGCAGCGGGCGGGCACCATATGCAGGATCGTAACCCGTTAGCGCCAGCCATTCCCGGGCCGCATCGGTGACGTCGAGAACGAGCCGGCGTTCGTGCAGCCTGTTCGCCAGCGCCTGTACCTGGATGTCCACGATCTTGGAGAGGTCCTCCAGGCTCAGCGGATCGAAGAGGATGACATCGTCGAGCCGGTTCAGGAACTCAGGCTTGAAGTTGGCGTTGACCATGGACATCACCGACTCCTGCTTCTGGTCTTCGGTCAGGCCCGGATCCACCAGGAACTGCGAGCCGAGGTTCGACGTCAGGATGAGGATGACGTTCCGGAAGTCCACCGTACGGCCCTGGCCGTCGGTGAGCCGGCCGTCGTCGAGCACCTGGAGCAGGATGTCGAAGACTTCCGGATGCGCCTTCTCCACCTCGTCGAGCAGGATCACCGAGTACGGCCGGCGACGGACCGCTTCGGTCAGCTGGCCGCCCTCCTCGTAACCCACGTAACCGGGAGGGGCACCCACCAGCCGTGAGACCGAGTGCTTCTCCGAGTACTCGGACATGTCAATGCGCACCATGGAGCGCTCGTCGTCAAAGAGGAATTCCGCAAGGGCTTTGGCCAGCTCCGTTTTACCCACACCTGTGGGGCCGAGGAAGAGGAAGGAACCGGTGGGCCGGTCCGGGTCACTCACGCCGGCACGGGAACGGCGGACGGCATCCGATACGGCATTAACGGCCTTGGTCTGCCCGATCAGGCGCGAGCCGATGTTCGCCTCCATGTCCAGCAGCTTCTGCGATTCACCTTGGAGCATGCGGCCAGCCGGCACCCCGGTCCAGGCCGAAACAACCTCGGCAATATCGTCAGCGGTGACCTCCTCCGACACCATCAGCTCATGCGTTTCCTCGCCGAATTTGCTTTCCTCCGCCTGCTGGGCGGCGTCGAGTTCCTTCTGCAGAGCGGGGATTTCCCCGTAGAGGATGCGGGAGGCTTCGGTGAGGTCTCCGTCGCGCTGGAACTTCTCTGCCTCGCTGCGCAGTTCGTCGATTTGCGCCTTGAGATCACCCACCCGGTTCAGGCCGGCTTTTTCCGCTTCCCAACGGGCGTTCAATGCGGCCAGCTGTTCCTTTTTGTTGGCCATGTCTTCGCGCAGCACTTCCAGCCGCTCAATCGAGGCGGAGTCCGTTTCATTGGCGAGCGCCAGTTCCTCCATGGTCAGCCGGTCCACTGCCCGGCGCAATTCATCGATCTCCTCCGGGGCGGAGTCAATCTCCATCCGCAGCCGGGACGCAGCCTCATCCACCAGGTCAATGGCCTTGTCCGGGAGCTGGCGGCCGGTGATGTACCGGTTGGACAGGGTGGCAGCCGCCACCAGGGCAGAGTCCGCAATGGCCACCTTGTGATGGGCCTCGTAGCGTTCCTTCAGGCCGCGCAGGATGCCAATCGTGTCCGGCACACTGGGCTCACCGACGTACACCTGCTGGAAGCGCCGCTCCAGCGCTGCGTCCTTTTCGATGTTTTCCCGGTATTCGTCCAGGGTGGTGGCCCCGATCAGGCGCAGCTCCCCGCGCGCCAGCATGGGCTTGAGCATATTCCCTGCGTCCATTGACCCTTCAGCAGCACCGGCACCCACCACAGTGTGCAGCTCATCAATGAAGGTGACAATCTGGCCTTCGGCGTTGGAGATTTCCTCCAGCACGGCCTTGAACCGTTCCTCGAATTCGCCCCGGTACTTCGCTCCGGCCACCATGGACCCCAGGTCCAGGGACAGCAGGGTCTTGCCGTTCAGGCTTTCGGGCACATCGCCGGCCACCATGCGCTGGGCAAGGCCTTCGACGACGGCGGTCTTCCCGACGCCCGGTTCACCGATCAGGACGGGGTTGTTCTTGGTGCGGCGGCTAAGCACCTGGATCACCCGCCGGATCTCCGAGTCACGGCCGATCACAGGATCCAGCTTGCCGCTGCGGGCCATCTCGGTCAGGTCGGTGCTGAACTTTTCCAGCGCCTGGAAGGTGTTCTCTGGGTCGGCTGTAGTCACTTTTCGGTCTCCTCGTACGGATGGAAGGGCGGCCCGCAGGGCATCGTGGCCGGCACCGTTGTCCCGCAGGGCCTTGCCGGCAGGCCCGCTGTCCAGGGACAGCCCCAGCAGAAGGTGTTCAGTGGACACATAGGCGTCGCCAAGCTGTTCAGCTTCCTGCGTCGCCGCGCTAATCACCTGCAGCAGAGCACGCGAAAACTGCGGCTGAGCCACGGATGAGCCGGAGGACGAGGGCAGGGCATGGATGGCGTTGCTGGCGGCAACGCTGACGGTATCCGGATTGCTTCCTGCTGCCTTGAGCAGGGCAACCGCAACCCCCTGCCGCTGATCCATGAGTGCTTTCAGTACGTGTGCCGGCTCGATCTGGGGATTGCCCGCCGTGGTGGCATTCATGGCAGCTGCCTGCAGCGCCTCTTGGCTCTTGTTGGTGAATTTGGTGTCCACTACGGGCTCCTTCCAAGCTCAAACTGATCATTCAGCTCCCGGAAGGATGGCAAACCAGAGGATCACCCGACCGGACGCAACAAACTTGAGTGTATTCCGCTCAACTTGGTCTGTAAAGTTATCCACAGCTTCCTGAGGGACGTTTGAACCAATTCGCACGGCACTGGTCGAAAGTGGCCGTCAGGGCCGCATGTGCGTGTGCCGGGATCAGCCCGGAGCCGCCTCAGAGCCGGGTCAACATGCGGGCCAAGCCCGGATCAGGACGGTCCCGGCGCTGCTTCATGTTCGCGGTCCCAGTGAGCCTTGGCTCCTTCCCACTGGGCATTGCGCGTCTCGTACAGTTCACGGCGGTCCCCTTCCAGGGATGTCCAGCCGATAATTCCCAGCGCCTCGTCGGGTTCGGTGCCGCCCAGAAATTCGATGAGGCTGTCGAGGAAAAACTCCCATCCGGGCCCTGCCGCCCATTCGCCTGATTTCGCGTCGATCAGGACGAAGCCTGCCCGCACCGAGGCGTACTTCAGCTCCGCCACGGTCCGGGAGTTATCAGCCGTAAGGTGGATTTCCAGTTCCGCCGAGTGGCCGCCCGGACGTTTCACCGACACGGTCAGCAGCCGCGGCGGGTCGCAGCGCAGGATCTCCCCCCGCGTTCCGTCCGGAAGTTCATAGGATCCGCCGCGGCGCAGATCCCCCTCCGGCCGTCCGACGTAGCGTTCCAGGGAATCCGGATCTGAGATCGCAGACCAGACCTCTTCAATGGGATAAGGGATGGGCCGGGACAGCACCATCATGAGGGCGTGCCCTGCCTGGATCTGCCGCCGGCCGAAGGTGCGCTCGGTGGATGCGGTCGCGAAGTCCGGTTCGGACATGTTTTCCACTCCTCTGTAGAACAACAACCGGCCACCGGTTCCGGGTCCTCCGGCAGCCGTCAAGCCCGGTGGGCCGTCAGCAGGAATCAGCGGAAGCGGGTTGGGCGCCGAACCGCGGACGGCCTGTTTTGCAAAACGGTAGCAGGGAAAACCTGCGGTGGACAGGGTTCGGCGCAGTCACGGCAGCACTGTCCGGCCGTGACCGGAATCATACAAATAGTGGTGCTGATCAGGCTTTTGATAAATTCGAAGTATCCTCCGCAGCCGCTCAGCCTCTCCTCTGCCATGGGTCCGCCGTGACGAAAAAGTGCGGGCTGGTGCGTTGCCGGAACACCAACGCCTTTGGCTGCCGGAGTAACAGCAACTCCACCGCACCTGAAGGATTTCCCCCAATGAACAAATTTGCGGAGCCGGAGCCTGCGGAAGCCACTGAGCTGCGGACCCGGGTTAATAAGACAGTCTTCATAGGTTCCGCCGCCGGTGTCCTGTCCATTGCCCTGTGGGCGATGCTGGCCACGGATAACGCTGAGTCAGTAATCGGTTCCATGGTGAGCTGGGTTTCGGTGAACATGGGCTGGTACTACTTCCTGGTAGTCAGTCTGGCCGTCATATTCGTCCTGGTGACGGCATTGACCCGCGTAGGCAAAACCAAGCTGGGCCCGGACCATTCCAAACCCCACTTCAGCATGTTCACCTGGGCAGCCATGTTGTTTGCCGCCGGCATCGGCATTGACCTGATGTTCTTTTCGGTCTCCGAGCCGGTCTCCCAGTACCTTGCTCCGCCCGCCGGCGACGGCGGCACCGCGGAAGCCGCGCGGCAGGCGCTGGTGCTGACCCTGTTTCACTACGGCATTACCGGCTGGGCACTTTACGCCCTGATGGGCCTGGCGCTGGGTTACTTCGCGTACCGGCACAACCTGCCCCTCAGCATCCGGTCCGCACTGCACCCCATCTTCGGAAAGAAGATCGACGGACCGCTGGGACACGGGGTGGACATCGCCGCCCTCCTGGGCACCATCTTCGGCATCGCCACCTCGCTGGGCATCGGCGTCGTGCAGTTGAATTACGGGCTAAGCACCATGTTCGGCCTGCCGGAAAACCTGACGGTCCAGATTTCCCTGATTGTCCTTTCAGTTCTCATGGCTACCATCTCCACCGTCTCAGGAGTCGAAAAGGGAATCCGCCGGCTCTCGGAGCTCAACGTGATCCTCGCCGTTGGGCTCATGCTTTTTGTCCTGATAGCCGGCCGGACCAGCTTCCTGCTGGACGGCATTGTCCAGAACACCGGCGACGTCCTTAGCAGCTTCCCCGCCATGACCATGGACACCATGGCCTATGACCGCCCGGATGACTGGCTGAGTTCCTGGACCCTGTTCTTCTGGGCCTGGTGGATTGCCTGGGCACCGTTCGTGGGGCTGTTCCTCGCCCGGATTTCACGCGGCAGGACCATCCGCGAATTTGTCCTGGGCACCATGATTGTCCCGTTTGCCTTCATCCTGCTGTGGATCTCCATCTTCGGCAATTCCGCGCTGGACCTGGTCATGGGCGGCAACGCCGCCTTCGGGGACACGGCCATGAACCAGCCCGAGCGGGCCTTTTACGGGCTGCTCGAACAGTATCCGTGGGCGCCGGCGACGGCTGCGATCGCCACGTTCACCGGTCTGCTGTTCTACGTGACCTCCGCGGACTCCGGTGCGCTGGTGATGGCGAACTTCACCTCACATCTGAAGGACGCAGACTCCGACGGACCCAAGTGGCTGCGCATCTTCTGGTCCGTGGTGACCGGGCTGCTCACCCTGGCCATGCTCATGGTGGGCGGGGTAACCACCTTGCAGAACGCCACCATCATCATGGGGCTGCCCTTGTCCATCCTGCTGCTGTTCATCATGCTGGGCGTCTACAAGGCACTGCGGGTGGAGAACTCGCTGACGGACAGTTACCGGGCCTCCCTGCCAAGCATCATCGCCGGACGCAGCATGGACGCCCGCGGCGGGCGCAGCTGGCGCCAGCGGCTTTCGCGGGTGATGACCTATCCGGGACCGCGGCAGGCCGCACGCTTCATTCAGGAGGTGGCACGGCCCGCCCTCCAGGAGGTCCATGACGAGCTGAAGGAGCGCGGCGCCGACGCCGTCCTCTGTGAAGGCGAGGTGGCCCCGTACGGCATCCACCACTTGGATCTGCAGGTGGGCATGGCCGAAGAACGGGGTTTCAAATACCAGATCTACCCCGTGCAGTACGACACCCCGTCCTATGCCCACAATGCATCGGCGGACAGCAAGTATTTCCGGCTGGAAGTGTTCTCCCTTGAGGGCAGCCACGGCTATGACCTCATGGGCTACACCAAGGAACAGATTATTACCGACGTCCTGGACCACTATGAGACGCATTTGGAGTTCCTGCACCTGAACCGCGAAGTGCCCGGCAACACCTCGATTGCGGAGGACCAGGCAACAAAAGACAACTGGGAATCAGATTTTGCCGGCGGAGCAGGACGCGCCTGACCAGACGGGCGGGGCATCATCCTGATCATGGACCGGGTACATTGTGCGGATGGGGAAAAACCACAAGCTCACATCTGTATTGGCCGTATCTGTCCTGGCACTGACGCTGATGTCCTGTTCGGAGCAAAAGTCCTCCCCCGACGACGCCGCGGCTGCCCTGGCCGAGGGCCTGGGCAAGGCGGACGTTGCGGCATCGGCCTTTACCTCGGGAACCCCCGCGCAGGTGAACACGGAACTGGAGACGCTGCTGGCAGGCATGGGCACGGTCCGCCCCGCCGTCACCGTGGCCGGCATCGAGGAAGACCCCGAGAACGCTGATGCCGCGACCGCCCGGTTGGCCTACGCCTGGGACGTGAACATGGACTCTGAACCGGACTGGCAGTACGAGACCACTGCGGATTTGCAGCGCGGGGAAGACGATGCCTGGCTTGTCCAGTGGGCTCCGTCCGTGCTCTTCGATTCCCTTGCCGACGGCGACCGCTTGGTCAGCACCAAGTTCCGCGGGACCCGCGCCGACATCCTGGACCGCAACGGCCAGCCCCTGATGAGCGCCCGGCCGGTACTGCGGATCGGTATCAACAAGCCGGATATTTCCGCGGAGCAGCAGGCCTCCTCCGCCGCCGCGCTGGCCGCACTCGCCGGCCTGGATCCGGCGGCGTACACGGCCCAGGTTGAAGCGGCCGGCCCCGAAGCCTTCGTTGAAGCGATCGTCCAGCGTCAAGAAGCCGACGGCCCCACAACTCCCGAAGCGCTGGCCGCCATTCCGGGGGCGGTGACCTTTCCCGATACCCGCACGCTCGCTCCCACACGGACCTTTGCCCGCGCCCTGCTCGGCACCGTGGGTGAAGCCACCGCTGAGCTGATTGAACAGTCGGACGGCAAGCTCTCACCCGGAGACCAGACCGGGCTCTCCGGGCTGCAGCAGCAGTACGACGATCAGCTGCAGGGCAGTCCCGGCGTGGCAGTTAGCATCGAACATCCCACCGGCTTCACCCCGGTTTTTGACCTTCGCCCGGGAACGGACGGCGTTCCCCTGCAGACCACCCTCGATCCCCGGCTGCAGACACTGGCGGAGGACGTCCTCGCGGAGGAGCCTTCGGCGTCCGCGATCGTGGCGGTCCAGCCCTCCACCGGCGACGTTCTCGCTGTGGCCAACGGTCCCGGAAGCGAGGGCCAGCAAACCGCGCTCCTGGGCCAGTATCCGCCCGGCTCCACCTTTAAGATTGCAACCTCGCTCGCCCTGCTCCGCCAGGGCAACACCCCGGACACCGCCTTGTCCTGCGCTGAAGAAGTCAGCGTTGACGGACGAAAGTTCAACAATGCGAGCAGTTATCCGGCGGCGTTCGTGGGAAACATTCCGCTCCGTGATGCCTTTGCGCAGTCCTGCAACACCGCTTTCATCAATGCCCGGGACACCATTCCGCAGGATGCACTGGCAGGTGCCGCCGCGGATCTGGGCATTGGGGTTCCCGCGTCGATGGGCGTGGAGGCCTTCTTCGGGTCGGTACCGGAGAAGGCAGACGGCACAGCCCATGCCGCCTCCATGATCGGGCAGGGCGAAATCCTGGTTTCCCCGCTGACGCTGGCCATCGCTGCCGCCTCGGTGGGCAAGGGGGAACGTGTAACGCCCCGTCTGGTCTCCCCTGCTTCGGCAACCGAGGCAAACGGCGGGGCGGCAACACCGTCCGCCGCACCGTCTGCGGCCGCTTCCCCTGAACAGACCGCCACGGCCGACGCGGGCTCGCTCACCGCCGCCGAGGCGGGCACGCTGCGTGAACTTATGCGCGGAGTGGTCACCGACGGCGGCGCAAAGATGCTGCTGGAGGTGCCGGGAGAGCCGGTGCTGGCCAAAACCGGAACTGCGGAGTTCGGCAGTGAGACACCGCCGCGCACACACGCCTGGGTCGTTTCCCTGCAGGGCGATCTGGCCGTGGCCGTCTTTGTGGCCGAGGGTGAACTCGGATCCACCTCAGGCGGACCGCTGATGAAGGCCTTCTTGGAAGGCGCCGCCGGATAGTCTTAGCGGCCGTACTGCCCGTAGGCCGAGCCCGGCCCGGATCCCTGCCCGGGACCATAAGCAGGATAGGGGACAGCCGAACCGTACGGCGTGATGCCTGCACGGCCCGTGGGAACAATAACTTTGCCCAGCGGCATCAGGGAGATCGGCACCATTTTGAGATTCGCAATGCCCAGCGGGATGCCAACAATGCTGAGGAACATTGGAATAGCCGTCATGATGTGCCCGGCGGCGATCCAGATCCCGGCCACCACCAGCCAGATCACGTTGCCCACGGTGGAGAAAAACCCGGGGGCGCCGCCGCGGTCCACTATCGTGCGCCCGAACGGCCAGAACGCGTAGGCAGCTATCCGGAAAGAAGCAATGCCGAACGGGATCGTCACGATCAGCACGCAGCACACGATGCCGGCCAGCACATAGCCCAGGGCCAGCCAAATGCCGCCGAACAAAAGCCAAATGATGTTCAGGATGAGGTTCATCGTCCCATTGTGGTGCACACGCCCGTCCGGCACCATGCTTCACGGCCCCGGCTGGCGGCGGTTCGGGCCGCTGCAACTAGACTGGGGACATGTTGCCAATCAATGATGATGCCGGAACACCCGCCGCCAAACCCGTGGAACTGACTGCCAACCAATGCTGGGATTACATCCGCAGCGCGGAGATCGGCCGGTTGGCCGTCATCACCGACGCGCATCCCGAGATTTTCCCGATCAACTTTGTCGTGGACCGCGGCTCCGTTGTTTTCCGGACCGCTGAAGGAACCAAGCTTCGATCGGCCCTGGAAAGCAGCGCTGTGGCTTTCGAAGTGGACGGTTACGATGACAACCTCGGCTTCGCCTGGAGCGTTGTCCTGAAGGGATCCGCCGCACGGCTGGAGTCCATCGAGGAAGTCCTCGCCTCGGAAGAACTGCCCCTCTTCCCGTGGCAGTCCGGTGAAAAGAACCACTTCATGCGGATTGAGCCGGCGGAGACCAGCGGCCGCAGTTTCCGAATCAACAGCGCTGCCCGCAGGCATTATCTGCGCGGAGCCAATCCGCAGCCTTCGATCGAGTAAGAAACAGTTCAGCGAGTTAGGAAACCGTGAGCAGTACAGCAGACATGGACAACACCGTCATTCGCTTCCCGGGGCTGGCCTCCGCTTCCTGGGGAAAGAACAACGGCCGGGTCAAGGAGCTCGCGGCAGGACCGGGGTGGCGCCTGAGCATCGCGTCCATCGACAAACCCGGCGCTTTCACCGCGTTCCCGGGAATGGACCGGATCACGGTGCCGGTGGAGGGAGAGCTGCTGGTCCTTTCCGTGGACGGCGTGGAACACGGCATGGAGAAGTTCCGTCCGTTCCGGTACTCCGGCGACTCTGCCGCTGAAGCCGCACTGCCCACCGGTCCGGTGACCGTCCTGAACACCTTGGCGGACCGGAACACCACCGGTGCAGCCGTGATGGTGGCCGAGCTGTCCAAGAAGAACCCGCAGACCCTCGGCGAAGGCCAGTTCCTGGTGCTGCTGCACGGCAGCGCCACGGTCACTGCAGCCGACGGTTCCTCGGCAGCGCTGGAGCCGCTGGACGCCGTGGCCGGGGATGCGGAGCGTCCCGCAGTGCTGGGACGCGGGTTTGCCGCCGTCGTATCCTTTTACGAGCTGGATTAGGGCCGGAGCCCTCATAATCACAAAACCAAAAAGGCGCCTGCTTCCCGAAGGAAGCAGGCGCCTTTTTGGTGCTTTAGGGCTGAGCCCTAGCGGGACCGGCGCTCGTTGGAGGCAGGAGCCGTGGCACGGCGGGGGCCTGCGCCGCGGGCGGGACGGCCGGCGCCGGAGGGAGCCTGGCCGCGTGTTCCAGCCGCGGGGCGGCCGGATCCTCCGGCCTCGCCGCCGGCACGCTGGCCGGTGGCCGGGCGGCGGTTGCGGCCCTGGGCGGTTGCAGCAGCAGCCGCTCCGCGGCGTCCGTCCTGGGTGCGCTGGGCGCGGGGTGCGTCCGGCGTGAAGTCGTTGCGGTCACGCTCGCTGCGGTCGCTGCGCTCCGCCGAAACGCGTCCGCGGCCGCCTGACCCGCCCCGGCCGCCGGCACGGGGTGCGGTGGTGGAACGGGCAGCACGCTTGCGCTGGGCATTGGCGCCCGTGGAGCGGCCGCCGCCCTGCTGCGGGGACTTCGACGCCAGTTGGGCGGCGCGCACATGCGGCTCCACAACAGCGGCTCGGTCACCGATCAGCTTGGCGATGGACGGAGAATTATGCGAAACCTTTTCAATGGAGACGTCAACGCCCGCAGCCTTCATCAGCTTGGACACTTCGCTCTTCTGCTCCGGCAGGGTCAGCGTGACAACGGTTCCGGAAGAACCGGCGCGTGCCGTACGGCCTGAACGGTGCAGGTATGCCTTGTGTTCCGTGGGCGGATCGATGTGGACAACCAGCTCAACGTCATCCACATGCACGCCGCGGGCTGCGACGTCGGTGGCGACGAGCACGCGCACGTCACCGGAGGAGAATTCCGCCAGGTTCCGGTCGCGGGCGTTCTGGGAGAGGTTGCCGTGCAGGTCAACGGTGGGAATTCCGCTGTCCGTCAGGAACTTCGCCATCTTGCGGGCGTGGTGCTTGGTCCGCATGAACATGATGCGCCGGCCGGAGCCTGAGGCCAGTTCCTTGACGAGCAGCTTCTTGGCCGTCTGGTCCTGGACCAGCAGCACGTGGTGGTCCATGGTGGACACCGCTGCCTGCGGCTCATCAACGGAGTGCGTGAGCGGGTTGGACAGGTAGCGGCGGACAATCTTGTCCACGCCGTTGTCCAGCGTCGCGGAGAACAGCATGCGCTGTCCCTTTTCAGGAGTGCGGTCCAGCAGGCGCTGCACAACCGGCAGGAATCCAAGATCAGCCATGTGGTCGGCTTCATCGAGCACAGTGATTTCAATGGATTCCAGGCTGATGACCTTCTGCTTCATCAGGTCTTCAAGCCGGCCGGGGCAGGCAATGACAATGTCAACGCCGGCCTTGAGCGCTTTTTCCTGGCGCTGCTGGGATACGCCGCCGTAAATAACGGTGGTGGTCAGGCCCAGTTCCTTGGCGAGCGGCTCAATCACGTTGTTGATCTGTGTGGCCAGTTCGCGGGTAGGTGCCAGGACCAGGCCAAGCGGACGGTTGGGCTTGCGGCGGTAAGCCGCTTCAGCCTCAGCCAGCCGGGCAACCAGCGGGAGTGAGAAAGCGAGGGTCTTGCCGGAGCCGGTGCGGCCACGGCCGAGCACATCGCGGCCCTTAAGTGTGTCGGGAAGGGTTTCAACCTGAATCGGGAATGCTTCGTCAATTCCGGAAGCGGAGAGGGAGGAAACCAGAGCCTTGGGTACACCAAGGGCAGCAAAAGTAGTCATTAAAAGACAAGCAACTTTCGGTAAGTGGCCCCCAAAACCGTATGGCGCCGGGGGTTCGCCGAAGAAAAGTCAGACAGTGTCCAGTGGCTCGGCCGCGAGGGGCCGGCGGGACAAAAGAAAGCGTTCTATCGACGCAGGTTGCGCTGCTTACACACGCGCTTTGAGGCGCGGCAGTCACAACAACTTCGTCCAGTTTACCGGTTTGTTCCCAGTTTCCTAATCGGCGGCTCTGCGCCGGGCCGCCGAACCGTCCGGCACCGGCCGGTTCCGGCCCGGCGGCGGGCTGCGAACGAGCCGCCGCGCAGCCGATAACATTAACAGTGATGACTACTGAACCAGCCCTGCCCGATGCCGGCTCCCTGAACGCTGAAGATCCGGCGGAAGCCGGCACGCCGGACGAAACCGGCGAGGCCAAGCACTTCCGCTCGCCGGTCTCCTTTGTCCGCCGCGGTTCCCGCCTCCAGGGGCGCCGCCAGCAGGCCTGGGACGAGCTGTCGGACCAGTTTGTCGTTGACGTCCCCCGCGCCGAAGCGGACACCTCAGTGGATCCGGACTACGTGTTCGACGCCGCCGCGGAGTTTGGGCGGTCGGCTCCCCTGGTGGTGGAAATCGGTTCCGGGTTGGGCGAGGCCGTCACGCACGCCGCAGAACAGAACCCGGACAAGAACTACCTCGCGGTGGAGGTCTACCTTCCCGGCCTGGCCCAGACCCTGCAGCGCATCGGCCAGAAGGAACTCACCAACATCCGCGTAGTGCAGGCCAATGCCCCCGAGGTCCTGACCACTATGCTTCCGGCCGGTTCCGTGGACGAGGTCTGGGTCTTTTTCCCCGACCCCTGGCACAAGACCCGCCACCACAAGCGCCGCATGGTCAAGGACGAGTTCGCCGAACTGGTGGCCCGTGTCCTGGTGCCCGGCGGAATTTGGCGCCTGGCGACCGACTGGTCCGACTACGCGGTCCAGATGCGTGAAGTACTGGACGCTTCCGCCCGGTTTGAAAACCTGCACGCAGGCGAGCGCGCCGGCGAAGACAGCCCGCTGACGCGCGTCAACCGGGAGGGTCTGGAAAAGAAGGCGCCGGTGAACGACGTCGACACCCGGGGCGGGTGGGCGCCGCGCTTTGACGGCCGCACCCTGACCAGTTTCGAAAACAAGGCCCATCAAGCGGGCCGCCTCATCTTCGACCTGACCTACCGCAAGGCCTAAGCAGGGGCGCTGCCGGGCCCGCTCGCGGTGACCTGTGGGTTCACGGCGGCAACCGCTTCGTCGTATCGCCCCTCCAACTCGGCGAAGCGCAGGAATTTCACCGCCTCAACCAGGATTTCCGTGGCCTCAGGACGGGCCTGGAGCAAGGACATCACCTCGTCCGCGAAATCGTTGAGCGGCAGGTAGCGGCCGTCCTCTGATCCGCCGGGCATCAGCTCTGTCTGCACGGCCGGAGGCACCAGTTCGATGACCTGGACCCCGGTGCCGGCCAGCTGGAGGCGGATGGTTTCGCTGAACTGATGGATGAAGGCCTTGGTGCCGTTGTAGGTGGGGGTCGCTGCCAGCGGCGTATGTGCCAGTCCGGAGGACACGGTGATGAACGCCGCCTGCGGTCCGGACTTCAGCTGTTCGATGAATGCCGCCAGCAGGCGCAGCGGCCCGTAAATGTTGGTGTTGATGATCCGCTCAGCCTCGGCCGGGAAACCCGGAGACTGGATGTCTTCGGGCGCCATGACTCCTGCCATGGCAATGAGGACGTTTAGTTCCGGATGCCGGGCCGTCACCGTGTCCCGGGCGGCCAGGACTGAGGCGGGATCCGTCGTGTCAATGACCACCGTGTCGAAACCGTACTCTGCGGCAAGTTGGCGGAGGATGTCCGTGCGGCGGCCGCCGATGATGACGGTGTTGCCTGCGGACTGGAAGCGGAGGGCGAGGGCCAGTCCGATACCGGAGGTGGCGCCTGGAATGAAGATGGTGTTTGAGGAAATGTTCATGGCCCCAGTCTTCGCCGGGCCGACGCGGGTTGGGAGAGGAGCGTTTGTCGTAGGATTGCCGGTCCCTGTATAGAAAGCCGGCCATATCCGATGATGGAGGAATGAACCGCTCCATGCTTGCCGAATTCCTCAGATCCCGCAGGGACGCTCTTCAGCCCGCAGACGTGGGACTGGCCGCGGGAGCACGGCGGCGCGTATCCGGACTGCGCCGGGATGAGGTGGCCGCCCTTGCCGGAATGTCGGGTGATTACTACACCAGGCTGGAACAGGGCCGCGGGCCGCAGCCGTCGGACCAGATGCTCGCGTCATTGGCGCGTGCGCTGCGGCTCAGCCGCGATGAACGCGATTATCTCCACCGCCTCGCCGGCCGCAATCCGCCCCCGCGCACTTCCGTGGACACGCATGTTCCCGCCGCCCTCCAACGGGTCCTGGACCGCCTTGAGGACACACCGGCACTGATTCTCTCCGCCCTGGGCGAGACCCTGGCACAGAACAATCTGGCCAAAGCGCTGCTGGGAGACCACTCCCGGTTTACGGGGGACGCCCGCAGCTGTGTCTACCGCTGGTTCACCGATCTGACCGAACGCGCGGTGTATGTGCCTGCCGAACAGGCACGGCAAGGCCGCGCCCAGGTGGCTGGCCTGAGGATTGCGCACCCCCACTCCGCCCAGGCGCGCAGACTGGTGACGCGCCTGCAACGGTTGAGCCCGGAATTTGACGCCATCTGGAAGGACCATGACGTAGCCAGCCGTTTTGCCGACCATAAAACGTTGTTCCATCCGGAGTTGGGCGAGATACCGCTGGACTGTCAGGCGCTCTACAGCGAAGACCAAAGCCAGGCACTGCTGGTGCTGACCGCTCCCCCGCACACCGAAGCGGCGGAAAAGCTCCGCCTGCTGGCAGTGATCGGCCAGCAGCGGTTTGCACCGGCCGGATAGGGACACCCCGGGGCGCCTGCCCGTGCTCCGGTTTGCCCTAGCCGCACGGGCGGCGGGAAACTAAGGATAGAGACGGCAGCAAGCCGTCCGCTGGCCTGAAGGAATTCCCCATGCATGAACCGAGCGATCCGCGCGTCGGCCTGTACATCGACTTCGACAACATAGTGATCTCCCGCTATCAGCAGCTGCACGGCCGCAATGCCTTCCAGCGGGACGGGATCCGGAATTTCGACAAGACCGGCCGGGACGCCGATCCGGTGGTTGCCGCCAAACTGACAGCTGCCACCGTGGATTTCAACGCCATCATCGACTTCGCGGCGTCTTTCGGCACCCTGGTGGTCAACCGCGCCTATGCCGACTGGTCCGTACCGGTCAACGCCAGTTACCAGCGCCAGCTGATGTCCCGCGCCGTGGACCTGACCCAGCTGTTCACCACCACCACCCGCGGGACCAAGAACGGCGCCGACATCCGGCTGGCCGTGGACGTGGTGGAAGACCTCTTCCGACTGCCGGACCTTACGCACGTCATCATCGTTGCCGGAGACTCCGACTACATCGCGCTGGCGCAGAAGGCCAAGCGGCTGGGCCGCTTTGTGGTGGGCATTGGCGTCGCCGGATCCACCAGCACCTCCCTGGCCGCAGCGTGCGACGAATTTGAGGACTATGACTCGCTGCCGGGCACCAGCAAGGCAGCCGCCGCGGAAAAGCCGCCGGCAGGCGGGACGCCGGGCACATCTGCCGATGCCGAGCCGGAGCAGGTTCCGGGAACGGTGCGCAAGCTCACCACCATTCCCATGTTCTCCGACACCGGGGAAGTACAGTTTGACGAGCCGGAGGAACCTGAGGACATCGACCCGCAGACCGTCGCCACGGAGCTCCTCCTGCGCGCCCTGCAGATCGGCCACGCCAAGGGCGATGCCGACGAGTGGCTCAATACCGGCACCATCAAGAACCAGATGCGCCGGATGGATCCTTCCTTCAACGAGAAACCGCTCGGCTACCGGTCCTTTACGGATTTCCTGTCCTCGCACAGTGACCTGGTGGAGGTGGAGGACAGCGGACCGCAGCGCCTCATCCGGCTTCGCCCGGAGACCGGCACCCGGCACTGATCCGGCACGGGCCCCGGTTGCCGGTTCTCGCTTGCCGGTCCGGCAAAAGGGCTTGGTGGAGGCAGTCCCGCCGTTGCATGCTTCAGTAATGGACCATACGAACCACAGCCACAGCAATTCCGCCGGCTTCGCCGACACCGCCGGGACTGCCGGCTCTCCGCAGGGCCCCGAGGATGTTGGCGCGTATTGGGACCGGCGCTACTCCGAGCGAACCTCACTGTGGAGCGGGCAGCCGAACGCGGTCCTGGTCAGCGAAGTTCGGGGCATAGAGCCCGGAAAGGCGCTGGATGTGGGCTGCGGAGAGGGGGCCGACGCCGTCTGGTTGGCCGAACAGGGCTGGGACGTTACGGCACTGGAGGTCTCGCAAGTGGCGCTGGAACGCGCCGAACAGCAGGCCAAACAGCGCGGTGCCAGGGTGGAGTGGCTGCACTCGGGCCTGGTTGAGGCGGCCCTGCCGGCAGCCACCTTCGACCTCGTATCCGCCCAGTACCCCGCGCTTCTGCGCACTGATGACAATGCCGCCGAGCTGGCCCTGCTCAATGCTGTGGGACCCGGGGGCATCCTTCTTATGGTGCATCATCCGCTGCCCACCCCGGCGGAAGCCAAAGCCCACGGGATAGACCTCGCAGACTACGTGGGACTAGCTGATGTGGCGGCCCTGCTTGACGGTAACTGGAGCATCGAAATGAATGAGACCCGTCCCCGGCACGTATCCACGGGAGCCGGCGCCCACCACACGGAGGACGTAGTCCTGAAGGCACGGCGGCTGGGATAGAACTTTTCGCCAGGCTCTCTTGCCGCAGACCAGTTTGTAATGCAAACTGCTTTGCATCCGGCGGGCAACCCTCCGGCAGGGAGCGGAGGATGGCATGGCAAAACATCCGGCAAGGCTTTGGAGTACAGGAAGCCAAGACAGCGGCCGTCCGCGTGATGCTGCACCAGACGACCAGCCCCTGGACCCCGCCGCAGCCCTGAATATTGTGCGGGACACCGAACGGTCGGCCCGCCGGCAGCTGAACGGCCATGCCGCACTGGTGTACCTGTTGTGGGCCCTGACCTGGATTGTCGGCTACGCCGCACTGCAGGCCATCAGGCAGGGGTGGCTTCCGCTCGAACCGGCAGCGGCCATGGCGGTGTTGGGTGCTGGACTCGCCGTCGCCGCCCTCGCTGCCGGCCCGGACCACTTCCTGGCGGTCTCCCTGTATCTGGGGTCGGCCGGGCTGCTGGCGGGATCACTCACCGAACACCTTGCAACGCGCCGACTGCGTCCGGCGGCATCCCATGCCTGAGCTCGATCCGGTCATTCATGCCGAAGCACGGCTCCGGGCCCTGACCATGCTCAATGAGGTGGGCGAGCAGAACCGGATCGCCTTCACGAAGCTTCGGGCCATCCTGGACATGACTGCCGGGAATCTCTCCACCCATCTGCGCAAGCTCGAGGACGCCGGGTACATCGAGGTCACCAAGACCATTGAGGGCCGTTCCCCGGTCACCTACCTGGGGATCAGCGGGGAAGGGAAACTGGCCTACGCCCATTACCGGAAGGCGCTGGGGGACCTGCTGGAAGCGACGCAGCTATCGGAGGCACCGTAATGACGACCTCTCTCACCGCAACCGGCCGGACGGATCCCTCCGGACCGGAAGTGCTCGCAGCAGCACGGTCCGTCAGCAAGAAGTACGCCGGCAAACCGGCCCTGCGCGCGGTTAATCTGCAAATCCGGGCCGGAGAAGCCCTGGGCCTGCTCGGTCCCAACGGGGCCGGAAAGTCCACTCTGCTCAACCTGCTCTGCGGGCTCCGCACCCCGGATTCCGGAGCCGTGGAGTTGTTCGGCCGCAACCCTCGGGATCCCGCTGCGCGAAGGGAATTGGGAACGACGCCGCAGGCCACTTCGGTGCCGCCCACCCTCCGGGTCAGGGAAACAGTGGACTTTGTGGGGGCGCACTACGACGATCCGGTGCCCACCGCCCGGCTGCTGGCCGACTTCGGTTTGACGGGCATCGCCGCCAAGCAGTGCGGCGGGCTCTCCGGAGGCGAGCAGCGGCGCCTGCTGGTAGCCCTGGCACTGGTGGGGCGGCCGCGGCTGGTCATTTTGGATGAGCCTACGACCGGGCTCGACGTGGAAGCGCGCGAGACTCTCTGGGAGCGTCTGGGCCAGTACCGCCGGAACGGCGGCACCCTGCTGGTCACCAGCCACTACCTAGAAGAAATCCAGGCACTTTCCGGACGGGTATTGGTCCTGAACAACGGCGAAGTAGTCGCGGACGGCACGGTAGACGAGGTCCGAAACCGGGTCTCCGTCAGCCGGGTTTCGTTCCGCACCGGCCTGCCGGCGTCGTCCTTCGGGTCCCTGCCCGAGAGCGCAGGCATCACCACCGGCACGGACGGTCTGGTTACTGTGCTGAGCCGGGACTCTGACGCAACCGTACGGCGTCTGGTCCGCGAGAACGTTCCATTCTCCGGCCTGGAAGTCCACACGGCCAGCCTCGAGGAAGCCTTCCTGTCCCTGACGCATCTGCCCGCCCACGTTCCGGCACCTGCCGGGAAAGAAAAGCCATGAGCACCGCCGCATTGGTCCGCGCGCATACCAAAGCCCAAATCCTGGAGCAGCTGCGCATTCCCATCTCCGTGATCTCTTCAGCACTTTTCCCCACCCTGGCCCTGGTGTTTTTTGTCCTTCCGCAGCAGGCCGTGACATCCAATCCCGTGGCCTCGCTGATTGCGGTCGCCCAGCTGGCGCTCTTTGGCGTGATGAGTTCGTTCCTGTTCAACTACGGAATCGGCGTGGCGGAGGACCGCGCCAATCCGTGGAGCAGCTACGTGCGCACGCTGCCGGCCGGCGCACTTCCGCCCACAGCCGCCCGGGCACTGACTGCCATGATGTTTGCGTTCTTTTCGCTGATTCCGGTGATGCTGGTGGGGGTACTCACCACGGCTGCGCTGGAGGCGTTCACGTCAGGCGCCCTGTCCTGGTGGCGGGTGCCGGCGGCCATGCTGGTGTGGCTGGCCTGCGGTCTTCCGTTCCTGTTCCTGGGCCTGCTGATCGGTTACCTGTGCACGTCGAAAGTAGCCATTGCGGTCACGCAAGTGGTGTTTTTCCCGCTCGCATTTGCCGGCGGGTTGATGCTGCCTCCGGAACTGTTCAGTTCCGGGCTGAACACCTTGTCCCTTTTCCTGCCCACCCGTGCCGCCCGGGACGTGTCCGTGACGGTGTTCGCCGGGCAGCCCCTGAGCCCGTCCGCCATCCCCTGCCTGCTGGCCTGGACCGTGGCGCTGGCTGCCCTGGCGGTTTGGGCGAACCGAAGGGATCAGGGGCGGCGGTTCCGCTAGGACGGGCGGAAGCAGTCAGAGGGACTGGACATATCCGTCGTCCGCGTAGTCCATGGCGTCCTGTTTGCCGGCCGGAAGCGCCCGCAGCCTGCCGCGGCGCTGCACCAGGGAGGCCAGGCTCAGCTGTGTCCCAAACGGCCTCGACGCCGGCGGACGCTGGCCGCGGGTCAGTGTCACGACGTCGCCGGCCAGACCCGCGGCGAACACCCGGCTGCGGTCCGGGGTTCGCTGCTGGACCGCATCCAGTTCGGCGGAGAGTTCGTCAATTCGGGCGCGGAGCCTGGACACCTGGTTCTCCAGCTGCATGATGCGCTTGATGCCCTCCAGCGACACGCCCTCCTGGGACAGCCGCTGGACCTCGCGCAGCATGTCGATGTCATGCTGCGAATAGCGCCGGGACCTCCCGGGGGCGCGGCTTGGACAGACAATGCCCAGCCGGTCATACTGCCGCAGGGTCTGCGGATGCATGTCAGCCAGCTCTGCAGCAACGGAGATCACAAAGATAGGCGCGTTGACGTCTATTCCCATTGTTCCTCCTTGACAGCTGTTGAAGTAGTAACCATAGCCCGGTTCGGCTCCCGCGGCACGGGAAACCGAACCTCGAATCCGTCAGCTACAGGCGGGCCTTGGAGGCCAGCCCGGCGCGGGGGTCCTCGCCCTTGGTGGCATCGGCAAAAGCCTCAACCGCCGCTTTGGCTTCCTTGTTGAGATGCGACGGAACGGCAACGTCCACCGTCACCAGGAGATCGCCGCTGCCTTTGGACGTCTGCACGCCGCGTCCCTTGACCCGCAGGGTGCGCCCCGACGGAGTGCCGGCAGGCACCTTCAGCTTCACAGTGTCGGATGTCAGTGTCGGTACCTCGATGGTGGCGCCGAGTGCGGCTTCGGGGAAGCTGACCGGAACATGGATGCGGATGTTGTTCCCGTCCCGGACAAAGAAATCATGCGGGGTGACATTCACAGTGACCATCAGGTCGCCGTTGCCCGCGGCACCGGGCTGGCCCTTGCCGCGGACCCGGATCTTCTGGCCGTCCTTGACTCCGGCAGGCACCCGGACTTCCACGACTTCACCGCTGGGTTCCCGCAGCCCGATGACGGTGCCGTTGATGGACCCGGCAAAAGAGATGGTGGTGCTGGCCGTGCGGTCGGCGCCCTTCTGCGGCGGAGCGGAGCCGAACCCGCCGCCGAAGCCTCCGCCGCCAAACAGGTCGGCGAACTCCGGCGGAATGTTGTTGCCGCCGGTGCTGTAGCTGGTGCGGCGGCCGCCTCCGGGGCGCGCTCCCTGGCCGAACAGTCCGCCGAAGAGATCCTCGAAACCTGCTCCTCCCGCGGGGCCTGCCCCGCCGGGGCCGCCCGCGGAGAACCGTGCACCGCTGCCCATGGCACGGATGGCGTCATACTGCTGGCGCTCCTCGGCGTCCGAAAGCACCGAGTACGCTTCCGAAAGATCCTTGAACATCCGCTCGGCCGAGGGATCGTCCTGGTTCTGGTCCGGGTGGTACTTGCGCGCCAGCTTCCGATAGGCCTTCTTGATATCGGCTTCAGACGCGTCCTTGGGAACGCCCAGAATCTTATAAAAATCCTTATCGACCCAATCCTGACTAGCCAATTGGCGTCCCCTTCCTCGGTTTTACTGCTCCCGCCCGCAACCCGCGGGTTGCGGACCGGACATGCACTGCTGAATCAGAAGTACCCGGGGCCGCCGTGAGACGGCCCCGGGTACCCGCTTCCTACTGCTCCGGAACGGAGACGATAACCTGTGCCGCCCGCAGAACCCTGTCATTGGCCTTATAGCCGGCCCGCAGAATCTGCGTCACAGTATCGAACTGCACGTCCGCGCTTTGCTGCTGGATCAACGCTTCGTGGATATTCGGGTCAAATTCAACCCCCACCTCGTCGATCCGGGCCAGCCCGTAGGACTTCAGCGTGTTTTCCAGTTTGTTGGCGATCGAGGCAAACGGCCCCTCCACCAAGTCACCGTGCTGGCGCGCTGCGTCGATGTCATCCAGGACCGGCATCACGGAATTCATTACTCCGATGACTGCCATTTCCCGGGCGACGTCGCGGTCACGCTCCACCCGCTTGCGGTAGTTGACGTATTCCGCCTGGAGCCGCAGCAGGTCGTTGCGCAGTTCCGCGGCTTCCGGTGATCCGGCAGCGGAGGGCTGCGGGGGAACATCGGCGCTGTTGAGGATCTGCTCGGCCTGCGCCAGGGCGTCGCCGTCGGCGCCGCCCTCAGCCTGCGGTGCTCCCTCGGACGCCGCAGGCTGCGGGTCCGTCGCTCCGGAGTCCGCCGGCACCTGGCCGGCGGCTTCCTGCTCTTCGCCGTTGGGCTTGTCGTTGGGGGACTCGTTACCAGCCGTCATGATTACTTCTTGTCTTCGTCGTCGACAACCTCGGCGTCAACGATGTCCTCGTCACCGGCGGAGGAACCGCCGGCTGCGCCTGCGTCACCGGCACCGCCGGCAGCACCTGCAGCGCCCTCAGACTGGGCCTGAGCGTAAATGGCTTCGCCCAGCTTGGTCTGCGAGGTCTGCAGCTTCTCGAACGCCGACTTCACTTCGTCGTCGTTCTCGGTGCCTTCGAGCGCCTTCTTCAGTGCGTCGACATCGCCCTTGACCTCGGTCTTGACGTCTTCGGGCAGCTTGTCGTCATTGTCCGTAAGGAGCTTGTCCACGGAGTAGGCCAGCTGCTCGGCGGAGTTGCGGACGTCAGCAGCCTCGCGGCGCTTCTTGTCCTCCGCTGCGTGCTCTTCGGCTTCGCGGACCATGCGGTCGATGTCTTCCTTGGAGAGGGAAGAACCGCCCGTGATGGTCATGGACTGCTCGGCTCCGGTGCCCTTGTCCTTGGCGGACACGTGCACAATGCCGTTGGCGTCGATGTCGAAGGTGACCTCAACCTGCGGGACCCCGCGCGGAGCCGGAGCGATGCCGGTCAGCTCAAAGGTGCCCAGCGGCTTGTTGTCGCGGGTGAACTCGCGCTCACCCTGGAAGACCTGAATGGCCACGGACGGCTGGTTGTCATCCGCCGTGGTGAAGGTCTCGCTGCGCTTGGTGGGGATGGCCGTGTTGCGCTCGATCAGCTTGGTCATCACACCGCCCTTGGTTTCGATGCCCAGGGACAGCGGGGTGACGTCGATCAGCAGAACGTCCTTGCGCTCACCCTTCAGCACACCGGCCTGCAGGGCGGCACCAACGGCCACAACCTCATCCGGGTTGACACCCTTGTTGGGCTCCTGGCCGCCGGCCAGTTCCTTCACCAGTTCGGAGACGGCCGGCATACGGGTGGAACCGCCCACGAGGATGATGTGATCAATGTCTGCAACCTTGATGCCGGCTTCGGAGATGACATCCTTGAACGGCTTCTTGGTACGGTCCAGCAGATCCTTGGTCAGGTCCTGGAACTTGGCACGGGAAAGGTGCTCATCCAGGTGGACCGGGCCTTCGGGGGTGACCGAGAGGTACTGCAGGGAGATGTTGGTGGAAGTTGCCGAGGAGAGTTCCTTCTTGGCCTGCTCGGCAGCTTCCTTCAGGCGCTGCAGGGCGATCTTGTCCTTGGACAGGTCAGCACCCTTGGCCTTGGCCTGGCTCAGCAGGTAATCCACGATGCGCTGGTCCCAGTCGTCGCCGCCGAGGCGGTTGTCACCGGCGGTGGCGCGCACCTGGATGGTGGAGAAGCCGTCTTCATCCTTGCCGACTTCGAGCAGGGACACGTCGAAGGTTCCACCGCCGAGGTCGAAGACCAGGATGAGCTCGTCTTCCTTGCCCTTGTCCAGTCCGTAGGCCAGCGCTGCGGCGGTGGGCTCGTTGACAATGCGCAGGACGTTCAGGCCGGCAATCTCGCCGGCTTCCTTGGTGGCCTGGCGCTCGGCGTCGTTGAAGTACGCCGGGACGGTGATCACGGCGTCCGTGACCTTTTCACCCAGGTACGATTCGGCGTCGGACTTCAGCTTCTGCAGGATACGGGCGGAGATTTCCTGGGCGGTGTACTTCTTGCCGTCAATGTCCACGTTCCAATCGGTGCCCATGTGGCGCTTGACCGAGGAAATGGTGCGGTCAATGTTGTTCACGGCCTGGCGCTTGGCAATTTCGCCTACCAGGACCTCGCCGGACTTGGCGAAAGCAACAACCGAAGGGGTGGTGCGGCCGCCCTCTGCGTTGGCGATAACCGTGGGCTCGCCGCCTTCCAGGACAGAGACAACCGAGTTGGTGGTTCCAAGGTCAATACCTACTGCACGTGACATATTTGCTTCCTCTTTCCGTGGCAAACTGCGCCGGGAGGGCCAGGCACTCCCGCAGCGCGTCTTGAGCGTTCTGCACTCAACTTTACTCAGGATGGATTCGTTGTCAACAAAGTTGAGTCGTACCGACTCAACTTGGGAAGAAGGCCCGGCGAGCTGAACGGCTCGGGGCCTGAAGAGCAGCAGGAGGACCGCAGCGGCCCGGCTCTGAGACCATGGTCCCCAACGGGAAAGCTCCGGCACAAGGGCCCCTCGGGAATCGGGGACGCAGACACACGCTGCAATCTTCCGGCACATACGGCATCCGGTCCGCGTATTCTCCTCCTATGCCTCCGGAACAGTACTCGCACGGCCACCACTCCAGCGTGGTGGGGGCCCATGCCGCCCGCACGGCCGCCGACTCGGCAGCGTATCTGCTCCCCTATCTTGAGCCCGGCATGGCACTGCTGGATGTGGGGTGCGGCCCGGGCAGCATCACCGCTGACCTGGCCAACCTGCTGGATCCGGGAACGGTCACCGGGCTGGACCAGTCCGAAGACGTGGTGGCACAGGCCCGGAAACTTGCTGCATCCCGGGGGCTGGCGAACCTGGAGTTTGCGGCAGGCAACGTATATGACCTGGACTTTCCCGACGCGGCGTTCGACGTCGTTCACGCGCACCAGGTCCTCCAGCACCTCGCCGACCCCGTGGCCGCACTGCGCGAAATGCGGCGGGTCACCCGGCCCGGCGGAATCGTGGCCATCCGGGACGCGGATTTCCACGGGATGAGCTGGTACCCGGAACTCCCGGAGCTCTCCGAATGGATGGACGTCTATCAGCGCATAGCCCGCGGCAACGGCGCCCAGCCAGACGCCGGCCGCCGCCTGGTGTCGTGGACCCTCGAAGCAGGGTTCACGGAATTTGTTCCGTCCGCTTCCAGCTGGCTGTACGCCACCGAGGATCGGCGCACCTGGTTCGGTGAAGGATGGGCGGAGCGGGTGCTGCACTCGGCGTTTGCCGGTCAGGCGCTGGAGCGGGAACTTACGGACAAGGCCGGACTTGAACGGATGGCCGGCGGCTGGCGGCGCTGGGCCTCGGCCGCGGACGGCTGGTTCCTGCTCCCCTCCGGGGAGATTATCGCCTGGGCCTGACCGCCCGGGCGCCCGCAGACGATCCAGGGCAGGTGCGGGACTGGGTAGGCTTGGGGAATGTACCGAATCATCACGGTCTGCACCGGAAACATCTGCCGCTCCCCGATGGCCCAGTTCTGCCTGGCCCGCGCCTTCGAGGAAGCCGGGCTTGGGTCCGAAGTCTCGGTGGATTCCGCCGGAGTCACCGCCTGGGAAGCAGGCAACCCCATGGACCCCCGCGCCGTGGAGGAACTCCTGGCCCACGGCTACGACGCAGAGCAGGCGCGCCGTTTTCGCGCCCGTGAGTTCCAGGAGGAGTGGTTCGAGGACCGTGACCTGGTGCTGGCCATGGACTTTGGGCACCTTCGCCGGCTCCGGGAGCTGGCCGCCGAACGCCCGGACCGCGACAAAATCCGGCTGATCCGCAGCTTCGATCCCGCCGCAGCGGACCTTCCTCCCGAGGAACAGGGCATCGAAGATCCCTGGTACGGGGACATGACGGACTTTGATTCTTCCTACGCCATGATCCAGGCGTCCCTGCCGGGCGTGGTTCAGCACGTCCGGACAGCCCTTGGGGCTGCCTCCGGGCAGTCGTGACGTTTTTCCAGCCGGCGGCCGCCACCACGGCCGCCTCCCTGACGCTGCCCGTCCTCATCGCCGTCGACGGCTTTTCCGGTGCGGGGAAAACCACGCTCGCCACCGAACTGGCAGCCGCGCTGCGTGCCCACCACACCGTTTCCCTGTTCCATCTGGAGGACGTTTACCCCGGCTGGGACGGCCTTGCGGACGGAATTGCCTATTTCAGTGAGCAGGTGGCCGCTCCCCTGGCGGCGGGGCGCACCGCCCACTGGCAGCAGTGGGACTGGGCGGCCGGCCGCTATGGGGAGCAGCGCACAACAGAACCGGCGGAGATCGTCATCTTTGAGGGGGTCGGATCCTCCGCAGCTGCGGTGCGCCACCTGCTCGACGCCGCCGTATGGGTTGATGCGCCCGCAGGGCTGCGCCGCGAACAGGCACTGGCACGCGACGGTGACACCTACGCTCCGCACTGGGAAAGGTGGGCTGCGCAGGAACGTTCCTGGGCGTCGGACGATCCGGCGGCAGGACTCGCGGACATCAGGGTTGACCGGGAGCATGCCTCCGGAACTCCGCGTTCGGCCGCAGGTTACGTCCTGCGTGCCCTCGGCGGATTCGCGCTTCCCGGGCTCCAGCCGACCTGGCCCGGCAGCAACGCCGCGGGCGCTGAAACCGTCAGGGTGGAGCGGCTGGATACCTGGGTGGATCCGGAGCGGCTGTTCGGGGAACTTTTTGGCTCGGCTGCCCGCTCTGTGTGGTTGGACAGCTCCAGTGCGGGCGCAGCGTCAGAGGCGCCGGGGTTCGAGGCACCGGAGCCGCCGAACGCAGCCTCCGGCGCCGCCCATATTGCCGCCCGCAGCCGGTTCAGCATCATGGCGGACGACGGCGGCCCGCTGGGCAGGTACGCGGAGCACCGCAGCGCCGTCACCACCGTTGTTTCGGGGCCGGTGACCCTATCCCGTCCCGGCAGCTTCTTTCCGTGGCTCGATTCGGTCTGGGGCACGCCCCGGGCCACGGTCCCGGCAGACTATCCCTGCGGCTTTGCCCTGGGCTGGCTCGGGTTCCTGGGGTACGGCCTCAAGCGTGAAACCGGCGGAACACAGCATCCTGCCGCCTCCGGAGCCGGTCCCGCGGCCGCGCCTGCGCCTGATGCGGCCCTGATTTTTGCTGGCCGGGCAGTGGTGCTGGACCATGAGCAACAGTGCCTCTATGTCTTAGCCCTGACGGATGACGGATCCGGCAGCGGTTCCGTCGGAGACGACTGCGGTGAATGGCCCGCCCTGGTCCGGCGGGCAGTGGAAAGTGCTGCCGCCGCAGGGACCGGAGGATCTCCGGGTGCAGTGCCCGCCGGACTGCAGTTCTCCGTCCGGGATCACCGGAGCTCCTATCTGGCCAAGGTTCGTGCTGCCCAGACGGAAATCAGCGACGGAAACTCGTACGAGGTGTGCCTGACGACCGCCCTGACCGCCCGGCTTTATGCGCCCCTGGCAGCACCGGACATCCTGGCCGTGTACCGGGAACTTCGGCAGCGCAATCCGGCACCGTTCGCATCGCTGCTGCGTTTTGGCGGCTATGCCCTGGCAGGCACGTCACCGGAGCGCTTCCTGTCCTTCACCGAAGCCGGTGCCCTGCGCGCCGAACCAATCAAGGGGACCCGGCCGCGCGGAGCCACGGAGCGGGAGGACCGGACGCTGGAAGCTGATCTGGTCTCCTCATCGAAGGACCGTGCGGAAAACATCATGATTGTGGACCTGCTGCGCAACGACCTGTCCCGCTTCGCCGTTCCGGGATCCGTCACCGTTCCCCGGCTGTGCGCCGTGGAAAGCTACGCCACGGTCCACCAGCTGGTGAGTACGGTGGACGCCCGGCTGCTCCCCGGAGCCTCCCGTGCCGAAGCCGTAGCCGCTGCCTTTCCACCCGGATCAATGACCGGTGCACCCAAAATCAGCACCATGAACATCTTGGACCGGCTGGAGGGAGCTCCGCGCGGAGCCTATTCCGGCGTCGTCGGCTGGTTCTCCCTTACCGGCGCGGCGGACCTGTCCGTGGTGATCCGGACCCTGGAGATCCGGGATTCCTCCCTGGCTTTGGGCGTGGGCGGGGCGGTCACGGCGGACTCGGATCCGGCGGCGGAGTGGGACGAGGTCCGGGCCAAGGCCTTTGGGGTGCTGAGCGCACTGGGGGCTGCGTTTCCGGAGTAGCCGCCGCGCTACTGCAGGGTGGCTGTCAGACGGCAGACATTGTCGATGTAGCGCTGCCAGACGGGCCGTCCGATCCATTCGGACAGCAGGAGTTCCCGGGACAGGGAGCGGTAGGTGTCTTCGATGCGCCGCATGTTCTCCACGATGTTCCCGTCGAACATCATGACGGATACTTCCAGGTTCAGGGAGAAGGACCTCATGTCCATGTTCGAGGAGCCCAGGACGGCCACTTCGTTGTCAATGGTGAAGTGCTTGGCGTGCAGGACCAGGGGTTTGGGATACAGGTAGATCCGGATACCGGCGCGCAGCAGGGCCTCATAGTAGGAACGCTGGGCGTGGTCCACCAGGAACTGGTCGCCGCGTTCGGAGACAAACAATTCCACCTGCACGCCGCGCTGGGCAGCGGTGGTAATGGCGTACAGCAACGAATCGTCCGGGACAAAATACGGGCTGGTGATGGAAATGCGGTCCGACGCTGAGTAGATCAGGGACGTGAACAGCCGCAGGTTGTTTTCCGTGCTGAATCCGGGACCGCTGGGAACCACCTGGCAGGTCACGTCGCCGGGCTTGGTCTCCCACTCGTACAGGCTCAGTTCCCGTTCCAGGTTTTCATCCGTTTCGGCGTTCCAATCGGTGGCAAAGACCACGTTGATCTCATCCACCACCGGACCTTCAAGGCGGGCCATGAGCTCCACCCACTTCCGCCCAATCTTCCGGTTGTGCGGTTTGCGGTAGGAGGGCTCCACCAGATTCTGCGACCCGGTGTAGGCCACTCTTCCGTCCGCAACCAGGATTTTGCGGTGGTTGCGCAGGTCCGGACGGCGCCATTGGCCCCGGGCCGGCAGGACGGGCAGCATGCGGCGCCATTGGATTTCCGAGCTGCGCAGTTCCTTCAGCAGGCTGCGGTAGCCCTTCACGCGCAAGGTTCCGATGTGGTCGAACAACAGGCGCACCCGCACGCCCCGGGCGGCGGCCTCCTTGAGGGCCGCGAAGAACTCGCGGGTCACGTCGTCGTAGCTCATGATGTAGAACTCGACGTGCACGTACTTCCGGGCTCCGCGCACCACTTCCGTCATCTCACGGATGGACTCGTTGTAATCCCGCTGCAGATTTACTTTGTTGCCGTCGAGGCTGGGAAAGGAACCCAGCCTCCGGTTCAGCTCGGTGGCCGAGACCACCCATTCGGGACCCGCATAGGTGCTGCCCTCAGCCTCGAGCTCCCGGGTGTTTTCACGGACGGCCCGGTTGATTTGCGCCTGGCGCTTCACCCGGTGTTCCGACAACCGGAAGTTGCCGAAGAGCAGGAACAGGATGATGCCCGGAAGCGGAAGGAAAAAGATGCACAGAAGCCAGGCCATGGCTGTGGTGGGCCGCCGGTTCCCCGGCACCACGCCCAGCGAAACGACGCGGATGGCGTAATCCAGCACGGTCAGTACCGTGGCAATCCAGACCGGGAGCGCTGTACCCGTTAAAGCCACCCACACACGACGCTCCTATCAGCAGATTTATCCCTCATTAGACTAGTCTGCCGGGACGGCAAACTAGTCTGGGACCATGACTGTATTGGTATTCCTGGACCCAGAATTCCCCGAAGGCCGGCTGGCGGAGGCAGATGTTCCTCAGCTCAGGGCCACAGACCTCGGTGCCACGCGCGGCGACGGCATCTTTGAATCAATGCTCGCAGTGGACGGAGCCGCCCGCAAAATGGAGGCGCATCTGGACCGGATGGAGTCCTCGGCGCAGGCGCTGGACCTCATTGCGCCGGAGCGGGAAACCTGGGAACGAGCCGTTGCCACAGCCCTGAGGGAGCTGACCGTCCGGGAGGGAAACGGCGAAGCAGTGGTAAAGCTGCTGCTGACACGCGGCGCGGAAGGAGCGGATTCCCCCACTGCCTGGGTGGCGGCCTCTCCCGTTCCGGCCGGGTCCCGGGAACGCACGGCTGACGGACTGGCGGTCCTGCTGCTGGACCGCGGGTATGACAGCACCCTGGCCGACCGGGCGCCGTGGCTGCTGCTGGGCGCCAAGACCCTGTCCTACGCCGTCAACATGGCTGCCCTGCGGTATGCGAAAGCCAACGGCGCGGACGACGTCATCTTCACCTCCTCGGACGGCAAAGTCCTGGAGGGGCCCACTTCCAGCGTGATCCTGGCGGTGGAGGAAGACGGGCAGAAAACGCTGCTGACTCCCGAGCTGGAAAGCGGAATCCTTCCCGGCACCACGCAGCGCGCGCTCTTTGATGCGGCCGAGGCAGCGGGCTGGGCCCGGGGCTACGGACCGCTGGAGCCGGCCCACCTGATGGAGGCCGACGCCGTGTGGCTGGTTTCCAGCATCCGGCTGCTGGCCCCGGTCACCTCCATTGACGGCACGCCGATCAGTTCCTCCCCCGCCCTGACGGAAGAGCTGACGGCGCTGCTGCGCGGCGCGCTGTAGGCAGGCAAGGCCGGGGCCTAGCTGTAACTCTTACGGTGGTTGTGAACGGCGTGGCAAAAGTTAAATAGGCGAGGGTCTCCGGTTCGATATGGGTTACCACACTCATCCGACCTACGG